>NZ_JACSQN010000009.1 GCF_014836615.1 Sporosarcina quadrami | reverse complement strand
TACGTTTCGATACGGCGCCTACGTTTCGATACGAAGCAGTTACGTTTCGTTGCGCGGGAGTTATGTTTCGATACGCCGCGTTTACGTTTCAATACGTCGTCTACATTTCGATACGAAGCAGTTACGTTTCGTTACGCGGAGTTACGTTTCGATACGCCGCGTTTACGTTTCGATACGTCGTCTACATTTCGATACGAAGCAGTTACGTTTCGATACGCCACGTTTACGTTTCGATACACCCCATCCATCGCTATTCCATTATAAACACGCAAAAAAAGAAGCCGCAAACACACGGCTTCTTTCATTATACAGTTATTGAGGAACGCGAATCGTCCAGCGGGAGAAGTCTGGCTCTTCTTTTGTAACCATTTCCTTTGGATAGATGAACGTCCAAGGCTTCGATGTGTTCGCCTTCACTGAAAGCGGAGCGAGATCGAATGATCCTTTTGCAACGATTTCACCAGTTGCATCAATCAATTCCAAAGGTAACTTTTCAATGTTAATTTGTTTTGAGTGTCCGTTACGAATGAAGATGGATGCAGCAATGCTTCCGTCTTCTTGCTTAACAACTTGGAATCCTGCAAAGTTTACTTCGCGTGGCTTCAGTTTTGGCATACCTTCGACAGCTTTTGCAAGAGCCTCTTTTTGCTCTGTAGAAAGACCGTCTTCCCATGCTTGTTCCAGTTCAAGTTTGTGTGGCACCATCGACTGGACGTTGAAAGCAAGCTTCCAATTTTCAGCGGGCGGCACTTCTGCAAACGTGTTTTCTTTCGTGAAGACGAATACCCAAGGACGCGCGCTTCGTGCAGGGATTTCACCAAGTTCATTTAAATCGAATTCTTGGGAAGCTAATGTCTGTCCTTCTGCATCAAGCAACATCAATTCAACTGAACCGACAGTAATCGCCTGGTCCAAAGAAGAACGGAAAAACGATTTGACGAGCCAGCTGCCATTTGCCGGTTCAACATCAATGTCAATCCCTGACAAAGAAATCTGATTCGGTTTCAAAGGCTCAAGTTCATTGGATAGGAAACGGAATACATATTCCTGTTCTTGTGAAAGCGCCCATTGGGGATGAAAGGACAGTGTCGTTTCGACTTCTTCGGTTCCTTCGGATTTTGCGCTACCTTCCAGTATTTCATCGGAGTTGATAGTACTATCTGCACCAGTTTTTTCGGTTTTCTTAAACATAGAGAAAAGTTTCATGATTCGTGTACCTCCTGTTGTTGTGAAATTAGCTTCATGAAGCCGATAACTTCAGATGCAATGTTACGACGAAGTTTTTGATAATGCGTTCCGAACAGTTGCAGTCCTTCACGTTGATAAATACGCATAGGATCTTCCTGTCCATACGAACGCAAGCCGATTCCTTCTTTTAGACGTGCCATCACTTCCAAATGTTTCACCCACATCGTATCGATATGGCTTAACATGACTTGTGGAATGATTTCATTCACCTGTTCATTATCAGCGAAGAGGTCTAGATAATCAAACAGTTGTTCCATTGGTTCTTTATAGGCTTTCAAAATGTCAGCCGGACGCTCGAAACTATGAGACAAAGAAACCGGTTCGAGTAACAAAGCATCCATTGTCCGCTCGATGCGTTCAAAGTTGTAGTTATCCGGCGTTTCATCCTCAGGACAACTGTCATAAACGACGAACTCAGCTGCTTCAGACACCATCGTTTTCAACTGTTCAAATAGATTCTCCCGTTCAAGAACTTTATCACGTAAAGAATAAAGTACACCACGCTGGTCATTGATAACATCATCCAGTTTTAAGTTGTACTCACGCATGGAGAAGTGTGCACCTTCAACGATACGCTGTGTACGCTCCGTCAATTCGTTAACTTCAGGGTTCTT
The DNA here is from genome assembly GCF_014836615.1 of Sporosarcina quadrami. Lineage (GTDB taxonomy): Bacteria > Bacillota > Bacilli > Bacillales_A > Planococcaceae > Sporosarcina > Sporosarcina quadrami. The sequence goes on along the minus strand of NZ_JACSQN010000009.1, from coordinate 179,584 downwards.
AATAAGCCCGTCTTCGTCCGCATTCACTTTTTTGGTGAACTTTTCGATATCATCTTTTGCAAAACGCTTGAACATGTCATCTTCTAGAGAAAGGAAGAATTGGCTTTCGCCGTGATCGCCTTGACGACCAGAACGTCCACGCAACTGATTGTCGATGCGACGGCTTTCGTGCTTTTCAGTACCTAGAACGAACAACCCGCCATTCTCTTCGACACCTTCTCCTAGTACGATATCCGTACCGCGTCCAGCCATATTTGTCGCGACGGTAATATGTCCGTGTTGACCGGCTTGAGAAATGAGATCCACTTCTTGCTCGACACTTTTCGCGTTGAGCAGATGATATTTCAGTTTCTGTTTATCTAAATGCTCAGCCACTTTTTCTGACTGCAAAATCGAAGTTGTTCCGACAAGGACAGGTTGTCCTGTTTCATGACGTCGTGCGACTTCTTGTGCAACTGCATTATATTTCTGATCAATTGTAACAAATACTTTGTCAGCTGAATCAATTCTTGCACGCGGGCGGTTTGTCGGGATCTGTATAACTTCCATATTGTAAACTTCCCGGAACTCTTTATCTTGTGTTTTTGCAGTTCCAGTCATCCCGCTTAAGCTTGGATACATTCTGAAGTAGTTCTGAATTGTAATTTGTGCTTGCGCTTTATTTTCATCAGTAATCGGCACGCCTTCTTTCGCCTCGATTGCTTGGTGCAATCCGTCGGAAAGTGTACGTCCTTCCATGATTCGTCCTGTAAACATGTCGACGAGTTCGATTTTATCTTCTTTTACAATATAATCGACATCGCGTTTAAAGATAACAAAAGCGCGCACCGCTTGAATCATATAATGGTAGAGTGTCTGATGTTCAAGTTCATAGAGATTGTCGATACCGAATGCTTTTTCGACTTGCTCGATTCCTTCATCAGTGAGGGAAGTCGCTTTCGTTTCATCGTCGAAATCGAAATGAACACCCTTTTTGAAACGTTTTGCAAGTCTTGCAGCGATCATATGCAAATCTGCATCTGCTTGCATTTTTCCTGCAACGATTAACGGAGTTTTTGCTTCATCGATCAACACACTATCCACTTCGTCAATAATGGCGAAATGATAAGGACGTTGCACTTTTTGCGAAGTGTGCTGGACCATATTATCACGGAGATAATCAAAACCGAATTCCGTACCTACGCCGTAAGTAATATCAGCCATATAAGCATTTTGCTTCGCAGGCCCTTGCATCATCGGAACGTTGAGTCCGACAGTTAAGCCGAGAAAACGGTGAATTTGTCCGATCTGTTCATAGTCACGTTTTGCTAAATAGTCGTTGACTGTAATAACGTGAACACCTTTTCCTTCTAAAGCGCGTAAATAGGAAGGTAGGGACGCGACAAGTGTTTTACCTTCACCTGTAGGCATTTCCGCAATGTTTCCTTCAGAAAGCACCATGCCGCCAATGAGTTGAACGTCAAAATGCCGCATGCCAAGCACCCTTTTAGATGCTTCTCGGACAACGGCGAATGCTTCAGGAAGGATTGCCTCAATCTTTGCGCCTTCCTCAATTTGTGATTTAAAAACTTCTGTCATATGTGCAAGTTCTTCGTCTGTAAGTGTTTCGTACTTGGACTCCAAGTCATTTATCTGTTTTACAACTTTCCGATATTTACGAAGTTGTCTTTCGCTCGTTTGATTTGAACGTTTGAAAATTGATAACATAGTAGTGGACGCTCCTTTATCTTTATCCTTCTAAAAAGGATACGGTTCCATTTTATCAAACTATCGTAGAAAAGACTACCTTGATTGAATAAATGGGATTAGTAGATTAAGGATAGTCTTCACGAAAAGAGGGTATAGTAGATTCAACTGTGTTGTTTGGCTAACTTGAATGCTTTCTGCTACTGAATATGCTATACTACTTGTGGCTAACTAAATCATTATTATAATCGGGGAGGAAGGACATGTTATTCCTTGCAATGGCTGCTGCATTTGTAGCTGCCATCATACTAACTCCGCTCGTCATGAAATTTGCATATAGGATTGGGGCAGTCGACCATCCGAATTATCGTAAAGTGCATGCGGCTGTAATGCCGCGGATTGGCGGACTGGCAATATTCGGCGCATTTGCTGTCGGCTATCTCATATTACGCCCCCAAGATGACCACGCAATGGGCATTCTCATCGGTGCAGTCATCATCATCATTATTGGCTTCTTGGACGATATGCTCGATATTACTGCAAAAGCAAAAATGTTAGGCCAAATTGCTGCGGCGCTCGTCGTTGTGACATATGGCGACTTGCAAATTAATTTTATTAACTTGCCTTTTTATGGACAGTTTGATTTTGGTTATTTCAGTATACCCATTACAATTTTGTGGATTGTCGGAATTGCTAATGCCATCAACCTGATTGACGGTCTAGATGGACTTGCGGCTGGTGTATCGACAATTGCACTTATTTCCATTACTGTCATGGCAGTTATTATGGGCGATGTTTTCGTTATTGCGACGGCTTCCATATTAGCAGCCAGTTCACTCGGATTTCTGTTTTTTAATTTTCATCCCGCAAAAATTTTCATGGGAGATACAGGATCGCTGTTTCTCGGTTATATGATTGCTGTTCTGGCTCTGCTCGGGTTTAAGAACATTGCTGTCGTATCACTTGTTATCCCAATTATCATACTCGGTGTTCCGATATCAGATACATTCTTCGCAATCGTTCGCCGCATTCGGATGAAACAACCGGTATCAGCGCCTGACAAATCGCATTTGCATCATTGTTTGTTACGTGCAGGATTTTCACATAGACAGACAGTACTTATTATTTACGGATTGGCAATACTGTTTGGTGTTGCAGCTGTCATCTTCTCGCAAGCTACTGTGTGGGGAGCGATCGTGCTCGCAATCGTCATTCTGATCGCTGTCGAACTGTTCGTTGAAATCATCGGACTAGCAGGTACAAATTACCGTCCTCTATTGAATCTTGTCCGGATGATTGGAAAATAAACATTGATTAAAATAGAAACGGCGTTGTGCATAGTATATGCACAACGCCGTTTTACACTATAAAAGCCATTCCGTCGAATGTAATCGAATGGAATGGCTTTTTGTTATCAATCGTTGAAATCACTGCCACCTTCAGCAGTTTCGTCCACAGTTCCAATCGTGTTCGTATTACTGTCAGTTAACGTCGAAGAGTCAGGCATTAATCCTAAATGTGATTTAAGAATCTGTTGCACATTCTCCAAATCATTATCATTCAACTTATAATAGTAGATTCCTGTCGACCAATCGTCATATCCTTGTAATGAAAGTGTGTCAATTTTAGGCATACCGTCTTTGGCATATTCCCAGAAAGACGTCATTTCTTTGAAAGTCATATCCGTCTTCATGTTGTCTCCAACAGCTTCAATGACATCTCCATATTTCGTGATGGACTTAACAGACACCATTTCTTTTATAATCGCCTGCAAAATCATTTGCTGGCGCTTTCCACGTTCAATATCGCTGTCCAATTTCCGCGTTCTTGCGAGTGCCAATGTGTGTCTGCCGTCTAACACTTGCAAACCCTTTTTCAGCTGGATTGCATTTTTGTCATTTTCATCTTTTTCAAGACGGTCATAAGGGACGTCAACTTCAACACCACCAAGTGCGTCAACGACTTCAATGAACGCGTTGAAGTTCATCTTCACATAGTAATCAAGCGGGATATCGAGCATTTCTTCAACAGATTCAATTGCAGCATGCGTTCCACCGAAGGCATGTGCATGTGTAATTTTATCTTTATAACCTACTTTTGGAATGTAGACATACGAATCTCGGGGAATACTTAATAGTTTGACTGACTTCTCTTCAGGGTTGAAAGTCGCTACGAGTAGAGCGTCCGATCGGCTACTACTATCGCCGAGTTGGCGTGCCTCACTGTCATCTACTCCAATTAACAGCACAGAGACATTATCTTTAGCGGGTTCCACTTTTGCTTCGCCCCTAATTTCTGATTTTGGCGTCTCAGGCACTGCTTCATATGCTCGATCTACAGCTTGTTCGGCTTTTTTTTGTAAAGATAATGCATAAGCTGAAACAATCAGGAGACAAGAGAATGCCATTACAAGGCCGATCTTGATGGCCAACCGTGACTTTGACGTCTTCTTTTTAAATTTTTTATAATCTGTTCTTTTCATTTACATAGAAGCCCCCAGCATCAGCCTGGAGTTTGACCCCAAGCAAATTTATTGTGATAGAAACTGACGCGATAAAAACTTTTAGCTTGTTTGAAAAATACGAATAAACGTCAACTTTCATCATTATACTATTAAATTTCCGACACGTACACAGTTATCAGTTATCAAATTCCAAGAAAGATGTAGAAAGAGAAGAGATTTCAGCTTGGCCGCTTGTTATTTCAGTCATCCATTCGACGAATTGTTCAGTTTCTGCTATTGGAACATTTATCAGGAGACGGACGTCCTCTTCATAGACGATCTCGACAAGGGGATAGGGAGACTGTCTTGTTTCGTTCTCCACTTTGCCGAGCCAACTATAATCGATGGCTACGTTCATGAGCTGATGGAGCTTGCGTTCTACTACGCCGGTTGCAGCAATGCCTTCTGTTGTGGCTCGGCCATAAGCGCGGATTAAACCACCGCCGCCTAGCTTGATGCCGCCGAAATAGCGGGTGACGACAACGGCTGTATCTTTTAATCCTTGCTTCTTTAGTACTTCGAGCATAGGAAATCCTGCGGTGCCTGATGGCTCACCGTCATCATTCGCTTTTTGAATCTGATCATGATCTCCTATTATATATGCCGAGCAGTTGTGCGTTGCCGTATGATGCAACTTTTTGATGTCATTAATGAAATCAATAGCCGCTTGTTCTGTTTCGACACGTTTGACATATGTCAAAAATTTTGACTTTTGAATGATGAGTTCACTTTCACCAGAAAGTTTTACTGTTTTGTAATCAGCTCTCATTTGCAGCACTCCCGTCACTTGTAATACAATCGTAATACGCATTTAGTTATATGATGATATAATAATAAAGTGTATAAGTAATTTAGAAATACTGCAACCATGCATACGTTGCATGTTTTGATTTCTGGACAGGAGAGGTTCGATTGGCAGAGAAAACGATAGATATCCAAAATCTAGAACATATATTCGATAATATGGTCAATGTGATGGATCAATCTAAAAATGATATTTTCACTATAAGCGAGCAAAGCCGCCAAGCCTTCCAAGAGATGCAAAACGAACTGGGTATTATTAAAGAAGAGATTTCCCGGGTAATAACAGAAGGCGATTATTTGGAAGATATGACTCGTCATTCAAGAAGGCGACTTGCTGATGTGTCTAAAAACTTCATGAAGTATTCAGAGCAAGAAGTCCGTAAGGCGTATGAAACAGCAAATGATCTGCTTGTCAGGTTATCGATCAATCGGATGGAAGAGAAACAGTTGCGCGTGAGGCGTGATGAACTCGATCGACGTATTGCGGCACTTCTCGACACGATTGAACGTGCAGATCAGCTTGTCAATCAAGTGACGACAGTTATTAGCTATTTAACGTCGGACTTGAAAAAAGTCGGAGAAGCTCTCGAAACTGCGCGGCAGAAACAGGATTTTGCGATTCAAATTATTCATGCGCAGGAAGAAGAACGTAAACGGCTTTCACGTGATATCCATGACGGACCTGCGCAAATGTTAGCGAATGTTCTGCTCCGCTCTGGACTTATTGAGAAAACATACAATGAAAAAGGTCCTAATGAAGCTTTATCAGAGCTGAATCAACTGAAGGAAATGGTCCGTAATGCATTGCTTGAAGTCCGTCGCATCATCTACGATCTACGACCGATGGCATTGGATGACCTTGGATTAATCCCTACGCTTCGGAAATACGTTACTACCGTAATGGAGTATGAAAAGGATGTTACAATTCATTTCATGAACAATGGCATAGAGAAGCGCTTTGAATCCAGTTTTGAGGTGGGAATCTTCCGACTTGTGCAAGAATGTATATCAAATGCGCTTAAACATGGAAATTCAAGAGATGTTTGGGTGAAAGTAGAATGGCTTCGTGATACAATGAATATAGTCGTGAAGGATAATGGCATAGGTTTTGACCAAAATCAAACTAAAGAGAAATCATTTGGCATAATTGGAATGCGGGAGCGTATTGAACTGCTCAAAGGTGAGATGAAGATCATTTCATCCATTGGCAGCGGTACTACAGTGTTCTTCCGCGTTCCATTACTGGAAAATAATCTTGTTGAATAGGGTATTAGGAGGGAAATGAAAATGACGAAAATTTTAATTGTCGATGATCATCAGTTGTTCCGCGAAGGTGTCAAACGAATTCTCGATTTCGAAAATTCGTTTGAAGTAGTTGGAGAAGGGGACGACGGCATCGAAGTCACTAATCTATACCGCCAGTTCAGTCCTGATGTCGTTTTGATGGACATAAACATGCCTGGCATGAATGGTGTGGAAGCAACGGAAAACCTGAAGAAGGAATTCCCGGACGCGAAAGTAATCATGCTTTCCATACATGATGATGAATCTTACGTATCCCATGCTTTGAAATCTGGTGCGCTCGGTTATATGTTGAAGGAGATGGATGCGGATGCGATTGTACAAGCAATCAAAGTTGTCGCTGCAGGCGGATCTTACTTACATCCGAAAGTGACACATAACCTTGTAACCGAATTCCGACGCTTAAGCGAACGAGAACATAAAGGTTCTTTCCAACAAAATGATATTCGTCGCCCGTTGCATTTATTGACGAAGCGCGAATGTGAAGTACTGCAGTTATTGACAGATGGCCAAAGTAACCGGACGATCGGTGAAACGCTCTTCATTTCCGAAAAAACGGTTAAAAACCATGTATCGAGCATCTTGCAGAAGATGGGTGTCAACGACCGTACACAAGCTGTTGTTACAGCAATTAAAAACGGTTGGGTTGAAGTGAAGTAACTGCGCTTGAATTTTAAGAAGGGGCCTCCTCGAAATACAGGAAGGCCCCTTTTCACTGTAAATAGGAGGAAAAACAATGAAAAAGATTATACTTACAGGAACGATGGCGTTTGCATTAGTATTAGGCGCATGCAGTGATAAAGAAGATAGCTCTGCAGGACAAGGTTCAGTAAATGACGGTGAAGCCGTCAACGAATACGGCTCTATCGATCACGGTGTAGATGAGAACAAGGTCGGCTTCAATATGGATGGCGGAGAAATTGAAGAGGCTGCAAACGTCCCAGCACAAGAGAAAATCGCTTTAATGGACTCGTTCGACACGTATATCCATGCTTTTAACAACGAAGACATTGATGAATATATGAGCACACTTTCTAAAGAGCCAAAAAGCTTCACAATCGATGAAGAAAAGACATATGTCGAAGGGATATTTAGTGAGTATGAAATAAGCCGCGAAGCTAAAGATGTTACAATCGTCAAATATGCGGAAGACGAAGCGCAAGTATTTTCCAACTTGGATACGAAACTGAAACAGAAATCTTCCGGCCTCGAAACAGCACGTACAGGTCGCCAAGTAACAGTATTCGCGAAAGAAAACGGTGAGTGGAAAGTTACAAGTGTTTATTATATGGAAGATCAAAAGTCGTAATGAAAGCCGTCACGAAGAACGGCTTTTGCGAAAAAAGCAAAGCTTTTTGAGCAAGAATTATAAAGTATTCCCCATAGCGTGAAAATGTAATATAAGCAGCACATCCAAGAAAGCGGATGTGCTGCTTTTTAAATCCGCCTGAAGCGTAAATCAACATTCAACACTCCCTATAATTACCTCTAAAACCATATTGCCTTTTCTTTGGTCAATGCGTATAATAAGAACAAACGTTCCTAATGAGGAGGGAGTACGTCATGCCTTTAATCCCAGTGAAGGCACTGCCGCATTTTGAAAACATGATTTACTTGCCATTACTGTTAACCGTATTAGAACTAGACCGCGCAGAAATTGAAAAAGGCACCTTCAAATTGAAGGGCCCTTATCTTAAAATCATCGATACAGCAATCTTGAGAGTACAAAAAGAATTACAAGAAACAACATTTTTCCTAAAACGCAACAACATGAAAGTAATTCGAAAAGCGAGGGATAGTATGTTTACGGATTATATTTTTATTAATAGTGGCTTTGAAGACCACCGTCGTTACTTAAATGTCCGCTTACGAAACCGCACTGAAGAACTTCTTCACTTGTACTTTACCAACGTAGGTGACTCCCACCAAATCGCATCTAATTAAGTAACTGCGTCGGGCTCTTCAGGATTTTCAGGATCTTCTTGACGATCAACATTCTTTTTATAATTGATGTCTTGAGATTCCTGGACCTCCTTCGATTTTTTTGATGGAAACAAATACGTCGATCTGTCCATTCGTTTTTGTTTCTTCAAAAAGTCGATTTCTATCAATCTTGCCAATGAATATTGTCGATAGAAAGTTGCTATGGAGACGTTGAGCGTAAGCTTTTCGCCGTTCTCCAATGTTAGGATAGTATCCATTCCGTCTTTTGTGAAATTTTGCACGGCATGGTACGAAATCCAGGCGTTCTGATTGGAGGCAGGTGACATTATCGGTATAAAAATACATGGCACACCGTAAGCGTTCGCCATCATAATTGGTACTTTGTGCATTTTGCCTAATACATTGTGTGAGGTAAGCGTCGCGCGTTCAAGACTACTGCCATAGTAATTACAAGAACGAGTCACGATATGTAGTGGCTTTTGAGAGACTACAAAAGTTTTATCCCGCTCAATTACTCGTGTAAATATTTTGTTGCCAGACGTCAACGGATGCAATGCTAAGGTGTCAAAGGATATAAAGTAAATGTTTTTTTGTTCTTCCATTTCCAATTTACACCTCCTCCGTATTACTATCCCTTATTTGTATTATATGACATTATTAGATAAATGCAAGCGTTTTCATGAATAATTTGAACTATTAAAGTTATTTAGTTAATTTTACGCTTGTAAAGGCTTGTTTAATAGGATTTGCGTAGAGATGAAAAAAGTGCAAATACGATAAAGAAGATGAATTGCCATAGGAATAAGGGCAATCCATCTTCTACGTTGTAAAGTAGTGCAAACTATTGAACAAGCCATTTGGCATAGGTATTACGTTGCTTGGTAGTCAAGTGCAGCTGCACCGAGCGTTTTCGCAGCTAGCAACATTGCCTTCTCTTCAAAGTCGAATTTCGGATGATGGTGAGGATATGGTTCTGCAATCTGTGCACCGGTAAAGAAGAATGTGCCAGGAACGTGTTCTAAATAATAGGCGAAATCCTCACCGCCCATTTGTGGTTTACTTTCCTCCACTGCGTGAATACCCGGAATGGATTCGGCGACTCCTTTAAGGAATTCCGTCTCTGCTGGATGATTGACTACGGCAGGATAACCACGGAAATAATTGAACTGGATTGTACAATCATTAGCGATTGCTGTCCCTTTAACGACTCTTTCCATTTCACGTTCCATCAGATCGCGTATATCCGGGCTGAATGAACGAACAGTACCACCAATCTTTGCGGAATCGGCAATGACATTGAATGCGTTATCCGCAATGAATGAGCCGACAGACAATACAGCAGATTCGATTGGATCGACGCGTCTTGCCACTAGTTGTTGTAGATTCGTTACGAGCTGGGCACCAATGACGATCGCATCTTTCGTTTGATGGGGTGCAGCTCCATGCCCTCCAGCTCCTTGAATGACGATATCAAATCGATCAGCTGCTGCCATAATGGGGCCAGATCTATATTCGATCGTGTTGAAAGGGATAAGGGACCATAGATGTGTACCAAAAATGACGTCTACACCGTCCAAACAACCATCTTCGATCATTGAAACCGCGCCGCCTGGAGCAAATTCTTCTGCGTGCTGATGGATGAAAACATACTCACCAGTCAAATGTTCACGAATTTCAAATATGGCTTTAGCCAATTGCAGAAGAGTGGCGGTGTGACCGTCATGGCCACAAGCGTGCATGACGCCTGGAACTGTCGACTTGTAAGGGACATCCTTTTCATCCTGTATCGGCAAAGCATCAAAATCAGCACGCAATGCTACCGTTTTACCGGGACGTGCGCCTTTTACACGTGCAACAACTCCGTTTCCACCGACACCGGCTTTCACTTCAATCCCAAGCTGTGCATAGAAATCATGAATGAATTGCGCTGTGTTCACTTCTTGGAATGATAATTCTGGATGCATATGGAGATGTCTTCGGATGATGACCATCTCTTCATACGCCAAGTCCAACTTTTCGAATAATTGTTCATTCATTCGATTACCCCTCTCAAAACGTATTATTTGTACATTCACAATTATAGCAATACGCTGAGAGAGTCGCAATGTGACAGGTCTTTGTTTAAACGGCTTCTTCGGGTTTAGCAACATAGGTCGTAACATATGGAGCGCTTGAGAAGATATGCGTTGTGCTGTCAGAGAATTGCTTTAAGTCCGTTGAATGGTTGGAAGCGGCAAAAGCGGCTGAATTGTGCCAACGGTCGTAATCGGTCGATTGCTCCCACTCTGTCAGGACAATGTACGTGTCTGAATTAAGTGGACGCAATAAACGGAAAGCAATGAATCCTGATTGTGCAGTCAGTTTTTCGTCCATAATGGAAAAACGGTGTTCAAAGACGGGACGTCCTTCATCTGTTACGGTAACGTTATTGAAAGCGAAAAAGCCTTCATCACTTAATTGTCCAGCAGAACTGATCACTTCATAACGTCTCGGTGTCTGAAAAACGGATTTTGCTTCTGTTTCATGCACAAGGAGCGATTGGCCGCTGCCATGCATAAGCAACATTTGTTCATCCATATACTTATCTTTAATCTTTTCCATAAAATCTCTTGTTCCGGTTGTCATATACATATACATTCCCAAAACCTCCTAGTGAAGTAGATACTACTCATATTTTCCCTTAATGTGATAATTAAAACAAACATTGTCGAAATGGTGGCGACAACTTTGTAAAAGACCTACAAATTCGTGACAAAACAAGGCAAACACTATACATTCCAAATAGGAAACGATATATTTGAAATCGAATAAACAAATTAGAGAATACTTAATGGAAAGTGGGAATCGATTTTATGACAACATTTAACGATACACTTCTTCGAGCGGCAAAAGGCGAAAAAGTTGACCATACACCAGTCTGGTTCATGAGGCAGGCGGGCCGTTCACAACCTGAATACCGTAAAATAAAAGAAAAATACTCCCTTGAAGAAATTACGCACCAGCCGGAACTTTGTGCATACGTGACAAAGCTTCCTGTTGACCAATACAATACAGATGCGGCGATTTTATACAAAGATATCGTTACACCACTGCCTGGAATCGGCGTGGATGTGAAAATCAAAGCGGGCGTTGGTCCAGTAATCTCCAATCCGATCCGCTCCGTGCAAGACGTTCATAATCTAGGGGAACTATCTCCAGAAGATGATATCCCGTTCGTTTTGGATACGATTAAAATATTGAAAGAGCAATTGACTGTTCCGTTAATCGGTTTTGCAGGCGCACCATTTACGCTTGCAAGCTATATGATCGAAGGCGGACCTTCGAAAAGCTATAATTTGACGAAGTCGTTCATGGTATCAGAACCTGAAGCATGGTTTGCATTAATGGATAAGTTAGGCGACACAATCATTACATCGATTAAAGCACAAGTAGAAGCTGGCGCGATGGCAATCCAAGTGTTTGATTCATGGGTTGGCGCATTGAATGTCCAGGATTATAGAATTTTCATCAAACCTGTTATGACGCGTATTTTCAATGAGCTTCGCGAGTTGAATGTACCTTTGATCACATTCGGGGTTGGTGCAAGCCACTTGGCGAATGAATGGCATGATCTACCTGTAGACGTTGTTGGACTCGATTGGCGCTTGTCAATTAAAGAAGCGGGTGAGCGCGGATTGACGAAGACATTACAAGGTAACTTGGATCCATCTCTTTTGCTTGCTGACTGGAATATTATCGAAGAACGCGCAAAAGTGATTGTTGAGCAAGGCGTCGAACACGGCAGCCACATTTTCAATCTCGGTCACGGCGTATTCCCAGAAGTACAACCGGCAACTTTGCAGAAATTGACTGCATTTGTTCATGAATATAGCGCGCAACTACGTAAGTAAACCTACGAAAACGAGGTGCAAATTATGTCAAAGAAAAAAATGGGTCTATTAGTTATGGCGTACGGAACTCCGTACAAAGAAGAGGACATTGAACCGTATTACACGCATATCCGCAGAGGCCGTCCACCGGCACCTGAGCAGCTTGAGAATCTGCAAGAACGGTACAAGGCGATCGGCGGAATTTCTCCGCTTGCGAAAATAACAGATAATCAGGCGGAAGCACTCGGCAACTGTCTGAATGAAATACAGAGCGACATCGAATTTAAGGTGTACATCGGATTAAAACATATTACGCCTTTTGTCGAAGAAGCAGTTGAGCAAATGGAAAAGGACGGCATCAAGGAAGCTGTATCAATCGTCCTTGCACCGCATTATTCTTCATTCTCCGTACAGTCTTATAACGACCGTGCGAAAGAAGAGGCGGAGAAGCATGGCATTTCCATTACCTCCGTACAAAGCTGGTACAAACAACCGAAATTCATCGAATTCTGGTCTGATAAAATTCGCACAACGTTTGACAGCATGAACGAACAGCAACGGGCGAAAGCATGCCTCGTCGTTTCAGCGCATTCATTGCCTGAAAAGATTAAGGAAAAAGGCGATCCATATCCCGACCAGTTGGCTGAAACAGCGAAGATGGTCGCAGAAGCTGCAGGCGTCGACACGTATGCAGTCGGCTGGCAAAGTGAAGGACAGACGGGCGAACCGTGGCTCGGGCCTGATGTGCAGGATCTAACACGTGAACTGTATGAGCAAAAAGGGTATGAAGCATTTGTCTACACACCGGTCGGTTTCATATCGGATCACTTGGAAGTTCTATATGATAATGATTATGAATGTAAAGTTGTCTGTGATGAAATCGGCGCCGCTTATTACCGTCCGGAAATGCCGAATACGGATCCGTTGTTCATCCATGCGATGGCTGATGCGGTACTCGACAAACTGAAAGAAGCCTGAAACTGGGAAGTGATGATGGACATGAGTGAAAAGAAGAAGAAAGTCGTCATCGTCGGTGGAGGAATTACAGGACTCTCTGCTGCATTTTATATGCAAAAAGCAGCTCGTGAGCAAAATTTGCCGCTTGAAGTGTTACTGATTGAAGCGACAAATCGGCTTGGCGGGAAAATCCAGACGGTCCGTCGAGACGGATTCGTCATTGAGCGTGGACCGGATAGTTTTTTAATTCGAAAAAAAAGTATGGATATACTTGCGAAAGATCTTGGCATTGAGGGGGAACTTGTCCGTAATGCAACGGGACAGGCGTTTATCCTCGTGAATGGTAAGCTACAACCGATTCCGGGTGGTTCAATTATGGGCATTCCGACTGAAGTCGGTCCGTTCTTGAAATCAGATTTGTTCTCATGGAGCGGAAAATTGCGTGCAGCGGGTGATTTCATTATGCCTCGTTCAGGTATTGATGGCGATCAGTCACTCGGTCATTTTTTCCGTCGTCGATTTGGTACAGAAATCGTCGAAAACCTCATCGAGCCGTTATTGTCTGGCGTTTATGCAGGCGATATCGACCAAATGAGCTTACAGTCGACTTATCCGCAGTTTTATCAAGTGGAAAAGAAACATCGAAGCCTCATTCTTGGAATGAAGAAGACAAGTCCTAAACAAGCGCCTCAGAAAGATTCACACGGTGCTTCGAAAAAAGGGGCATTTCATTCATTCAGAAATGGCCTTTCGTCTGTTGTAGAAGCAATTGAAGCACAGATGGAACCCGGATCGATTATGAAAAACGTTAAAATCGATAGTGTTCTTAAGCAAGGCGAACAGAGCGTGTTGAAGTTGAACAGCGGTCAAACTGTAACGGCAGATGCGGTCATCTTAACGACGGGCCATATGGCGGCAAGCCAACTGTTCGAATCATATGGATTACTGCAAGGGTTGAAAGAAATCCATACGACATCTGTCGCGACTGTAGCGCTTGCATTTCCGAAAGAAGCGATTGTCCAAGATCGAGAAGGCACAGGATTCCTCGTTTCACGGAGCGGTAATTTTTCAATTACAGCATGTACGTGGGTGCACCGAAAATGGCCGACGACAACTCCAGATGGCAAAGTGTTGTTGCGCGCTTTTGTCGGACGCATCGGTGAAGAAGCGATCGTCGATTTGCCCGATGATGAAATCGAACGGATTGTGCTTGAAGATTTAGGGAATATTATCGAGATTAACGGTAAACCCGATTTTACCATTGTTACTCGCTATAAAGAAGACCGACCGCAATACCGAGTCGGCCATCGCGAGCGTGTGGTAGCTGCAAAAGCGGAGTTGAAGCGTGAATTCCCGATGGTCAAGTTGGCGGGTGCTTCTTATGAAGGAGTCGGCTTGCCGGATTGTATTGATCAGGGTAGGGCGGCGACGGATGAAGTGCTTGCTGAGTTGTTTGGTGAGTGAATGATTTGATTGATATATTGATGGATGGGGAAACTCGCGGTTTTTGCGGGTTTCTTTTTTTATGAGGTTTTTGGGAAGGTTATGGAGTTTTGCAGTGAGAAATGGATTTTTACATGCAGATATGGAGTTTTGGATGGGGAGCGCGGATGCTAGTCATTCATTCAAGTTAGCGAGTTAAGGTTTATGAATCAATGAAAAGGGAACTAGAAAGAGGATCCAATTTAGTAAGTGGACACTGTACATAGAGAGGAAATTAGTTATGAAAAAGATAATCATGCTGTTTGCAGGGCTACTCATTTTGTTGACAGGTTGCTCGATCGGGACGAAATGGAATAATCCGATACCGAATGATGAGTTTCTGATAATCGGACATCGCGGGGCGTCCGCCTACGAGCCTGAAAATACGATTCCTTCTTTCGAACTCGCAAAGAATCTTGGTTCAGATTATATAGAACTTGATGTGCATTTGACGAAAGATGACAAACTTGTCATCATGCATGATAAAGACGTTAAGCGTACGACGGAATCCAAAGGGAAGATTAAAAATCATACACTCGCTGAATTGAAAGAGTTGACTGCCGATGAAGATAAAGACGGAAAAGTAGCGGCTAGCGCACAAAAAGAAGCATATGATATTCCTACCTTACAGGAAGTGCTTGCACAGATGACAGACGAGACAAGATTTGTCATCGAGCTGAAAGATCCCGATGAATATGATGGAATCGAAGAGAAACTTGTTTCGATGATGAATGATTATGGGCTGATTGAAAAAGACAAAAAAGGCTATCCGAAAGCAGTTATCCATTCGTTTGACGAAGAATCATTGCAGAAAGTGCATCGATTGAATAAAGATATTCCGTTGCTACAGTTGATTTCATTTGACGACGGAGAAGAGGCGAAGATGACCTCTAAGGAATTGACAAAGCTACAAACGTACGCGATTGGAGTAGGTGTCAGTTACGAGGCGTTGAATGCAGAGTTCGTAAGTGCGATGCACCAGGCAAATATAATCGTTTTTGCGTACACGGTGGATGACAGGGAAGACGCCGTGAAATTGCAGGCGATGGGTGTGAACGGAATTCATACGAATAAACCCGATTTGCTCACTGGTACAGAGTGAACAGAAAACAGCCGTGAAAGAGGAGGAAAAATCTCTTTCACGGCTGTTTTAATTGGGCAAGATTTTGTCTTTATAGTACATTGCACTTATCACATTTATTGCTGTAGCACTCATGCTGTTCTTCGATTTCTTCGCCGCATGTTGCACAGTTTTTTGGGGGAAGGTTCTTAAAAAACTCGATAACATTTTCAAGCATTACGATTCCTCCTTTCTAGTATGTACTAATACGCATATGAAACAGGTCGCTTGTCATAGTACAGCGGCGATAAAAAAATAATAAGCTAGTGCTTAGATTGTTTTGTACTATTACTGTTATGTTTAATTACTCTTGTAATAGTACAGATAAACTAAAAAAATTAGAGGATGTTGCACGTGTCACACTTATTACTGTAACATTCATGCTGTTCGTCGATGTCCGTTCCGCAAGTGGTACAAGCTTTAGGTGGCAGGTTTTTAAAAAATTCTACAATGCTTTCAACCATTTATTCCATCTCCTTTTGTGCTAGTACTGAATTTGTTATTAACAGTGTATTATAACAGAAGAACAAATGTCAACACTTATTTGCTCTTTTCAGATAAAATGGAGAAGATATCATTTACATAAGGAGCGATTAAGTTGTATTTTATTGATAATAAAGGAATTACTGATCCACGCATCAATCTCGCAATTGAAGAGTATGTGCTCAGAAATATGGACGTGGACAAAGATTCGTTTTTGCTGTTCTATATTAATGAACCTTCCATTATCATAGGTAAAAATCAAAATACCGTTGAGGAAATTAATACGGAATATGTGGATACGAATGGGATTCACATTGTGCGCAGACTATCAGGCGGTGGAGCGGTTTATCATGATCTTGGAAACTTGAATTATAGTTTCATTACGAAAGACGATGGCGAATCGTTCCGAAACTTTAAAAAGTTTACGGAGCCGGTCATCAAAGCACTAGGTGAAATGGGTGTGAAAGCGGAATTACTCGGACGTAACGACATATTAGTTGAAGGACGAAAAGTGTCTGGCAATGCGCAGTTTGCGATACAAGGACGGATGTTCACACATGGTACGCTTATGTTTGATACGGAAATCGAGCGAGTCGTTTCTGCATTGAAAGTTCGAAAAGATAAGATTGAATCTAAAGGCATCAAGTCGATCCGTAGCCGTGTCGCAAATATTTCGGAATTCATCGAAGGCGATATGACGATTGAACAGTTCCGGATGGAAATCCTGAAATCGATTTTTGAAGGCGAAGAAAACGTGCAATATATGGAGTTGACTGATGACGATTGGACAAAAATTCATGAGTTGTCAGCAGAGCGTTATGGCAACTGGGACTGGAATTATGGGAAATCACCGAAATCCAACGTTCAACATTCGCAACGTTTCCCTGTTGGGGGCATCGATGTGCACTTGCAAGTGGATAAAGGCGTTATACAAAATGTTCAGATTTACGGCGACTTTTTCGGTGTCGGTGAAGTGACTGTCATTGAAGATAGTCTTGTCGATGTGCAATACAACCGCGAGGCGATTGCAAGGACGATCGACGTTTTAGATATACCGACGTTGCTTGGCGGTATTACGAAAGAAGAGTTTATAAATGTCATTTATTGATGAAAAGGAAGACCGGTGAAAACCGGTTTTTTCTTTTGTCTTAGTATACGGCAAATGAAGTCGATGTGTACCGGCTGCTTTACGGGCGCGACGACGATGTTTACGGGCGCGTGGCCATGCTTTACGAGCGCATGACCGTGCTTTACGGGCGCGTCGACAGTGTTTACGAGCGCGGCGACGATGTTTACGAGCGCGGCCGAGTCAATCTACCACTCCTTTCCGATTCGCGCTGAATGCCTTTGACATATTAATCTTGGTTAAGCACGTCACTTATAGTCACTGCGGGGATTTCGTTTTTGCGATATAATGGATGGACTAGTGAGGGGGGATTTGCGGTGAGGAATGACCGGATTTTCATCGTGGAGGATGATCGGAAGATTGCGCAGTTGTTGGCGGAGACGCTCAGGAAGTATCAATATGATGTAGCGATTGTGGAGGATTTTGAAAATGTTGTGGAAGAATGTACGGAGTTTGATCCACAACTGATTTTGCTGGATATCAATTTGCCATCGTATGACGGGTATTATTGGTGCAGACAGCTTCGGCAACAGACGATGTGTCCGATTATTTTCATCTCGGCGCGCTCTGGGGATATGGACCAGGTGTTTGCGCTTGAGAATGGTGGGGATGATTTCATTACGAAACCTTTCCATTATGAAATCGTCCTTGCGAAGATACGGAGCCATTTGAGACGGGCGTATGGGGAATACGCGCCGAGTCAAGGGGAGCGGATTGTGAAGCTCGGGGCACTCGAATTGTTTATTGAGCGGATGGAATTGCATTTGCGCGATGAAATTATTCCGCTTCAGAAAAAGGAATGTGTCATTATGGAGTTGCTTATGGAAGCGTCTCCGAAAGTGGTGTCGCGGGAAACTTTACTTGAAGAATTATGGGACGACCAGTCTTTTGTTGATGAAAATACGTTGAACGTCAATATGACACGTGTGCGAAAAAAACTTGTCGATTATGGTGTGCAGTCCGTTGTTGAAACCGTGCGCGGCTCAGGATATCGGCTGTTGCCTGCACAGGAAGAATCATGAAGCAAATTGTCTTGTTTTTGAAGGAGCATTTATCGTGGATCATCTTTGAAATGGTACTCGTCACATTCATCTTGTTGCTCTATTGGTTGGATGGATTCCGCGGGGTAAATACAGCGGTTTACTCAATTATTATGAGCATGCTTTTGACCGCTGGAATTCTTGGTGCGAAGTTCATAACGAGAAGGGCGTACTATAACGCGATTACAAAAAAGCCTGAACGGATGGAAGATGCGCTTGTTCGTCATGTGCAGACACCTGAACAGTTGCAGTCTGCTGCATTCATGCGAAGTTTGTACGGGTTGTATCAGAATGAGGTGCAGACGTTGTATTCGTCACAGCATCGACAATTGCATTTCATGAATCAGTGGGTGCATCAGATGAAGACGCCGATTTCGGTCATTGGATTGTTGTTGCAGGAAGAGGGCGAGCTCGACAAGCGAAGTATTCAGGAAGAGATGGAGAAGTTGCAACGAGGGCTTGACGCGGTTCTTGTGAATGCGCGGCTTGAGACGTTTGAAGAAGATATGCAGATTGAACAGGTTGGATTAAAAAGCTTGATTCAGCAAATTGTGACGGATCACAAGCGGCTGTTCATTACGAATGGCGTCTTTCCGGTTATTTCGATTGATGAAAACCTTGTTGTCGCGTCCGATCCGAAATGGCTGAAAATTGTTATCGGGCAGTTTATCACAAATGCTGTGAAATATACGTTTGATAAAGGGAAGCATGTATATATCGTTGTGGAACAGATGGATAAGGGGTTCGAGCTGACGATCCGTGATGAAGGGGTCGGCATTCCAGCATCTGACTTGAAGCGTGTGACGAAGGCGTTCTTTACGGGAGAGAACGGACGGTTGACAGGTGAATCGACAGGGATGGGGCTTTATATCGCCGATGAAGTGTGCGGGAAGCTTGGCCATCCGCTCACAATTGAATCGGAAGTCGGTATAGGAACTTCTGTGAAAATTTTATTCGCAAATGGAGAGGCGGGTGAATCGGATGCCGGACAAGGCGATCGTGAGCATGAAGCAAGTGACGAAAATCTATGAAAGCAAAGTGATGCACCGGGCGCTGAATCGTCTCGATTTTGAGGCGGAAGAAGGTGAATTCATCGCAATTATGGGGCCTTCAGGCAGTGGCAAGACGACATTGCTGAATATCATTTCAACGATTGACATGCCGACATATGGCCGCGTCATTATTGACGGCGTGGAACCGGAAGCGTTAAATCCGAATGAGCTTGCGCTGTTTAGGCGGCATCATTTAGGGTTTGTGTTCCAAGATATCAATTTGTTGCAGATGCTGACGGTCGAAGAAAATATCGTCATGCCATTGACACTTGACGGGTTACCGATTGCTGAGATGAAAAGACGGATTGCGCGTCTGGCCCTTCAGTTGCGGCTTGAGGGGATACTAGACCGTAGACCAGATGAGCTTTCGGGCGGGCAGGCGCAACGGACGGCGATTTGCCGTGCATTAATACATCAGCCAAAACTGATTTTAGCAGATGAACCGACGGGCAACCTCGACTCTAATTCAGCAAAAGAAGTGTTGGAATTGCTCAGTACAATAAATGAAAAAAATCGGACGACGATTATTATGGTGACGCATGATCCGATTGCAGCAAGTTATTGTGACCGTGTTTTGTTCATTAAAGACGGGGAATTTTTCAATGAAATCCATAAAGATGAAAGAAGACAGACGTTTTTCCAACGTATATTGAATGTGCTCAGTTTGCTCGGTGGTAATGTAAATGATCTTCGGCTCAGGTAAATGGTCGATGAGGAAAAGGAGGTACGCGATATGACATTTCGTCAATTCGCTTTTCGAAATGTAGTACGGAACCGTCGCGTGTACGCTGCCTTTTTCATGGCGAGCGTTTTTTCAGTCATGGTATTTTTCCTCAATTCCATGTTACTTTTCCATCCGACGATTGAAGCGAGTGCTTTAAGAGACATTGCGATGCTTGGAATGGGCACTGCTGATATAGTGTTGTACATATTTACGGTGTTTTTCCTGTTTTATTCGATGCGCGCGTTTTTGCAAGCACGGACGAAAGAATTCGGCATCCTGTTACATCTCGGTATGGAGAAAAGGCAGTTGCATAAGCTCATTTTTACGGAAACATTGCTCATTGGAATCGCTTCAATTGGGGCTGGTACATTTCTAGGCTATATGTTTTCGAAGTTCTTTTTTATGATTGTTAAACGGATTGTTATGTTTCAAGCGTTACCGCTGTATTTATCGTGGAAACCGTTCGCACTTACAGTAGGGGCATTCTTAAGTCTTTTCATTCTAATCTCCCTCGTTGCACCGGTCTTCATACGGAATGTGACGGTGTATGACTTATTGCGTGGTGAAAGTGCTGAGAGGGAAACGCATGGGTACTCAAAGTTCCGAGGGATACTTGGCATTCTACTACTCGGAATTTCCTATATTTTAGCTGCCTTCACGACGAACAGCATCGTCATCGGACTGCTGTTTTTATTGCCACCTCTCGTGACACTAGGAACGTATTATTTCTTCACAGATTCACTGCCGCTCATCCTCCATCTGTTCAAAGTACGAAAAGAGTTTTACTGGCGTCATTTCAGGTTGCTTGCGATTTCCGAAGGGATTGTCAGGCTGAAGGAAAATGCCCGTATGTTTTTCATTGTGACAATCGTTTCAACTGTGGCGTTCATGTCGGTCGGTATTTTGGCGTCTTTAACGTCTTTCGCGTCACAATATAGGGAAGTAAATCCACTCGGGCTTGTGTATGAAAGCTATCAAGGCAATGAACTCGAAAAGGCCCATGTGAGCAGGTTAGGCAAGGAATTGAGGGAAGCGGGTATCGATTACACATACGTGCGGTTCTCTGTGTTGCAACAGCAATCGTCGATGACACGCAACAATGTCAACATCATTAAGCTTGCGGATGTGAACAGACTATCCCGTGCATTCGGCAAGCAGGCAGTCGATTTGGATGAAGGGCAGGCATTGTTCCTGTCACCAACAGCTTCTGCGTTTACTCAGCTCGATAAACAAACTGTGAAAACAGTACTAAAAGATAGTGGCCTTGTCGTTAATATAAAAGGTGCATATCCGAATCAGCTGTTTCCGGCTCACGCGATTGGAACGAATGCGATCATTTTAAATGATAAAGACTTCTATACACTCCAATCAATGCGGACTGAACCGCTTTTTGTATACCATGCATTTGAAATCCCCGATTGGCAGGAGACGAAAACAATCGGACTTGGAATTAGCCATTCAATGAGCGAATCTATCATTTCGAGTAATGACAATAAGCCGAAATTTTTCTTTGATAATCCAGGTTTGAATTACTCAGTTATGCGAACGACGTTTACACTTTTGCTGTTAATCGGAATGTTACTTGCAGGCGTGTTTTTACTTGCAGCAGGCAGCTTCATCTATTTCCGACTGTATACGTCCCTTGAAAGTGATCGCAAGCAATTTGATGTCCTGCGTCGCATGGGCATAACGGAAAAGGAATTCAAGAAAGTCGTCAACCGACAGCTCATCCCGCAGTTTTTCATTCCGTGGACGGTCGCGCTTGTCCATAGTTCGTTTGCATTCCTTTCGTTGCAAGTAATTTGGGATGCGCTTGCGGAAATATCCATTGTGCGCGAGCTCATTATGGTACTCGCCGGGTTCACGATATTACAAATCATCTACTTCTATCTCATACGTTGGCGCTATCTTGCGCATATTCGAACACCGGGCTAACCGGTGTTTTTGTTTTAGTAGAATATAAAAAGCGCTTTTCATTTGCCGTCAAACTATTGGAATTTCACTATATTGTCCAAAAGTATTGTGAACTTTACGTTTTTCTTATATAATGATAGTTATGTGGAATGAATCACCATTCATTATTACAAGGGAGATGTTAACGATGAGTTTGGTAACACGGGTTTATGAAACTTCCAAGTTGCAACCGAATAAGGCGGCGTATCATTTTATGGGGAAAGATACATCATACGCAGAATTCGATCAGTCCGTTTCGATGTTTGCAACAGCTTTACAAGGGGCAGGTGTTGAGAAAGGTGATCATGTGGCATTTTTACTCGGTAACACGCCGCATTTTTTAATTTCACTATATGCAACAATGCGAATTGGAGCGACAGCGATTCCGATCAATCCAATCTATTCACCTGACGAGATTTCATACATTTTACATAACAGTGATGCAAAAGTAGTCATTGCACTCGATCCATTACTTCCGTTAGTGGAAAAGGCAGCTGCAATGTTTCCGTCAATCGAGCATTATATCATTTGTGAGATGAGTGCTGAAGTCAGAGAAAAAATCGCGGTGTTGCCAGAAAGAGCAAAAGCGAAAGTACAGCTGTTTTCACAGTTGATCACTAAAGGAAGACCGGATTTCGCACCGATTGATATTGATGAAAATGAAACCGCTATCATTCTGTACACGTCCGGCACGACTGGCCACCCAAAAGGCGCAATGTTGACGCATAAAAATATTTACTCGAATGCGCGTGACGTCAGTGACTATTTAGGTTTCTCGGAAGATGATAAAGTCGTTGCAACGTTGCCTGTGTTCCACGTGTTTGCACTCACCGTCGTCGTCAATGCTCCACTACTAAAAGGCGCGACGATTCTACTCGTGCCGCGCTTTAGTCCAGCAGAAGTATTTGACACGATCCGAACAGAAAAGGCGACCGTGTTTGCAGCCGTTCCAACGATGTACAATTTCATGTACCAGTATCCTAAAGGGAAGCTTTCCGATTTCGATACTGTAAGACTATCGATTTCAGGCGGTTCTTCATTACCCGTAGCACTATTGCATAACTTCGAAGAGAAGTTCAATGTCCGTGTTTCTGAAGGATACGGCTTATCGGAAGCATCACCAGTCACATGCTTCAACCCGCTTGATCGTGAACGCGTTCCAGGCTCAATTGGAACGAACATTGTTAACGTGGTCAACAAAGTCGTTGATGAATTCGGTGAGGAAGTGGGTGTCAATGAAGTCGGAGAACTTGTCGTCCAAGGACCGAACGTCATGAAAGGGTATTATAAAATGCCTGAAGAAACAGCTGCCGCTATTCGTGATGGCTGGTTATATACGGGCGACTTAGCGCGACAAGATGAAGACGGTTATTTCTATATTGTAGACCGCAAGAAAGATATGATTATTGTTGGTGGGTATAACGTTTATCCACGTGAGGTCGAAGAGGTTTTATTTACACATCGTGCTATTGTCGAAGCGGCCGTAGTCGGTGTACCCGATCCTGATTTCGGTGAGGAAGTCCAAGCATTTGTTGTATTAAAGGAAGGCGCAGAAGTTACTGAAGCCCAATTGCAACAGTTCTGCGAGAAGCGTCTTGCGAAATACAAAGTGCCGAAAGTGATTGATTTCTTGGATGAATTACCGAAAAATACAACAGGAAAGATTTTAAGAAGATCTTTAAAGGATTATGTGAAACAATAATTAGACAAGCCTCTCGTCCGATTGGATGAAGAGGCTTTTTTGTGAGTAAATGGATATATGACACATTTTAGAAGTAACTGAAAAAAATAGTGCTTCCCCTACTTTACGTTTCGACATATTTCGCCGATAATAAATAAAAAGTAGCAATTTACTTAGGCGAAGGGGGAAATAAAGTGCGCTGGACAGTGGGGAAAAAGCTTACAGGTATTTTTTCAATAATGATTATTCTTATTATCGGAATGAGTGCAGCAGGAATTGTTAGCACGTTCAATTTAAACGAAAACACAAAAACGATGACGGACAAGATTGTTCCTAAAATCGATCATATTACAAAGCTGGAAAAATCGATGCAGAATATTACCAATCAAATGCAGAGGCATATTTTATCGAAAGATAGAGAATTTGAACTGAAATATGAAGAGGACATTGTTAAGGAAAACGAAAAGGTGGAACAGCTTCTCGTTTCGTATACCGGCTTGTTAACAATGCAAAACGAGCGGGACATACTTGAATCAGTAAAGGCGGACTGGCAACTATTCATGGATAAAGTACAAGATGTCATCTCACTTAGCGGATCGAATAGGGATGATGAAGCGATTATCGAATCCTATGATACAACGCTGATTGCAACGGACATAACTGAACAACTGGAAAACATGGATGCTTTGCACAATGATGAACTTGTACAAATAGAAGAAGAGGGTGGACTGCTTTATAATTCCGTGTTAATCATACTCTCTGTCAGTACGCTCATTGCCCTGCTTATTGCCATTATCGGCATTCGTTACTTGCTACGTACGATCCAAAGACCGATAGTTTCCCTATCAGACAGTTTCAAGAAAATGTCGACAGGCGACCTGTCCATCGAACCTATTAACGTGAAGACGAATGATGAAATCGGACAGCTTGGACATGATTTCAATATGATGCAATCGAACTTGAAAGGGCTCATGGAAGAGTTGAGTGAAAACGTCAATACACTTGCTTCCACGTCAATGGAGTTTGCGGCTAGCGCCGATGAATCATCACATGCATCTGAACAGATCACTAATTCCGTCATCGATGTATCTGAAAGTGCTTCTTTACAACTTGAAAGTGCACGAAGGAGTAGCGAGCTAGTTGACACGATTACAGATCAACTCGGCGATACGGCTTTGGCGATTCATCAAGTGACCGAACTGTCTGTCACGACGGCAGACCTGACAAGTGACGGAACAAAGCGTATGGCTACCGCCGTCCAGAAAATGACGGATATCGAGCAATCGACCGAACATACAGCGACAGTCGTCCAGTCGCTTCACAAGAAATCATCTGAAATCGGCAATATCGTTTCACTCATTACGAACATTGCCGGTCAAACAAATTTACTTGCATTAAATGCTTCCATCGAAGCGGCACGTGCGGGCGAGCATGGAAAAGGCTTCGCTGTCGTCGCATCTGAAGTCGGTAAACTAGCTCAAGACTCCGGGAACGCAGCTGCGCATATCCGAAAACTTATCGAAGAAGTCCAACACGAAGTCGGCAGCGCAATCGAAGCGATGCAAACGTCCAAAGAATTCGTCGACGAAGGACTAACAATCGTTCAGCAAACGGGAGAAGGCTTCAAAGAAATCTCCTATTATGTAGAACAAGTTTCGACCCAAGTACGGGAAGTGTCCACAATCAGCGAAGCGATCAACACAAGTATCGAGCAAGTAAAACAACTCGTTGACGAAGTAGCAAACATGTCCGGCCGCACAGATGACAACGTCCAAAACATCGTTGCCGCATCCGAAGAACAAAGCGCCACAATGCAAGAAATCTCCGCCTCCTCCACAGTCCTAAGCGGAATGGCCGACACTTTGCAAACAATGGTATCGAAGTTTAAGTTGAAGTGATGTAGAAGACAGGTAATCCCGCGGTGAGTGGGGTTGCCTGTTTTTTTATGTGAGCGTAACGCAATCAACGGGGTGCGTAACACAACCAACGCGGCGCGTAACGCAATCAATGCGCTTCGCAACGCAATCAATTCGTCGCAACACAATCAATCGAGCGCGTAACACAATCAACGCGCGTTGCAACGCAATCAATTCGCCTCGCAACACAATCAACACACCTCGCAACACAATCAACCAACAAACTCACCCAAAGTAAAACTTCGAAATTCCCTCAATAAACTCCTCTTCCAATCGTCCCATCTTCCTCACAATAATAAACGTCGACACAACGGGCAATTCAAACAAATTAAAATGCGGACGCATCAATCTGCCTTCCGTCAACTCGCGGCGCACAACAGAATGGGGTAAAAACGAATTGCCTAAACCTTCCTGGATGAACCGTTTCGCTACATGCGCTTGCGTCACTTTCATCGTACGGATCCCCGGCACATGCTTTTTCAACACGACGAGTAAATCATCCCAGAAAACAGGATGATGGTGTGTCAGTAAATAATTGTCCATCAATGCATCGCGCACATCAATCGGCGGGCCGCTTTCTTCATCGTAACTGTCAACAGGCATGACAAATACGATTGGGTCATTATAAATTCGTATTGACTCCACATTCCGAAGCGTCGCATTTAATGCTGAAATCCCTAAATGAACTTCTCCATCGTCAACAAGCTTTTCAATTCTCTCTGATTCCTCAACCCGTATCGTTAACTCGACATCAGGATGGCCGTCCATAAAAGTGCGCAAATAATACGGCAAAATCGTTTCAGCCATGAGTGGAGAAATGGCGATTGTCCAATTCGTACGATAGCCTTGCGCAAAAGACTGCATATGATGAACCGTTTTATCCAAAGACTCAATAAGCTTCACCGCTTCCCCGTAAAACAGTCTTCCTGCATCCGTCAACGACACCCGGTTATTAATCCGGTCAAAAAGTGTAATCCCTAAATGCTCTTCCAGAAGTCGGATATGGACTGTAACACTTGGCTGAGACACTCGTAATTTTTCCGAAGCTTTCCTGAAATTTAACGTCTCCGCGGCGATGATAAACGTTCGAAGCCATTGATAGTCCAATACAAACACCTCGATTAATTAATAAATTTAATCATTTTAATACAAAACATTCAATTTAACTAATTATAGTCGACGTCTATACTAAAGAAAAGGAGGAATGGTCATGTTCCAAAAAGGGTTAAAAGATATCGTTGCAGTGCATACACATATTGCCGATGTAGATGGGGATAAAGGAGAATTGCGTTATAGAGGGAAGTTAATTGGTGAATTGGTCCCTGAACACTCATTCGAGGAAATGATGTATTTTCTATTGTACGGCCACTTTCCGAATGAAAAAGAATTGGCTTCATTACAACAACAAATGGTTGAAGGCAGAAAGTTGCCCAAATATATAAAGGAAATCATCAATGCGCTTCCGCAAGAAATCTCTTTGATGGATGCGATGAGAACAGTGATATCCGCCTTCTGTAACCGCACTTTCAAAAATCAATTGATCGAGGAACAAGCTATCCATCTAATCGCAGCATTGCCCGTTATTACTGCTCATCATTATCGTAACAATAAAGCGTTACCAATCATCGAACCGAATCCGGAACTTTCCCATACGGCCAATTATTTATGGATGCTAACGGGCACCGTTCCGAATCCAGTACACATCGAAGCACTTGAAACGTACCTAACACTAACGATGGAGCACGGCATGAACGCATCCACATTCGCAGGTCGCGTCACGATTTCAACCGAATCGGATTTGACTGCTGCCGTCACATCGGCACTCGGTGCGATGAAAGGCCCTCTTCATGGCGGGGCACCTGCAGGCGTAATTGACTTGCTCAATGAAATTGGCGACGAAACGAATATTAGCAAAGTCATCGAACAGAAACTCGCGAGTGGCGAAAGAATAATGGGATTCGGTCATCGAATTTACAAAACAGAAGATCCTCGCTCCATCCTGTTAAGGGATAAATGCATAAGCATGGCGGGTGAAGACAAATGGCTGGACCTTGCGACAGCTGCAGAAAAAGAAATTATCGCATTGCTTGAAACCTATAAACCAGGCCGTAAACTTTATACAAATGTCGAATATTACGCCGCGGCCATCATGCGTTCCATAGACATGCCGCCCGAACTATTTACCCCGACGTTCAGTGTCGCTAGAATCGTAGGTTGGACGGCACATGCTATCGAACAACAAAATGACAACACAATATTCCGCCCGCAATCCATCTATATAGGCACCAAATCCTAAACCTCTCTCCGTGCGAGAGGTTTTTTTATTCCAAAGAAGGAAAAAATTCTACGAGTGTCGAAATATATACCTATGAACAATAAGGGGGAATGCACCATGACAACTAGAAAATTAGAAGTGAATGACCTATTCAAACTACAATCCGTAACGGACCCGAACCTCTCACCGGACGGCAACGAAGCCGTATTCATCAAAACGCACATCGACGAAGAAGCGAACAACTATATCGCCAACCTGTTCCACATCGACCTGAAAACGAAAGAAACGACACAATGGACGTACGGCAAACACCGCGTCACATCGCCAAAATGGTCGGCGGACGGCAAGCAAATCGCTTTTTTGTCGAATCGCGACGATAAAAATCAGTTATACGTCCTATCCGTCCGCGGAGGCGAAGCAAAACAACTTACCACTTTCGAACGAGGCGTATCCAGTTTCAACTGGTCACCGTGCGGAAAGAAAATCTGGTTCAGTGCTACTGTCAAAGAAGGCAAGACGTTTACGGACAAAGAAGAAAAGGACGACAAAAAACACCCTGAACCAGTCCGCGTCACAAAGTTAAACTACAAGACGGACAACATCGGGTTGTTGCCGCAAGACACATTCAAACAAATTGGTGTTATTAATTTGGAAACGGAAAAGGTGGAGCAGTTTACAGAAGGAAATCATCAACATTCCTTACAAGCCATTTCACACGATGGTAAACAACTCGTCATAGGCGTTAACCGTAAAGAAAATCTTGACTATGAATTCCGTCAGCCATTATTCCTCGTCGATATCGAAACAAAAGAAGAAACACTCATTATCGATGAAGAAGGTTATTACGGCGGCGTCCGCTTTTCATTCGACGATTCATATATCGCATTTGTCGGATCAGACAGAAGTTTCTTCATTGCGACACACGGAAATGTATACGTCTATGATGTGAAGCGTGGCAATACGATCAATGTAACAGAAGCGCTCGACGCTCCTGTTGGCGATCATATGGTTGCCGACCACCAGCAAGGCGCTAATATGCCGAGCCTTGCATGGACGAAAGATGACCATCTCTATTTCCCAGTTTCCACGATGGGCGATGTACGTCTCTATTTCGCGACACTTGAAGGCGAATTATATCCAGCGACGCCTGAAAATGAACAAGTATACGGCTATGACATTTCGCAAGATGGCGTTACAGCAATCGTCGCAGCAAGCAGCGCAACGAACCCTGGCGAACTTTATATCCAAACAATTACTACAGGTGAAAGAGAAGCGCTCACTTCATTCAACAAACAGTATTTGGAGGAAGTGAAACTCGTTGAACCTGAAGCAATCACATACAAAGGTGCAGATGATTGGGATGTCCACGGCTGGCTCATGAAACCAGCGGACTTCAAAGAAGGAGAAAAATACCCGCTTATTCTCAACATCCATGGCGGACCGCACACAATGTATGGCAACACGTTTTTCCATGAAATGCAGTTGCTCGCGGCACAAGGGTGGGGCGTCTTATACGTCAATCCACGTGGCAGCCACAGTTACAGCCAACTATTTGCGGATGGTGTCCGAACAAAATACGGTGAAGGCGACTATGCGGATATTATGGCAGGGGTCGACGCAGTTCTTGCCGAAAACGACTGGATCGACGTTGATCGTCTCGGTGTAACAGGCGGGAGCTACGGCGGCTTCATGACAAACTGGATCGTCGGTCACACAAACCGTTTTAAAGCGGCGGTCACACAACGGTCCATCTCGAACTGGATCAGCTTCTTCGGCGTATCCGACATCGGCTACTTCTTCAACGACTGGCAGCACGGACTTAACATGAAAGATGCCGAAAAATTATGGGATATCTCGCCTTTGAAATACGCAGAAAACGTGGAGACACCGCTACTAATTCTCCACTCGGAAAGAGATTTCCGCTGCTCAATCGAACAAGCAGAACAACTATATATCACACTGAAAAGTATGGGAAAGGAAACGGAATTCGTCCGCTTCCCGGAGGCAGATCACAACTTATCACGTACAGGAAAACCGAATCTTCGTGTCGCACGCTTGCACGAAATCACGGGCTGGTTTACTAAACACCTGTAATCTGCCTCCCCCTACACCAAAAAATGGAGGCACTACATTGACTTATACAACAGACAACGTCACAATACGACCAATTCAAGAAGAAGACTTGAACCGCATGTGGGAACTGACATTCAAAGAGGCAAATCCCGAGTGGAAGAAATGGGATGCCCCGTACTATCCACATAATCCCATACCGCTCGAAAAGTTCATGGAGCGCAAAAGTAACATCGTCAATAAAGACGATTACTGGGCAATCGAAACAGACGGCAAACTAATCGGTATGGTGAGCTATTACTGGGAACACGAACCGTCGCTTTGGCTCGAAATGGGCATCCTCATCTACGAGCCGACCTATTGGAGCGGCGGCTACGGCACAAAAGCACTCACAATGTGGATAGATCATCTATTCAACAAAATGCCGCTCGTCCGCGTCGGCCTTACAACTTGGTCGGGCAACACACGCATGATACGCGTCGCCGAAAAACTCGGCATGACAATGGAAGCCCGCATCCGCAAAGTCCGCTACTGGGAAGGCGTCTATTACGACTCCATCCGAATGGGGATTTTACGAGAAGAGTGGGAACAACAAACGAACTAAACCAAAAGGATGGCCCCCGGTACCCCGGCTCAGCCATCCTTTCTGCATTCAATAAACCCCTCATAACTGCAACTAAAACTCCATATCCGCCCGCATAAGTCCATAACCCGGGCTAAAACTCCATAACCACCAGCAAAAGCTCATATCTCACCTGAAAAGCTCATATCTCATCAAAAATGCTCATATCTCAATAAAAAAGCTCATATCTCACCAAAAATCCTCATAATCTCCATTTCACAATTTTTCCAATAGATGTTATACTCAAACCATCATATAAAAGTAACCGTTTACATCTCGAAAACCAAATCTTCATATCACACATAGGAGGTTCCCAAAATGCCCGTTTACAATGTCATGGAAGAAGTAATCTATGACGTCCTTCACCAATACAAAAAAGAACTCAAACTCAGCTGTGAATGCGAAAGATGCAAAGATGACATCATGGCAATCGCACTCAACCAAGTGAAACCGCAATACATCGTCAACGAAAAACACACGCCATACATACGCGCTGCACATGTAGCCGACCGTCAAGGCGCTACGAATATCCTATCCACCGTCATAAAAGCGGCACGAATCGTAGCCGATTCACCGCGTTGTGACAATCACAATAAAACAACATAAAAAAGAGTGCGCCGACAGAAAAATCCCCTGTCTGCACACTCTTTTATCTGGAAAATAAATTCATCACACTTTGCATATTCTGATTCACCTTATCGACAAGCAAATGATCCCCTTGCTGGCGAATATCCATACTGACGAAATTCATCATTTCCTTCGCCATATCCGTATCCTCAAGCAACGAAAGCGACTTCGCCAAATTATTCTCAAACACATGCGCATTCGTCAAATGATGCTCAATCGCTTCCATATCCGAACCGACTTTCGTCAAATGACTCGATACGGTTTGAATTGCATTGTCAATCGTCGTAATCAGCGCCTCAGCCTGCACACGTTGCTCAAGCTTAGCCCCGCCGAGTCCAAGCGTAGCCGCACTCACATCAAAAAGTTTAATCTGCATTTGCTGACCTGCATTCGCACCGACTTGCAATGTCAACTCCGTATCCTGCCCAAGAATCCTTTTCGTATTGAACTCCAACTTCTGCGCCGTATCATCTACAGCTTCAAGCAACTGATCCAACTCCACCTGACTCGCATGACGATCATTCACCGTCATCGTATCATTCGAACTCATCACCGCAAGCTCACGCGCACGTTGCAACAGGCCGTTCACATTATTCAAGCCTTCATTCGAAGCCTCAAGCACCGACAAACCATCCTGCATATTACTTTGTGCACGGGAAATCCCGCGAATCTGTGCACGCATCGTCTCGGAAATCGACAGTCCCGAAGCATTATCGCTCCCCTTAGCAATCTTCACACCCGATCCAAGCTTCACAAGACTCTTCTCAATCTGACTCGCATTCCGCTGAGAACGATTCGTCGAAAAAGAAATGTGCTCCTGACTTAGACGCATATCCTCACCCCAACTCCATTAATTAAAACTTCTCCTTTCCTTTATCGGTAAATAAAAGTGGAAATGAACTGAAACTGACCGATAGAAAAAGAAAAGCTGAGAGGAGTGAACCCAAATGACAACCGTGGATATCGAAAAAGCCATCCAAATCTACAAAGAAGCAAGCACATCCACATTATCCATGATGGAATATATCATACTCCTGCTTAACGAACTGCACAAAAACATCGAGCAATGCGAAAAAGCATTTGCGCAAGAAGACATTATAGAACGCGACCGTACCATCAGAAAAGCCCAAGACATCCTATTCGAAATCATGACAACAACCGACCAAGAAACCGATCATAGCGTACGGCTCATGACACTCTACATCCACATGAACCAATGCCTCGTCAAAACCCAACTGACAAAACAACCTGACCTGCTGCCGCACATTGCGGACATCACCGTTCAGCTAATCGCGTCATGGCAAGTGTCAAAACAAGTAACGCGCCGCAGGACTTTCACGACAAACCAACTCTAGAAACAGAAATTCCCGCGAGCAGCATCCTTTATTTCCCTTTGAACGACGGCTTCCGCTTTTCCGCAAATGCCTCAAGCGCCTCAAGACGGTCTTCTGTCGGAATCGTCATTTCATACGCTTTGCGTTCTATCGCAAGCCCCGTCTGCAAATCCGTATTCATACCGTGTTTAATTGCAAACTTCGCCTGTTGCAACGCAATCGGACCATTAGACAACAATGCTTCGATGAACTGGTCAACAACTTTTGGCAACTCGTCAAGTGACGCAACATTCGTCAGCATGCCATACTCAAGCGCCGTCGCCGCATCCAATCTGCGTGCAGTCAATATAAGTTCCAACGCTCTTGTTTCCCCTATAAGACGTGGCAATCGCTGCGTGCCACCTGCGCCAGGAATAATCGCAAGTCCCGTTTCCGTCAAGCCCATTACTGCAGTATCGACCGCAAAGCGGAAATCACACGCAAGCGCAAGCTCCATACCGCCACCGAAAGCATATCCGTTCAGCACAGCAATCGTCGGTTGGGGCAAGTTTTCAATCATCGTAAACACTTCGCCGATTTTATAAATATTCCGTTTCACCCGAGCTTCAGACAGCGTCTTCCGTTCCTTCAAATCAGCCCCGACACTAAATGCCCGGTTTCCTGCACCAGTAAAAATGACGACTCGCACATCAGGATTAATGCGAATCGATTCGACCACTTGTCCAAGTTCCGCCAACATATCATAATTGAACGCATTCATCGCGTCCGGTCTGTTCAATGTGACGAAGGCGACATGCCCTTTTTGTTCCAACTTCACTACTTCCATTCATGAAACCCCCAATTTTAAATTGTCTTACTGTCAACATATCATTTTTACCGAATTGCCGCTATGAAAAACCTATCCTATTTAAACTATGGAATCAGAAAACGAAACAGTGTAAATAGTAATAGTCAGATGAGACTATTTTTGATATACTCTAAAAAATGAGGTGAGAACTTGGAAATGAATGTTTTCGTAGGCAGACAACCTATTTTGGACAGACAAGGGAGCATATATGGATATGAATTGCTCTATCGGAACAGTGAAATCAATCGATTTCCAAAAATAGATTCAGAGAGTGCAACACTGCAGTTAATCGTCAATTCATTTCTTTCAATTGGCATTGACAAAGTATCAGGGCGAGCAATGTCATTTATAAATTTCTCGGGCGAACTGCTTGCAAAAGACATCTTTTCAAGATTAAACCCAAAGCAAGTGATTGTAGAAATATTAGAAGACGTCGAGATTACACCGATTCTCATATCAAGAATCCGTGAAATCAAACAAAAAGGATTTCTACTTGCTCTTGACGACTTCATTCTCCAGGAACAATATCTTACATATGATGAGCTTTTCAAACTCGTTGACTTTGTAAAAGTGGATTATATTCAATCAGATGAGATTGAAAGAAGACGGATCGAGACATTCATTAAAGAATATCCGCACATTCGCATGGTAGCAGAGAAAATCGAGACGGAAGATCAATACGAAGAAGCGAAAAAAATTGGGTACGATTTATTCCAAGGATACTTCTTTGCGAAACCCGAAATCATTAAAGGCGTTGATTTGAGCCCAGACCTCAATCACCATCTGTTAATTATTAATAAACTAAATGAAGACAACGTAGATATTAATGAAATTGCAGATCTCGTTCTCCGAGATATATCGCTGACCTATAAACTGTTGCGCGTCATTAACACAATGAATTTCGGAGTCCCAAAAAAAGTGACATCCGTCAAACAGGCAATCATTCTCATTGGTACATTGGAATTGAAAAAGTGGCTCAGAGTCTTAATGCTCCACTCGTTCGGAAATAACTCCAAATCAGGAAGAGTGAAAGCACTCGTTTCGTTTTCTCTCATCCGTGCACGTTTATGCGAACTCGTCGCTAAACGTACGGGGAAAGAGAACAGTGATGAATACTTTTTTATCGGTATGTTCTCCCTAATCGACGCCATTATGAAACGAAGCTGGGACGATATTTTACCACTTATTCCTTTTTCAGATGAAGTTGCCGACACTTTAAAAGGTGGAAAGACAGACATGTCCCCATATCTCGAACTGGCTATCGCCGTGGAACGGTTCGATTGGCAAAAAATTCGTAAAATCGGCAAAAGGCTTGGCGTTTCAGAAGCCGAACTGAGCGCTTTTTCATACGAAGCAGTCGTCTGGTCTCAGAAACTGGACTAAGAAGAGATAAAATTGCTAATTTGCGATCCACCCATTAATCATTCCAATTCATCCACATTTTTAGTAGAATGAACAAAGGAGTTGATTAACGAGTGAAAATTGCAATCGTTACAGATAGTACGGCCTATTTGCCGATAGATATCGTGCAAGACTTATCCATCCACGTCATCCCTTTGTCGGTGACTATCGATGGACAAGCATATGAAGAAGAAGTCGACCTAACGTCAGCACAGTTTTATGATAAAGTGCGCGGTGACGGTCCGCTGCCAAAGACATCACAACCACCAATCGGCAACTTTGTTAAAGTGTTTGAAACGCTTAAGGGAGATGGATATGATTCTGTAATTTCCATCCATCTGTCAAGCGGTATAAGCGGTACATATGCAGGCGCAATTCAAGCGGGAGAACTGGTCGATGGCATCGATGTGCATGCATTCGATTCGGAGATTTCTTGTTATATGCAAGGTTTCTACGTCATCCGTGCAGCTGAAATGGCGAAAGAAGGCGATACCGTTGAAGAGATACTGGTTGAACTAGATAACATGAAAGATACGATGCGTGCTTATTTCATGGTAGATGATTTAACGCATTTGCAACGTGGCGGCAGGTTATCAAGCGCACAGGCGCTTATCGGCGGATTGCTGCAAGTGAAGCCGATTTTGCATTTTAACGATAAAGTGATTGTGCCGTTTGAGAAGATCCGTACGCGTAAGAAAGCGATGAAGCGAATTGCGGATCTGCTTGCGGTAGATGCAGAGAAGATGCCGCTTGAAGTAGCGATTATCCATGCGAACCAGCCGGAAGAAGCGGCAGCGTGGAAAGCGGAGTTGGCGGCGCGTCTACCTGAGGTGAAGTTCACGATTAGTCATTTTGGTCCTGTTATTGGTACTCATCTTGGTGAGGGATCGATGGGGCTTGGATGGGTGCAAAGGAAAGATTAGACTAGAAATACTAATATTACGATGATTTGCGTTCCGGGCGGACGCTTTCCTGGGGGCGTGCGTTGAGCCTCCTCGGTCGCTTCGCTCCTCTGCGGGGTCTCAACTGCACGCTTATCCCCTAGGAGTCGCCGCCCTGCACTACAATCATCTAGTACTCTATTAGAAATAAAGACTGAAAACATTTAATCCCTATTTTGTCAAAACCATTTAGCGCGACCTGTATTTCATCCTACATGAATCCACCCACAGCAACAGCACATCTACGAAAAGTCCATAACTGTCCACAAAAGTCCATGCTCGTCTACAAAAGCTCATAAATCCGACAAAAAGCTCATATCACACTATAAAAGCTCATAATTTCCCCAAAAAAGCTCATATCTGCTTGTAAAACCTCATAAATCGAAATAAAAGCTCATAAAAAATCAAATCGGAGGATGAAGATGCCTAAATCAATCAATCCAGCAATAAGAGATTTCCTCGACGGCCGTATTTGGCTACGTCTGCACACGCCATTCACAATAGAAGACATTAATCAGCAAATCGAAGCAGGCCACATAGAAATCATTCAAGGCATCGAATCGAAATTGGTATTCATGAACCGGAAAAGCTATACTTGCAACCGCTGTGAAAATACGGACCAATCAAAGTTCACCATTTTCAACTGTGCCAAATGCGAAGCATCATGTGCATACTGCAGGAACTGCATTAAGATGGGACGTGTCGCGTCTTGTACTGAACTTATCGTATGGAAAGGCGAACAACCGATTTATCCTACATCACACACCCTCGCATGGGAAGGTACGCTTACACCTCGACAGCAACAAGCATCTGATGACCTCACACGAAGCCAGGAAATAAATCGCTCCCATCTCATTTATGCAGTTTGCGGATCTGGCAAAACTGAAATTCTGTTCCCGCCCATCTTTCATCTACTCAAACAAGGCAAGCGCGTTTGTATTGCTGCACCGCGCGTTGATGTCATTCTTGAACTTGAACCGAGACTACGTGTTGCATTTCCACAAACAGAAATCGAATCGTTATATGGCGGCGCGAAACCAACGATGAAAGCCTCTCAGCTAGTACTCGCGACAACCCACCAACTATATCGTTTTCAACATGCATTCGACGCAATCTTCGTCGATGAGGCGGATGCCTTTCCATATAAAGCGGATGAAACATTGCAAAAAGCAGTCCGTAAAGCGGTCAAGCCTACTAAGCCCATTCACTTCGTTACAGCTACGCCTTCTGATAAGCTGCTTGTTGAAGCGAAATCGACAGGCGGCATATCGATCATCAATCGTCGCTATCATGGACACGATTTGCCAACTCCCGCCTATATTTCACTCTGGAAATACGAGCATCACATTCAAAAAGGAAGACTTCCAAAGAAACTCACAGATTGGACGAATGAAAGAATTAAGAAAAGCGAGCCGTTCCTCATCTTCTTCCATCATATCGGTTTCATGGAAAAAGCCGAGCCGCTGTTTCAACTGATCCATCCAGGCATCCATTCCGTTCATGCCGCTCATCCAGACCGAAAAACGTACGTCCAAGCATTACGTGATAAAGCAATTCCAGGTTTACTTACGACAACTATTCTCGAACGGGGAATTACAATTCAAAATGTTCAAGTCGCAGTCATAGGTGCAGAACAGCGCATATTCGATAAGGCGGCACTTATACAAATCGGCGGGCGAGTCGGTCGCTCTTCAGCCTTTCCGACAGGTGATTTCACGTTGTTCCATAACGGCATTACATACGCGATGGATGAAGCGAAAAGCGAAATCCTGAAACTCAATAAGGGAGGAGGGACTAACCCAGATGAATTGCCTTTTATGTGAACAGCCAAAACAATCCAGTCCAAGTTGGCAATCGTTAATCGCCATCGAAAAGTCAACTTTAATTTGTGAGGACTGTTCAAATCAATTCAAACGTGTCGACATAATAGAAGTAGGGGACAACATCGATTCAATTACCTCCATCTTCACGTACAACGAAGCGATGCGCAATTATCTTCATCAATACAAGTTCTTGCAAGATATCGCGTTGGCAGGAGTTTTTTCGAATGAACTTAAGCAAGCACTTTCAAAAAAGAAAGCGATTATCGTACCGATTCCAATGCATCCGACTAAGAAGATTGAACGCACTTTCGCACAAGTAGATGAGCTATTAAAGGCTGCAGATGTATCCTTTGAAGATTTGCTCATTAAGACAAACCAAGAAGTAATGGGAGAAAAGACGAGAGAAGAGCGGCTGTCCATGAGCCGATTATTCCAAATTAAACCTCAAGTAGAAATCGAAAGTACAACATACATACTTGTCGATGACATCTATACAACAGGTACAACAATGCAACACGCCGCGCTGACATTGAAGGAAGCGGGCGCTAAAACAGTCCACGCAGTCACGTTAATACGTGCAGCATCGGAGCAATGACAAGGAGGAATACACCATGGCAGAACTGAAAGATTGCCCAAGCTGCGGAGCCTTTTTCAACTATACAGGCATCCGCGATGTATGTGCGAATTGCGCACAAAGCGAAGAAAAATTGTATGAAGAAGTATATCGTTTCCTTAGAAGGAGAGAAAATCGTGCCGCAACAATCGAACGGATTGTCGAAGCAACGGGCGCGACCGAAACGATGCTCCATAAATGGGTGCGTAAAGGCCGATTGCAACCTGCACTATTCCCGAATCTCGGCTATCCATGTGACAACTGTGGAAAACTTACGGCAAAAGGCAAGCTGTGCGAAGGCTGTACAAATGAATTAAACACTGAGCTTCGTCAATTTGAAGCAGCGCAAGAATTCCGGGAAGCGGTCAATAAAAGAGAGACGGGTACGTACTTAGCCGATAAACGAAAATAAACATCTATTCGAAAACGGACTGATCATTCGGTCCGTTTTCTTCATAAGATAGTTGACGTTTACAACACCCTGACAAAGGAAATACTGATGAAGGACTATTCATTACAAAACGCATAAATCAGCTTTTCGTACGAAAGACCCTAAACGTTGTCACAATTCAACCGAAATAGAAGATAAGAGGCAAACATCAAACCGAAAGGAGCGAGCAACATGAAAATTAACAAAATCAATATTCCACCCGTCAATCCATACCGTGCAAACCAGGTGAAGGCGGAGCAACTGAAAGAACAGGCAAAAATGAAAACAGACAAACTTGAAATCAGTTCTGAGGCGAAACAGCTATCCGAAGTGTCACCGCTTACAATCCAGCGCAATGAGAAAGTACAACAATTAAAAGCGCAAATTGAATCGGGCACATACGAAGTCGATTCAGAAAAACTCGCTTCCAACCTGATTAACTACTTCCGTAAATAAACCAAGAAGAAAGCAGGGGTACTCTATGTCTATCGAAACAATCCTAGCCATACTCGACAATCTCGAAAAACTGCATAAGAGCCTGCTCAGAATCGCAAATGAAAAAACGGCACTCATCAAGACCGGTGATATCGCAGGCATTGATCAACTCCTGAAAGACGAACAAGCGCATCTCGCAGCCATCGTCCAAATGGATCAAGATCGGCAAAAAGCAGTCATCGCCTACATGAAAGGACAAGGACGTCCTGTACCGATGAACCCGACAATCTCCAACCTAATTGAGATCACACCCGAACCGGACAACAAGCAACTCGTGGAGGCGAAGGACCGTCTCCTGCATGCGATTCAAGAATTGAAATGGCAAAACGACCTGAACCAAAAAATGACCTACCAATCCCTTCAATTCGTGAATCTGTCGCTGGACATGGTCCGCCCACGTCCGGAATCGGCCACATACACAAAAACTGAAATCACCGGCAAAAAAGAGACGAAGGACATACCAACCTTCGACTCCCAAGCCTAAGGAGGAACACACACCATGCGCTCCACATTTATGGGACTTGAAACAAGTAAACGCGGAATCTACACACAGCAATCCGCCTTATATACGACAGGACACAACATCAGTAACGCTAACACACTAGGCTACTCCCGCCAACGAGTCAACATGCAGGCAACTTCAGGATTCCCAGGTGTAGGACTCAACACACCGACAATGCCTGGTTTCCTTGGAACAGGTGTTGAAGCAGGATCGATTCAGCGGATTCGTGATGGGTTTGTGGATCACCAATTCAGAAGTGAATCGAACAAGCTTGGTTACTGGGAATCCCAGACAAAAGCGATCGGGCAATTGGAAGACGTTCTCGCTGAACCTTCGGCATACGGATTACAAGGTGCACTCAGCCAGTTCTGGCAGTCATTAGAAGGATTGGCTTCCAATCCGGAAAACGGAGGTGCTCGCGCAGTCGTCGTGGAACGAGGGAAATCAGTCGCTGATTCATTCAATTATATTTATAATTCCTTAAAAGAAATTCAAGGTAACCTGAAAAACGAAATTGATGTCGGTGCCAAACAAATCAACTCAGTCCTCAAACAAATTGGAGATCTGAACAAACAAATCGGCGAAGTCGAACCGAACGGCTACATGCCGAACGACTTGTATGATGAACGTGATCGTTTATTGGATGAACTAGCTGAGTATTTCCCAATCAAGGTCACATATGACGAGTCCGGTGGGAATGCGCTGAAGATTGCACAGGGGATTGCGACAGTGCAGATCCAGATGGACGGGGAATTTGTTACTGTCGTTAAAGGAAAAGAATTTGCTGAAATGAAAGGTTTTTATGAGGGTACCGGTGATACACCCCCATTCAGCAATGTGAAATTTGGTAAGTTGGATAAAGACGGAAACCTCACTGTTCAATATGATAAAGATATGAATGTTGTGCCTAATAGTGCAACTGATGCAGAGAAAGAAGCCGCTACTTATTCACATAGTCAGCTATTGGATGCTGGCCGTTTTAAGTCGTTAATCAACTCTTACGGTACAGACGATGGTAAAGGGTTGTACCCTGAAAACTTAAAAAAACTTGACCAAATGGCACAAGAGTTTGCGAAAGCGTTTAACGCTGCACATCAAGGCGATCCGACTGGTAATCCTCCTGTCTATGCTACGGACCTAAATGGAGATCCTGGAGAAGCATTCTTTGTTTCGAAAACAGGTGACCCTATAACTGCACAAAATATTTCTATCAACCAAACTATAGCGGATGACCCCAATAAAGTTGCTGCATCTGATTCGGAAGGTAAAGAAGTTGGGAATGGTAAAAACGCTCAAAAGCTTGGTGAAATACAATTCATACCATTGGATGGTTTAGGCAATAAAAGTGTCCAAGGATATTATTCAGGTGATATCATCGGTACCCTGGGCGTCAAAGGTCAACAAGCCATCAACATGACAAAGAACTCAGCAACCCTATTAGGTGCAGTCTCAAACCGTCGCGATTCAATCAGCTCCGTCTCATTAGACGAAGAGATGACAGACATGATTCGTTTCCAACAAGCATACAACGCATCTGCACGGATGATTACAGTAATGGACGAAACCCTAGACAAAATTATAAACGGCATGGGTGTCGTCGGCAGATAATAAGGAGGACGAACAGCAATGCGCGTAACACAGTCTATGTTATCAAATAATATGCTTCGAAATTTATCAAATAGCTTCAATAATATGGGCAAACTTCAAGAGCAAGTCAATACAGGCAAAAAAGTAAATCGTCCATCCGACGATCCCGTCACCGTCATGAAAAGTCTTGGCTATGGCATGACTGTTGATAAAGTTGGTCAATTCCAAAAGAATCTTGGCGAAGTTAATAACTGGCTGGATAGCTCAGACGATGCGCTTGATGGTGTAGGTTCAGTCTTGCACCGCGCTCAGGAACTCGTCCGAAGTGCAGCCAATACTGGAGCTATGACGCCGCAGGATCGTGAGAAAATCAAAGTGGAACTGAAAGAAATGCAAGAACAGCTACGCGACTTGGCTAACACTAAAGTCGGCGATAAATATATTTTTAGTGGAACTTCAACTGATAAAGCTCTCTACGATAAAACGTTGGATGATGACGGAAATGTGAAAGGCTACCCAGTGTTAACTCCTCCTGATAAGACTAGTTTTGAAAAAGATGTTCAAATACAAGTCTTTGATGGAGTCAATCTTCAAGTAAACTCAGATGTAGCAAAGATGTTCAAAGATATGGACAAACTATTTGAAGATATCAAGACCAATACCGATGATAGCTATGACTTCGGTGCGGCTATTGGAAAATTCGACGAGCACTTTGAAACTATGCTCTCCAAACGAGCAGAAATAGGCGCCAGATCTAACCGCGCCGAACTAATGAAAGACCGTCTCGAAATGCAAGAAGGCGCAGCAAAGAAACAGCGTTCAGAAAACGAAGACGTCGATCTAGAAGTCGCAATCACCAATCTAATCACAGCTGAAACAGTCCATCGCGCAGCCCTATCAGTAGGCGCAAGAATCATCCAACCATCACTAGTAGACTTCCTTAGATAATAGACATACCCAGGGTGCCTGGTATGGACACCATTCACATGAACTTCGCGAATTGTGGCTATACCTGGCACCCGTTTTTGAAAGGAGAATTCCATGAACATACCCAAACTCCAAATCCAAACAACACCCGCTAAGCTAGCACTACAAATCGACAAACCCAACCAACAAATCGAACAACCAAAAGCAGACCAACAAATCGAACAACCAGCTGCAATTCTTGAAATATCGACAATGAGACCGCAACTCTCGCTCGACACTACAGAAAACCGTGCTGATCTAGATTTAAAAAGTATTATTCGCCGCAACAAGGAAAACGCACAGTATGGCATACAACAAGTTTCTGAAGGTACCGCCCGACGAGCGTCAGAAGGACAGCAACTCATGAAAATCGAAAACGGTGCCTCTATCGCAGACATTGCCAAACAAAACACCGGCCGTCCACAAACGGAACTAGGCATCCGTTTCGTAGGGGATCGAACTAAAATACAAATGAGCTTCTCGCAAGGCTCCCTCAACATAAATGTCACACCTCAAAAACCTGTTCACAACGTCCAAATCAACAAACCAATCCACAACTACACACAAGGCAAAGTAACAGGCGTATTAGAAAAATACAATTCTATTGAAATAGATTGGAAAGCCTAGTCCAGTTCAGGGTGCCTGGTATGGACACAATTCGCATAACCTTTGCGAATTGTGGCTGTACCAGGCACCCGTTTTTTTACGGAAAACTTCATTTAATGCTATGCTAGGCACATGAAAAATTACTAATAAGGAGTGTTACCAACATGCAAATCCAAACAAAATTCCATGGCACTATAGAAATCGAACCATCGGAAAGCTGGCACTTTCCCAAAGGGCTACCCGGTTTCGAAGACGAAACTGAATTCACGCTACTACCAATCGAAGGCAATAACGCTTTCCAAGTTCTTCAGTCAACGAAACAACCAATCACTGCATTCATTGTCGCGAATCCATATACAATAATAGAAGACTACTCATTCGAAATCGATGAACCGACAATCGATTTGTTAGAGATCACTAAACCCGAAGACATCATGGCACTAGGAATTCTATCGATGAAACAACCATTCGAACAATCGACAATCAACTTACAGGCACCACTGATCTTCCAACTTCATAACCGAAAAGCGAAACAAATGATCCTTAACGACAACCGTTTCGAGGTCAGACATCCAATCAGCAAAGGAGGAAACTGACATGCTCGTCCTATCTCGAAAAACGAATGAAACTATAAAAATTGGAGATAACATCGAACTACGTATACTAGAAGTAAAAGGTGACACAGCTCGAATCGGCATCGAAGCTCCAAAATCGATTGACATACTTAGAGGTGAGCTTGTTCAGTCAATATCAGAAACAAATATCGAAGCAATGACAGTAGATATGGACCTATTCACAAAGCTTACGAAAAAAGAGTAGAAAATAATAAAAAACTTTTATAAAATACTAAACACTCAATAGGCTTGTCCGATATTAGTATTGTAAGCGGCAGAGAGAGTTCGGCCGGCTCTGGTCACCGCTCAAAATAAGGGTCACATGGACGTGAACCCAACAAACACTCAAGGAGGAAAATAACATGATTATCAATCACAATATTGCAGCACTTAACACGCACCGTCAATTAGGTTCAAATAATGCACAAGCTTCTAAGAACTTGGAGAAACTATCTTCAGGACTTCAAATTAACCGTGCAGGAGATGACGCAGCAGGGCTAGCAATCTCTGAGAAAATGCGTGGCCAGATTCGTGGTCTTGATATGGCGGCTAAAAACTCTCAAGATGGAATTTCTTTAATTCAGACAGCTGAAGGTGCATTGAACGAAACCCATGATATTCTTCAACGTATGCGTGAATTGGCAACTCAAGCAGCTAACGATACAAATACATCTTCAGACCGTGGTGAAATTCAAAAAGAAATTAACTCATTAACTTCTGAGATAAATAGAATTGGCAATACCACAGAATTTAATACTCAGAAATTACTCAATGGTGACAAAGCTGCAGAATATACATCGAATTCTGAAATGGTAGTTGATTTTACAGGAGTTACTGGAGGTTCGCTTTCAGTAATGGGTGAAACAGTTGCATGGGGCACAGATCTTGCAACTTCAATCACGGCTTTAGAAACAGCTATTAATGGTAATACAGAATTAGCGGCAAAATACGATGTAACAAAAACTGCAACTTCAATTACTATTACAACTAAAGAATTTGGATCTTCCGAAGGAATGACAGCTAATATGTCAGTCGCTACCGGTGGTACTCCTGCTGGTGCAACAATTACTGAAGGTAATTTTGATGACACTAAAGCATTGAAC
The DNA here is from genome assembly GCF_014836615.1 of Sporosarcina quadrami. GTDB lineage: Bacteria > Bacillota > Bacilli > Bacillales_A > Planococcaceae > Sporosarcina > Sporosarcina quadrami. The sequence continues at coordinate 135,086 of NZ_JACSQN010000009.1, read as the reverse complement.
TTCCAAATAGGGGCTAATGAAAATCAAGGTATGAAGCTTGATATTTCTGACATGCGTTCTAAAGCACTTGGAATTTCAACGGATGGTGTTGGTGGCGCATTAGGCGTTACTAACGGTACAAATAGTACTGTTACAGAGCAAGCGCTTGATGTTTCAACTCATACTGATGCTGCATCGGCAGTAACAAAAATTCAAGCTGCGATTGATCAAGTATCAGGAGAGCGTTCAAAACTAGGTGCTACACAAAACCGTCTAGAACACACAATCAACAACCTCGGAACTTCTTCCGAAAACCTAACAGCTGCGGAATCACGTATCCGCGACGTGGATTATGTTTTATCAGCTGCATAAGCAACTGAGACAAACACAGTCGTCCTGACTGGTAACGGTCAGAGAGTACGACCGGGTGAATTGCTGGAAACCCCTGAAACTGTTCTTGCTACAACGTAACTGGAAACGGTAAGCGTGAATGCTCGAAAAAAGAACAGATTGGGCAATCAGCAGCCAAGCTCCTGTCTCGAAAGAGTGGAGAAGGTTCAACGACTAGGATAGACCATCTAAAGCGCAAGCAATGATGATGAAATCCGTAGGAAACGCAAGTGTGAGTATCTTGCCGATCCGAAGTGCCCGGCCCCTACCCAGTGTGGAGGGTGAAGATATAGTCTAGTCATTAGTGAAAGCTAATGTTCGCACGATGGCGAAAGAGATGATGGACTTCACGAAGAACAACATCTTAACTCAAGCAGCACAAGCAATGCTAGCTCAAGCAAATCAGCAGCCACAGGGCGTACTACAACTTCTACGTTAATATGGTTAATTAATCGCGATCCGAGAAATCGGATCGTTTTTTATTTTTGAAATTATTAGCATTTAACAAATGACAGATTAAGTTTAGAAGTAAACATTAATAGCTGGGTATTAATGTTTATCAAGTCATATTTATAAAATATTTTAATTTTAATTTAAGAAACATTAAATACTTGAATATTCTATCCGATATTAGTATCGTGAGCGGAAAAAGAGTTCGGCCGGCTCTAAACACCGCCCAAAAACAGGGTCACATGGACGTGAACCTAACATACACTCAAGGAGGAAAATAACATGATTATCAATCACAATATCGCAGCACTTAACACACACCGTCAATTGGGCTCAAACAATGCACAGGCTTCTAAAAACTTGGAGAAATTGTCTTCTGGATTACAAATCAACCGTGCCGGAGACGATGCAGCTGGACTTGCAATTTCTGAAAAAATGCGCGGTCAAATTCGTGGTTTGGATATGGCAGCAAAAAACTCACAAGATGGTATTTCGTTAATTCAAACTGCTGAAGGTGCTTTGAATGAAACACATGATATTCTTCAACGTATGCGTGAACTTGCTACACAAGCAGCTAATGATACAAATACATCATCTGACCGTGGAGAGATTCAAAAGGAGATTAATTCATTAACTTCTGAAATTAACCGTATCGGGAACACTACTGAATTTAATACTCAGAAATTGATAAATGGGGATAAATCTTTAGAGTATACGGGTACATCATCCATGGCGGTAGATTTAACTGGTATGTCAGGTGGTTCTATAACGGTTATGGGTAAGCAAATTGACTTTGATACTAATATTGCTGATACTGGTGCGGCTATTGTTGCTGCCATTAACGGTGATACATCTTTAGGTGAAAGATTCACTGCTTCGTTTACCGGTTCAACTGTATCAATTGTTACTGACACAAATGCATCATCAGTAGGAATGACAGCAAGCATTACAAGTGCAACTGGAGTTGCTGCCAGTGCAGTAACAATTACTGAAGGTGCATCTACTGATACTAAGGCACTGAATTTCCAAATTGGAGCTAATGAAAATCAAGGAATGAAACTTGATATTACTGATATGCGTGCATCTGCTCTTGGTATTACAACGGCAGGTACAGCAGGAGGTTCTTTAGGCGTTACTGATGGTACGAACAGTATTGTTACAGAACAAGCCCTAGATGTTTCTACACATGATAAAGCGGCATCAGCAGTAACAAAAATTCAAACTGCAATTGATATCGTATCAGGAGAACGTTCAAAACTAGGTGCTACACAAAACCGTCTAGAACACACAATCAACAACCTCGGAACTTCTTCCGAAAACCTAACAGCTGCGGAATCACGTATCCGCGACGTGGATTATGTTTTATCAGCTGCATAAGCAACTGAGACAAACACAGTCGTCCTGACTGGTAACGGTCAGAGAGTACGACCGGGTGAATTGCTGGAAACCCCTGAAACTGTTCTTGCTACAACGTAACTGGAAACGGTAAGCGTGAATGCTCGAAAAAAGAACAGATTGGGCAATCAGCAGCCAAGCTCCTGTCTCGAAAGAGTGGAGAAGGTTCAACGACTAGGATAGACCATCTAAAGCGCAAGCAATGATGATGAAATCCGTAGGAAACGCAAGTGTGAGTATCTTGCCGATCCGAAGTGCCCGGCCCCTACCCAGTGTGGAGGGTGAAGATATAGTCTAGTCATTAGTGAAAGCTAATGTTCGCACGATGGCGAAAGAGATGATGGACTTCACGAAGAACAACATCTTAACTCAAGCAGCACAAGCAATGTTGGCTCAAGCACAACAGTCATCGCAAGGAGTTTTACAACTTCTTCGATAATGTTGTACGGGCGTCTTATCTGGCAACGGATAAGATCATCACTGGGTGAATTGCTGGAACCTCCTGAGAGCTCTTCTACCACAGCGGAACTGGAAACGGTAAACGTCATGGTTTGAAAAAGAAGAGATTGGACAATCAGCAGCGAAGCCCCTGTCGGGAAACCGTGGGGAACGTTCAACGACTAGGATATACCGTCTAAGGCATCCGCTATGACGATGAAATCCGTAGGGTCCATTCAACAAGGGATTCGAAGTGCCCAGCCCCTTTAAGGCAACTTGAAGGGTGAAGATATAGTCTGACCTTTATAGAAATATATTGGACGCATCGCAAGCAAATCAACAGCCTCAGGGCGTTCTTCAATTGCTACGTTAATATGGTTAATAAAACACGGTCCGAGTTATCGGATCGTGTTTTTTGAAATAGTGAATCTTATCTAAGCTTGTTAATGTATGCTAATGCAGATATAATGTCTTAACACTTAAAAATAATATAAGGAGGAGATTATTATGACGGAAATTATATTGAATGAGAACCAACGAAAATTAAGAAAAATGCTCGAGAAATTACTGAACGATTTGAAAGAAGATACTTATGAACATAATTTTTCGTCCGCACAAAGGCAAAAAAAAATTTCGGATATGGCAGATATTGCACATCAACTTCACATTTCATTAAAAGATGAAGCTAGAGAACCCCGACATCATAAATATATGATAAAAAATAGAGGGCTTAGTCCAGACCATAGAGACTTCTATAAGCATATTCACCCGGTTGAGGATTTGTTAGCTTTCATAGATGATGAAAATTCAAATGATGATCCGTTTGACTTAACTATAGACATAACGTTTAAAATGCAAATTTACTCTCGTCGATGGGGACATACTGACACTTACCGATTTATTAGAATTGAAGAGGGATGGAATGTATCTTTGCTTTCTAGGTCAGGTTCATGTGACAAAAAAGGGTATCCTGTTTTCTACGAAATATTAGATAATGATTTAATAAATTATCCGGCAGAGCTACCTAATTATATGGGGTGGTTATGGGATTCTGCCAAGGAGAAAGGACTCACCAAGGAGGAAGTTCAAAGTTCATTAGACGATATAGCTAAGTGGATAAATTCTTGTGAAAAAAGTAGTCCCAAAGGCATTTTTAAGGGGTTTAAATAATGATAATAAATGATGTGGATTCCGAAATGAATCAAAGAGGAGCAGTGACTTTTTTAGACGTACTAGGATGGAAAGGTATTTGGAAAGAAAACCCTAATGCTATCAACTCTCTTTTAAGATTAATTATTGACGCAGAAGACAAAGCTAAAGAGTTCACACTAAATGCAACCGAGTTAAATCCTGCTTTCCGTGGTATGAATACTGAAGTAATAAGTATTTCAGACACAATAGCTATTTTCACACCAGGTGATCCAAATATTGCTTTAAAAATTCATGGTCAATTATGTAAATATCTCATACCTGAATCTATCAGAAGGTCTATTCCTTTAAGGGGGGCCACTGCTTTTGGAAATTATTCAAAACAAGAAAATATTATGATCGGGCCAGCCATTGATGAATCGGCTAGTTGGCACGAATCCACAAATTGGATAGGAGTTATCTTGTCTCCATCAGCTATTTTTGAGTTAGGTGAAGATGTACCGAGCCCCTGGATTAAATATCATAATATTCCTTTCAAGAAAAGAATCTCTTTAAAGTACTGTGTTGAATGGACATTTGAGGAAGAAGATATTCTTAATCATTTTAAAGATATGGGGCCGTTTGTACCTGAGATAGCAGAAAAATATATTAATACTCATGACTTTCTGACTTTTATAAAAGAGTTGGATAAAAATCAAGTTATTGAAAAACTAAACCCTACAAATTGGTTGGTAAAAATTATAAATAAATTTTTCGGATTTTTATAATAGAATCTTTTAATATATTATTATAGCGACGTATAACCTCTATCGGTGGTTCTGCACTAGTAACAGCTGCCTATAAACAATGACGAAGCATTGTGTTGATTGCCGTTTTCATTTTATCACAAAACAATACTCCGCTAACTGACTAATCGTCAATCCAGTCTGTTGCCGGATTCTGGCTAGATTCACCCTATGCTCCTATTTTAGAATAATCTGATAATTTCTTATTTCTATTTGTTGTAGCCGTAATGGCTGAAACGTGCAGAAAATGTGGTTGTTGCAAACTGTGTTTGTTGTTGGGTCGATAAAGAGTGATAGCAGGGAAGAGAGCTTCTCGTTTATCTCCGCAGTTGGTTTTTTAATTTGATACGTTGCAGGTAGATAGATGGTTGTTCTTTTGGCGATTGGTCTAAGTGGCTGAATGGGCAATGCCTTCCTGTTCATTGATTCGTGCAACCATGGGGATACTAGGTGCAGGAAATAGTGGATTTGAAATTTATCGTAAAGGAGTAAGCGGTTTTGCCCGTCGATTCTGAATTGTAATTGCCACTTTTGCCATAGCAACTGCGTAAGGAATTCATTCTCTTCTCTCGTAAAGCTATCCGTAGAAAGAATGATTTTGCTTGCAACCCCTTTGACGATTTTCAGATGACCATCATCTTGATACCACCAAGCGAGTGAGCGCTCATTCATATATTGTTGAATCCAATCCATCGGCAAGTTCTTCTTTCCGCTCGGATACCAAATTTCATATAATGCTGTTATGATTTCATGCGTCTTTGATTGGACGACATAGCTCTCTGCAAAGCCTTTCTTCAATCGTGGGTCTAGTACTTTCCGATAGGCAGGGGCATTCACAGGGATATCATACCTCAATTGCTCATAGCAATGCTGCGCCCATCCAACGTCTTCGATTCTGTGCATAAATTGAAAACGCGGCTTCCTCCCTTCCTGCTTCGTAATACAGCCATCCCCTAGCAATTTACCACAGATGAAATTCGTAAAAGCCATCTCAATGCCACCTCCGGAACGTATATTCCTATTCTACTAATCTCAGATCATTTATGCATTAATTGAGCAGTGAAAAAGTCGTTTTATACATCCTTGCGAACAGTATTTAGAAATTCATCGTCGAAACGTATAAAATTCCCTCTTTTAACCGATATAACAACTATAACTCACTACAAACCAACGGAGGAAACCATTTTGAAATTAATCATCGGTGAACAACATACAGACTACGCGGCAACACCTACAGCAGAAGAAGTAATCGAGCACATTAATGAGCAGGTGACTGAAGGATTCCACTTCAGCCATTTCATCGCAGACGGAGTAGAAGTATATGACGAGCATGAAGAGTACTTGGAAGAGAATCTAGCTTCAACTGAACAACTAGAAGTGGTCATCAAATCCGAGAAGGAGTTCATGAATGATGTTCTTCTTTCAGCAGAGGAGTATTTACAGCGTGCGAATCCTGAAGTGACTGCATTAGCTAAAGAATTCCAAAGTGTTCCGACTAGTGACACTTGGGAGCATTTTGACATGCTGCTGGGCGGAACTGAGTGGCTGTCTGACATGTTGAAAATCGTGAGTAACAGTAAAGAGCGTCCTTCTAACTGGAAAGTTTATAAGGATTTTACAGGCAATTTGCATTCTGAGCTATCCAAACTAGGAAAAGCGGTGGAAAAGAAGAAGAATAATGAGATTGCGAAGGTAATAAAACAAGGGATCTTACCGATTTTTGAACGATTGGAAACTGAGTTAGGTAAGACGATTGACTCAGAGTATACTCGTAAAAATTTGAATTGATTTATAAAGTCATCCTGTGAGACGTTGACTCGTCCATAGGATGCCTTTTTAGATGGAACTGTACATAATTGCGTTGGCTGATCTGCTATTGTTTATCAGTTTACAGGGAGATGGAATCAGCATGAAATACAACATTATCAAAGTGGATGAGTCAAATAGAGAAGCAATCTTGAAACTCCGTATGTCCGATGAGCAGAAAGGTTTTATCGAGACACCTGCAGAGTGTCTGAAAGATGCAGAAGACTATCCTGAATTTCGACCTGTCGGGTTATACACGGATGAAAGATTAGTCGGTTTTGCAATGTATGGGGCGTTGCTCGATAGTGATGGTGGCCGTAATATATGGATGGATCGATTGTTAATTGACGTACCGTTTCAACGCCAAGGATATGGTCGGCTTTTCACGAAGCTACTCATTGAGCGCATGATGACTGAGTACGGAAAACAGCCCATCTATTTAAGTGTGTTTGAGGAGAATAGTGGCGCGATTCAACTTTATGAAGAACTTGGATTCTCGTTTATTGATGAGTATGACTCGGATGGGGAACTGATTTTTCGAAGGGGATAACTGTTGCTGGGAAGTGAAGTATTGGATTGGAATTTCTGAATTGTGTGAGTGCCTGGCACATACAAATTTGAAACTTAACCGGTTTTCCAACGTACATAAAGGCAGCGAGTGAATGGAGTGGAACCGATGACATACATAGTACCGATTATTCTAGCGGCAATCCTATTGATAGCCGTTTATCATCTTCTGACGAAAGATCGAAAGAAACGAAAGCAATTTCGGAAAGAATGGAAAACAGCGACATTCAGCAGACCAGAGGAAGCGACCAGTTCTGTCGTTTCTTATTGGGAGAATAAGAAAAGGGGCACTGTCTACGATGGTGTCGATGCATTGACATGGGCTGATCTGTCGATGGATGAAGTTTTCAAAAAAATGAATTATACGCAGACGTCGGTAGGGTCAGAGTATCTGTTGAATCAATTGAGAGATATCCAACTGACGCAGGACAGGCTTGAAGAAGATGAAAAGCTATACCGTGAAATGGAGAACAATGACGAGCTTCGCGAAAGACTTCTGCTCATCTTATCCAAGCTTGGAAAAGGTGATTACACAGATTCCTCTGCATTTTTCTATGGGGAACATACGAAGGGATTGAAAAATCCGTCCGTCTTCTGTGTGCTTTCTTTACTACCGGTCGCTTCGATTGTCCTAATGTTCTTTCAGTTGCAAGTGGGACTGCTTTGCCTGTTTACTGCATTCATTATTAATGGCGTCATGTATTATCGTCATAAGAAATTGCTGGAGTACGGTTTGCATTCCGTCGGTTATGTTGCGGGTATCATTCATACGGCGAATAAGGCAGCTGCTGTCAATGAGTCTTCGCTTTTGGCAGAGACGGACCGTTTGAAAACCAATTTGAAACCGCTTAAGAAGATTTTATTCCTCAATAATTTCGTCTCGATGGGAACGAAAGGCGGCGGTGATTTTGATGCCATCTTTGAATATATCCGCATCCTGTTCCTTCTCGACTTCGTTACCTACAATCAAATCATCGGGACGGTGACGAAGCATAAAGAAAACTATCGGGTCGTGTGGGAGGTTCTCGGGCGAATCGATGCAGCGATCGCGGTGGCTTTTTACCGTCATACGCTCCCCGTTTATTGCACGCCTACTTTCACTTTTACGGAAGCGAAAAAGATTTCATTCTTGAATATGGCTCATCCTTTAATTGACGAGCCCGTAAGGAACTCTGCGAATTTAAGTAGCAACACTTTGATAACGGGCTCCAATGCCTCCGGTAAGTCGACGTTCATCAAAGCCGTCGCCATCAACGCAATTCTCGCTCAGACGATTCATACGACACTAGCCGAAAAGTGGTCCATGCCGCCGAGTTACGTCGCGACATCCATGGCTGTGCAGGATAACGTGCTGGCAGGAGACAGTTACTTCATCGCAGAAATCAAATCACTGAAACGGATCATTCGAATGTTGGAGGAGGACAAACCGTGTCTGTCGTTCATCGATGAACTGTTGAAAGGGACAAATACTGTTGAACGGATCGCCGCCTCCGCTGCCATGATGGAGTGGCTGTCAACAGGGAATGGCATGAACATTACCGCCACGCATGATTTCGAATTGACCGAAATCATGAAAGGCACTTATGACAATTACCATTTCACGGAGACATTCGAAGATGGCGATATCCATTTCGATTATACGATTCATAGTGGTCCTTCAAACTCAAGGAATGCCATAAAACTTCTTGAACTGTTAGCTTACCCATCCGACATGACGGAGCGGGCGAATACGCTGGCGGAAGATTTCATGGCGGAGCGTGAGTGGCGGGCGTTGCTGCGTGGATGAAAAAGACTTTTTCGGTATTCATAGTCGTCGCCCTGCTGCTTTCCGGTTTGTCATGGGCGGTTTCAGCTGTAGTCTATGAACGGAAGGCGTTTTGATTGGTGATTTATTTCATTCAGTCAAATTTCACATTCTTCTAAAACTATTTTGACAATGGATGAGTTCCATGCTAAAGATAGTAGGTAACTAGCATGACAGAAACATGAACTTGCTGATACCAAGCTAGAATAGTCATCGGAGGAGAGAGAAATGAGTTTCAAGGCAGCAAATTGGACTACGCTTCTGTGCGCAGTGATGACCTTAGTATTTTTCGGTTTATTCATCTATACACGTGATTCTGGTATTACGGTTCCTGTTTTTTCTAGGCATATCAAAATAATTGTGCTGTTGCCGCTCATGACTGCTACGGTTCTTTTCATGGCACGGATCATTGCGCTGAAGAGGGACGAAAAGCGTTTGGACAGGAAAACCTTAGCCACAGGAGCAATTTTTGTGGCGGTCATTATGGCTTTTCGGTTACTGTCGGAACTGATGCGCGGATAAAATGGCGGTGTGCTGACTACTTATTAAACTTGTAAGAATCTAAACCATTCTTTGTTGATCTGGTTTGTGTCGATTAAGGATAAAGGAGAAATCCATCGTGAGAGAAGTACTTGGAAATTGATGAAGACCTTCTTATCCATTACTTGCAGTGGAATTGTGTGAGTGACTGGCACACAATTAATAGCAAAAAGGAAATGCACTGTCTTTTTTGGACAATGCATTTCCTTCTTTCAATCTCTATCATCGCTCACACGCATATCCATCCTTATCCCTATCCATCTTCGACTGATATGCTGGATGCCCCTGTGGCACGCCGCTCGGATACTTTTTGCGCAACTCCGTGCAGTTTTGGAACCATTCACTGCCACCAGTGCTGGCCACCGGATTTTTCGTATTCGCCGGAGGTGTTGGTGCGGGTTTGCTCACAGCGGGAGGCGCAGCCGGTTTCTTCGCTGGCACTGCGCTGCTGACAAATCCTGAATCAGTCGCGTAGTTTTCAACGGACCAGATGCCGATCCCTTTCTTTTTCGCCACTTCCTGCGACTCCTCGAATGGCGTCAAATGGCGGGTGTTCGGCGGGTAAACATAGGCGACGCGGGCAAGACCTGCCGCGAGCAATGATTTCTGCACGCTTTTGCCGTCCACGTACACATAGGCGAGAAGCCGGTCGTATTTGTCGTAGCGTTCACCGATATCAAATTCCACTGTTAGTTTCCCGCTGTTGACGAGCTGTCGGTTCAATTCTTTCGCCTCTTCGCCGAACGGCTGCTTGCCGAGGCGGGGATGGTTTGTTTCCGGTGTGTCAATGAGCAAGTAACGGACATTGATCTCTTGTCCGTTGTAAAGGACTTTTATAGTATCGCCGTCTATTGTTTTCACGAGTTTGACCGGCACTTGTGCCGTAGTGCCAGATGTATCGACCTTCTTGCTTGGCGCTGGCTTTGTTGTTGCGGCTGGTTTCTTTTGTTCTGATGAAGTGACGGTCGGTGTTACAGTTGCCTGTTTTTTCTTTTCCGCTTCTTGTGCTGGTTCTGTGTTGGAAGCTTCTTCTTTATCTTCTTTCTGAACTTCTTTTTGCGTTTGATCATCTTCCTTCTGCGTCACTTCTTTTACCGTAGCAGGTGCTTCCTGCTGTGTATTCTCCTCATCCATTCCATCGACACACCCTGTCAATGCCAGGACAAGGCCGATCATCAGCATCGCGGGAGCCAATTTCGTTTTATGGTTTTGTCTCTTTTGCTTCTTCAACAGGTAGACACCCCAGATGGCGATTGCGATGCCAATGAAGAAAAGAGGGAATTTAATAATCAAACCTAGTAATATGAGTATAGAGAGACCTTTCAGTAGTACTTTCAAACTTGTATCCTCCTAGTTGCTAGATGCTTGGGGTTTTATTGGAATTGCATTGACTAGTATAGCAGGAAAGTTTATAAGTGACGATAGTTTAAAAGAAGGATTGATTGATAAGTTTTAGGATTTAATAAATTTTAGACACTTACTTTGATGAACTAATAAAGGGGAAAAAGTTGGATTGGAAGAAATTTTAATTAGATGAATGGTCTTTAATGAAAATACATAGATTCCGCCAACTATTGCGTAGAGTATGAATTATAAACAACTCAAGAAAAGGATGAGTAAAATTAATCAAAAAATATTTATCAATAACAAAATACTAGAAGTTCAGCAAAAAGGAAGTCATGGAACTCCTATTATTATTTTAACAGGACTAGGTTGCTCTTTTGATGACTGGCATGAAATTACTGAAGAACTGAGCATAGATAATAGAATTATAATGTTCCATAGACCTGGTCTAGGGATGAGTGAGATAGGGGATGAGAGTAGGACAACTCAAGCTTCTGCTCAAGAATTGAAGGAGGTGTTGCGACAGTTAGCCATTCACGAGCCCATTATTCTTGTCGGACATTCCTATGGTGGTTTGTGCGCGCAGCATTTTGCAAAAGTATATCCAAAGCTTATAAGAGGAATCATTTTAGTAGATTCGACTTCTGTTGACTTCGCCATTCTTAATACATTAAAGCTACCTGTTTTAGATGATGATAATACAGATGAGAATTGGATTAAAAAATGTAAGCTATATTCTTCAATGACTACAGAGGATTTGCGAAGTGTTATCAATCCATCATTATCGGAGAAGCAAAAACAATTCCCGTCTCACATTCAGCAGAGACTAATGGAATTTCAAGTGAATTCAACACTTTACAAGGCAATGGGGTCAGAAATAACTCATTGGAAAAGGGATGCTGAACTAATAAAGGAATTAGAAAGCTTTCCTGACGTACCTTTAATTGTTATTGGAAGAGATAAAGAATATTGTATCAGGATTGGTGTAGATGAAGGTTTGCCCGAATGGGAACTACGGTTGTATGAAGACAAATGGGAAGAACTTATTTCTGAGCAAGTATGTCTAACAAGCCAATCCAAATTATTTTACGCTAAAAACTCTGGTCACTTAATTTACTTAGATAGACCGGATGTTTTAATAAAGTGTATCAAGGAAATCCAAGTTGACTAGGTGTGATATATTTCTTGAATTAAAAGTACTTCCGCGTTATTAATTATTAAACTATAAATACTAATAAGGATGTGCTATACAGATGTGGAAGGATTACATAAGTACAATTTCAAAAGATTATTCATTCAAACAACCAGCATCCACAGTTGAAATTGCACAAATTACTGAGAAACTAAATGTCGAGCTGCCAAGAAAATTGCTAGAATTATATAATGAAACAAATGGTGTATATGATATTTTCGAGTGCCATTTAATATGGCCAACCGAACGAATCGTAGAGGACAATCTATTCTTCAGGAATTTTGATGACTATAAGGAGATGTATATGCCGTTTGATCACTTGCTATTTTTCTCTGATAACGGATGTGGTGATTTGTTTGGATATAGAATATTGAATGGTTGTATTCAGACAGATGATATTTATGTATGGAACCACGAGGATGACAGCAGAACATGGGTCGCATCCTCTTTGGAAAGCTTTATCAAGGGGTCGATTACAGGTGAGATTACTACTTGAGATGATCCCGTTATAATAAACACTAAGTGATGCGTTACAGTCGTTTGCCCAGTTCAAACCATCCTTGAAAATGGAAAGTTGTTGATTGGCTCGAACTTGAACGGTGCCGGTCCTATTTAACCAAAGTTATTTATTGGAAATATGTGAAGTGAAGTGACAACCGATTTTCTTATATTAGTTAACAAAACTAAACAAAATGAAAAGAAGGAAATGCATTGTTTTATATACGACAATGCATTTCCTTCTATCTGTTTAAATCATATATGTTCATCGACTTTTGTTTTAGTAGACCTGGCGTCCCGATACAATTTCATATTGTCACTCGTCCTGTACCCGCTCAATCCCAGCTGTTTCAATGTCGGTATAGAAATCCCCATGGGTAACATCCAAACGCACTGTCAGCCCCTTATTCTCCTCGACATTTGCTACTAATTCATGGGCGGTTTCAGGAATATAGAACAATCGTACAGCAATATGTTGTTTACGACTATCGGTCCAGCCTATATATCTTTCGCCATGATAGGATTCAAAGAGTGCATCGAAATGAGGTTGGTTGACGTCATTTATGACGATGAATGCAACTTTGTCCATGTAAATTGAGACTTTTATATTGCCATATTGCATGTCGAAATCTTCACGCCACGCGTCTTCCGGCGGTTCTGTCAGTTCAAAGGCATCGCCTAAAATTGCCTGCACTTCCTCTTGTGACATTCCGATTGTAATGCCATTTACATAGAATCGATTTTCCTTCTCGATCACTTCAGGAAACTCACTGCCTTCGTCTTTCACCAAAGGGACGGGCTCGTTTACAGGTGGTTTCGGAGTCGGCATTTCTTTGCCTGGCGTCAATCCCGTTTGCGTATATTGCCCCGTTAGCATAGTAATCGTGAAAAACACGCTTAATCCCAGTAAAATGACCGTAACAAAGCCAACTGTCCAATTGAATTTCGGCTTTTTCTCCGGTTTTTCAAAATGTTGGAGGACATTCTGTTTAATTCGTCGCTTACTCTCATCCATGTGTTTCAGTTCTTGCGGTTCATATTTACTCATGCATAAGCACCTCCCATTCAATGCCCTCAAGTTTGGGACGAAGCAGTTCTTTACCACGCCGAAGCCTTGTTTTCACCGTGCTTTGCGGGATGGCTAAAAACGCTGCAATTTCAGCAATCGTCCATTCCTCAAAATAAAAATAGACTAAAACCTCCCGTTGCTTAAGAGGTAATTCCAAAATGGCGTCACCAATTAAAGTCTGCTCATCTTTTTTGACAAGATAATCCGACCGCTTTCCTTTTGTAAGTGAAACCAATTTATTTTGCAAAAACACTTTTCGGTAATTCCAGCTTCTTAAATAGTCTAGACTTCTATTCACCGTCAACTTCTTTAAATACGCCTTCAACTTCCCTTGTTCTTTATATAGATTTTGCGTTTCATAAAATTTGATGAACACATCTTGCACTATATCTTCAGCCGCTTGAAGATCTTTCACATAATAAAAAGCCAAGCGCAACAAATCATCCGTATTGTCATCGATCAAGTTTTCCAAGTTGGCAAGGTTAAACAATATCCCACCTCCTCATTTACATACTAAACGAAGCTCACGTGCAAAAGGTTTGGATTTTAGTGTGCATTACTCAACTTTTTATAATTGTGTGTGAGTTGTGTGAGTGACTGGCACACACACAAACTAATTTCCCGTTGACACTCCATGAATCCTCACTTTCCTCCTCTGTAACACAACTGTAAGATTGTAAATCTTTCATCCCGGGTAACTAAGAAGTAGAGCACGACGAACAGACTTTCAAATTATGAGGAGGAAATTATAATGATGAATGAAAAACGTTTTGTAGGAATGTATAATAACGACGCGCAGTTAATGACGAAGATTGATGATTTGAAAAGACAAGGAATCGATGATGATAATATGTATGTTGTCACACAGCACGAATCAGACGTTTCGATGTTCAAAGGAAAGGCTTATGCAGAGAATGACAGGCATTCCGAATCATGGCTGGACCGTTTCATGGATTTCATAACTGGTGAGGATCACGTGCACGGAACGTTACATCAAGCGGGAGTTCCAAAGTCGGATTTGGAACGTTACCATACGGAAATCCGTAATGGCGGTAAGCTGCTGTATGTGGACGAAGGTGAAGTAAGCAGATTACATGCTACTGACCGTAACCGTTTCACTTCGAATACGATGGCGACAGATCCTAATCTTGGAGCGAATGCAGTTTCAGAATACGATGAAGGCGGTTTGACTGGAGAAGTGGGTCAGCCTCATATGGGCACAACAGGTGCTTATCAGGATACGCCTATCCATGAAGGTAGGAATGAAAGCTTCGGGAGAGTAGGCGGAGAGGCGCTTCGTGACGATATGAGCTACAGAACGCCTCCAAATAGCCGAAACACAGAAACAAACCGCTTCACTGATCATACAGAAGAAGAGAGTATGCAACTTCGTGAAGAACGGCTTCGTGTTGACAAACAACAAGTCGAGCAAGGTGAAGTCTCGCTTCACAAAGATGTCGTCTCTGAACAACAGTCTTTCGATGTCCCAGTTTCACGAGAAGAAGTATATATCGAACGGCGCCCAGTAAACGAAACGGAAACTGATGACTTCAGGATGCAAGAAGACGATGAAACAATCCGTGTGCCGGTCATGGAAGAACGGGTTGAAGTAACGAAAATACCATATGTCGCGGAAGAGATTGTTGTAGGTAAGCGAACTGTTCAGGATACCGAGCGAGTAGATGAAACGGTGAGACATGAAGAAGCGCGGTTTAATAAAACAGGTGATGTCGATGTGGAAGGTAATCAGTTGAATGAACCGACGATGCGTTCGAACAATAAAAATGAATCATTCTAATAAAATAATAAAAATGGGAGCCTGCATCTATTGCAGGTTCTTTTTAGTGTGGAAATCCATGAAGAAAAGGCATTGCTCAAGAGCAATACCTTTCTCATAAAATGACTTATTTAATCACTTTCATCCGATCTTCCACAGGCATGAATTCCTTCTCGCCAGCTTCCATCAACGGTTTACCGAATGGCATTTGAGCAAGCAATTTCCACGATGCAGGAAGCTCCCATTCTTTTTTCACATCTTCGTCAATCAATGGATTGTAGTGCTGAAGACTTGCGCCGAATCCTTCATCTTCAAGTGCTGTCCAAATGACGAATTGTAGCATGCCTGCCGATTGTAGTGACCAGACAGGGAAGTTATCTTTGTACTCTACGAACTGCTCCATCATTGACTCGACAATCGCCATATCTTCAAAGAATAGAATTGTTCCATATCCTCCACCGAAAGTGGCCATACGTTCTTCTGTACTGTGGAAGTTTTCAGCAGGCACGATTTTACGCAATGTGTCTTCTGTTATCTTCCACAGTCTGTCGCTTTGCTCACCTAATAGGACGACGACGCGGCCCGTCTGGGAATTAAACGCGGAAGGGGTATGTTTAACAGCGTGGCTCACAATTTCTTCAATACGCTCATCTGAAATAACTTGCTCAGAGCTGATTGCATAAATCGAGCGGCGACTTTGTACGGAATCCAAAAATGTTTTCGTCATGAATAAAACCTCCAAATTTAAATTTGTCAAGCAGTGTAGATGCTTCTCTGTTAGTATAGATGGTAAAGATTCATTATGTAAGTACGCACTTTTAAGTGCTATAGTATACAAAAGGATACTAAGGAGGAATCGTGATGTCTGTTGAAGTGTCGCAATGTAAAGTGGAAGAGGCTTTGGAGATTGTCGTAGGAAAGTGGAAGCCGGTCATTCTGTTGCATCTCTTGCATGAAGGAACGAAACGGTTCAGCGAGTTGAAAAGAAGTATGCCGGGCATTACACAGAAAATGTTGACGAAGCAGCTGCGTGAACTGGAGGATGAGGATATTATCCAGCGCGTCATCTATCCGCAAGTTCCGCCAAAAGTGGAATATTCCATGACGGATTACGGCAGGACACTTGCCCCGATTCTCGAATCGATGCATGAGTGGGGAGAGAAGCATGTGTTGCATAAACAGAAGATGGTTTTTTCTTCTGAGCAGGATGAAAATGTTCAATAACAATAAAAACGTCAGCGTAAGCTTTTAGTCGCGCTGACGTTTTCTTGTTTAAATCCACCTAGCTACGGTCAAATTTTATATTACTTAATCAAGTCTGAGCTAGTGGGACCTCATAATAGTCCTGCCGCTCCTGCTGCACAAATCCAATCCGTTCATACAATTTCAAGGCTTGATCATTCTTTGTTTCTACATCTAACTTAATAATGTTCCCTGTAGGCAGTTCTTGTTTAACAATCCACTGTAATGCTTGATTGCCATAACCCTTACCTCTGCATTCAGCTAGCACTGCAAAGCCGGAGAGATAGGATTCGTCCTGATTTCGCATCACTCGGATTTTACCGACTGGCGTTTCATCGATTTCAATAATGTACCTATATTCTCTTTCGCGGGACAATCTTTCGTCGTAGTATGATACAGCATCTTCTATCGAAAGGGAAAAGGCTTCTGCATCCAATGTAGTTTCAAACTCTTTGTCTTGTAGAGTAGCCTCACGTAGCTTGACTTCTACTATTTCAGCAAGTTCTTTCTGCTTCCAATGCATATGGAATTCTGAAAATGAATAAGTGCATGGCCGAACTGCCAACCATCCCTTTGCGGACTCCGAAGTTCCTGGAGCGTTGAATAGCACTTTATTGAATCTCTTACTCTGAATCGCTTGTTGCGCCTGCTTCCAAAGAGTCGTGAAGTGTCCTTTTCTTCGTTCGCCGGGTTTCACCATGCCGCATACTTCGACTGTGGAACCGAATCCGTAAAGTGCTAAATAGGCGATCAGTTCATCATCTTCCCAAACAAAGAAATCCAGTGATTCATCTTGTCGTTCACGTAGCATTTCCCAATTCAATTTCAGTTTAATCTTATCATTTTGTTCGCATTGGTTTTGTAAATGTCGTATTCCTTCGAGTTGTTTAGCTGTAAGCATCTCGTACCTCCAATAATAGTTGAAATCAACTTTTTTATTACTTCATTTTCGCTGCGATTTTGTGATTGCTTTCCAGCGTTTCCGTTCAGCGATTTGTGATTGTGTGTTCGTCTTACGATCCAAGTATGCAATTTCCCGTTGCAATTTGACATAGCTCGCGAAACGGTCTTCAGCAAGTTCACCGTTTTCTAACGCTTGTTGAATGGCGCAGCCCGGCTCAGATTTATGGCTACAATCATTGAACTTGCATGATTCAGAAAGTATCTCAATATCTGAAAACCCGCCTTCAACACTATCACTATCGTTCCAAAGCTGAAATTCACGCATCCCTGGTGTGTCAATTAGTACACCGCCATCAGGCAAAGAGATCAGTTCGCGATGGGTCGTTGTATGACGACCTTTCGCATCGTCTTCGCGGATCGTTTGTACAGTCATAGTAGAATCTCCGCAGATCGCATTGATTAAAGAAGACTTGCCGACACCTGACGAACCTAATAGTGCAGCAGTTTTACCATCATTCAACAACGAGCAGATTTGGTCGATCCCTGTGCCAGTTTTACTGCTAACAGCGAGTACTTCCGTTCCGAAAGCGATATCGCGTGCTTGGTCAATAAAATCTTCCGGAGAATCGCAGAGATCAGCTTTGGTCAGCACAATCACTGGAACTGCACCAGAGTCATAGGCGGCGACCAAGTACCTTTCCAATCTACGGATGTTAAAATCATCGTTCATGGAAGTGACGAGAAATACGATGTCGACGTTAACAGCAATCAGTTGTTCAGTCATGGAACCCCCAGCGGTTTTACGAGAGAAAACAGAACTTCTCGGGAGAATGGCGTGAATAATGCCTCTTTCCTCGCCCGGCATTCGCTCAATCGCTACCCAGTCGCCGACAGCAGGGTAATCTCGCCGATCGATTGCATGATGAAGCAAAGAGCCGGAACAGACCGCTAGCCACTCGCCTTGTTCTGTTATTACCCGGTACATATGCTTGTGTTCTAATGTCACGCGTCCAATCTTACAATCGTTTGATTTGAGGATGTGATGTTGTTCATCCCAATGTGTTTGAAAAGTTTCATTCCAACCATAGTTCTGTAGTGTATTCAATTTAATTCCTCCTAAATATGGGCATATAAAAAAAGCATGGGTCCGTGTGTATGATCGGACACCATGCTTTCACGCGCATACCAGAAGAAACATGCCTGTACTTAAGGCATGGCAGGTGAAAGTATGGGTCCGATCCAAGTTGCAATTGTCAAGTTGAAGTTTGCCATAGTAATCACCTGCTTTCTGAAAGTTAGATTTATCATAATTCAGAAACGTTTCAAGGTCAAGGGGTATTTTGAGAATTTTCCAGGAAGCATGTTTTCTTTGGTTTTTAGAATAATAAATTAATTTCATGTATTTAATGACATCTAGCAAGTTAATCACCTCATTGTTACTTCTACAGTTTGATGTTGACAGTTGACCGAATAAATTGACAAGTCAGTACTCGGATAGTTCATTTTAATACAGAACATATATTTCTGTCGGATAGCTAAGCATGAACCAAAATTTGCTTAAGGAAAAAGATGTCGAAAAGTGGTATCCTATTAACTAAGAGCATTGTACGGACTAACAAAGAAAGGAAAGGAGGACAACGATGAACAATGAATTAAAAGAAATGCTGCAATCTGTTATACAGGAAGCAATTCAACCACTTTATGAGCGATTCGATAAGATTGAAGCGAGATTCGATAAACTCGAAGGAAGATTTGATAAACTTGAAGGAAATTTCGACAATCTTGAAGGCAGGTTTGATAAACATGAAACTCGATTCGATAGACTTGAGTCATTTATGGAAACGAAATTCGCAGAAGTAGATGCCAAACTAACATCGATTTCTGAACAAGTAGCAAGCAATACGGAACGGCTTGTGGAAATTGAAAAACAAAAGGTCATGAAAAGTGAGTACATTCCACAGATGACGGCTATGACAACGCGTATGGACGAGCTGACGCTTGATGTGAAAGTGTTGAAAAAAGCAATTGCTAACTGAGATTACTTAAAGCCATTCATAAGAGAGACTTCGACTTCCATTGCGATCTTGCAATGGTTTTTTTCATTTTTCCAGAATCTGCATTCACGTTGTGTACTGTACTCTCTTCAAAACGATTCTAATAAACGGTGTAATGTCATCCAATTCAGAACCTTCCTATGGTAAACTAGACATAAACAACCAAGTGGAGGTGATGAACAGATGCAAGTGAAACCCGTTATTCAATCCAAACTCATGCCACCAATGCCCTCAGTGACATATATGCGCAGGGCTTCCTTCATTAAAAGAATGCGGCTGGCCGAGCAAGTTAAATTAACATTCATTCACAGTGGCGCGGGTTACGGAAAAAGCTCAGGTCTCGCGACGTATTTCTATGACGTAAAAGCATCATACAGCTGGTATTCTGTGACGGAAGAAGATGACGATGTCTTGCCGTTCATCACTCACTTGACGCAAAGCATCCGAAGAATCCGTCCATCATTCGGACATTCACGTTCAGAGTGGGACATTCTTCACAATGATTTGGATATTGAGCGTTGGCTGGCACAATTCATGAATGAGCTTTGTGAAATAGACACAGCGTTTTATATCATAATCGACGATTTTCACCATGTGGATCATGTCTTCACGATTAATTATATTCTCGAGAAAATGATCACCTTATTACCGCCTCAAATTCATCTAATCGTCGCTTCGCGTACACGACCAAGGTGGGCGAGTTTAGCGAAGTTGAGGATGATGGGGCAGTCTATTGAACTAACAGAAGAGGATTTGCTATTTTCCGAAGAGGAAGTGGCGGTCTTCTACGAGGACTATTTTTATCAGACACTTACTGATGCGGAAGCTGCATCAATCGTTCAGTTAACGGAAGGTTGGGCAATCGCGGTCAATTTGCTTGCTATTCATCTAACCGGAAGCGAAAAAGATTTTTCGATTGAAATGAAACCGGCACTGCATGATTTATTTGCTTATCTATCCGAGGAAGTGTTCAATCGCATGTCTGTATCAGAACAGAAGTGGGCGCTTTCCTTTTCTATATTTCCGATGTTTTCCGAAGATCTAATACAAGATTTTTACGGGAATGAAGCGGTTAATATACTGAAAGAACTGGCTAGTCGACATATGTTCATCCAGTCACTCGGGGAAGGAACATACCGGTATCATGCGCTTTTTCAACAATTTCTCGAACGGAAATGGCAATCAGCCGATCACGAAAACTATGTAACGATACAAAAAGAAGCGGTTACTTACTATTTACAGCAATCCGATTCAAATCAGGCGATTTTGCATGCAGTGAAAAGTGGAGATTCCGATTTTATCGGCCGAATCATTGTGGATAATGGTTCTGCTTTGATCAAATCCGGACAGTTTGAATGGCTACTCGATATATTAAAAAACTTGCATTCAGCCATTAAAGACAAGCATTATCCCCTGCATTATTATGAAGGACAAGCTCATCGTTATCGTGCCTATTATGAAAAAGCGCGTATTGCCTATTCCGCATGCATTAAAATCGCGGAATCTTGCAATGACGATTATTACATAGGCAAGGCGCATGCGGGCATTGCACATATTTATCTGGATACGATTCAACCTGGTTTGGCGGATCCGCATTTATTGAACGCCATTCTATATGCGGAAAAGAGCGGGAAAACCTCTTTGCACGAAAAAGAGTTGCTGAAACGGCAGTTTGCAGAAAACCTTGTTAATCTAGGGAAAGGATTAGCTGCTTCGCAATGGGTAATGCAGGAAATAGCGGATAAAAGTATTTTGCAAGAGGGGAACTTAGATGCGAGAATCGCTTTGCGAACAGGGAAGTTGAATGAAGCGCAAAAGATTTTGACGGCACGTGAACAAAATTCAGTGTTACCTGATTCACATCGTGAAGCGGATGTCTTATTATCATTGATCTATGCAATGACGGGACAATCCGCACTTGCGGTAATGTGCGCAGAAAATGGAATCCGTTTAGGGAAAGAGGAGAAGTCCTCTTTCATCGAAGCGGTCGGAAGGATCAGGTTGGGGCATGCAAAGATTTTAGAAGATGCATCTGACATGAGCGCATCCAAAGCATATTATCTACGTGCCATCGCTCAAATGGACGAGCTGAATGTATCGCGTGGTAATGCTGAGCCGTACATGGGCTTGGCTATTCTTTATGCTCGCCTCGGCAATTTCACCGAAGCGATTCGTTATGGCAAAGCCGGCTTGCATGAGACGGACCGTGTTCAGGATGGTTGGTTGTCTGGCTTGATTCATATTAGTTTAGGAATCGTGTATGCATATGCAAAGGATGGAAATAGTGCAGAAAAACATTTGAAGGAAGCAGAACGACTTTTTACAGCCTGTGGAGATCGATACGGGGAAATGGTTAGTTGTTTCTGGTTAATGAACGTCTATGAGCATATGGAGAACGTGGATTCATTCAGCAAATATGCAGACCTTTTCTTCACGATCCTTCAAGAACAGGATTATTTCTATTTCCTGACGACGAACACGATGTTCGGGCCGTTTGACCGTCAATCAATCTATCCATTAGTTTTTCAAGCATCGAAAGTCCATCCAGAGCACGCGGGCATTCAACAGGCGATTCATCTCTTGCAACTGAAAGATATCGAAAACCATCCAGGTTACAAACTTGGTGTAACCGTATTAGGTCCTTTCACGGTAACCCTCGGATTTGAAGAAGTGCATGAGCGGAAGTGGCAACGGGACAAAGCGAAGGAGCTGTTTCTGTATTTATTGTTGAATAAAAACCGTTACGTCCCGAAAGAAGAAATCATGCTGGCATTATGGACAGACGTCGATGAAAAGACCGCTGATCGGGACTTTAAAGTGGCGCTCAATGCGCTCTTGAAAGTACTTGAACCGAATCGGACTGCAAGGGAACCATCATTTTTCATCTTGCGCAAACAGACGATGTATCAACTGAATCCACAAGCTGACATCCAAACCGACTTGGACCGATTCAAACGGTATATGGAAAAAGGACTTGCGGAAAAATCCGCCCACCAATCGATTGAGTACCTATCGAAAGCGGCTGCTCTTTACAAAGGCAAGCTGTTCGAGGAAAAAATGTCCGTTGAGTGGATTGACACGGAGCGCGAACAGATCGGACAGCAATACATTCAAGTCATCGAAAAACTCGCACAATCGTACACACGGTTGCAGCATTACAGCAAAACCATCGAGTGGGCAGAAAAGCTCGTCCGCATCGATCCGACTTGGGAAGAAGCATACCGCCTGCTCATGTACGCCCATTACCAGCTGCAGAACCGTCCGCAATCCATCAAATGGTATAACAAATGTAGGGAAGTGCTGGAAGAGGAATTCTCCATCGGCCCAATGGAAACAACAGAGCAGATGTATAAAATGATCATGAACGAACTGTGAGCAACGTAATTAAACGTTGCTCACAGTTCGTTCATTCTTGATTTAAATGCCAAAGCTTTTCTAGAGGGATATCTGACTCGACATATCCATAGATTTTCTGCATATGATTATCAATTGCTTGTTGAGGGGATGCAGTATGAAAATCGATGCCAACATGACAATGTGCCAATGCCAAATGCTCCGTCAACTGCCGGGCAAATCCACCAAGAATTTCTCGGTGTTCATCGAGCACTTCCTGTTCCGAATAATACACGCAACTGACCGTATTCTCACGGAACAGATCCGCATCTTCACTTGGACTCGGTAGATATTCATCCACAATTACTAAACTATACTCACAAACACCAATCCGAACTTCCCACACTTCAAAGTCTTTCAACCGAATCTTCCGTTCAAAATAATCGATCACTAGTTGTTCATCTCCATCTGAAAAGACTATAAATCATAATTTCTTACACTCAAAAGAATAAGAATTCGTCAATGGATTATGAATCTCTAAGTGAAAACTCCCTCCAACCTTATTACATCCATCCGCCCCAAGTTGAATTGTTTTCGAGTTGAAATAACTAGTTGTTATCAACATGCCAGCAACAGCTAATAAAATCGCTGCTCCTATCGATACAATCATAGTGAATGATTTCTTGTATGTAGACATCATCTATACCTCCTCATTTGAAGTCTTCTTTCTTGTATCCTCTTTTACGTTTGGAAAGCGAGTAAGTTTCATATAGCAGGAAGTTGTATGCTTTTTTCATTTGAGATTGTAATACACTACGTTTCGATGCGAAGGAGTTACGTTGTGATACGACGCGTTTACGTTTCGTTGCGCGTGCTACGTTTCGATACGAAGAGGTTACGTTGTGATACGACGCTTCTACGTTTCGATACGCGCCGTCTACGTTTCGTTGCGCGTGCTACGTTTCGATGCGAAGGAGTTACGTTTCGATACGGCGCGTTTACGTTTCGATACGAAGAAGTTACGTTGTGATACGAAGCTTCAGCGTTTCGTTGCGCGTAACTAGCTGTGCAACTCTTTTGCAACTCCCATAATCTAAAGTAATAGACAGAAAGAAAGCGTTTACAAAAAACGAATGGAGAGAGGGGTTCACGTATGAGAAAGAAAGTTTGGCTCTTTACACTACTTGCAGCACTAATGTTAATCGTCGCAGCTTGTAACGCAGACACAGACTCAAACAGTAGTTCTGAAAAACCTGAAGACTCCACAGCTGGCACAGAAGAAAGTACAGACGATGGAAAAGAAGAAGCGGGCAAACAGGAAGTCATCAAAATAGGTGTCCTTGCTTCCTTAACTGGCGCACTTGAATCGTATGGCAAACAAACGCGCCAAGGATTCGAACTCGGACTTGAATATGCAACGGACGGAACGATGGAAGTTGCGGGCAAGAAAATTGAAGTTGTCTTTGAAGACACAGAAACAAAACCTGAAGTGGCTGTTCAAAAAGCTACGAAACTATTAGAAGAAGATGAAGTTGACTTCATCGTCGGTTCTTCCAGTTCAGGTGATACACTCGCGGTGCTTCCTTTAGCGGAAGAATACGAGAAAATCATGATCGTGGAACCCGCAGTTGCGGACAGTATTACAGGGTCCGAATTCAATCCGTTCATCTTCCGTACAGCACGTAACTCTTCACAAGATGCTGTTGCTGGAGCTGCAGCTATCGCAGGGCCTGGCGTAAAAATCGCAACATTCGCACCGGATTACTCATTCGGCTGGGATGGCATCGAAGCATTCAAGAAAGCGGCAGAAGCTTTAGGAGCTGAAATTGTTGAAGAACAATATGCAGATCCGGCTGCAACGGATTTCACGTCTAACTTACAAAAAGTCATTGAAGCAAAACCGGATTATATGTTTGTCGTCTGGGCGGGTGCAAACTCTCCTTGGAACCAAATTTCTGATCTGAAGATGCAGGAAAAAGGCATTAAGATTTCAACCGGTGCACCTGATATTCCAGCTCTATCGGTTATGGAACCACTTGTTGGAATGGAAGGATTCTCGGTTTATTACCACACGCTTCCTGATAATGAAGTGAATGATTGGCTTGTAAAAGAGCATAAAGAACGTTTCAACGGTGAGGTTCCGGATTTATTCACGCCGGGCGGTATGTCAGCAGC
The DNA here is from genome assembly GCF_014836615.1 of Sporosarcina quadrami. Lineage (GTDB taxonomy): Bacteria > Bacillota > Bacilli > Bacillales_A > Planococcaceae > Sporosarcina > Sporosarcina quadrami. The sequence goes on along the minus strand of NZ_JACSQN010000009.1, from coordinate 110,196 downwards.
AATTGCAATCATTGAAGCGTTAAAGAAATCTGAAGGCGATGCAGATGGGAATAAATTGATCGGACTTATGGAAGGGATGTCGTTTGAAACACCAAAAGGGACGATGACATTCCGTGAAGAGGATCACCAGGCTTTGCAACCGATGTATTCAATTAAGCTTGAAAAGCAGGATGGCGTTCCGTATCCAGTTCCGGTTTTAATTCGCGAACTGTCAGCGGATGAAACGAAGCCGCCCATCAATAACTAAATGAAAGAATAGGACAGCACATCACTGTCCTGTCTTTCTCAATCGGATGAACCCCTTTTCATCCGGTCGAGAAGGATGGAACGTTAGGAGGAGAAAATGTGGATCCAATACTGAAAACAGAGAACTTAACAATCCGTTTTGGCGGGCATACAGCCGTTTCAAGTGTGAATTTTGAAATGCCAGCACGGCAGCTTAAATCGATTATAGGACCGAATGGAGCGGGGAAGACGACGTTTTTCAATCTTCTTAGCGGAGAATTGAAACCGTCGGAAGGAGAAGTCTATTTCAAAGGGCAGCCGATCACTTCGATGTCTGCAGTTGCACGAACACGGCTTGGACTTGGTCGTTCATTTCAAATAACTAATGTGTTCCCGAACTTGACGGTGCTTGAAAATGTGCGTCTTGCGGTTCAATCAAAAGAGAAAATCCGCTATCAGATGATACGCCATTTCGTCCATTACAACAACTTAATGGATGAAGCGGAAAAACTGATTGAACTTGTTTTATTACAAGGACGCGAACTTGCGATTGCGAGCCAGTTATCGCACGGTGAAAAACGGAAACTTGAAATCGCCATGTTGCTTGCGCTCGACACGGAAGTGTTATTGCTCGATGAACCGACTGCAGGGATGTCGCTGGAAGAAGTACCAGCAATCCTAGACGTCATTCGGAAAATTAAAGCAACAGGTGAAAAAACGATTCTACTCATTGAACATAAGATGGATATGATTCTAGATTTGTCCGATTCGATTATGGTGCTTTTCAATGGCAAGTTGCTGGCGGACGGTAGTCCGAAGGAAATTATGGATAATGAAACGGTTCAAAACGCGTATTTAGGAGGTTTGTACGATGACAACACTGTTGAAAGTTGACGGAATCCATACGTATATTGGTCAATATCATATCCTCCAAGGTATTGTCTTTGAAGCACGCGAAGGGGAAGTCAGTGTCCTGCTCGGTAGAAATGGAGCCGGCAAAACGACGACGTTGAAAACGATCATGGGATTAACGCCTGCTTCAAAAGGCAGCGTGACGTTTCATGGCCGTGACATAACGAAGAGGCCGACATATGAAACAGCGAACAAGGGCATCGGTTATGTACCGGAAGATCAGGGGATATTTGGTGATCTGACCGTAGAAGAGAACATGAAAGTCGCGATGCGTAAAGAAGACGAAGCAACGCTTGCTAGACAAGAGTATGTGCTCGAATTGTTTCCCGATTTAAAAACGTATTGGAAAAAGGACGGCGGACATTTATCGGGAGGTCAGAAACAGATGCTTGCGATGGCGCGGGCGTTTGTTCATGACAGTAAGCTGCTTTTAATTGATGAGCCATCCAAAGGGCTTGCACCGATTGTCATTGAGAAAGTGATGGAAGCAATTAATGAAATGAAAAAGACGACAACAATTGTGCTTGTCGAACAGAATTTCATAATGGCCAGCCGAATTGGTGATCGATATACGTTAATAGACGATGGTCGAACTGTGCAGGCAGGCGACATGCAGGAATTGATTCACGACGAAGAATTGAAACGAAAATATTTAGGAATCGGGTGAAGGAGGCGGCACGATGGAGTTACTAATCAACTTGACGATTAACGGACTGGCAACGGGTATGCTCATCTTTTTGCTCGCATCCGGTTTGACGCTTATATTCGGTCTTATGAGTGTGCTGAACTTTGCACACGGCGGATTGTTCGCCTGGGGAGCGTATTCAGGAATCTGGTTCTACACATTGACAGGGAGCTTTTTTCTCGGCATTTTATTCGCCCTCATTACGGGACTCGTTTTAGGGTTCATTACAGAAAAACTGATCATTACGCCGGTGTACGGCAATCATGTGCAACAGATCCTTATTACACTTGGATTTATGCTTGTGTTGACAGAACTGCTGAAAGTTGTCTGGGGACCGAATCAGATGGCGGCGAAAGTGCCGTCGTATCTTGCAGGAAGTTGGGAAATCGGTGATGTGTTAATTATCAAATACCGTTTGTTCATCATTTTTGTCGGGTTCCTGATCTTCGGGATTTTCCAGTACATGTTGCAGAAGACGAAAATTGGTCTTGTCGTACGTGCGGGTGTTATGAATAAAGAAATGGTGCAGGCGCTTGGCATTAATATTAAACGTGTTTTCCTATATGTCTTCATGGCGGGTTCTGCACTTGCTGCTTTAAGTGGCGTACTGATGGCACCGTATTCAGGCGTTATTTACGCAGAGATGGGCTTCGAATTCGCGATACTCGCTTTCATTGTCGTCGTTATCGGCGGTATGGGAAGCTTTCCGGGATCGTTGCTTGCAGCTATTCTCGTCGGTCTTGCGGGAAGTTATATGGCTTATTACGTTCCGGCACTTTCACTTGCGGTCAATATGATGCTTATGGCAATCGTATTAATATTCCGTCCGCAAGGGCTATTTACGGCAAAGGGGTGACGGCATGAAACGAAAATTTCACTGGAATAATTATATGCTCGGAATCATAGCGATTGCACTCGCCATTTTCCCGTTCGTCTCGGATTCCAGGACGTGGACAATTTTACTCACACAGATTTTCATCTTTTCGATACTGGCCATGAGTTATGACATTTTGCTAGGGTACACGGGCATCGTCTCGTTCGGGCACGCCATGTTCTTTGGGATGGGCGCATACACGACTGCGGTCATGCTGAAACGGATAGACCCGACGATGGGCACATTCATCTTGTCGATCGGCGTAGGCATGCTGCTTGCAGCACTTATTAGTTTCTTTATCGGTTTACTAACGTTGCGGTTGAAGAGTCACTTCTTCGCGATGTTGACGCTCGCAGTTTCAGGACTGTTCCTCGTTCTGGCTGAGAAGTGGAGGACTGTTACGCAAGGGAACGATGGCTTCACATTCAAGGCACCTGAGTTCTTCAAGGACCGTATCATGTTTTACATTGTCGTTCTCGCCATACTTGTGCTCGTCTATATTTTCTTGCGCAGATTCGTAAATTCACCATTCGGTAGAGTGCTCGTTGCGGTCCGGGAGAATGAACAGCGAACACGCTCACTCGGATTCAATCCACTTCATTACAAAGTCATTGCGTCTGTCGTTGCGGGTGTTATTGCGAGTCTCGCAGGTTCGTTATATGCCGTTTCCTTACGGTTCGTCAATACGAGCGTACTGACGATGGATATTACACTTGATGCATTGCTCATGACGATTATCGGGGGCGTTGGAACACTTATCGGTCCGATTGTTGGAGCTGCAATCATCGAATTGACGCAACACTACTTATCAGGACTTGCAAAAGATTATCCGATTTTCGAACGATGGATCATTTTCTTCGGGATTGTCTATATTTTAGCGGTCATCTTCTTCCCTAAAGGGATCGTCGGAACAATCCGCGAGAAATTATGGAAACGTTCGACGAAGAAGGATGCTCCGAAATCCGTGCCGAAAAAGGAGGACTTGTGATGACTGTTGGAATTGTCAGTACAGGTATGTATATTCCGAAGACGAAAATGACGGGTGAAGAAATTGCGGAACGTGCTAATTTACCTGTAGACATCGTGAAGACGAAAATGGGCATTACGGAAAAGCCTGTGCCTGGAGAGCATGATCATACCGTCGCAATGGGGGTATGGGCTGCGCAGGCAGCGTTGCGAAAAGGGAATATCGATGCGAAGGAAATCGATCTGATTATTTATATTGGTGAAGAACATAAAGAATATCCATTATGGACGGCAGCGATTAAAATCCAAGAAGAAATCGGAGCACATCACGCATGGGCTTTTGATGTTGCCCTGCGTTGCGGGACGACGATTATGGCGATTAAAGTCGCAAAGAGCCTGATGCTGACGGATGAGTCAATCCGAACTGTATTGCTTACGGGTGGTTATCGAAACGGGGATTTCATTGATTATGAAAACGAAAGGACACGCTTCATGTTCAATCTTGGAGCAGGTGGCGCAGCGATGATTCTTCGTCGCAATCACTCCGAGAACATCATTTTGGAAACTGAGATGATGACAGACGGTTCATTCTCAGAAGATGTTGTTGTACCTGTTGGAGGGACAAAGAGTCCGTTGACAGCGGAAGACTTGGAAAATGGCTTGTATCGATTGGATGTATTAGATCCAGTCGGCATGAAAGCGCGACTTGAACAGAAGTCCATGCAGAATTTCCTGAAAGTCATCCGCATTTCATTGCAAAAGAGCGGGTTGACCGAAAAAGATCTCGATTACTTGGCGATTTTGCATATGAAGCGATCTGCGCATGATTACGTGTTGCGTGAACTTGGCCTTGCGGAAGACCAATCGATTTATTTGCATGAATATGGTCATATCGGGCAGATGGATCAGATCCTCTCATTGGAACTGGCACAGCAGGCAGGCAAGCTGAAAGACGGAGACGTCGCAGTTCTTGTGAGCGCAGGCATCGGGTATGCTTGGGGTGCAGTAACAGTGAAATGGGGAGGGGAATAGTGATGGGATTACAAAAAGTTAAGTTGGCAAATGGTGAACAGATTGCGTACAGGGAGCGCGAAGGTGGCCATCATGTTGTTGTGTTAGTGCATGGCAATATGACGTCGTCAAAACATTGGGATGTACTCATTGACAAGCTCGATTCGAAGTACAAAGTGTATGCGCTCGATTTGAGAGGTTTCGGTGAGTCGACGTATGAAAAACGGGTGACAGGTATCAGGGACTTTTCGGAGGATCTGCATGGATTCATTGAAGCGCTTAGTCTTGAGCATTTCGATTTGATTGGTTGGTCGACAGGTGGAGCGATTTGCATGCAATATGTTGCAGATCGTCCGGGTAAATGCGCCAAGCTCATATTGCTCGCATCGGCTTCAACACGCGGCTATCCGTTCTTCGGAACCAAAGCAGACGGGACACCTGATCTTGAAAAGCGATTGATGACAATCGAGGACGTTGAACAAGATGCAGGGAAGACACTTGCAATCCAAGGCATGTATGACTCGGAAAATCGTGAAGGTTTGAAAGCAGTATGGAATGCACTAATTTATACGAACAATGAACCCCTTGCTGATAAATACGATGAGTATGTGGAAGATATGCTGACGCAGCGCAATCTCGCGGATGTGTACCATTCGTTGAATACGTTCAATATTAGTCCGTTGCATAACGGTGTGACAGAAGGCAGTGATCAGGCGAAAGATATTACGATTCCAGTACTCGTGTTGCGCGGTGATAGAGATTATGTTGTAAATGCACAAATGACAGCTGAGATTATGGAAGACCTTGGTGACAATGCGACATTCATTCCACTGGATGACATGGGACATTCGCCTTTGGTCGACAATTTGGAGAAACTGACAAAGACAATTGAAACGTTTTTAGGATAAGGAGCTGACAACATGAGATTGAAAGGAAAAGTCGCCATCATTACAGGTGGTGCGAACGGCATCGGCTTGGCTGCTTGTCACCGGTTCTCAGAAGAAGGCGCATCTGTCATTATGGCAGATTTCGACGAGGTTGCAGGCAAGGAGCAAGAGGCACTTTGTAAAGAGAAAGGGCTGGATATCTCTTTCGTGCAGGTGAACGTTGCTGACCGTGAGAGTGTTGCGAAACTAATTGAAGAAACTGTTGCTCGTCACGGGAAAATTGATGTGTTAATTAACAACGCTGGTATTACGAATGACGCGACATTAGTGAAAATGGATCCAGCTGATTTCCAGCGTGTACTGGATGTTAACTTGACAGGTGTCTTCAACTGCACGCAAGCGGTAGTACCACATATGATCGAGGCAGGTCATGGCAAAATTATCAATACATCTTCTGTAAGTGGGGTGTACGGCAACTTCGGACAGACGAATTATGCGGCGACGAAAGCGGCGGTCATTGGTATGACGAAAACATGGGCGAAGGAATTCGGCCGCAAAGGCATAAATGTCAATGCGGTAGCGCCAGGTTTTACGGCAACTGCGATGGTGAAGAAAATGCCTGAGAAAGTGATCGAGCAAATGGCTTCCGCGGTTTCATTGCAACGCCTTGGAGAACCTGAAGATATTGCCAATGCGTATCTGTTTTTAGCGAGTGATGAATCCAATTACGTCCATGGGCATGTATTGCATGTCGACGGCGGCATTATGATGTGATGGAAGGAGGGAGCCCTAGTGTTTCATGAACGTGGATGGATACTAAAAAGGTCGGAATTGTCATCTGAACGGATTGCGCTAATCGATATCCATTCAGAAGAAAGCTGGACGTATGGTGAGTTGCGGAACCGCATCTTGCGATGGGCTTCCTTCTTCTATGACAAAGGGTATGAAAAAGGCGAGAGAGTTGCCGTTTATTCACCAAATTGCCCCGAGTTGTTTGCGGTTTTGTTTGCTTGTGAGCAGTTGGGATTATTATACGTGCCATTGAATTGGCGCTTAAGTGCAGTAGAATTGCAAGGCTTATTGGATGACTGTGAGCCAGCACTCGTTCTTTATCATGAGGAATTCAAACAGTTCGTACACAAACTTGAAATTAAGGAAGCTGTTTCACTGTCAGTTATTCAAACGGTTGAAAACAGTTTGGTTTGGTCATCAGTTTCAATTGGTACGTGCTCAGATCCATGGATGATTATTTACACTGGTGGAACGACAGGTGTCCCAAAAGGTGTCGTCTTGTCGCATGAAGCCGTAAATTGGAATGCACTTAATACAATAACGAGTTGGGGATTAAGTGAGAAAGATACGACCATCAATTACATGCCACTATTCCATACAGGCGGATTGAATGCGTTAGGTATTCCCTTGCTTATGGCGGGTGGTACAGTCGCAATCGGTCACCAATTTGATCCCGAAGAAGCATTAATTGCGACGGGAAAATATGAAGCGACAATTTCTCTGTTCGTGCCTACGATGTATCAGATGATGATTCAGACAGATTATTTCAAACATTTCAATTTCCCTTCGATGGATACGTTTTTATCAGGTGGAGCACCTTGTCCAGAAACAGTATACCGGGCATTCCGTGAAAAGAATTTACGCTTTAAAGAAGGATACGGGATGACAGAAGCTGGGCCAAACAACTTTTTCATCCGCCCAGATGATGCTGCGACAAAAAATGGTTCGGTAGGGAAAAGCATGCTGTTCAATGAAATTAAAGTGCTCGATGCAGAAGGAAATCCTTGTACAAGGGGAGAAATTGGGGAACTGTTCCTTAAGGGACCTCATATGTTCTCTTACTACTGGAACAAGCCTGGCGAAACGGCAGATGCGCTTCACGACGGATGGTTGCGCACTGGGGATCTTGCGAAAATTGATGAAGATGGAGATACATACATCGTCGGCCGAAAAAAAGATATGATCATTTCAGGCGGTGAAAACGTCTATCCGCAAGAAGTGGAGCAGTGTTTAATCACTTTTGATGGAATTCGTGAAGCCGCAGTCGTCGGTCAGCGTGATGAAGTATGGGGTGAGAAAGTGATTGCATTTGTTTCATTGCAAGATGAATCGGCAACAACAGATTCCATTATGGCGCATTGCAAAAAAACGCTCGCTTCATACAAAATCCCAAAAGAAATTATCGTTTTACCTGAGTTGCCGAAAACCCACGTCGGGAAAATTGATAAAAATGAATTGGTAAAGTTGAATTGAAATAGGCGAACAGCTTAGCGGCTGACGCCTATTTTCTTTTTTGTTTATGACAGATTTATCCGGAGAGAAAATGAGTAGTGCATGCTATACTAAGGAAAGAGAAATACTGTCGAATGAAGTAGAAGAATCGTACATCCTAGAACGAGAAAATAGAACGTAAAAAAACATGGAAAGGAGTGAATTCATTGGATAACGAAAATTCCATCATCCAAGCGATGATGGAATTGTCTTCTCAGATGAAAGAGATGAAAGCGGACATGGCAACAGGGTTTGCTGAACTAAGAGCAGAAATGACTTCGGGGTTTGCTGAAGTGAAAGAAGAAATAAGTGTTTTGAAAACAGATATCGAAAAGTTGAATGATAAAGTCGAAACAATCGATGCAAAAATCGATGTACTGTCTTTAAGTCTTATCACCACGCAGGCAGACGTGCTTCGTTTAAAAAGAGCTTAATCAATAGAACTATTTACCATTCGTATACTCCATACGTATGGTATTTTTTTTTGCTTCTAAACGAATTGATTAAATCTTCTAATGGTTTACAATATAATAGATAGATAGCGACCTTTTCCACAAGTCGCTTGTTAAAGGGGGAATTCGTTTGAAACCAATTATTGGAGTGACTTCAGATGTAAATGATAAAGGATCACAAATTACGAATGTGGCGTATGTGGAAGCGATACGGAATGCGGGTGGTGTGCCGATTATCGTGCCGACTGGAAGTGACCAAGACATTGACCTGATTTGCGCGATGCTGGACGGGTTGCTGTTGACAGGTGGGGGTGATTTGGATCCGTCTTATTTTGATGAAAATCCTCATCCGAAACTCGGTGAAGTGACACCTGAACGGGATTCTGTGGAATTGTTGCTTGCCGCTCACATGTTAAAAGCCGACAAACCGATTTTAGGTATTTGCCGAGGCATGCAATTGCTGAATATTCATTTTGGTGCTGCCGTTTATCAGGATCTCGAAGCACAATACGGAAAGCCATTAGTTAAACATAGTCAGCATGCACGTAGCCAGTTCGCAACACATACTGTCACAATAAAACCGCAAACGAAATATCATTCGATTATTAAAGAAGATGTGATTCGTGTAAATTCATTCCACCATCAAGGGATTAAAGGAATTGGCGGACCGCTAATCATCGCAGGCGAGGCGAGCGACGGTGTCGTGGAAGTGATTGAAAGCACTGATCATAAGTTTGTCATCGGTGTCCAATGGCACCCTGAATTACTTATTGGAAAAGAAGGTGCTCATTCCGCTCTCCTTTTCAATGCATTTATAAATGCGTGTAAATGAAATCGTAAAAAATTGGGGGACTCAACATGGACTACTTATACAATCCGTATTCGACGATCAGACATAGCGCGTTTGCAAAAAGAGGAATGGTCGCAACTTCACAACCGTTAGCGGCGCAAGCGGGTATTGAAATCATGCAAAGAGGCGGAAATGCGATCGATGCTGCAATTGCAACAGCTGCCACATTGACAGTCGTGGAACCGACGTCAAATGGTATTGGGGGAGATGCATTTGCGCTCGTTTGGGTAAAAGACAAATTGCACGGATTGAATGCGTCCGGGCCAGCTCCTGAAGCTCTTACTGTGGAAGCTGTAAAAGAAGCAGGGCACGACAAAATTCCGACTTATGGAGTTGTGCCGATCACAGTCCCTGGTGTTCCTGCTGCATGGGCGGAACTATCACGGAAATTCGGAAAGCTTACGTTGCTCGAAGCACTCGAGCCCGCCATCCGTTATGCGGAGGAAGGGTACCCGCTTACACCGATTCTCGGCAAGTATTGGGATATCGCTTATAACAAATTCAAAAATAACTGCACAGGTGAAGAATTTGCCGCATGGTTTGAAACGTTCGCGACTGACGGCAGAGCGCCGAAAACAGGAGAGATGTGGCGTTCACCAGGTCACGCGACAACATTGCGTTCGATAGGTGAAACTGATGCCCAGTCTTTTTACTGTGGACACCTTGCAGATGAAATCGATGCGTCCATGCGTCAATATGGTGGTTTTTTACGTAAATCAGATCTAGAAAAGTATAAAGTTGAATGGGTCGAGCCAATTTCAACGAATTATAAAGGGTATGACGTCTGGGAAATACCTCCAAATGGGCAGGGAATGATTACTTTGATGGCGCTAAACATTTTTTCGGAAATGAATCGTGCAATCCCGAATGATACGCAATCACTTCATGAACAAATTGAAGCGATGAAACTCGCATTCACAGATGGCAAAGCATTTATAACTGAGGAAGTTGATATGCCAATTGCTGTGAGAGATTTATTATCCAAAGAATATGCGAAGAAGCGGGCGGCTGAAATTGAAGAAAGAGCAAATGTACCCGAACCGTTTGAGCTTCCAAAAGGCGGCACTGTCTATTTGGCAACTGCTGATGACGAAGGGAATATGGTGTCGTTCATTCAGTCCAATTACATGGGTTTCGGTTCAGGCGTTGTCGTTCCGGGTACTGGAATCGCCCTGCAAAACCGAGCAGTAGACTTTTCGCTAGATGCTGAGCATCCTAACGTCCTAAAACCTGGCAAGCGATCGTATAACACGATCATACCGGGCTTCCTGTCAAAAGAGGGACAAGCGGTCGGACCGTTTGGCATCATGGGTGGATTCATGCAGCCACAAGGGCATTTCCAAGTGATCATCAATACAATCGATTATGAATTAAATCCCCAAGCGACGCTCGATGCACCGCGATGGCAATGGGTGAAAGAAAATATCGTACATGTCGAACCAGGATTCCCGAATCATCTTGCACAAGCATTGACACGACTCGGACACCAGATTGTTCCGACACTGGATAATGGATCTTTCGGTAGAGGGCAAATCATTTGGCGGAACCCGGACACTGGCGTTTTAGCAGGAGGGACGGAAGCGCGAACTGACGGCACAATTGCTGTTTGGTAATGAAAAATAGAAAAACACCCGCAAAGGATAGTTTTCCTTGCGGGTGTTTTGTGTATCAGATTTTAAATTGATTGATTGTGTTTGTCAGTTCTTCACTGAGGTCAGTCAATGTTTCGGCTGCTTCAGTGACGGACTGGATTGCATGTAATTGTTCTTCTGTCGATGCACTCACTTCTTCACATGCGGCTGCCGTCTCTTCAGAAGTCGCCGCCATCGTCTGAACGATCATTGCGACGTCGTCTTTATTTTTCGTAACGTTGTAGATTTCTTGTGTAATGGAGTCAATGGACAGTTGCATTTCATTCATCAAGTTGGAAAGATCTTTAAATGAAGTTTCCGTTTCCTCAACGACATGTCCTTGTGTCCGGAACGTGTCGATTGTATCATTCATCTCCACGGCTACGAGCTTCGATTCCTCTTGCAATTCGAGTACAGTCACTTTTACATCTTCTGTTGCTTTAGAGGATTGTTCTGCAAGTTTCCGAACTTCATCCGCAACGACTGCGAATCCTTTACCGTGTTCACCTGCACGGGCAGCTTCGATACTTGCGTTCAAAGCGAGCAAATTTGTCTGAGCGGAAATTTCCGTAATGGTTTCCATTACACCGCCGATCGCTTTCACTTTATCGCCAAGTGTTGTAATCGCTTCACTCATCGTTCTTAACTTCGTGCCGGAGCTAACAAACGTTTCTTTCATTTCAATCATCTGTTTTTGACCATTTGCGTTCATAATGCTTGTACGTTCAGCAATATCAGTCATCTGTCCTGCTTTTATGTTAATATCGTTGATTTCATCGCCAAGATGTTCTGTCCGTTCTGAAACGTTTTCCGCGTCTTCAGCAGACTGGGAAGCCCCTTCAGCAATTTCCGAAACGGCATGAGCCACTTGAGCACTGGATGCATTCGTTTCTTCTGCGACAGCACTTAAGTTCTCGGAATTACTGCGGACATTGACAGCGGATTCGCTCACAACCGCTATGATGCCTTTCATGTTGGCAATCATCTTGTTGAAGTTGTCCCCAAGCAGGCCGATTTCATCCTTCGTCTTAATATCTGATTGAACAGTCAAGTCGCCTGTTGCAACGGAATCCATCAAACTGCTGATCGTTCCAATTGGTTTAATGATTCTCGCGATTACGATATACATGGCAACAGATACGATAATAATCGTAATTAATGCAATGATAATCATCGACGTTCTTATTTCATTAGCCATACTCATTAATTTTTCTTTTTCAAATACTGCGGCCACTTTCCAACCAAACTCAGGAATAGTCGTGTATACATCGATTTTTCGATGCCCGTCATCATCTGTAAATTCCACATCGCCACTTTCGTTTTGGAAAACTTCTTGAATATGTGGCAAGTCCATTAAGTTTTCACCGCTTTTTGTTGGATGAGAAATGGCGACACCTTGTTCATCAAGTAAGATCGTATATCCGTCAAATGGCAATTTGTTTGCACTCAACTCGTTTGTCAATTGTGTCAACATAATATCGACACCCGTCACACCAATAATTTTACCATTCTTTGAAACAGCTTTAGATGCTGTAATAACGAAATCACCTGTACCGTTGTCTATGTAAGGCTCTGACCATTGGACTTTTTCAGGTGTTGCAATTGCTTTTGTAAACCAAGGTCGACTTGTGGCATCATAATTCGTTAGATCTGCTTCGGGATATATAGCTGATTTGTTGTCAACTGTTGAGTAATATGCAGTAGAAGCTTCAGGGAAAACGGATAAAAAATCTTTTAATTCCAAGACAAGTTCTTTTTCCTGCGATGTATTTCCAATCTTGCCTGTGTACAAAGGTATTGATTTGGATTGTGCAAAAAGTCCAATCCCTCTTGTGTATTGATCTAAGAAATTTTCAATTGAACTGGTAGTCTGTTCGACAGTTGAGTTACTCATTCCAATAACCCGTTCAACTGATCGCTTCTTTACTTGATCGTTAATCATGAAGGACATAAGTAGAATACCGATTAAAAATAAAGCGATCGTCGTGAAAATGATTTTTGTCTTAATTGATTTGAACATGTTAAACTTCCTTCCGTAATTGGCTAGCACTAAAGTCTATTTCGGTTTAATAAAATGATTGTTTAGTACAAAAAAACCTTTGTTTAATCTTTATTTATTCGAATTGACAATTTCATGAGTTATCTTAATGCCTGATAAATATAGAATGAAAAATGAATGCGGTTTCATTAAAAACGGATATTTTTCTATTTCTCCTTAACTCTACTATTGACAAGCCGATAATAGACATAACGGAGTTCTCAATTACAGGGAGGTTTAGGATTATGGTTGGTCGCATTGGGGGAAGCACGACTTCACCGCAGATTGGCGGAAGTGTTGAAAGCGCGGTACCTGTTAACGAATTTGTCGTCGCGGAAGTGAAGGCTGTAACAACACAAACACAACAACAGCCCCAACAAGGAGAAGAAAAACAATTACCTGTTGAAAAAGCGAAACAAATGACCGATAGTATGAATAAGTTCCTGGAAAGCGTTAACACACAACTACGTTTCAAATTACATGACGAACTGAATGAATATTACGTAGCAATCGTCGACTCGACAACAGACGAAGTCGTCCGAGAGATTCCATCAAAGAAACTGATGGACATCCATGCAGCGATGAAGGAATTTGTCGGACTGCTCATCGACCGTAAAATCTAAGGAGGATGAACAACTATGCGTATAGGCGGATTAGCAACAGGAATGGACACGGAACAGATCATCAAAGACATGATGACTGCACACCGTATACCTTTAGATAAGATCACACAGAAAAAACAATATCTCCAATGGCAATTGGATGATTATCGTAGCTTTAATCGAAACTTAAGAGATACAGGATATAAAGTTACCGATACTGTTGGTAAACAGGCTACTTTTATGCAGAAGACAGTGAATGTCTCGAATCCCGATGCGATTGGGGTTAAGGCTAATGGGGCTACTGGGGAGTTTTCTGGGACGATTGAAGTTAAAGAATTGGCTACTCAAGCTAGTTTGCAGAGTGGAAAATTAAAAGAAAACATGTCTCAGATTGAATTAGACACCAAACTATCAGGTATAGGCATTGATATTTCTGGTACCGATGGAAAGCTAATTATAAAGTCTCCAAATGGTAAAGAATTAAATATTACTGTTGATGCGGAGGACTCTATAAACTCTATACTAAAGAAAATTAATGAAACAACAGGTTCAGGAGTAACAGCTTTTTATGATTCTCATTCGGGGAAAATAGCTTTAACTTCTAAAGACAGTGGACGAGGAAATATTGAGGTTAGTGGTGGTATAGCCGACAAATTAAAATTGAGTGGTGCAATAGTAAATCCTACTGATGACGGTCCAAGATTGACTTCAGGTCAAAACGCGAAGTTCACATTTAACGGACTTGAAACAGAACGTGCTTCAAACATATTCACAATCAACGGTTTCGAAATAAACCTTAAACAAGCTAGCACTGGCCCTGTTACCTTCAGCTCATCTCCAGATGTCGACAAAGTACTGGAATCCGTAACTAAATTCGTTGACGACTATAATAAATTGATCGAAGAATTACACGCGAAAATCAAAGAACCTGTTTACCGTAACTTCCAACCACTTTCTGATGAACAGAAGAAAGACATGAAAGAAAAAGAAATTGAACTGTGGGAAGAGAAAGCGAAAAGTGGTACGCTTCGCAATGATCCGACAATCTCAAGTATGCTTACGAAAATGCGTCAGATGATGAGTGAAGGTGTCGAGACTTCTACTGGTAAAGTCAGTTTGAAAGACCTCGGCATTACACCAATCAAAGATTATAAAGAAAACGGTAAACTTGAAATTAACGAAACAGAATTGCGAAAAGCGATTTCTGAAGATCCGAACAAAGTATATGAAGTTTTCGCCAAGACTTCCACAGCCACGGATAAGGGCGGTATTGCCATCCAGTTCCGTAAAACAGTAGATGAAACAAACAAAGTCATCTCCACAAAAGCTGGCAGTACAGGCTCTGTAAGTGACAGCTTCACGCTCGGTCGTACAATGAAAAGCTTCGAAAAACAGATTGAACGTTTCGAAGATCGGTTGAAAATGACCGAAAATCGTTTATGGAAACAGTTCACAGCCATGGAAAATGCAATTCAACGCGCTAACGCCCAATCTGCAAGTCTTGCAAGTGCACTAGGCGGCGGAATGTAACAATGGAAGCGGACTCGTTTGTCGATGTCCTCATTCCGTAAAAAGGAGATATGCAACTAATGGCAGTTAATAACCCCTATGCAACGTATCAGAATAATTCGGTGAACACGTCGACTCCTGGTGAGTTGACGCTCATGTTATATAATGGCTGTTTGAAATTTATTCAGCAGGCAAAACGAGCTTTGGAGCAAAACAATATAGAAGAGAAAAATACGTTCACGCAGAAGGCGCAGGCAATTGTGACAGAATTGATGGTGACGCTTGATCAGTCGCAAACAATTTCAAAAGAAATGATGATTTTATATGAGTTCGTCAATAACCGTTTGCTTGAAGGGAATATAAAAAATGACGTCGCGCTTTACGATGAAGCGGCTAGTATTATTACAGAATTCCGTGATACGTGGAAACAAGTTATTCAGATTAATCGTACGAAAATGTACGGGAATGTGGATGAAGTATGATTCGTCCTGCTTTAGTCCGTTGGCATGAAATCGCGCAACTCCTTCTTTCAGCGACGACGCAAACAGATGAAGACCAACGTGATTTTGTCATTGAGAAAATCGATGGACTGCTTGATGAACGCGATCAGTTACAACAAGAGATTCTTGCACCATTTACACCTGAAGAACAAGTATTAGGTGAGCAACTTGTGTTAATTGAAAAGCAAGTCGTCAGTGCGCTCGATGCTTATATGAAAACGATTAAATCGGATATCGATGCAACTAAGTCAAAAAAGGAACATGTGAAAAGTTATGTGAATCCGTATGGGAAAGTGGCGCGTGACGGCACTTTTTATGATGCGAAACAGTAATTAAGCCGGCCGATTTTGGTCGGTTTTTTTATAGCCAAACCTGTCTATACAGCTCTAAAAAATTGATATCGAATTAATAGAAAAAATAAACAGGTTAGCGAGAGTTGGAAAAGGGAATACATTCTCGACACCGACCTGATGGTGAGAAAGTGACTGGCCAACCAAAAGAATAAAAGCATTGGCTGAAGTTAGATAAATTTGGTTCTGTTTGGTATACTTATAGTAAGAAAAGGGTAAATGAGAGGTGAGAGGCATGCAATATAAGCGTCATGAGTATTTCAGGTATACATTCGACCAACCTATAGAAGCAGTCATGCAGATTTTACTGTCAGACGGCTCCGCGGAATCGAATCGTGGAACTTGCGAACTTCTGGATATTAGTCCGGGAGGTACAAAAGTGTTCACTGAATTTAATCTACCTGAAATGCGAGGGCCCGTACAATTACGCCTCATTTTCACCCTGTTTGAACAACCTATAACAATCGCAGGCGAGATTGCATGGAAGAAGCAAGTTTTCGGAGGGTTTCAATATGGTATCGACTTCATTGAAGACGCTGCTAGTGCGAACTTGATTGTCGGTGAATTGAAGTTACGCAGGCAACATGAGGCGGACGATAAGGCCGGCAAGTGAAAACTGAATTAAAGCAACTGGTCGTTTAATCGGCACAATTCGACAAGATTTTAATTTTCCTTCCTAAAAAAGAAGGAGATTGAAATAGATTTGTAGAAGAAGACAGTATCGGTTAATTAAAGGAGGAGTTCATATGCTAGATTTTAACATCCGAGGGGAAAACCTTGAGGTAACTCCAGCAATTCGCGAGTACGTCGAGAAGAAAGTCCAGAAACTTGAAAGGTACTTCTCAGAAGGCTTAAAAGCTACTGCCCATGTAAACTTGAAAGTGTACAATGACCG
This sequence comes from Sporosarcina quadrami, assembly GCF_014836615.1. Classification (GTDB taxonomy): domain Bacteria; phylum Bacillota; class Bacilli; order Bacillales_A; family Planococcaceae; genus Sporosarcina; species Sporosarcina quadrami. The sequence continues at coordinate 93,526 of NZ_JACSQN010000009.1, read as the reverse complement.
ACAGACGAAAGTGGAAATTACAATTCCGATGAAAAATTTGACACTTCGTGCAGAAGAACGTCACGATGACATGTACGCAGCTATCGATTTGATTGTCGATAAGCTTGAACGTCAAATTCGTAAATACAAAACAAGAGTGAACCGCAAATTCCGTGAGCGTGAAGGTGTTGCAACTTTCTTACAGACGCAGGAAAAGGAAATGAACAGTCAGGAAGAACAGCAAGACGACAGTGATTTCCAAGTTGTCCGTACGAAGCAGTTCGACTTGAAGCCGATGGATCAGGAAGAAGCAATTTTGCAGATGAATATGCTTGGTCACAACTTCTTCATCTTCACAGATTCTGAATCTGACGGTACACATATTATTTACAAACGTAAAGATGGCAAATATGGTTTGATTGAAACAGAAGTAAACTGATGTGAGGCCTCCGGAGAAATCCGGGGGTTTTTATTTTGGTCAGGTGAATTTCTTCCTTTCATCCAAAAAATCACATCTTTTCTGCAATAAATGGCACCGACCATTTGCACCTCGCTTTTTACAATGGTAAAATGAAGGGTGAACTTAATGAGGATGTGACTTATATGCTTGGCGTATTGAATAAAATGTTTGATCCGAATAAGAGAGATTTGAAAAGACTAGAAAAAATTGCAGATAAAGTCGAGACATTTGCAACTGAAATGGAGCAGCTGTCCGATGAACAGTTGAAAGCAAAAACGGCTGAATTCCAGGAACGTGTTGCTAGTGGCGAGACGTTGGATGATATACAGCCTGAAGCGTTCGCAGTTGTTCGGGAAGCGTCACGACGGGTTCTTGGTATGTATCCTTTCCGCGTGCAAATTATGGGTGCTGCAGCGTTACATGAAGGTAATATCGCGGAAATGAAAACCGGTGAAGGTAAGACATTGACGTCTACACTTTCGGTTTATTTGAATGCTCTGGATGGCAAAGGCGTTCATGTCGTCACGGTTAACGAATATCTTGCTAGTCGTGATGCGACAGAGATGAGTGAGCTATTCGAATTTCTAGGTTTAAGTGTCGGTTTGAATTTGAACAGCCTCTCTAAAGATGAGAAACGTGAAGCTTATGCTGCTGACATAACGTATACGACGAATAATGAACTTGGCTTTGATTACTTGCGCGATAATATGGTTCTTTATGATGAGCATAAAGTGCAACGTCCTTTGCATTATGCCGTAATTGACGAAGTTGACTCGATTTTAATCGATGAAGCTCGTACACCACTAATTATTTCTGGGCAGGCGGCAAAATCTGCTGAGCTGTACCGTTTGGCAAACCGTTTCGTTATAACGATGAAAAAAGAAGACGATTATTCATATGATGAATCGACGAAAGGTGTCGTACTGACAGAAGCTGGAATCGAGAAGGCGGAAAAGGCGTTCAGTATCGATAACTTATTCGATTTGAAACATGTGACATTGAACCACGCGATTAATCAATCATTGAAAGCACATGCTAGTATGCATATCGATGTGGATTATGTTGTGCAAGAGGGCGAAGTAGTTATTGTCGATTCATTTACAGGGCGTCTAATGAAAGGGCGTCGTTATAGTGACGGATTGCATCAGGCGATTGAGGCGAAAGAAGGTCTCGAAGTCCAAAATGAAACGATGACGCTTGCGACAATTACGTTCCAGAATTTCTTCCGTATGTACGACAAGTTGTCCGGAATGACCGGTACAGCGAAAACGGAAGAGGAAGAGTTCCGCAATATTTATAATATGAACGTTATCGCCATTCCTACAAACCGTCCGATAGCGCGTGACGACCGTCCTGATCTGATTTATTCATCAATGGATGGGAAATATAAAGCGGTAGCAGAAGATATTAAGGAACGTCACAAGAAAGGGCAGCCAGTTCTTGTCGGTACGGTTGCGATTGAGACGTCTGAAATCATTTCGAACTTCTTGAAGAAATATGGTATTCCACACAATGTGTTGAATGCGAAAAACCATGGTCGCGAAGCAGAGATCATTTTGGAAGCAGGACAAAAAGGTGCTGTGACGATTGCTACGAACATGGCAGGCCGTGGTACGGACATTAAGCTTGGTGAAGGCGTTCAAGATGTGGGTGGTCTTGCGGTTATTGGTACGGAACGTCATGAATCACGCCGTATCGATAATCAGCTTCGAGGTCGTTCAGGTCGTCAAGGGGACGATGGTGTGACACAATTTTACTTGTCTCTCGAAGATGAATTGATGCGTCGTTTCGGTTCTGAGCAGATGAAAGGCATGATGACCAAACTTGGAATGGATGATACGACTCCAATTCAATCGAAAATGGTATCGCGTTCTGTTGAATCTGCGCAAAAACGTGTTGAAGGTAATAACTTTGATTCGCGGAAACGACTGTTGCAATATGATGATGTATTGCGTCAGCAACGTGAAATTATTTATAAAGAACGTAACGAGATTTTAAGTTCGGAAAATATTCGCGAAGTGCTCGAAGGTATGTTGAAGAATGTTGTCGAACGTGTCGTAGCAACTCATGCGCCTGATGAAAAAGATGCAGAATGGAAATTAAAAGGACTTGAAGATTTCCTTGGAGCAAATCTCTTACCTGAAGGTGCTATTACGGCAGAGCAGATGGAAGGTAAATCTGAGGAAGAATTAAATAAATTAATATACGATGCGGTCATTGAACGTTATAATGAGAAGGAAGCTGAAATGTCCGAAGAACGGATGCGTGAATTCGAGAAAGTTGTTTTGCTTCGCGCAATCGATTCGAAATGGACGGATCATATTGACGCGATGGATCAATTGCGTCATGGTATCCATTTGCGTGCATACGGTCAGACAGATCCGCTACGTGCTTATCAGTCTGAAGGATTCGCGATGTTTGAGGAAATGGTCACTTCGATTGAAAATGATGCATCCAAATATGTCATGAAGGCTGAAATTCGCAATAATCTCGAGCGAGAAGAAGTTGCGAAAGGTCAAGCTGTCAACCCGAAAGAAGACGGGGAGAAAGTGACGAAGAAGCCAGTACGCCGTTCAGTCAACATTGGTCGTAATGATCCTTGCCCATGTGGCAGCGGTAAAAAATATAAGAACTGTCATGGCAAGGAGTAACTGCCATGCATAGATTGCAAGAACTAAACTTTCCGTCAGTGGGCGCCTAGTTGCGCTAACTGATGGAATTTCACTTTATTCTCAGGAGGAAACAACTATGATGGAATTATCCGATGTACGCAACGAGCTCGACAAAACAGCTAAGAAATTAGCGGACTTTAGGGGGTCTCTTTGACTTAGAAAACAAAGAGGCAAGAATGCAGGAATTGGACGAAGTAATGTTGGAACCAGGATTTTGGGATAGCCAGGATGCTGCGCAAAAAGTCATTTCTGAATCAAATGCATTAAAAGATATTGTCGGCGAGTATAACGAGCTGAATGATACACATGAAAATTTGGAAATGACTTTGGAATTGCTTCGTGAGGAAAATGACGAAGAGTTGCAGGAAGAGTTGTTTTCAGAGTTGAAAGTATTCAAGAAGAAAATGGAAGATTTCGATTTACAAATGTTGCTGAGTGACGAATATGACCGTAGCAATGCGGTATTGGAAATTCATTCAGGAGCAGGCGGAACGGAATCTCAAGACTGGGCATCTATGCTGTTGCGTATGTACACACGTTGGGCTGAGCATCAAGGTTTCAAAGTGGAGACGCTTGACTATCAGGCTGGAGATGAAGCGGGCGTCAAATCCGTAACATTATCCATTAAAGGTCACAACGCTTACGGTTATTTGAAAGCTGAAAAAGGCGTCCACCGTCTTGTGCGTATATCTCCGTTCGATTCGTCCGGCAGACGTCATACGTCATTTTCATCGATTGAAGTGATGCCTGAGTTTGATGGTGATGTCGATATCGATTTGAAGATGGAAGATGTTAAAGTGGATACGTACCGTTCTTCAGGAGCGGGCGGTCAGCACGTCAATACGACAGATTCCGCTGTACGTATGACGCACATTCCAACGGGCGCGATTGTAACTTGTCAGACGGAACGGTCACAGATTAAAAACCGTGAACGTGCAATCAACTTGTTGAAAGCGAAGATTTATCAGATCCGCGTGGAAGAAGAGGAAGCTCGACTTCTTGAAATCCGTGGCGAGCAGAAAGAAATCGGTTGGGGAAGCCAAATTCGGTCGTACGTATTCCATCCTTATTCCATGGTGAAAGATCACCGTACGAATGAAGAGACAGGGAATGTCGGCGCTGTGATGGATGGCGAAATCGATATGTTTATTAACGCATATTTACGTTCACGTATTTCTTAAGTAAAAGCGCATTTAGTTGCGCTTTTTTTTATTTGATGTTTTAAAAACAAATATATGTGTATAGTAAGGTGTAGAGGTTTAACGGTTAAAGGTCTGCTTGAAATGGTATTTCGTTTATCGAATTGTCATCAATTTGATAAAATTGGTTACCTTCTTCAACGGTGTACCTTTCCTTTCCTTTGGTATACTAAGGGATGTAGCATATTAATTAATGACAGGAGGAAACGAATATGAAAAGCAAATTATTAGCAGTAGTTTTCGGTGCGACGCTCGTTCTCGGAGCATGTGGCGGCGACAAAACGGACTCTGGCAGCGGCGATACAGCTGGCGGTGTAGATGCGGACAAAGTTTACCAAGCGAACTGTGCAACTTGTCACGGTGGAAACCTTGAAGGACGCGGAAACGCTCCTGCTTTAGCTAACATCGGATCCGAACTATCTGAATCAGAAATCCACGAAATCATCGAAAAGGGTCTTCCTGGCGGCATGCCGGCTAATTTGATCCAAGGTGAAGATTTGGATGCAGTAGCAAAATGGTTGTCTGAAAAGAAATAATCACTATTTAGTAGCGCAACAGGCGAGACATGCCTGTTGCGTTTTTTTATTTATCATTGTTGAACTAAGTTGCTATATTGCAAAAACATTACATAACAAGTTCTTCATTTCATTCCAACTAACAAGTCACTTTACGTCGCCTGTCGAACTTCGACGACTTCTGTCGAATTAATCAACAAAGCCTATTCGAAAAATCCATCTCATCTCAAATGAAACATATCTGTAATACTTAGCGGCTCTTGTCGTGTTATAATGGGTCTGTCGGTGAAAAAAATAAGGAATACAATAATATTCAGGTGGTTTTTACATGATTGTGATGAAAGATGTTTATAAGAAATACCCGAATGGGGTTGTTGCGGCGAATGGCATCAACGTTAAGATTGCCCGGGGCGAATTTGTGTATGTCGTTGGACCGAGCGGTGCGGGGAAATCTACATTTATTAAAATGATGTACCGAGAAGAAACCCCGACAAGCGGCTCGATCATGATCAACAGCATAAATCTAGCAACGTTGAGGAGTAAGCGGGTTCCGTACTTGAGAAGGCAGATTGGTGTTGTCTTCCAGGATTTTAAACTATTACCGAAATTGAATGTTTATGAGAATGTCGCATTTGCGCTTGAAGTAATTGAAGAGACACCAAAACAAATCCGCAAGAAAGTGAATGACGTGCTTGCACTTGTCGGATTAACACAGAAAGCTAGAATGTTTCCAAATGAATTGTCTGGTGGAGAACAGCAACGGGTATCGATTGCACGCTCCATTGTGAATTCGCCAAAAGTTGTCATCGCGGATGAACCTACAGGAAACTTGGATCCAGATACATCTTGGGATATTATGAAGATTTTTGAACAAATCAACTCCCGTGGAACAACGATTGTCATGGCGACGCATAATAAGGAAATCGTCAATACGATCAGACATAGGGTCATCGTCGTCGAAGGCGGCATGATCACAAGGGATGAATATGAAGGGGTTTACGGTTATGAAAGCTAGGACGCTTGGGCGGCACTTCAGAGAGAGTCTAAAGAGCCTTGGCCGGAACAGCTGGATGACGTTCGCCTCTGTCAGTGCTGTAACGGTCACGCTATTGCTCGTTGGTGTGTTCATTGTCATTATGATGAACTTGAACCAATTGGCCGACAATATAGAGAATGATGTTGAAATAAAAGTGATAACGGATCCTGCGGCAGATGTCGAAGATGTGAAGTTATTAAAGAAAGAAGTCCAAGAAACTGCCGGTGTAGCTACCGTCATTTATTCTTCACGTGATGAAGAATTGGACAAGATGATCAGTTCATTCGGAGATGAATTGAACTTATATAAACAAAGTAATCCGTTAGGGGACGCCTTGTATGTGAAAGCGTCAAACCCGCATGAAACGGCTGAAGTCGCAGCTGAGATTGGTACATATGATCACATTTACCAAGTCGTTTATGGTGAAGGTAAAATCGAGAAATTGTTCAACGTGTTGACAATGAGCCGTAATGTCGGATTGGCACTCATTTTGGCACTATTGTTCACAGCGATGTTCCTCATTTCGAACACGATTCGTCTGACAATCGTTGCTAGAGGCAAGGAAATTGAAATTATGAAACTCGTCGGTGCGACGAACAGCTTTGTCAGAATTCCTTTCGTACTTGAAGGTATTTGGCTTGGTGTACTTGGCTCGCTCATTCCTATGGGTGTCATTTCATTCGCTTACTATGAACTGTATACCCAATGGGAACCGAAATTGCAAAATGAATTATTCCAGCTGTTAAGTGCGACACCATTCATCTTCCAAGTGAATGCACTGCTATTATTCATGGGTGTGTTCATCGGCATATGGGGTAGTTTCATGTCGGTGCGTAAATTTCTTAGAGTCTGAACGATACCACAAACGCAAGGGAGATGCTGTAGCTCCATTTGTGGTAGTCGATTAATGAACGATCCTGCGGCAGTAGCATAAAGGGGGAAACAAGGAATTGAAGAAACGCAGATTAGTAATGGCAAGCTTCGTCATTGTCCTCTTGCTGTCTTCGGTAGTTGGTACTACTGGGGCATTGGCGAGTACGTTAAACGATTTGAAGAAAGAACAGAAACAGAATGCAAATAAAAAGAGTAACTTAAATAAATCGATTCAGAACAAGGATAATGCCATTAAGACGACAGAAACGGAAATTCAGAAGTTCCTTAATCAGATTTCCAAGCTGAACAAAGAAATGGATGAGACGAACACAAACATGAATCGTGTCATTAGTAAGATTAACAAGACGAATGATGAAATTGCGGAACTCCGTGAGTCGATCGAAAGTCTTGAAAAGAAAATTGCTGAACGCGACGTTGTGTTACGTGAACGCGTACGTGCAATGCAAGTAAAAGGCGGTCAGGTGAGTTACATTGACGTACTTCTTGGCGCGAACAGTTTTGCGGACTTCATTGACCGTTTTTCTGCTGTAACGACTTTGATGGATGCGGATCGCGACATCATGCGTAAGCAGAAAGAAGACATCGAACAGCTAGAAACAGAGAAAGCGCTCGTCGAAAAGAAACTGGAAGAGTTGGAAGATGCAAAAGCTCAACTTGAAAAGTTAAAGGCGAATCTTGATCGGAAAAAAGTCGAAAAAAGTAAAGTGATTGATCAGTTGGAAGCGGAACAGAACCGACTTTCAAAGGAGAAAGAGCAATTAGAAGAAGAATTCCATGAGGCTATTGAAATTGAAGCTGAGCTTGAAAAGAAAGTAATTGCTGAACAGAAACGTATTGCTGAAATTGCCCGTAAAGAAGCGGAACGTAAAGCGGCTGAACGAAAGCGCAAAGCGAAAGAAGCGGCAGAACGCGCAGCTGCAGCGAATAGACCGAGCGCATTACCGCCTGTTTCCAATGGATTTTGGACAAAGCCTGCTAACGGACGCTATTCTTCGTCGTTCGGATGGCGTATGCACCCGATTTATCATACAGCAAGACAGCATCGTGGAGCAGATTTAGCTGTTCCAATCGGTTCAACAGTTGTTGCTGCAGGTGATGGTGTCGTTAACTATGCTGGCCAAATGGGTGGCTACGGGAACGTCATCATGATTACGCATTATAATAATGGACAGACGTTCACTACAGTCTATGCACATCTTTCAAGCATAGGTGTAAGCGTCGGACAAGTTGTCGATAAAGGAACACGCATTGGTGCTTCAGGGAATACGGGCGCGTCAACAGGACCGCATTTGCATTTTGAAATGCATATCGGTAACTGGACAGCATCAGGTCCAAGCGCAGTTAATCCGTTGAGATATGTATCGTTTTAATTAAAGAAAGTCGCTTGAGAAATTCAATGCAAATTTAGAATTTGTACATTAGAAACAAACAGATAAAGCGTATGCTCTTTCTTTAGACAGGGCATACGCTTTTTTGTGTCAATTATTTGAATGAAACATGTAATGCATGTCTTGAAGTTGGGCAGTTTTCTAGCATTCATCGTATTTTTCATATACCATAGCCCGTATATGGAAGTAAGGAGTTTGAATGCTATGCCTGTTACGAATTATTATCATATTTTCAAAATTACTTTCCCCTCTACATGGATTGCCATCATTGTTGCTTGTCTCGTAGCATATATTGGCATTCGGATGAAATATGGTAAAAATCATGCTGATCGGTATGGTGATTCGATTTTTTATTTGATTATCATTTGGAAATTATCTGTCGTTTTGACCGATTTTAAAACCGTTATTAATGCGCCGATTTCTATTGTATATTTCAATGGAGGATTGGTTGGCTTTTGTATTGGACTGGCGTTCGTTGCGTTTCTAACAGGACGTGATTATATGAAAGGAAAGGTCGATCGGGGAGGTGTCGGAGTTTTATTCAGCGGAGCTGTAGTGGCGCTCTCGTTATTTCAAGTTATGATGGTTATATTAAATAATGGAAGTATAGTTGTTAAGCTCCTTACAGCAGGGGTATTTTTAGCTACAGCCATTTTTGTCTGGCTAAATGCCCTTAAAAATACCGACCAGCTCATTCAATTGGCATTGCTCGTCATGGCGGCTCATACATTTGTCGCTGCTGTGCAGCCAAAAGGGATTTTTCAACCTGCACATAGTGTGACGCTTGCGATCTGCTTATTTTTCATCGTCATGTTCATGAGAAAAGACAAAATTGTTGTTGGAGAACGGGGGAATTGAAATGAATAAAAAAGTGATCGGCTATATTATAGCTGCGCTCGTCATCGGATCGATGATTGCAATTATGGTTAATAATAATTTGAATAAGCCTGACCCAATTGATACGTCAGGTACAATCGTCGCAGCGGGTGGAAATCCATCTGAAGATGAAGATTTAGAAGTCGGCTTGCAGCAGGGGAATTTACCGCCGGATTTTGAATTGGAAACGCTGGATGGTGAGATGGTGAAGCTTTCTGATATGAAAGGTAAAAAAGTTGTGCTGAATTTCTGGGCAACATGGTGTCCTCCGTGTAAAGCGGAAATGCCGCATATGGAAAATTATTATTCGAACAATGCCGAGAAAGAGAATGTGGAGATTTTGTCCGTCAATTTGACGACGGGTGAAAATCGCGGTGTAAAAGCAGTACAGGAATTTGTCGACGCGTATGAGCTTACGTTTAAAATCCCGCTTGATGAAGAAGGTATTGTCGGGGAGACGTATCAGGTGTATTCTATTCCGACGACGTTTATGTTAAATACGGATGGAACGATTTCGCAAAAGATTGTAGGACCGATGGATGAAGCGATCATGGAACAATTAATCGCTGAATTATACTAATAATAACCGGATTTCTGTTGTCGTAACGGACTGTCCCTGTTCATATAGTGAATGGAGGAGGGAAGTTAACGATGCGCAGAAGCCGGTTTTTAGTATTCGCCATAATGGCTGTCATGGCGACAGGCATATTTCTGGTTTTGGATGGATGTTCTTCTAGTGATGGGAAAAGTGCAAGTAAGGTGATGTCCGATTCGTTTCCGGTTATCGATGAGGCGTATAGTATCATTCAGGAAAAAGCTGTCTATCCGGTCGATGGGGACAGGCTTGTTGAAGGAGCGCTACGCGGAATGGCGGATGTTATCGGAGATCCGTATTCGACGTATTTGTCAGAAGAAGAAGCGGCTACACATAAGGAATCGCTTGCGGGTGAAAGAGTAGGAATTGGTGCGGAAATTACACGATCAGGCGGGAGATATATTATCGTATCACCCATTAAGGGGTCGCCGGCAGAAAAAGCCGGGCTGCAACCTTATGATGAAATCGTACGCATTAATGGAGAGGCGCTTGGCGGCTTGACGTTGCAGGACGTCATAAAGAAAATCCGTGGAAAAGAAGACACTGCCTTGGAAATGACAATTTACAGACCTGATCTGAATAAACATCTTGAATTGAAAGTGATGCGTGAAGTTATTCCTGTGAAAACCGTATCGGCTGAACTGATGGAAGTAAGGGGCGAAAAGTTTGGTTACATAGCTCTGACAATGTTTGGCGATGAAACGGCGGATGAATGGAAGAAGGCAACAGATAAATTGATTGCCGAAGACGCGCAGGCATTGATTATCGATGTGAGAGGGAATCCAGGTGGTTATTTGCGTGCAGTCGGTGAGGTAGCTGGTAGTTTATTGAAGGACGACTCGGTTTTCGCTTATATGCAAAACGTTAAAGGGGAGCTGACGCCGCTCGTTGTCGAACCTTCCGAGAAGTTTTCTTTTGACGAAAAGTTAAAGAAAATGCCTGTCGTACTGTTGCAAGATAAAGGGAGTGCTTCAGCGAGTGAAGTTCTGAGCGGCGCTCTTAAAGACCACAAACGCGGTTTCATCATCGGTCAGCAGAGTTTCGGCAAAGGAACTGTGCAAGATACGACGGAATTGTCTAATGGCGGAGAAATGAAGTTATCGACTCATAAATGGCTGACACCGAAAGAGACGTGGATTCATGGGAAGGGTGTCAAAGCTGATCTTGAATCTGAGCAAGAGAAGTTGTTTACTGAGCACATTCGATTCTCGACAGATGTTTATAAGACTGGTGATTATCATGATGATGTCGCTTATGCGCAACGTTTACTGGCGGGACTGGGCTATTCGGTTGGTCGCGATGATGGCTATTTTGATGATTCAACGGCGCTAGCAGTGCATGATTTCAGAGTGGCCGAGAAAGTGGCGGTCGATAGCATTATGGATCGCAAGTTTTTTACAGCGCTGCGCGAAACGGTTGAGTTGTATCGCAAAGATCAGGCGAATGATAAGCAGTTACAGGTTGCAATTGGGTATGTGCATCATTTGTTGACGGAGTGACTGGGGATTTTTGTGGCTATATGAGCTTTTTTCTCGAGATATGAGCTTTTATTAAGAGATATGGACTTTTGCGGGCAGTTATGGACTTTTGCAGAGAGTTATGGACTTTTGGCAGATTTGGATCTCCTGTGTAGTCGGGGGATCTTTTTTCGTGATTAAATAGTAATTGAATGAAAAAATTACGGGCTGTCTCACACGCAAGACGTTTCTTTTGATACAATAAGGAATAAACATGCGAACTGGGATGGGATGGTGCCGGGTGATGAGTGAACAAGTAGTGATGGATCTATTAAAAGCGGTTGCGTTATTTTTCTTGAATCCAGTCTGGTTGGTAGCGATAGTTGCTGCGGTAGGACTCGGGTATTTTCGTGTGAAGCGTGAACGGCGAAGTTTTCATGTGCGTCTGCATCCAGGTTTGACGGAAATGAAACGATTGCTAGCTGAATCATGGATGCCTGCGTTAGTATTATCTGTACTAATTTCCGGGATTGGATTGACTGTCGATGCTAGTTGGCTTGTGCTCGTGTCGGCATTGTCGATTTTATCAATGATTACGTTCTATTATCAATCTGCTTCTCCAGTCTATTTTGCGGCGCTTGCATTTTTTGGTCTGTATGCGATTCAACAATTTGCAGGGGATTTCACGGTGCGTGGATGGTTGCCTGGGGATGTGGATTTGTTCGGGGAAATGGCGTTAACAGTTCCGGTTATTGCGGGGCTTTTGCTTATTGCGGAGGGGTTCTTCGTTCGCAAGCAAACGGCTGATTATGCCTCGCCGTTTCTGACGAAGACGAATCGGGGGTTGCGTGCGGCAGCATTCAAGTCTAAGAGACTTTGGCTTGTACCGGTCGTCTTTCTCGTACCTGGTGATTTCATGTCTGCATTTGCCCCTTACTGGCCACAATTCACGCTTGGTGCAACAGCGTTCAGTTTTGTGCCTGTGCCGCTCATCATCGGTTTTTCACAAGTTGCACGAGCTAGTTTCCCTGATATGCTGTTTCCGAAAATGGGACAGGCAATTGGATGGCTCGGTGTTTTGCTTATCGTTATTGGCGGGATTGCTTGGTGGGTGCCAATTATGGGTTGGATAGCACTGATCATTGGTGTTGTTGGTCGAATGATGATATCGATTATTGTTGCAGTGAAAGAACGAAAAGGTGGGTTCGTTGCGGCGCCGCAAACAGCGGGTGTCGTCATCGCTGGTATTTTACCGGAATCACCTGGCGAAAAGCTCGGACTCGTACCGGGGGAATGCATTAAGAGCGTGAACGGCATACAAGTGTCAAATGAAAAAGAACTGTATGACGCTATTCAAGTGAATGCGGCGCATTGCCGTCTGCAAGTTATTGGGCGCGATGGAGAAGTAAGGCTGATGCAACAAGTACTGTTCCGTCATGATCATCACCGATTAGGACTGCTTGTCGTCCGATAACTTATTCTCGCCGTCCGTTGACTTATAAAAGGAGTTAAGCAAAAATGGATCTCGCTACATTGGAAACAAAATTACTGTTAGCACTTTTCCTTCCTGGCTTACTCGTTGTCTTTTTCACGCGCGTGACGTTCCACCATATTGTCGGCCTTGTTTTGACGATTGCACTCATCGCCGCTTCAGTGTACGCAGGCTATACACATACATGGATTTTATATGTGGCAGATGCATTGTCTCTCACTGTCGGTTTCTGGTATGCGACACGGATGGTGAAAAGGGCGAGGAAGCAAGGACAAGACGAAGACGAAGTTGGATGAATGAAATAATGATAGACCGCTCCGTTTCTGGGGCGGTTTTTTTATGGTTGCAGATCAGTTATTATTGCGCAGCTACCGGACGTTTTGCCGCGATTCAAACAAAAAGAAAAAACCGCCTACTAGACGGTTATCGTTACATGAAGAGGCTGTAGACGGCGAGTACGCCGATTGTACCGAGGACGACGGGCATGAGGCCGCCGCCAATGATGGCGATGAGGAATGCGGTTGCGGCTCCTATGAGGCCGAATAGGATATTGCCTTCTTGGACGAAGAAGATTGCCGGGAAGATGAGTGCTCCGAGTACGGCGTATGGAATGTTGCCGAGGACGCCGCTAACGATGGGCGGGAGTTCTTTACCGTCCATGAATGTGAGCGGAATCATTCTCGGGATGTATGTGACGATGGCCATGCCGAATAGCATCCACCAATAGGTTGGTCCCATTAGTCTGCCTCCTGTTCTTTGTAGATGTCCGCGGGGTTTTTGCCGCGTCTGGAATAGATGATTTCGATTAAGATCGATGAGCCAAGTGTTGCAACGAGAATGGCCCAGCCTGTTGGAAGTAGTCCTGTGAAATAGATGATGCAATGGATGACTGCGGCGATTGCAGCGAGCATGACGACTTTCCGGTTGCCTTTTGCTGAAGGTACGAGCAGGCCTATAAACATTGCATAGAGTGCGATGGACATGGCCGTCTGTAAAAATTCGGGTAAGTTTGCGCCGACGAAGTGTCCGATCGCACTAAAGATGACCCAGCTGCCGTATGCGATGCTAGCTACACCAAAAGCGAAAGCGGATGTGATTTTATCGTCTTCTTTACGTGTTGCGAGGACAGAGAAAGTCTCGTCTGTAATGCCAAAAGCATAGGTCGCTTTAACGATTTTTGGTGCACTTTGCATCTTTTCATTGAGGGAAGCCGTCATTAGAAAGTGTCGGATATTGACGACGAATGTGTTGATGACGATGGTGACCGGGTCAACGTTAAGTTTAATGAGACTGAGAGCCATATATTGAGCAGCACCCGCGTAGACGAAGATGCTCATGGCTGTTGCTTCGATGAGTGATAGGCCTGTTGTTTTAGCGAGTAGACCGAATGCTATGGCTACTGGGAAATAACCGATTGCGATGCTGGAACCGGCTTTAACGCCGGAAATGAACTGATTGTTTTTCATGTTGTCACAACTTTCTTTTATGTATGAATGAAAATTTACTACGTTGACTTGTTTTGGTAGTATTCTTATAGGGAATGATTGAATGACTGAGTTGTTTTATTGAAAAAGAATAGGCTGTGAAAAAGAATAGACTGTCAAATGTTGACGTGACAAGGGTGTATGCGTATGGAAGATTGGTTGGATGTAAATAAAATAGATGAATTGGCTGCGCACTATAAAGCGCTTGGCCCATTTTTTGGTTTGTTACCGCCATTTATAGAAGCTTTTTTGCCGTTTTTGCCTCTAGTTGTTTTTGTTGTAGCGAACTCTGTTGCATACGGTTTATGGTACGGATTCATTTTATCATGGCTTGGAACAGTTGCGGGTTCTTATGTAGTATTTCTAATTATCCGAAAGTATGGCAGAAACCGATTTTTACGTTTTTTGACTAAAAATAAGCGTGTGAAGCAATTGATTGGTTGGGTGGAGCGCAATGGATTCGGTCCTCTATTTATTATGATTTGTTTTCCGTTTACGCCTTCCGCACTTGTGAATTTAGTTGCGGGCTTGTCGAATATGAAGAAGAAAAACTACTTAATTATATTGATGGCTGGTAAGCTTGTTATGATTTTCACGATGAGTTTCATTGGTTATGATTTGAAAGCGCTATTGACGCAGCCGATTCGTACTGGAATTGTAGTTGGTATTATTGTGCTGTTATGGCTTGTCGGCAAATGGTTTGAGAAGCGGATTGATAAGCGGGTTGAGGAGGAATCGAGTACTTTTTATCAAGGTGAGGATGAGAAGTAAGTGTGATATGAGATTTTTGTGGGAGTTATGGACTTTTGCGATGAGTTATGGATTTTTAGTGAAAGTTATGGACTTTTGCGTGGATATATGGACTTCTAGAAGAAGTTATAGACTTTTCGTTGCAACTTCCTGTTTTTTGAATAAAGGAAAAGACAAGTTAACATAGTGTAAATAGTTTCTGTCGACCTGATCTTTCGGTACAATGAAAGGTAGGTTGATAGGGACTATTTTTTATAATAAAAATTATTGTTTTTAATTTGGAATTTTACTATATTAGACAAATTTTAAAGGGGGGATTCATTATGTCATTGCGCTTCATTACCGGTAGGGCGGGGACAGGGAAGACGACGATGATTGAGCGGGAGATTGCTGCAGAACTTAAACGCGATCCGCTTGGTGACGCGATTATACTAATCGTTCCCGATCAAATGTCTTATTCTATGGAGCATAGCTTATCCGTCAATTTTGGATTGAATGGTATTATTCGTGCGCAAGTGTCAACGTTTAAACGACTGGCGTGGCGGGTGTTGCAGGAAACGGGTGGCATTACGCGAAGGGAAGTCGATGGATTCGGCTATCGTATGCTCGTTCGTAGTGTGCTTGAAGAGAATCGTGATGAGTTGAAACTGTTCCGTCAGGCAGCGGATAAACGTGGATTCACTGAAAAAATAGGCGATCTAATGAAGGAATTCAGTAGATATTGTCTCGATACAGAGACGCTTACAGCTTTACAAGAAAACTTGACGGAAAGTAATGCACCGCGGACTTTACAAGATAAAGTGAGTGATTTGTCACTGCTAGTAACAAAAATCGAAGAGAAGCTTGGTACCGCTTATGTCGACAGCGAAGGGCATCTTGCGCTTTTGTCTTCACAAATCAAACACTCTGATCTACTAAAAGATGCCGATATTTATATAGATGGGTTTGAAAGTTTTACGGCACGTGAATACGAAATCATTACGGAGTTAATGAAGCACGGCAATCGGGTGACAGTTGTGTTGCCAATGGAGTCCGATCTAACGGGACATGCAGATCATGAATTGTTTTTCAATCCAGTAAGGTCTTCTATGAAACTGCGTGAAATTGCGCGGGAAGTATCAATCGAGATAGAAGAAGAAATTCATCTAGAAGAAGCAATGCGATTTAAAAATGAAGAATTGTGCCATTTCGAACGAGAATTTGAGAATTACCCGCCTGTTGAAAAAAAGTCAGAAGGAGCCGTCACAATCATAGAAGCAACGGATCGTCGTGCGGAAGTGCATGCGGTAGCTCGACATATACGTAAGCTCGTTATGGACGGGGAGCGCTATAAAGGGTTATCCATTTTGTATCGCCAACCTGAAGTTTATGATGAACTAATTGAAACAATTTTTTCACAGTACGACATTCCGGTTTTCATTAGCCGTAAAAAGCCGATGTTGCATCATCCGTTGATCGAATTCACCCGTTCCATATTGGAGGTTGTAACGTCGGGTTGGTCATATGAATCGGTGTTCCGTGCTGTGAAAACAGATTTGTTCTTCCCGCATGGTGTAGACAAACTGTTATGGCGTGAACGGGCCGACAGACTAGAGAATTATGTATTGGCAAATGGCATTTACGGCAACCGCTGGCATGATGATGATCGTTGGAAAGTGAAAAGATACCGAGGACTTGAATTGCATACGAACGTCCAAACCGATGAAGAGTTGCAAATGGAACGTGAATTGCACCTGATTCGAGATACCGTGCGCGAGCCGCTTTCGGCATTTGTGGCACGCTTGAAACGGGCGAAGTCGGGGCGTCAGATGGCGGAATCACTGTTTGCATTCATGGAGTCTTTGCAAATCTTCGACAAAATTATTGATTTGCGTGCTGAGGAAGAGCGTGCAGGAAAACTGCTTAGTGCAACGGAGCATGACCAAGCATGGAATTCATGGGTCAATGTACTGGACCAATTTGTATTGATGTTCGGCGATGCGGAAATGGAGTTGAAAGAGGCGGCGCGCATTTTGGATGAGGGGCTCGATACGCTTGAATTCACAAGAATCCCGCCTTCGCTCGATCAAGTGACAGTGACGACGATCGAACTATCAAGTCTAATGGAAATCGATGTTGCGTTTGTCATCGGCGTCAACGATGGTGTGTTACCACAACGAATCGATGCGGATGGGATTTTGTCTGATGCAGATCGTGAGTGGTTCACAATGAATGGAATCGAATTATCACCGTCATCGACAATGAAACTGATGGATGAATCGTATATGGCCTATAGAGCATTCACATCTGCACGCCACAAACTGTACGTCTCATATGCCGGTGCTGATGAAGAAGGGAAATCATTGCTCCCCTCTCTTTATATCCCGAGAATTCAGCAACTACTTACTGGACTGCTAATTGAAACTGCAGTAACGGATCCATCGGAATTGTTGAATGAGGGGGAACAGGCGGATTATATTGTCCATGCGCGTACTACGTTGCCTTACTTAGCGACGAAAGTGAAAGAAGCTGAACGATCTGGTGGGATGCAATCTGCAGAGTGGCAAGCGGTTCTAGCCTATTACGAAGACGATCCGCTTTGGTCATCAGTGCTACGCTATATTACCCATTCAATGCATGTCGGCAATAAAACCGAACGACTCGCTCCACAACTGACGGAAGGTTTGTATGGAAAGACATTCGTTTCAAGCGTATCAAGAGTAGAGTCGTATTACAGTTGCCCTTTCCAACATTTCGCATCGTACGGACTCGGCCTGCAAGAACGGATGGAATATACACTTGAAGCGCCTTCCATCGGTGACTTGTTCCATGCTGCACTCAAATGGATTTCTGATGAGGTGAACCGAACAGGAAAGTCTTGGTCGGAGTTATCGAAAGCGCAATGCTGGCAACTGGCGAGAGATGCGATGGACTATATAACACCGATGTTCTTTAATCGGATATTGTTATCGACGCGCCGCTACCACTATATCAGGCGCAAGCTGACACATATATTGACGAGGACACTTTTCGCGCTAGGTAAACAGGCGACCACGAGTTTGTTCAAGCCAATAGCAATTGAAGCAGCTTTCGGACCCGGTGAACAGTTGCCGCCACTTGAAATTCCACTTCGCCGCGGCAATCAAATGAATCTCCGTGGCCGAATCGACCGGGTGGATGCGACAGAAATTGACGGCAAGAAATATTTACGGATTGTCGATTATAAATCATCTGCTCAACAGCTTGACTTGGCGAACGTCTATTACGGCATTTCGTTACAAATGCTGACGTATCTAGATGTAGCGGTCGAACATGCGGAAGAATGGATCGGCTTTAAAGCAGACCCTGCTGGCGTTCTGTACTTGCATATCCATAATCCGATGATACGCACAGAAATTGAGTTAACGGAGGATTTGATTGAACAGGAAATCCTTAAATCGTATAAAATGCGCGGCTATTTACTCGATCGACCGGAAGTTGTAACAAGTATGGATGCACAAATCGGTAAGACATCTTCTGTCATTCCTGCCGCGTTTAAGACGGACGGCACGTTTACGAAAGCATCAAAAGTCCTTTCTACGGATGATTTGCAGACAGTGAGAAAATTTGTCAAGCATCGGCATCAGCAGGCGGGAGACGGTATGCTTGCGGGTGATACGCGAGTATATCCATACAAATTGAAAGACAAGATGCCTTGCCAATTTTGTTCGTACAGGTCGGTCTGTCAGTTTGACCTAACAGATCCTGACCAATCATACAGAGCTTATGAGCCGATGGATTCCGAGCAGTCCCTCGAGAAGATGCGAAAGGATGTGACCGATGATGGATATTCCAGTTAAACCAAGCGGTGTGACTTTCACGGATGCCCAGTGGAAAGCGATTTGGGCGACAGGAAAAGATGTGCTCGTGTCAGCAGCTGCTGGATCCGGAAAAACGAAAGTGCTCATTACACGGATGATTGAAAAAGTGTTGAATGAAAACAATCCGATTGACGTTGACGAATTGCTAGTAGTCACGTTCACAAATGCGGCAGCAGCGGAAATGCGTCACCGTATGGCAGAGGCGCTGGAAGAGGCGATTGCTGCAAAACCTGATTCCGTTCATTTGCGCAGGCAGTTAAGTCTGTTGAATAAAGCACAGATTTCAACGTTGCACTCGTTTTGTTTAAATGTCGTACGACAATACGCTTATTTGCTAGATATTGATCCAGGTTTTCGTATCGCAGACACGACAGAAGCCGCATTACTCCGTGATGATACGGTCGGAGACGTGCTGGAAGATGCATATAAAGCAGAGGATCCGGAAGCGATGTACCGGCTAGCGGATAGCTTTACATCAGACCGTAATGACCAATCGATTGAGACACTTATCGACAGATTATATGACTATTCAAGAGTCCATCCTTCACCTGAGCGGTGGTTACGGATGCTTCCGATGGAATATGAAATCGGGGAAGATGCTGTTATCGACGAACTGGATTTCATCGGTCCGCTTAAAACGGCAATAAGGCACACACTTGAAGAAGCGATTGCACTAACCGTAGACATGCAGCGAACTGCGGAAATGCCTGAAGGACCCGAGCCCCTCATAGAAACGGCGAAAGCGGATTTGCAATGGCTGAGTGAAGCGAAAAGACGTATAGAAGAAGGAACATGGGAAGAAACGTATACGTTTTTTGGTTCCTTAAAATGGGTGAAGGCAGGGACAATCAAAAAAGACAGCTGTGATGAAGAACTTGCAAAACGGGCAAAAGGATTGCGCGATTCTGTCAAAAAAATCATTAATACATTGAAAGAGTCCTATTTTGCAAGGACTCCTGCGCGGCTATTGGATGAAATCCGTTTCATGGCGCCGATAATGCACACACTCGTTGGTCTTGTCATCGATTTTGGTGAACGGTACGGACAAGTGAAGTTGGATAAAGGACTTGTCGACTTCTCTGACTTGGAACATTTTGCATTGAAGATTTTAGCAGCGGAAACAGAAGTAGGGCTCATACCATCTGATATCGCTGCCGATTATTTGAATCGATTTGCAGAAGTGCTTGTTGATGAATACCAAGATACGAATCTCTTGCAAGAAGCGATCATTCAACTCGTGAAACGGGGTGGTGAAGCGGATGGTAATCTATTTATGGTTGGTGATGTTAAACAGTCCATTTACCGATTCCGTCTTGCTGAACCTGGATTGTTCCTCGGTAAATACACCCGCTTCACGACAGAAGATACCAATCAAGGGATGAAAATCGATCTGAATGCTAATTTTAGAAGCCGAAAAGAAGTGTTAGATGCGACGAACTTTGTTTTCTCGCAAGTAATGGGTGAGCGTGTCGGTGAAGTTCACTATGATGAAGCAGCATCACTCAAATACGGTGCACGTTATCCCGAAAAAGAAACAGCAGCTGCATTGACGCTTCTTTATCAGTCCGATGAGGATGAAGAAGAGATGGAAGCGGATGAGCTGTCAGGACAAACGTTGAAACATTCGCAAGCGGAAGCGCGCTACATGATCAAGCGTATAAAAGAACTGATGGATTCAGGAGCGGAAGTGACAGATGCGTTCACGGATAAACGCAGACCGCTTTCATATAAGGATATCGTGATCTTGATGCGTTCAATGACGTGGTCAGGTGAAATTGCGGAAGAGTTCAAACTGGCAGGTATTCCAATATACGCTGAACTATCGCGCGGCTATTTTGAAGCGATTGAAGTAATGATCATGTTGAATACGTTGCGTGTCATCGACAACCCGTACCAAGATATCGCACTAGCATCCGTGTTGCGTTCACCTTTCGTCGGCATGACGGAAAATGAGTTGGCGCAAGTACGACTCGTTGCAAAGAATAAACCGTTCTATGAAGCATTGAAACTGTTCATGGCAACAGGAGGAACAGGTATCACTGCAGCAACGCAGGAAAAGATGCAGAGGTTCTTCATTATGTTTGAGGATTGGCGAAATCTTGCTCGCAGGGGCTCGTTGTCGGAACTCATTTGGCAAGTGTATGCAGATACACATTATTACGAAATCGTCGGTGCAATGGCTAACGGCAAACAACGACAGGCAAATTTGCGTGCGTTGCATGACCGTGCAGTCGATTATGAAAAGACATCTTTCCGCGGCCTTTTCCGATTCCTGCGCTTCATCGATAGAATGCAAAAGCGTGGAGATGACCTAGGAACAGCTCGTTTTGTTAGTGATACTGAAGATGTTGTACGCATTATGACAATCCACTCGTCAAAAGGACTTGAATTCCCGTATGTGTTCATCGCAGGGGCTGGGCGACAGTTCAATAAAATGGATTTCAATGAGCCGTATTTGTTTGATCAACATTTCGGTCTGGCGGTTAAGGCGATTGATCCTGAATTGCGCATCACATATACCTCACTTCCGTTTTTGGCGATGAAAGAAAAGAAAGAACTGGAAATGCGAGCAGAAGAGATGCGTGTGTTATACGTTGCAATGACAAGGGCGAAAGAACACCTTGAAATAATTGCAACTGTAAAGGATATTGAGAAATCCATCGTCAAATGGCAAGACTCACAGCTACTTGAACATAGCGAAATGTTGCCCGAATATACACGTTCACGGGCAAATGGCTATTTGGATTGGATTGGACCAGCCATTGCGCGGCATGCCGATTTCGAAAAGTTCGGTGTCATGTATGGTGGTGAACTTATGCAAGATGATTCGAAATGGGATATTTCGGCTTATCCGATCTCATCGTTGCTCGGCCAACAAGAGCAGGTGGAAGTAGCAGTCGACGCGAATGAAGTATCCATTGCTGACAATCCGTTTGACGCAGAATGGCCGTTGGAAGTGAAGCGTAGATTTGATTATTCCTATCCACATACTGCCTCAGTGAATAAACGTTCGAAACAAACAGTGAGCGAATTGAAACGGGTGGCGCAACTTGAGCAAGAAGCAGATCCGAATGAATTCTTCACGATGAAAGACGATGAAGTGAGCACACCGTATTTGCATGAACGGCCAGCTTTCATGCAAACTAGATCGCTTTCAGGCGCAGAAATTGGTACAGCGATGCACACAATTATGCAACATATCAATCTAAAAGTGCCGCTTAATGCTGAAGAAGTAAATACGTTCATAAAGGAACTTGCGACTAGACAACTACTAACGGACGAAGAGGCGGCTGGGTTTAATAGAGAGTCAATCGTGTCGTTTTTTGATACAGCGATTTTCAAGAGATTGCAAGCATCTGGTCGTGTCATGAGAGAGTTGCCGTTTACGTATGCTTATGATGGTGCGGACGGAGATTACCAAATCTTGCAAGGGATTGCCGATTGTTTATTCCAAGAAGAGGACGGTTGGGTATTGCTCGATTACAAAACAGATAGCGTCCGCGGAAAATTCCATACGGAGGAAGCGTTGTCGAGTGAAATGCAGAAACGATACGGAATCCAGTTAAGTTTATATAAAAGAGCGATTGAGGCAATCACGTCCATCCACATTAAAGAAATGAAGCTCTATCTGTTTGATGGACAAAAGACTGTGGAAGTTAGGGAGGAATCAGTTTGAAAGTATCACCAACATTGATCGGAAATAGGATAGAGTCTTTGGATATGCTAAGGGGCTTTGCGCTCCTTGGAATTTTCATTGCTAATATGTTAGTGTTCCATTCACCTTATTTCTATATAGATCCATTGACATATTTTTCTACCCCGAGTGACGTGGCGTCATTTAAGTTGATCAATATATTTGTCGAGGCAAGTTTTTATCCGATATTTGCAATGATGTTCGGTTATGGTTTAAATATGCAATACGAAAAAGCAGTAGCAGCGAATAAACCTTACGCACCTTTAATGGCAAGAAGAATGGGGATTTTGATGGCGTTTGGACTCATACATGCGCTCTTTATCTGGTCGGGGGATATCCTTTTCACGTATGGATTGATGGGATTAATTATGATTGCCATCGTGAAGATTCCAAGTAAATGGATGCTGGCAATAGCTGCAGTCGTTTACATCATTCCAACAGGATTCCTGATTGTAGGTACGTATTTATTCACAAAAGCGGCACCTGGACAGTTATTGGAAGGTTTTTCAGACATTCAGCAAATTGAGAAGGCGATTACGGCGTATGGTCATGGATCATATGGAGAGGCCCTCGTCTTCAGGATTTTTGAATGGCTGTTGATCGGACTGCCTGCTGTATTTATGAGTGTGTTTATGGTATTGCCGCTAATTATGATCGGTGCAGCGTTGTCTAAATATAAGCTGTTTGAGCGTGCCGTGCAGTGGAAAGGGCGGATTGCCGTCATTTCTGTTCTTTTCGTAATCGCTGGAATTGCCGTTAAATCACTACCGTATTGGAACGTCAACACGTATTACAATACGTTAATCCAACAGCTTGTTGGAGGTCCGATTTTAGCGGTAGGGTATGCAGGATTCATTATCCTCCTTTGTCAGTTAGGGCTTTTCCTAACAATTTTCCGTCCGATTGCTAGTGCAGGACGGATGTCGTTGACGACTTACTTGAGTCAGTCAATTATTGCAACACTGTTATTTAATCATTACGGAGTTGGCCTCTACGGCAAAGTGGATATCGAGACGGGTACACTAATCGCGGTTGGCATATTCGTTTTACAAGTAATTTTTGCGCAGCTCTGGTTCATGAAATTTAAGATGGGTCCGCTAGAATGGATTTGGCGTAAAGGGACTTATGGAAAGAATATGACGAGAAAAGAAGGAAAATCGCAAGTTTTGTAGAAGAAAGAATAAGAGACGATAAATTATGCGAGTCTCATCGTTTTTCAGTATGTATCTGTAAAGAGAATTCAACACTAGGAAGGAAGGGCTTGTAGATGAAACTGTTATCGTTCCGGTATGAAGGAAAAACATTATTCGGTCCAAAAGTGAAGAAAGAGGAAGCGGTCTGGAATGTGTTGGCTATTGCTGAAGCTGTCGGCGAAAAAGATTTTCCTTCAACAATTATAGAAGGCATCGAACAAGGCCTGCAGTTTGTCGAGAAAGTACGCAAACTCGCTGAACAGGCACGGACTTTAGAAAATCCGGAGCAATTCAAATATGATTTTTCTACTATTGAGTGGCTGTCACCAATTCCACGGACTCCTAAAAACGTCCTATGTGTCGGTAAGAATTACGCAGATCATGCAGCGGAAATGGGTGGGGATGCTCCGCCAGAAAAGCTGATGATCTTTACGAAATCACCTACTTCCATCGCGGCGGACGAGCAAGAGTTGCCTGTCCATGCAGATGTAACAGATAACCTTGATTATGAAGGTGAACTTGCAATCGTCATAAGCAAAAAAGGAAGCAAAATACCGAAGCAACTGGCGTATGACCATGTTTTCGGTTACACAATTGCAAATGATGTAACAGCACGAGATGTACAATCTGCCCATAAACAATTTTTCCTCGGAAAGAGTTTAGATGGATCATGTCCGATGGGTCCCTATATTGTTACGAAAGATGAAATGCCTAACCCGCATAATTTGTCCATCGTAACGAAAGTGAATGAGACCGTGCGTCAAAATGGAAATACAGCTAATATGATTTTTAAAGTGGATGAACTGATTGCTGAAATTTCAAAGTATGTGACGCTTGAAGCAGGAGACGTCATTTTGACAGGTACCCCTGCAGGAGTCGGCAAAGGGATGAACCCTCCGACATTCTTGAAATCAGGTGATACAGTGAAAATTTCTGTCGAAGGCATAGGAACCCTAGTAAACCGTTTCAAATGAGCTGAATCCCTATTGCTCACAGCTATTGTATGATAATATTAAATGGTAAATACAATAGATGAGGTGAAACGTTTGGACTTTTTATCAAACACGACCCATTTTCATATTTTCACATGGGTTGTCGGTATTATCGTCTTCCTAGTATCCGCTTTTATGGCAAATGGATCTAAAGGGAAGAAAATCACACATATGATCGCGCGTTTGTTCTATGTACTAATCTTAGTTTCAGGTGTCTTCCTCTTCATCAAGGGAATGGACTATGGTGAAGGTATGCTGTACGGCTTCAAATTCCTCATGGGACTGTTGACGATCGGCATGATGGAAATGGTGTTAATCCGTTCAGAAAAAGGAAAGAAAGTAACGACGTTCTGGATTCTGTTCTTCGTCTTCCTATTCCTTACAATGTTCCTCGGCTTCAAATTACCAATGGGGATCGAACTGTTCTGAGTAACTACTGATTAGCAGAAAGGGGATGAAGGAATGGCAATTGGTTCAGGCATACTACTATTAGTACTGCTTTTCGTAATGATGACCTTGTTCGCATTGTCCGTCATCCTCTCCTTTCGAAAATCACGCAATCGCACAAACGAAGATTGATACAAGTCCGCTGGCGCAAAGAAGCCGGCGGACTTTTTGTTTGAAGAGTTAAATGTACTTCAACGGCTTACAACGAATCCTTCACAAATTAGACTCAATTTTTACTGCTACACTTATTTTTTAACGCATTACATGGCGGGGAACGGTTCCTTTTGATAAAATGGCTACAGATAGCTCGTTAGGGAGGACTTTTTTTGAAAATTAAACA
Organism: Sporosarcina quadrami; assembly: GCF_014836615.1. Classification (GTDB taxonomy): domain Bacteria; phylum Bacillota; class Bacilli; order Bacillales_A; family Planococcaceae; genus Sporosarcina; species Sporosarcina quadrami. The sequence continues at coordinate 68,224 of NZ_JACSQN010000009.1, read as the reverse complement.
ATTGATCGGCTTTATTGCCATCATTCTACTACTCATCTCGCCTGTCATGCCGACAGCTGTTTACGCAAACACTGGCCACAGTTTAGAGGATGAAAGCATATACGACCTTCTCATTGACCGTTTCAACAACGGGAACCGCTCAAATGATGTGGACACGAATGCACAAGATAGACACGCATTCAACGGTGGAGACTTCACAGGACTACAGGCGCGTCTGCAACATATTCTTGACATGAATTTTACAGTCGTTTCGATCGGACCAGTTTTTAAAACTGAAACATACGACGGCAATCAAGTTTTGTCATATGATGAACTAGAACCACACTTTGGTACGGAAGAAGAATTCTACAAACTAATAAAAGGTATTCACGAAAGTAAATTAAAAATCATTGCTGACTTTCCTATGGGACAAGTGAGTGCAGATCATGTATGGACAAAGGATAAAAAGTATAAATTCGTTCACTCAGCTGACGGCACAGTCGACTGGGACTCACAAGATCCTGCTGTTAAGGATGCACTAATTGATGCAGTCACCGATTTTGTGACGACTTATGACTTGGACGGTATCCGTCTGACGAAGATTTCTAGTTTCGACTCCGACTATTTGAATGACATGATCGCTGCAATTCATGCTGCTAAAGAAAATGTATATGTCATTACAAATGAAGAAAGCGATGCGGACTTTGATTCCACACCGAGCATAAATAAAATGGACGTTCTACATCAGTCGTTTACGAAGACCGATGCAGACTCTGCCCACATGGATTATTTCAATGACAATGATGAGAACAATATTATTCAGCTTGACGATTTAACCGGACCACGACTGACATATCATATGGTCGAAGCAAGAATGTTCCCTCCGACTAGATGGAAAGTCGCTGCGACAGCTATGTTCACATTACCTGGCGTCCCATTAATGACGTATGGAACGGAAATTGCAGTTAACGGGAAAGAAGCACCTGATAGCCATCCATTATTCAACTTCAAAACGGATATGGAATTCAAAGAGCTAATCGGTAACTTGAACCTCCTTCGCAATCAGTCGGAAACACTCCGCAACGGAAAATTCAAAATGCTTCATAACAAAGATGGATTCATGATTTACACACGTTCATCCGAAGATGAGACGTGGATGATTGCTATTAATAACACATCAAAAACTGCTTATGCCGATATACCAGCAGAAGAAATAGGTGACAATAAAAAACTTCGAGGTCTACTGGATTCAGATCTCATAAAAGAAGAAGATAATGGTGTATTCCGTGTTGTGATGGACAGGGAGCTTGCTGAAGTCTACATTGCAGACGAAGAAAGAGGTTTTAACACACCATACCTTATCGCTTCAATTCTCGTTTATGTCATCTTCTTATCGTTTTTATTCCTTGTTATTAAAAAAGGAAGAGAAAGACGGCGTAACGAACAATAAAAGTAAAATGCCTTTTCAATGCAGCGTCCTAGACACTGATTGAAAAGGCATTTTTAATTAGCATTTTTTGATTAACCAGTATTATACAGTTGTATCATTATGAACCCGTTGACTTCCGTTCCGGCACACGCTTTCCGCGGGCACGGCTTCAGCCTCCTCGTCGCGAAGAGCACGCTCCTGTGGGGTCTTCAGCTCGCGCTATTCCCGCAGGAAATGCCGTTACGCAGAACGGCTTTTGCGAACAGGAGCGAAGCGTTGTGAGCATATCTTTGCACTTCGGCGCCTGCACTTCAGTCAACTGGAGATTGCAGGGAAAAAGTAAGAAACTCTTTATGTTACAAGTAAGCATAAAATAATCCATATTTATTTTAGAAGACTTAGATGATTGAAGTGTAGGGCGGCGACTCCTTGGGGATTAGCGAAAGCCGTGACGAAGAACGGCTTTTGCGAGACAAAGCTGTAGCTTTTCGAGCACCCATGCCTTAATTTCTGAAAGTCACAGAAATACGGCAAATCGAACCCTACGTTGTTCGATTGGAAAGCGTCCGCCCGGAACGGAAATCATCGAGCTAAATTATAGACTACTATATGGTTAATCAACACACGTGTTTTTAATTATACTTGCGCATTGAATTTATTCAAAAAGAAAATGGCGATCGTGCCTGGTCCGGCATGAGAACCGATAACGGAACCAATCATATGAATGTCAATTTTTTTTGGATTAAACCGTTCTTCAATGAGTGCTTTTACTTCCAGTGCAGTTTCCATGTCATCCCCATGACTGATGGCAATATGCTGTTCAGAAAGATTAACCCCGCGTTCTTCCATCAAATCGAGCATGCGGCGGAAAACTTTTTTACGACCACGATGTTTTTCAATTGGGACGAGCTTTCCACTTTCGACATGCAACAACGGTTTAATATTAAGTAAACCGCCAATGAAAGCACTTGTTTTTGACACACGGCCACCTTTTGCCAAGTAATCGAGGTCTTCTACTGTGAACAAATGCTCCATATGTGCTGCCATATCTCTAATCTTACGTTCGATTGAACGGACATCCTCACCTGCATCACGCAGACGGACGGCTTCTTTGACGAGAAGTCCGTAGCCAGCAGAAGCGCATCGTGAGTCGATGATGATCATATTCATGGAAGGGTTTCCTTCTTTTACTTGATCTCTCATCATTACGGCTGTATTATACGTTCCGGAAAGTTCAGATGAGAAAGCGATATATATGCCGTCCTCCCCCGATTTAGCGAGTTCTTTCCATGTTGAAAGAAGCTTTTCAGGAGATGCTTGTGACGTTTTAGGCTGCTTTCCACTACGGATAGCGTCAAACACTTCTTTAGAATCGATTTCAATTACATCTGCATATTCATTCTGATCAATTAAAACCGATAAAGGAATAAGTGTAACGTCGTTCTCATCAAAAAAAGACTTCGGTAAATCGGAACCACTGTCAGCAAAAATTCTCATTCATAACCCTCATTTCTCCAGTTTGGATAATAATAATCTATCTGTTAACACTTCTGCGATACCATCTTCATTGTTTGATAAAGTGACTTCATCTGCGATGGATTTTAAACGGTCTATTCCATTCGCCATGGCTACCCCGTATCCTGCATAATCAATCATTTCCAAATCATTGTCTTCATCACCAAAAGCAATAATACGTTCTTGTGGGACGTCAAGCCACTTGGAAACTTGTGAAATGCCAACTGCCTTATGCAATCCGTGCCGCACAATTTCAATAATATCAAACGGCGCGCCCCAACGTCTGTGGTCAATGACTTCAGCATGCACATCCGCAAGATGTTTACGAATGGGTTCTACACATTTCGGATCAGCTTGGATAAGCAGACTCGTCGGTTCAACTTGTAATGACTTGCGAATATCGCCTTGTTTAATGACTGGTGCTCCAAATGTCAATACGTCCAGTACTTCTTCGTCATGATATTGCATATACACATCATCCATCACTTCAGCGACGATATTATGGAACTGATAGTCTTGCATCGCGTCTATAACGTCATTGACGACAGGGAGGGCGATTGTTTCATGGAAAGTCTTCCAAGAACGATCAGTAGGATGATGAACGAAAGCACCATTGAAATTGACAATTGGTGTTTTCAGTCCTAACTGATGGTAGTATACTGCGCTCGCCCTATATGGTCTTCCAGTAGCAATCATGATATGGTGTCCTTGTTGTTCTGCAAGTTTTAGCGTATGTGCGGTTTTTTCGGAAATGACTTTTTCATCTGTCAGCAATGTCCCATCCAGATCGAGGACAATTAGATGTGGTTTCATCCTTTAGCCCCCTTTTTAAATGTATAATGGCACTTCTTGTCATGTGCCGATAATAAATGCTTGTCTTACCATCTAGTTTATCTTTAACCATAGGAGCAAGTCAAAAAATTCCGTCAGGTGAGTGTACTTTTTGTTTTTCTAGTAAAACTTTGATACGATTTAAAAAACAGATTAGAAGGTGTATGTATGATTATCAGAGAAGAAACGTGGTCGAACATACCATTATTGAATATTGTTGAGGAGAGCAATGACCGTGATGATCTTCCGACGGTTATTTTCTTACACGGGTTTACAAGTGCGAAAGAGCATAACCTCCATTATGCATTCAACCTTGCAAAAAAAGGAGTCCGCGTCCTGTTGCCGGAAGCGCATTTGCATGGTGTACGGAGTGAACCTTTGGATGAAGTCCAATTGAGTCTACGTTTTTGGGAAATTATTTTAACTTCCATTGAAGAGATGGCAGTACTTAAAATGGAACTACACAAACGCGGCGTCACGCAAATCGGTATGGGCGGTACATCGATGGGCGGTATTACGACGATGGGTTGCCTCACAGCATATCCATGGATTGACGTAGCGGCAGTCATGATGGGTGCGCCAGGTTATGTAGAATTGGCAAAAGCACAAATGTCTCAATTTGAAAGACGCGGTTTTAAATTGCCGATTACGGATGAAGAACGAAAAAACCTTCTTACTACTCTCGGCTTATTTGACATGACGAAGCATCGCGAGAAATTAAACGGTCGTCCGGTGTTCTTCTGGCATGGGGAAAGCGATACAACCGTTCCATTTGAACCGACGTATAACTTTTATAAAGCAACGAAAAAGGATTATGAACAGACACCAGAACGATTTGAGTTCATGGTAGACCCTCTAGCCGGACATGCTGTTTCAAGAAGTGGCATGTTAAAATCCGTCGATTGGTTCGCAAGTTATTTGAATGAATAACATAACCTTGCTATGATGAAGATAGAATAGAACGGAAAGGGGAATTCTTATGAACGAAGATATGAAAGGCAGCTTGATGGGTGCGCTTGAAAACGTTATTGACCCTGAGCTCGGCATTGATATAGTTAATCTTGGCTTAATTTATGATGTGGAGCTGAACGAAGAAGAGACAGCTGTCGTTACAATGACATTGACTTCAATGGGTTGTCCAATGGGGCCACAAATCGTTGCCAACATTAAACAAGAACTGATGGAACTACCTGAAGTGAAAAACGTTGACGTCAATATCGTCTGGAGTCCGCCTTGGTCCCGAGATCATATGTCACGCTATGCGAAAATGGCCTTAGGCGTTCGTTAATAAATTCAATGAAAAGACTGGATGACTACTTGTCGTCCAGTCTTTTCTATAAGTTTTTTTATACGTCACATTCCAAAGCTTATCTCTTTACTATAATCGGAAAACGTTCTATAATTAAATTAATCAAAGATAGTCAAAGTCAAACTTTTGAGGTGAATGTTTATGAGAATGGATAGTACACAAGAAGACCAACGTACACCGCTCGAACAATTTGGACGGAACCTAGTCGAAGATGTGAAAAACGGCAAAATGGATCCTGTCATTGGACGTGATGAAGAAATACGAAATGTCGTCCGGATTTTATCAAGAAAAACGAAAAACAATCCAGTCCTTATTGGTGAACCAGGTGTGGGTAAAACCGCAATTGTCGAAGGGTTGGCGCAACGAATTGTAAAAGGTGACGTACCTGAAGGATTGAAAGATCGTCAAATCTTTGAATTAGATATGAGTTCACTAATTGCCGGCGCAAAATACCGTGGAGAATTCGAAGAACGATTAAAAGGTGTCTTGAAACAAGTGAAAGATAGTAATGGAGAAATCATTCTTTTCATTGATGAAATCCATACTATCGTCGGTGCAGGAAAAACAGAAGGTGCAATGGATGCAGGCAATATGCTAAAACCGATGCTTGCGCGTGGCGAACTGTATTGCATCGGTGCAACAACACTTGACGAATATCGTATGTATATTGAAAAGGATCCCGCACTCGAACGTCGGTTCCAACAAGTGCTCGTACGGGAACCGTCAGTGGAAGATACAATCTCGATCTTGCGCGGCTTAAAAGAACGATTCGAATTACATCACGGCGTACGCATTCATGACAGGGCGCTAGTCGCAGCGGCAACATTATCAGACCGCTATTTGACGGAACGATTCATGCCGGACAAAGCAATTGACCTAATGGATGAAGCAAGTGCAATGATACGTACAGAAATCGACTCCATGCCACAAGAATTGGATTCAGTTACAAGACGTATTATGCAACTTGAAATTGAAGAACAAGCACTCCGCAAAGAAAAAGATGCTATCAGTCAAACACGTCTTGAAACATTGCGCGCCGAACTGCAAGAGCTGAAAGATTCTTCTGCAGGTATGCGCGAGCAGTGGAACAAAGAGAAAGAAGCGTTGAAAGGGATTCAAGAAAAGCGTGAAGACTTGGATCGCTACAAACGCGAACTGGAAGACGCTCAAAACCGTTCCGATCTAAATAAAGCGGCAGAACTCCAATACGGAAAAATACCGAATCTGGAAAAAGAATTGCATGCACTTGAAACTTCATTAAAGAACAGTGATGACAGCAGATTGCTGAGAGAAGAAGTGACGGAAGAGGAAATTGCGATGATCGTCGCTCGTTGGACGGGAATTCCGGTGACAAAACTTGTCGAAGGAGAACGCGATAAGCTACTACGATTACGAGAAACGTTAGAAGATCGTGTCATTGGCCAAGACGACGCTGTTCAACTTGTCACTGAAGCCGTATGGCGCGCACGTTCAGGCATAAAAGATCCAGACAAGCCGATCGGATCGTTCCTATTCTTAGGACCGACTGGAGTTGGGAAGACAGAACTAGCGAAAACATTAGCAGCGACACTTTTCGACTCCGAAGACCACTTCATCCGTATCGACATGTCCGAATATATGGAGAAGCATAGCGTATCACGACTCGTCGGCGCACCTCCAGGCTATATCGGGTACGAAGAAGGCGGTCAACTGACAGAAGCCGTCCGACGTAATCCTTACTCAGTTGTCCTTTTGGATGAAATCGAAAAAGCCCACCCGGATGTTTCTAATATTCTATTACAAATCTTAGACGATGGTCGTATTACGGACAGCCAAGGACGACTCATCAACTTTACGAACACAGTCGTCATCATGACATCGAACATCGGGTCTGCCTACTTACTCAATGGCCAATTCGACTCTGATGAACACGCAGCAGAAGATCTCGTAATGGCAGAACTACGCAGCCATTTCAAACCTGAACTTCTAAATCGGATGGACGACATCATCATCTTCCATTCATTGTCAGGCAACACATTCAATCTCATCGCACGTAAAATGCTTGATAATCTCGTTAGACGCGTCGATGAACAAGATATCGACCTTGTCTATACAGACGATGTACTCGATTGGATCGTCAAAGAAGGAACCGACGCCGACTTTGGTGCTCGACCACTGAAACGATTCATCCAACGCTACATCGAAACAGCCGTCGCAAAGGAAATTATTAAAGGCGACATACAAGAAGGACAGAAAATGCAGCTGACAATGCAAGACAACAAGCTACAAGTGAATATTGCATAACACTACCAAACCGCCACCTCAGTTAAAAACTATAACTGAAGTGGCGGTTTTTATTACTTTTCAATTATTAGAACATGTCCATTAGAACGTGGTGTCTTTATTCATAATAAGAGTTAGAAAAGAGGATCTTGTTGATTGAAGCGGAAGTCGGGCGACTCCTGGGGGATGTGCGTGCCAGGTAAGACCCTGGACGTAGCGAAGCGGAGGAAGCGGCTTACCGCACGCCCCCCCGGAAAGCGTACCGACTGGAGCGTAAATCAACTTTTCCAGGAGAATATGTAAGTAGTGAAAATACAAAAAACCGCCCCTATTAAAAAGGACGGTTTCAGGAATATTAAACGTCTGCCACTTCTCCATCAGGAATAGCCGCTGTAATTACAATAATAAATACACCGAGTATAACCGACACAATAACTCCAGTCATGAAGTCAAACGAAGTAATGCCAGCAATCGAACCAGCAACATAGTTCAACATCGTCACAAGCAAGAACGACCAAACGAAAGCCATAATATATTTCATCACTATCACCTCTACATAACTATTTCACCATTCATCATACCATAGCACTCCCCAGCAATAAACTAAATTATGCATACATCCCATATTGTTTGGCTAAATCGTGTCCATATGTTGAAAAAAACTGCCATATCTTCTATAATTAATACCAGGTACTAATAATAGATAATAAGAAACGGGGTATGCGGAATGAATGCAGGTATTATAGGCATCGGTAAATTCGTACCATCGAACATTGTCACAAACAAAGACTTGGAAGAGCGCATGGATACAACGGACGAATGGATTCGTACACGTACAGGCATTGAAGAAAGACGCATAGCTGACGCAGATACAGATTCATCTGACATGGCATATCATGCAGCTGTCAGTGCCATTGAAAATTCAGGACTGACGAACGAAGATATTGATATGATTCTAGTGGCAACTGTGACAGGAGACAGGCGGTTTCCGTCAGTAGCTACTATGATTCAAGAACGACTTGGTATTGTCGGATGTCCCGCTATGGATATTTCAGCCGCTTGCGCAGGATTCATGTACGGAATCGTTACGGCAAAACATTTCATCGATGCAGGCACGTATAAAAACATCCTCGTTGTAGGCGTTGAAAAACTTTCGAAAATTACTGATTGGAATGATCGCAATACGGCAGTATTGTTTGGAGATGGTGCAGGTGCAGCGGTAATCAGTCAGGTGAGCGAAGGTCGTGGAATTCTTTCATTTGAACTCGGTGCTGACGGCAGGGGAGGCAAACATCTGTATCAGGATGAATTCCTTCATATGAATGGTCGGGAAGTATTTAAATTTGCTGTCCGACAGATGGGCGAGTCTGCTGTAAGTGTTACCGAAAAAGCAGGTCTGACGACAAATGACGTCGATTATCTAGTTCCTCATCAGGCGAATATACGCATTATGGAAGCATCCCGCGAACGTCTTGGATTACCTGTAGAGAAAATGTCTAAAACTGTCCATAAATACGGTAACACTTCTGCAGCATCCATTCCGATTTCATTAGTGGACGATCTCGCAGAAGGCCGAGTTAAAGACGATGATATTATCGTTCTAGTTGGTTTTGGTGGCGGATTAACTTGGGGCGCACTATGCATTAAATGGGGAAAATAATTGAATAATACTATATACTGTATAAGGATATGAAAGCTCTTGATTATCGAAAGTAGCTTTTACCATCTAGCTGACTGTATAGGCAATGAGAAAAACGATATCATTATGATAATAATTACTTGGTAAAATGAAGGGGAGATTGTAGAATGGAAAAACGTCGAGTTGTCGTCACAGGAATCGGAGCTGTATCTCCAGTTGGAAATTCAGCTGAAGCATCTTGGGAAGCGGTATTAAACGGAAAGTCGGGAATTGGTCCGCTGACAAGATTAGATAGTGAGCAATTTCCTGTCAAAGTCGCTGCAGAAGTGAAGGATTTTGACATTGAAGAATATTTAACTCGGAAAGATGCACGTAAAATGGATCGCTTTACACATTACGCGATGGCGGCATCCATTATGGCAATGAAAGACGCTAATTTAGAGTTAGACGAAGAAACAGGTTTACGTACTGGGGTTTGGATCGGTTCAGGAATCGGTGGAATGGAAACACATGAACAGCAGTTTAAGATTTTTATGGAAAAAGGCTATCGTCGCGTAAGTCCTTTCTTTGTTCCGATGATGATTCCTGATATGGCTTCAGGGCAAGTATCGATTCACTTCGGAGCAAAAGGCATCAATTCTTGTACGGTTACAGCTTGTGCATCTGGAACGAATTCTATTGGAGATGCATTTGAAGTTATTAAGCGTGGAGACGCAGATATTATGATTACGGGTGGAGCAGAAGCGCCGATTACGACAATGTCCGTAGCAGGTTTCTGTTCAAACACAGCATTGTCTTTGAATCCAGATCCAGCGACAGCATCCCGTCCATTTGATAAGGAACGTGACGGTTTCGTCATCGGTGAAGGTGCCGGTATCCTCATCCTTGAAGAATACGAACATGCGGTGAAGCGCGGTGCGAAGATTTATGCTGAGCTCGTTGGCTATGGCTCTACAGGAGATGCACACCATATTACAGCACCAGCACCTGAAGGCGAAGGTGGAGCGCGTGCGATGAGACAGGCGCTTGCAGAAGCCGAAATTACGCCGGATAAAATCGATTATATTAATGCACATGGAACGAGTACACCGTATAACGATCTATTCGAAACAATGGCGGCTAAGACGGTCTTTGGTGAGCATGCATACAAACTTGCGATGAGTTCAACAAAATCGATGACAGGCCATCTATTAGGTGCTGCAGGCGGACTGGAAGCGATCTTCACAGTAAAAGCTTTGGAAGAAGGTATCTTGCCTCCAACAATGAACTACCAAAATGCAGATCCTGAATGCGATTTGGATTATGTACCGAATGAAGCAAGAAAAGCGGACATCCACTATGCGATGAGCAACTCCCTTGGTTTTGGTGGACATAATGCATCACTAGTTTTCAAGAAAATCTGATGATGTGACAGATTTATTCATAGTAAATAACAAAGCTCCCATTTTAGAATGTCTAAAAGGGGAGCTTTGTTTCATATAGTAGACGAAAAGCAAAAGGGCGATGCAATTGACGAGAATATTTATATTCTTAATCAGCTATGGACTAATTGTTATTACCGTCACACATATGATCTTCTATTTCAACTATATATCGTTAGGATATAGTTGGAAGCAAATATTCTTTTTCATCATCCAAACCGCGGACTTTGCATTATTCATCATGGCTGTGGTCTTGTTAATGCTCAGCGTCTTCGTCCGAGTCCCATCGCAGACTCCATTTTATTGATGGTAGCGGATGCAATGGCATTCGCTTTTTCCACGCCTTTATCAAGATACACATCAAGTTCAGTTGAGTTGAGCAATTCCTCATAACGTTGTTGGATAGGGGTAAGGTGATTGATGACTGCTTCTGCGACACCTGCTTTGAAAGCTCCGTATCCTTGCCCTTCATATTTTAATTCCAAATCGGCAATCGAGACATCCGTCAATGCGGATTCAATGATTAGCAAGTTTGATACGCCAGGCTTGTTTTCTACGTCGAATTTCACGATGCCTTCAGAATCTGTAACAGCGCTTTTAATCTTCTTTTCAATTTCCTTTGGTGTATCAAGTAACGAAATCGTCCCTTTTTTATTCGGATCGGATTTGCTCATCTTCTTTAACGGATCTTGCAAAGATTTGATGCGTGCACCGTTTTTCGGAATGCGCACTTCAGGAATCGTTAACACTTCGCCGTATCGCTTATTGAAACGTTCTGCCAAATCACGCGTTAATTCTACGTGTTGCTTTTGATCCTCACCGACAGGGACAATATCCGTATTGTAAATGAGAATATCTGCAGCCATTAATGGAGGATATGTGAGTAAAGCAGCAGAAACACCGTCTTTACCGTCCGACTTGTCTTTAAACTGCGTCATTCGTTCAAGCTCACCAATATAAGAAATACATTGCATCATCCATCCCGCTTGCACATGTGCCGGTACTTCTGATTGGATGAATAGCACGGATTTGTCCGGATCTATCCCGCTCGCTATATAGATTGCGGCAAGAGAGCGGATTGTTTTCGACAATTCCTCCGGATCCTGCTGGACAGTGATTGCATGTTGATCGACAATACAAAAAAGACAATCGTACTCATGTTGCAACTCCGTAAATTGTTTAAATGCACCGATATAGTTACCCAGTGTTACTATACCTGTTGGCTGTACACCTGAAAAAATGGTTTTCATGAAAACTCCTCCTCTAACTATTTAAATAGAAAAAAGCATCAGCCATCCCCTGTTAAAGGGACGACTGATGCTGATCAACCGTGGTACCACCCGAATTAGCCTACGTGCAGGCCACTCAAATCCCTTAACGCGGGATACGTAATCAGCTACACAGATACATTTGCATCTTTCGCAGATTAAGCTCGGGAATCCACTTCCTCCTGAAGGATATGCCTGTTTACACCACCACAGGCTCTCTGGGAAATCAAATCAGGAATACTCTTTCCGTCTGTGCTTTTTGCAACATAATTTCTAAAAGTATAATACGACCAACGTAATAATGCAACCTCAAAAAGAGGTTTTATCGTAAGCTAACAGGAATCAAGGTTTCTCGACAAAAAAATATGGGAATAGAGGAATTACCCTATTCATTCGAATTTTCCTTTGCTAGAATGAATGATAGAGAGGAAGTGCACTATGAAAAAAATGAAGTTAATAAGCTCGTTACTACTTGCAGGAGCAATCGCACTACCACAAGTGGCACAAGCTGAAGAATTAGGCACCGATATTGAATTTGGTGAACGTACATACGGATTTGAAATAATAGAAGAACAACTAGTTGCAAATTCTAAACTATATCGTTACGATTCAGGATTGACATTTGAATATCCTGACGCAGTGCGAGGTATATATGTGACCGGGCATTCTGCAGGTGGTGCTAGATTTGAACGTTTACTGAAATTACTCAACACGACTGACCTGAATGCTATGGTTATTGATATTAAAGATGACTATGGCAATTTAACGTATAAGCCAGGCGAGGATTCCAAGTTTTTTGGTAATGAAATCGGAAAACCATACATAAAAGATCCGCGCAAAATGCTTGAAACGCTTGAAGCTGAAAAAGTGTATCCGATTGCGAGGATTGTCGTTTTCAAAGACAGCGTTTTGGCTGAACAAAAACCTGAGCTCTCATTTAAAGACGGAAATGATGTATGGAAAAACGGCAGAGGCGAAGCATTTGTCAATCCATTCATGAAAGAAGTGTGGGATCACAACGTCGATATTGCGATAGAAGCTGCCAAAATGGGCTTCCAAGAAATTCAATTTGACTATGTACGATTTCCTGAAGGATTTGAAAAACGTCATGACACACTAAAATATTCAATGGACGAATATACGGACTCTGAATTGGATCCTGTTCAACGACGAGTCGAAGCTGTTACCGATTTTGTAGCATATGCAAAAGAGAAGCTGAAGCCATATGATGTGGATGTTTCTGTCGATATTTTCGGTTATTCAGCAACATTGCCGGAAGCACCTGGAATCGGTCAGAACTTCACGAAAATCTCGGAGAATGTCGATGTCATTTCATCGATGATTTATCCGAGCCACTGGACATCATATTTTGGTATCGCAAAACCAGATCTTGAGCCATATAAACTTGTAGCAGAATATGCGAAAGTCGAAAACGCAAAACTCGGTAGCTTGGAGAACCCGCCAGTTTCACGTCCTTGGTTGCAAGATTTCAGTGCACCATGGCTTGGCTCGGGGAATTTCCTCCGCTACGGCAAAAATGAAGTTGAAGCGCAAATTAAAGCATTAAAAGACAATGGCATCAATGAATATTTATTATGGAACGCTGGGAATAACTACACTGAAGGTGTCAATTTTAAACAATAAAGCGCATTTCCGGGACGTGTATACATATCCCGGAATTTTTTATACGATTTTTGAAACTTTTTACGTTCTTGATTCGTACTACTAGGTAGGATGAAAAAAATCTAAATGAGAAAAAGTTTTTTTAATTTAATGATGTTTAAAAAAATCTTCAATCGGGTATAACAATAGAAGGATAGTAAAGTCGATCTCAATCCTTTATAAACTCAATAATATTGCAGAAATGTGACAAAGTAGTATCCCTTTTAACTTCTTTGTTAAAAAGTGTATTCATTGAGAATGAATATGTGTATAATGGGTGTTGAGAACATTAAATTAAAATTATTCTAATTTAGTTTTACAATACAAATTGGGCAAGCAGACTGAAAGGAAGTGTCAGCGAATGGGAGTTACACTATTTACCTCACCTAGTTGCACATCATGTAGAAAAGCAAAGGCATGGTTGGAAGAGCATGACATACCATACTCTGAGCGTAATATATTTTCAGAACCATTGAATATCGATGAAATCAAACAAATCCTCCGTATGACGGAAGATGGAACGGATGAAATCATCTCAACACGATCTAAAATCTTCCAGAAGCTAAATGTGGATGTGGAGAGTTTGCCTTTACAAAGGCTATATGAATTGATTCAAGAACATCCGGGCCTTTTAAGAAGACCGATCATTCTTGATGAAAAACGACTTCAGGTAGGGTATAATGAAGATGAAATCAGACGCTTCCTACCGAGAAAAGTTAGAGCCTATCAGCTGCTTGAAGCGCGGCGTATGGTTAACTAATAGAACAAGTAATAAGCTGATAGGGAGTTGACGGGCATTTCGCCAGGATCCTATCAGCTTTTTTTATCTCGTTCGAAAGAATTCTTAATAAATAAGAATTTCAGAAACGACTATATAGTACTTTATCGATTCTATTCCTTGCTTTGCAAGCAGATGTTCTCTACAATGCTAATATCACGAGACCATCTACTAGAGAACCCTTTCAAAATGTCGAGGACGGTCATATAGTAAGTATAAGCATTGCTAGCTGAATGCAAAAAAAAGAAACGGGCAAGAGCCTGTTCGTAGGGAAGGGAGAGAGTAGGGATGGAAATAGAGCGCATCAATGATAATACCGTTAAATTTTTTTTATCGTATATAGATATTGAAGAACGAGGTTTTACAAGGGAAGAAGTCTGGTATAACCGAGATAAAAGCGAAGAACTCTTCTGGGAAATGATGGACGAAGTGAATGATGAGACTGAGTTTGAAATTGAAGGTCCGTTATGGATACAAGTTCATGCGATGAATACCGGAATCGAAGTGACCGTAACTCGGGCGCAGTTATCAGACGAGGAAGGATCTGAAGAAAATTTTGGATTGGTTGATCCGCATAAGCATTTTAACCCTGATCCGTCAATGTTCGATGATCCTGAGAAACTTATGAGTGAATTGAGTGATGAGCCTGTTATGTGGGATTCCGACATGTTCGTATTTGATGATTTTGAAAATCTAATTCGACTTTCTACAATAGAACTTCCATATGCAGTAAAAACGTCTCTCTATTCATTCGAAGAAAAATTTTACATGCACGTAATTTTTGATGAAGATCAAATGACCGATGATGATAAATCAGACTACTGCAGCATTGTCTCGGAATATGGTGCTGTATCACAAGTTACAATTTATCGATTAGAAGAATACGGAAGAGTAATTATCGAATCAGACGTCACTTCAACAATTAGTACGTATTTTGGTAATTGATTCTTATAGGTAGTTCTTCAATTCTTTGCTAGACTAATACTCAATAATATAGCTGCTCACTTCCCACGGGTTGTGACGGCTTTTTTGTTTTTAAAAAAGAACATACTAACTTGCATTCTATTCTGTAGATTCGTATAATTGAGTCGGAAGGAGTGAGACTCATACTAACTGCTTGTACAAAAGATGGAAAACTCATTATATTGACGGAGGAATATAGGCGGACGGAGCTACGTGAATGGAGACAGACAGAGAATTTCTATTGTCCTCAATGCGAGAAAATCGTTCACTTAAAGGTAGGAGACGTTGTCATTCCTCATTTTGCGCATCAGAAACGTTCTACATGCACAACTGCTTTCGCAGAAGGTGAGTCCCCGCAACATCTTAGTGGAAAGCGCTTATTGTATCAACTTTTAAGTGCACGAGCCGATCACGTCATCCTGGAACCGGTCATCCAGGAAATAGCCCAACGGCCCGATTTGCTTGTCACAGCACAAAACGTACAAATCCCTATCGAATTTCAATGCAGCACAATCCCCTTATCGCTACTGCAATTACGTACAGAAGGTTTCCGTCGTATAGGAATGGATCCCGTATGGATTTTGCATACACCAGCGAAACTCATCAATCAACCCCTTGGCATCGGAATTGTCCAGCTTTCAAAGTTTCAGGAATGGTTCATTCAAAAGAGTCCCCCTGATGGCAATTGTTTGCTTACATTCAATCCCCAAACAAAGTCATTTCATTACTTCAGCCATTTGATGCATGTCGCCGGACATCGCTATATTGGTTTGCACCAAACGCTTCCGATTCGGTTTCAACAGTTCCCTTTTGCACAACCTAACATACTGGAAAGTTCTCAGTTACATGCATATGTTGTCCACTACAATGCTTTACGGGAAAAAGGCTTAAAACAAAGTATCATGTTGAATCGAAAAGGGGTACAAAATCCGTTTCTCAGAAGTTGCTATGAGTTAAGAATCGTACCAGTCGAGTTACCTAAATGGATAGGAATCCCAACACATAAAAGTGATGCTTTTAGGGAGGGAGATTACGATTGGCAGCTCAGGCTAATTCACTTTATGAGAAGAGGAGGCGTGAAACCTACGCATATTAGGAATAGGGATATTGAAAGTTTTGTTAAACAGTTTAAAAATCCGACGACTTTAAAAGTGTCCGCATGTCGAGAATATATCAATTTTCTAAATCAATATAAGCTTGGTTCTAATGCGAAGGAGACTGAATATGATGAAAATTTGATAATGAAACTAATTTCAGCGAGATTTCTTGCAAATGAAGTGTTAAATTGAGACAATGAAAAAGATTCGATATACGAAGCAATAGGATAGGGAGGATTTTGAATGACAACTGATTCTAAAAACAAAGTATTAACGCGTGACGAAGTGAAAGTGGAAGAGACGTGGCGCTTGGAAGATATTTTTGCAACAGATGACGCATGGGAACAGGAATTCAAAGAAATCGAAAAAATGAATGAAAAATCAGGTTCATTCAAAGATACTTTGAATGATAGCCCTGAAGCATTATATGAAGCGCTCACTTTCCGTGACGGCATTTATGAAAAATTGAGCAAGGTTTATACGTATGCACATCTGAAAAGTGACCAAGATACAACAAATAGTTTCTATCAGGCTATGGAAAGCAGAGCGAAGTCTTTAGTAGCCAAAGTATCGACAGCGCTTTCATACATTACGCCAGAACTAATGGCCATTTCAGAAGAAAAGCTAACTGACCTCGTTACGAATAATGACAAATTGAAATTGTACAAGCAAGAATTTAAATCGATGAATGCTCATCGTCCGCATATTCTTCCAGCAGAACAGGAAGCTCTTCTCGCGCAAGTGAGTGAAGTGACAGGAAGTCCGTCTGAAACATTCAGCATGCTGAACAATGCTGATTTAACGTTCCCAATGGTGAAAGACGAAGAAGGTGAAGAAGTGGAACTATCTCATGGTCGCTATATCCGCTTCCTTGAGAGCTCTGATCCTTCTGTCCGTGAAGGTGCTTTTAAAGCGATGTACAGTAAGTATGGTGAGTTTAAAAACACATTTGCGTCCACGCTAAGCGGTAACGTAAAGTCTCATAATGTAAATGCGAACATCCGCAACTACTCATCTGCAAGAGAGGCGGCATTGTCTCAAAATCATATTCCTGAGCAAGTGTACGATAATCTTTTGGAAACAATTAATAAAAATATCGGTTTGCACCATCGCTATGTAGCTTTACGCAAAAAGGTTCTTGAACTTAATGAACTTCATATGTGGGATATGTTCGCTCCAATGGTAAAAGACGTTGAAATGAAAATGCCATATGAAGAAGCGAAGAACACAATGCTCGATAGTTTCCATCCTTTAGGTGAAGAGTATGCATCTATCGTCAAAGAAGGTCTTGATAATCGCTGGGTCGATGTCCGTGAAAACAAAGGGAAGCGTTCAGGCGCATACTCTTCCGGAACATACGGAACAAACCCGTATATTTTAATGAACTGGCAAGATAATGTAGATAATATGTTCACTCTGGCGCATGAATTCGGTCATAGTGTCCATAGTTATTATTCTCGTGACAACCAGCCATATAACTATGCAGGGTACTCCATCTTCGTAGCAGAAGTTGCTTCAACAGTGAACGAAGCTCTGTTAAATGATCACTTATTGAAAACAATCGATGATGAACAGAAACGCATTTACTTGCTGAACCACTGGCTTGAAGGATTCCGTGGTACAGTGTTCCGTCAGACGATGTTTGCTGAATTCGAGCATCTTATCCATAAACTTGACCAGGACGGCGTAGCGCTAACTGCAGATAAACTGTCCGAAGAATATGCTTCACTGAACAAGAAGTACTTTGGCGATGCAGTCGAGCAAGACGAAGAAATCGCATTGGAGTGGGCACGAATTCCTCACTTCTACTACAATTACTATGTATATCAATACGCGACAGGCTTCAGTGCAGCAGTAGCACTTAGCCACCAGATCCTTTCTGAAGGACAACCGGCTGTCGACCGTTACATTAACAACTTCCTAAAAGCGGGATCTTCTGATTATCCGATAGAAGTGTTAAAAGCAGCGGGCGTCGATATGACAAGTGCAACGCCGATTGAAGAAGCATGCCGTGTGTTTGAAGAACGTTTGAATGAGTTGGAAGAATTGTTGAACAAACAGTAATCTAGAAAAAATAGAACTGACTTAGCATATTCGACGCTAAGTCAGTTTTTCCATTCTACACTGATATTTAGTTATATTAATATAATTATATCGAAAGCGCTTTCATCTATCCAACTAATGTCTATGTTTGTATTTGCAATGTTAGTAATCTTATAGGTAAGGGTTTTATAAGGTGTTTTATTTGTGACATTCATGTGAAATGTTATGTGAAATGTTGATGTTACTATTATTTCGTGATAAGATAAGGTTGTGAAATAAATCACTTACCAAACATACACCCCTTTTGTTTGAACGTGAACATTTCTCCCATTCCCTTTATAAAGAGCATCCCTCTCCCCCAGGAGCGGATGCTCTTTTTTTATTTTTCTTTTGTAATAGTGCCTCTTGTAGGGGAAAATGAAACTTTCTGTTTTTGAGTACGTATTAAAGAATATAAGAAGGGGATTAAAGTATTCATGAAGTTACTTTTGAAAGTACTAAGTAAAATAAAATGTTGCTTTGCGCTCCAGATGGCACGCTTTCCGAGGGGTGTGGCTTGGCATCACTGCGGGGGCTTAAGGCGAGAGCAAAGATATGCTCGAAAAGCTAACGCTTTGTCTCGCAAAAGCCGTTCTTCGTTACGGCTTTCACTAATCCCTACGGAGTCGTCCGTCTTCCGCTCCAAGCAACGGAGAGTATTTATTAGAATGCCTATATTCAAGAAACGGGCTAGTATGCAATATATAAAATGTTGCTTTGCGTTCCGGCGCACGCTTTCCGCGGGCACGGCTTCAGCCTCCTCGTCGCGAAGGGCACGCTCCTGTGGGGTCTTCAGCTCGCGCTGTTCCCGCAGGAGTCGGCGCCTGCACTCCAAGCAACAGAGAGTACTATATATAGAGTTTATTCAATAATAGGGCCAAATTGAGCGAATGATACTGGTAGAATTTCAATATCGTTTTATTGAATTAATAAAGTAGGAGGTGAAACTATGTTTAAGGTTATCATTTTAATCCTATTTTTAATTTTGATATACCTACTTCTTTTAAAAGAAAAGCGGATTGTTAGAATTATGCTGATTCTTTACTTTACTTTGTTATCTGTCCTGTTTTTAACAGGAATCTCTAAAATTACAGGGGAGTATCATCTGTATCAGGGACCTGTACCTCATGAGGGATTTCGAGCCTTGGGTGACTGGGTAGGAACGTTTTCATATTTCTTCATTATCCCGGTGTTTGTTGTCGTCGCCTATGTAACGTTTAAATTTGCGAAAGGAATAATTCAAAACAATAGAGTACGAATTGTTGTTTATCTATTGTGGCTGATGTTCCTCCTGGCGGTCAGTTTTATTTCCTTTTTTATCTTTACGCTAATTTTTTATGGTTTTGCACCTTGATGAATTCATGGGAATCTGTTGTAGAGGAAAAATACAAGTTTGATTAAGTGCATGTGTATGATCAATGTTTTTGTTTTCATCAACATTTAATTACTTATGGTCGGAGTTGCACAGCCCGACTCCATCGGAATTAAAAGTATTGAAATGTTTCCGGTTATTAAAGAAGAGTTGTGCTTCAAACGGGCCAAATTGTCGGATTAGTTATTGGGAAATTCCGAAGTAATTGCAGGAGGTAATGATGTGAAGAAACTTTCATTCGTTTTTGGTGTAATTCTGTTGGTTATAATCCTATCATTTATAAGCCCGTATAATTTACTCCATCATTTTAATGCAGAGAGTAAAGTCACTAAGATACTCGCGGACCCCGAGGTTAAATTAGCATTACTTGATGACGAGACTGAAATAGAGAATATTAAATATCTTGGTAGTAATTTCTATCAAGTAAAAACTGAAGACGGTATTTATGTAATGGAATTAAAAAATAAGGAATCTACGCACATCATTGACGTCTTTGAACACAAAATACATGTTAAACAATATCATGGAAAGTGAACAGCATTATTAATCAATCGGGGGCGTTTGCTTGCTAAGCAAATGTCCCAATACCGCAATAGGGCCAAGATTGTGGAGTTCAGAAATGCCTATTTTAAGGAGAAAATAATGGATAAAGAATTTATACCTATAATAGGTTCCGCTATTGTTGCGGGAACCACTTTGATCGTTTTGATTATTAATAAAATCGTAGAATATTTCATGTGGAAGACCAATTTAAATAGAAAAGGTGAAGAGAAATATCTTGAAAGAAAAATTGATACTTTGCATTTAACTATTGTAGATATATTTGAATTGACGGCTGAGACATTGACCCTCGGAAACCAATCAGACCAAGGAATTAGTTCTACAATAAAAGAAGGCTTGAGAAATGTGGACCATACATTCAGGGAGAAGATGGCATATGCTTCCCCTTTTTTGGATAAGGAAATAATGGATAACGATGTAGACAATGTTTACATGCTTAATGCAATCATCAGGGAACTTTTGAGGCGACTTGAAAAAGAAGGAAATGTTCAACTATCTATTACTGAATCACAAAAATACGGATTTAAGGAAGAGAAAACACTTGAAGCAATTATAGGAACTCATATTTTTTGGTTAAATGAAGGCCTTCATGAATTAAAAGATAAGTTGGCAAAAATTATGAATCCTCTTTATCAACCGCAGTTACGGTGGAAGAATTATGTTTTATTTGCAAGTGCAATATCTATAATTCCACTTATTATTGCTTTAATGATTTTATGAGTATGAATATAGAAAATGAAGCCGATTATGTTGGTTTTGGAAGCATTCAAATTTCCGTTCCATTTCAAATTAACGGGGGTGATTGCTTGGTATTACATGCTAATTTGATTGGAGTGGAGGCCGGCGACTTCTTGGGGATAAGCGGGAGCAGTAACGAAGAACGGCTTTTGAATAAAAAAACGGATGAAGAAAACAACGTGTTTTCTTCATCCGGTCTATAGTAAAAGGGCGTTATTCATTTGCGTCTGCGCCATAACGTACGATCTTTAAACGGCAGCCTCTCTAGATTTTGGAGAAGTAGCTGTTTTTTTAATTCGCGTTCAGCATTTTTTTCGGGAATATGATAAATTTCCGCAATCTCATTCGTCGCGAGTGAATCGAAACGTTTAAACAACTCTGAGAGAGTAGGAGGGGAGTCAGGAGTAATTGAATACCCGACCATCTCTTCAAGAATCTGCTGATAGATATCATACGAATGAAGACCGTTCACCTTCAATCCTTCATCTTCAATATTTTCATTGAAGAAAACGAACGACGGTGCGTCTTGTACTTCCATTTCATTCGCTAAATACAAGTCCACTTGCAAAGAACGCATGACATGTGGGGATGAAAAGTCCATTACGAACTCATCGACGTCAAGTCCAAGATTCTCAGCTATCTCGACAAGAACTGAAAAAGACATGACATTCCGTGATTTCAAATACGTATATTCGAAAATCTTGGAGAGGAAGCGGAAACCCGCACGTTTGCCTTGGAATTCAGCTGCTTTCATTGCAATGCTTGGGAATGCAGGATGTTGCTTATCACAAGATGTGACGTCGTCTTTAGTGCCGAAATGGGACAAGTTCATCTTTGGCAATGAAGTGAGTAAAGCAATCTTGAGCGTAAAGTAGCGCTCGTATTCAACTTGTAATTTTCGAAGCAGTGGTTGTAGTGCCCAACTCTTGCTGCATAAAGGGTCTACGAATACATAGATTTCAATTGGCTTTGACAGTGGGACGGATGAAGTGATGCTGTTTGCCAACATGGTCTCTCGATTCACTGCTCTTCCCCCTCGCTTCTATTCACCATATGATTCGCGGTTAACGCGAGCCGTTGATAATACACTTCACGAAGAGGTCCTTCCAATCCGACATCGTCCATAGCTTCCGCCATACAAGCGAGCCATGCTTTTGCCCGCGCAGGCGTTATAGGAAAAGGCATATGACGCGCTTTCATCATCGGATGGCCGTGCTCTTCCGTGAATAGGTTCGGTCCGCCTAAATATTGTGTTTGAAATTGTATTTGTTTACGTGCCGTTTCCGTCAGATCTTCAGGGAAAATCGGGTAGAGCTCT
This sequence comes from Sporosarcina quadrami, assembly GCF_014836615.1. GTDB lineage: Bacteria > Bacillota > Bacilli > Bacillales_A > Planococcaceae > Sporosarcina > Sporosarcina quadrami. The sequence goes on along the minus strand of NZ_JACSQN010000009.1, from coordinate 46,000 downwards.
GGGTGGACGGCCACTTTTTCATAAAAACGATCAATGAGTTCCGACAGCTTTTCAGCACCGATTTCCTCATAAGGAATCAAAGGTTTTCGAGTCATGTATGTCAATCTCCTTTGCTCTGACTGTATGGATATTTTAACAACCATACAAGTCTTTCACAAACATATTGCCTTAAGTAAGTCATATGTTGTCAGATTTCAAAACGATTATAATAGCTAAGTACTTTCGTTACATATTGTTGCGTTTCCTTAAATGGTGGGATTCCGCCGTACTTTTTCACGTTTCCCGGACCGGCATTGTAGGCGGCCAGTGCAAGTTCTACATTTCCGAATTGATCGAGCATTTGGCGGATATATTTTGCTCCGCCCATAATGTTTTGTTCAGGATCAAAGCTGTCTGTAACACCTAACAGTCTCGCAGTTCCGGGCATGAGTTGCATGAGGCCTGCTGCACCAGCTTTACTAACGACAGTGTTATTAAAATTGGATTCTTGTTTTATAACTGATTTGATAAGGTTTTCAGGAAGTTTGTATATCTGTGCAGCTTGCTTAATTACATCATTATAAGAGTGCCTGTCATGAGTAGTTGGTTCTTCGTTTCTAACGTTAGTCAGGGAATTTGATAGATTGGCAGGCATGTAAACACCATTAAATCCATCGTAGCGAAGACCGTCTATTTGTTTAAGACCACCAAGCATGCCGAAAGACTGTTGTGGAAGAGCGCCAAACTCGGAAGCTTCTCCTGTGCTTTCCTTAAGTAAATCATTAATCATCGACGTGAAAAGCGATGAATTGGATTCCTGGCTGTTAGCGAAATTCTGAACGGAACCAAGAGTTTGCATGGCCTGTATATCCATTAATGAGCGAATAGCATGAGCATCCATTGCGTTACATCCCTTCTCTGAATCAATCTCAAGTTGCTTATAATTCAAGTATAGCAAGTTCCAGGCAAAAACGCATGTTACAGACTGCATCAGTGCTTGTCATATGGTAGACTGAACGTATGATCATTGAAAGGAAGAAGACTTATGAGAATACAAAACAGAGTGATAAATACAGGTGTAGATAATGATATAATCCAGTTCCTGTTAGATGGAACTGCCGAACTGCCGACAGGTACACCGGCAGGCAAAATGATTACTGATTCTGATGAAATGGCTTTTGTGTATTTGTTAGACGACATAGATGGATATGTACATATTCATTTCCCGAAAGATGTATGGAAGTATATGTTACAAGCGCTAAGTAAAGAAAGCGAACCTATATTGCAATGGAACGATGTTACGATCCCTCTTCCAAGCTTTAAAGAAGAGCTGACGATGCTCATTTACAACATTGAAGGAAATAACAATTATGGAGAGGCATTTACAACTGCAGTCGAGCAGCAATTCGAAGCTGTCCTTCAAAGTATTGAGATTTAGTCTGGAGGGGTATAGATGAAAGAATGGAAACAATTTCTTGAACCATATAAGCAAGCAGTTGCAGAATTGAAAGTGAAATTTAAAGGTTTGCGCACGCAGTATGAATTGGAAGGCGACCATATGCCGGTGGAGTTTGTCACCGGTCGAGTTAAACCCCTTGCAAGTATTTATGACAAAACACTTGAAAAAAGAATACCGTTTAAGCCCTCCGCTGAATTGGCAGAAGAACTGCCCGATATTGCAGGAATACGTATAATGTGTCAATTTGTTGATGACATTGGAAAAGTGGTTACGGCACTGCAGAATCGTACAGATTTACGTATTATTGAGGAAAGAGATTATATCTCAAACAAAAAACCAAGCGGCTATAGGTCATTCCATATGATCATTGAATATCCCGTTCAGACAATACATGGTGAAAAAACGATATTAGCAGAAATTCAAATCAGAACACTCGCTATGAATTTCTGGGCATCTATCGAGCATTCATTGAATTATAAATACCAAGGCGAGTTGCCGAATGAAATTAGGCATCGGCTTGAACGTGCAGCGGAGGCGGCATTTAGGCTGGATGAGGAAATGTCACTTATACGCGACGAGATTCATGATGCGCAACAATATTTCAGCGCCTATAAAGAAACAGCAGATCGTGATTATAGTGAAAACACACGGAAAGGGGAGTGAAATCGATGAAATTTGCAATCCAGACACGCAACGATTCCCTTTCGAATCGATTGAAGGATGAAGCCGTTGATTATTTAACGGACTTTGGCTTAGTTCTTGACGAAGAAGAACCGGAAATAGTCCTGTCTATCGGTGGCGATGGAACGCTATTGCATGCATTTCATAAGCATATCGATCGGTTGAAAGACACGGCGTTTATCGGTATCCATACAGGACATCTCGGTTTCTACGCGGATTGGAAGCCAGAAGAGATGGAGAAACTTGTCTTGTCTATCGCTCGTAAGGAATATGAAGTGATTGAATACCCTCTTCTTGAGGTGAAGATTAATTATCGTCATAATGACACCGTGACAACGTATCTTGCTCTTAATGAATCGACTGTTAAATCCCCTGAAGTGACGCTTGTCATGGATGTCGAATTGAATGGTATTCATTTTGAACGGTTCAGAGGTGATGGATTATGTATGTCTACACCGTCAGGTTCAACAGCTTATAATAAAGCGCTAGGCGGAGCGATCATCCATCCGTCGTTACCTGCCATTCAGTTGACTGAAATGGCCTCCATTAATAACAGGGTATTCAGGACTGTCGGTTCTCCACTAATATTGCCTGCACATCACAGTTGCGTTTTAACACCAGTGAAAGGGCCAGATTTCATGGTAACAATCGACCATTTACAGCTTTTGCATAAAGATGTAAAGTCAATCGAGTACAAAGTAGCGCAGGAGAAAGTTCGTTTCGGCAGATTCCGTCCTTTCCCGTTTTGGACACGAGTACATGATTCGTTCATTTCAAGCGATGATTAACAATAAATTCACACTGAATTTTAGTGTAGACATCGAAAGTATGCTACTTCGTGAATTTCTGCAGACAAGAGGTATATCCAAACGCACACTGACTGCTGTAAAATACGATGGTGGCAAACTGATGGTGAATGGTGTGGAACGCACCGTTCGGCATACAGTTGAATTTGGGGATACTGTAACTGTGCAATTTCCGATTGAACAGCTAAGTGATGGGCTGAAACCGGAAATGGGCACACTTTCAGTAATTTACGAAGACGATGTCCTATTAATTCTCGATAAGCCTGCTGGACAAAGTTCAATTCCTTCGCGCGATCAACCAATAGGGACAGTCGCCAATTTTGTTGCAGGGAAATTTGCCGCTGAACGAGTTCCTTCTACGGTTCATGTTGTAACTCGGTTGGACCGTGACACTTCAGGTCTTATGTGTATAGCGAAAAACCGTCATATTCATCATTTGTTAAATGAACAGATGAGAATTGATGGTTTTACACGTGGTTACACCGCCTTCATTGAAGGTGTTTTGAAACATAATTCGCTAAGTATTGAGCAACCAATTGGCAGAAAAGATGGCAGTATTATGGAGCGAATCGTTCGGAGTGACGGCCAATATGCAAGGACAGACCTTGAAGTGACAGGTCGATTCAAACAATTTGATAAACAGTATATGGCAATAAATCTTAAACTTTATACGGGACGTACCCATCAAATTCGAGTCCATATGAATTGGCTCGGTCATCCACTTGTCGGTGATGATTTATATGGCGGATCAAAACTTTTAATGAACAGACAGGCGTTGCATTGTTCAGCTATCGGCTTTAGGCACCCGCTGACAAACCAACTAATGCGATTTGAAAGCTCATTGCCTCTTGACATGCAACACCTAATAAGAGAAGAGTTCACAATGAAACAAACTAGCTTGTGCTAGTTCAAGAAAATGAACGGCAAGATATAATCGCACTGTGCGATTCATCATGCTTACTCGTTTGGAAAGGAAGGTGTAGCCATGACGGTGAATGAAGAACTTCGTGAAGAAAACAATGTAGATGAAGATAAATTGTTAGAAGCACTCGATAAACAGGATATAAAATCTTTTCGTGATGAATATCTAAGTCTTCACCCCTATGATCGAGCCGTCTTCTATGAGAAAGTAGACGTCAGCCAACGCAAAACGATGTATTTCTTTCTATCTCCAAAAGAATTGGCTGAAATCTTCGAAACAAGTGAAATCGATGAAAGTGAATATAAGCAGTTCCTTCAGGAGATGGACACGACGTATGCAGCGGACATGATCTCCTACATGTTCGTCGATAACGCGGTAGATGTCCTGAAAGAACTTGATAAATTGCATATCGCCAGTTATTTGACGCTCATGAACAAAGATTCGGCTGCCCAGATTAAAGCGCTCTTGCATTACGAGGAATATACAGCCGGTTCCATTATGACAACAGAATACGTATCCGTTCCTCAAAATTCAACGGTCCGTTCTGCGATGACGATTTTGCGTAATGAAGCTCCGTCTGCAGAGACAATCTACTACGTCTTTGTCGTCGACGAAGACAATCATTTAACGGGAGTCGTTTCTCTCCGTGATCTAATTATTACCGATGAAGATACACTTATCGAATCGATAATGAATGAACGAGTTGTAAGTGTGTTTGTTTCCGATGACCAAGAAGACGTAGCACGTACGACGCAGGATTATAATTTGCTAGCAGTACCTGTCGTCGATTTCCAATATCATATGCTTGGAATCATTACAGTCGATGATATTCTTGATGTTATAGAAGAAGAAGCATCTGATGACTACTCCAAATTAGCGGCCGTTTCCAACATGGATTCATTTGATAAAACATCTATTTCAGCTGCTAAGAAAAGGATTCCGTGGTTAATTATTCTTCTAGTATTAGGAATGCTTACAGCAAATTTGATCGACTTGTTTACAGATACGATTTCGCAAGTGGCTTTGCTGGCAGCATTCATACCTTTAATTGCAGGTACAGCAGGAAATAGCGGAACTCAGGCACTTGCAGTAGCTGTTCGTGGTATTGCGACACGTGATATCGAGGAAGAGAGCAAGTTCAAGCTCCTATTACGTGAAGCGGGAACTGGCCTGATCACCGGAATTGTTTGTGCCATTTTTGTCGTGGGCTTAATATTTGTATGGAAACATGAATTCATCATCGCATTGTTAGTAGGCGCAGCTATTTTAGTATCTATTTTCGTTGCTACAATTTCAGGTTCTTTCATTCCGTTGTTCATGCATAAAATGAAAATTGACCCTGCTGTCGCATCTGGACCGTTCATAACAACGTTAAATGACTTAATTAGTATTATTATCTATTTAGGATTAGCAACGACGTTCATTAACAGTTTATAAAATGATGAAAAGAACTTCCTCTAGTTTAGGCGCATATACTACGGAAAAAGGGGGAAAGATTATTTCCTATACACATCCGTTACTATTTGTGCAAGGCCCGCCTGTGTTTGTCAAAGTGAAAGTGGTGGAGGAAGAGAGTACTTCAGTATTTTCTCCAGATGAAACATTTTTGAAAGAGAAAATTGATATCGTCGGTTCAGATATACCGCTAACTGTGCCTGTTAATGAAAGTCAAGAACCTGAAATAAGAGGTCTTATCGACTATTTAAACCGTCCTTTTCAGAAACAGGCATATCAACCGTTGCAGTTCATTGTTGAAGGAAAGACCGTAAAAGGTGATATTCAAAAAGTGCAGGATTCAACAATTTGGATTGGAATTGATGGAGACGTAACAGAAGTTGATATTTCAAAGATTGAAGATGTGTTATGGAGAGGGCAATCATTCGATAGAACGTAAGCTTGACGGGACAGAAACTTGTCCTGTCTTTTTGTGTGCAATAAAAAATAAAATGTCCGGCCAGTAAATCGGCCGGACAATTCAAGCATAACAGTTCAAGGTATCAGTCTTCGTCGCAATCGATGAAAACGTCTTTCACACATTGAATTCCACAGAAACAAGTCAAATCTACAGTTACACAAGAACCGGTAGCAGCGAATCTTTCCACTAAACATACTGCATCAAGATCCAATTTACCGCCTTTGAACAAATCGACTTTACGGCCTCTTGCATCAAGTGGTTCTAATACTTGTAATGTCGCACAGCAATTATCAAAAATCCTTTGTACTCTGAAGAAAATCGAGAAACATGTTGCACAGTCCCTACGACTCTGATCGGAAGCAGTTGCTTCAGCAGCTTCTACAAACCTCCGATTTCTTTTAAACATTGCTTTGAATGGATCGCCTTTTTCGTTCATTAACATGAATACACGCGTATTTGCGCGCTGTCTCGTAGGACTTACCAGGCTCCCAAGCGGAGTAAGGAAACAATCGGTCTTGCAATCATCACAATCGAAATCATCTCTAATATCTTGCACGCGCTTGATGGCACGAACTACTTCACAGATACAATTGTCGTTATGACGAGCGTTACCGATGTCATCATTTCTTCCACATCCCATTCATTCCACCTCCTTTTCTCAACTCCTTATACTTTATGCGTTTGTTCCAACTGAACTAGGGCAAACATCACGGTATGAATAAAAAACAACAGACATTGGCATACTGTTAAAAAAAGGCGATGATCATTATACGTCACTTATTGCTATTTCTAAGTTTGGTTTTTTTGCTGGCAGGATGTGTCCCAAACGAATTCAGATTCGAAAACAGAGCAAACCAGAACATCAGTCAAGCAGAAGTATTAGTGAAAGAAGATGAGCGCATAAAAGGTGCAGCAGCTTTGTTTTATGACGATCATTTAATAGTCGGCATCCGCGTCAAGACCTTTTCCAGGTTTAATAAAACAAAAATCGCATCTGAGCTCGAAACTTCCTTGAAAGAGCTGTATCCCGAGTTATCAGTACTCGTATCTGCAGATAGCAAGATACTTACTGAAACGACAAAGTTAATTCTTACAAGTAAAGATGAAGACGTTAAAGAGGATATTCATGAGCTAATTGCTCTAGTGGAGGAACAAACCTGATGGATAAAGAAAAATATGCCAAAATCGAACAAAGCATCACACCCACGACGCCTATTCTGAAAAATGTCTTCAGAGCGTTTATCACTGGAGGTACGATTTGTCTTATTGCACAATTCATTGCTGTGTTCTATATGACATTTTTTAATTTTACAGAACGGACCGCAAGCAATCCAACTGTCGCTACGATGATTTTCATTTCAATGCTATTGACAGGTTTTGGACTTTATAAGAAAATCGGCCAATTTGGAGGGGCAGGTGGAGCTGTGCCGATCACTGGATTCGGGAATGCAGTCATCTCCGCTGCAATCGAACATAAAACAGAAGGCTACGTACTTGGCGTTGGAGGTAACATGTTTAAACTGGCTGGATCCGTAATTCTATTCGGTGTATTTTCTGCGTTTCTAGTCGCTCTCGTTAAAACCATTCTTGTGAAATTAGGAGTCGCAACATGGTGAAGAAAGGTCTATTGACGTTTCCTTCGCTTCCTTCTATTGTGGCGACTGGTGTGACAGCAGGTCCACTTGAAAAAAAGAGTCCTTTCCATAGTCATTTTGATAAAATCTATGATGATGAAAGTTGTGACGCGAAGACGAATGAACATGGCCATGCGAAACTGATGGAAGATGCTTGTATGATCGCTTTAAGCAAGCTTGGAAAAGTACCGAGTGATGCGGACTTTTTCCTAGTAGGCGATCTTGTCAATCAAATGACACCATCAAATTTTACTGCAACATCAATCGGAATTCCTTACATTGGAGTCTTTGCTGCTTGTGCAACGTCCGTTTCCTCTATGTTACTCGCTGCACTATTAACTGAATCGGGTATGTCGCAACTTACCATTGCAGGTTCCGCCAGCCAACACAATGCCATTGAACGGCAATTCCGCTATCCGATAGAATATGGAGCGCAAAAAGGTGAAACTGCCCAATGGACTGCAACTGCAGCAGGAATTGCCGCAATTACACCACACAGAAATGGTGTTCCTTCTATTGTATGTGGCACTTTTGGAAAGGCCGTTGATATGGGCATGACAGACCCACTCAATATGGGAGCTGCCATGGCTCCTGCAGCTGCGGATACACTGAAAAGACATTTAGAAGGACATAATAAGCAGGTAAGTGATTATGACTGTATTATGACGGGGGATCTCGGTAAAAATGGTTTTGCGATTTTTATCAAGCTCGTTCAAAATCAGGGAATAACGAATATAGATAACTTCAGTGATGCCGGAATGGAGTTTTACGGTAAGAATCCCGATTTTATGGCTGGTGCAAGTGGAGCTGGCTGCTCGGCTGCTGTTTATTTGTCTGAAGTCTATGCCAAGCTACTGTCTAAAGAATATAAAAAGGTATTACTTATTGCGACAGGTGCTTTATTATCCCCAATGTCTTTCCAACAAGGCGACACGATTCCTTCCATTGCACATGCAATAGAACTAACGATGAAATGAGTGGTGTAGATGTTTTCAATATATATAACCGCATTCGTAGTCGGTGGTCTGATTTGTGTCATCGGACAATTATTGTTTGACGTGGCTAAGCTAACCCCTGCACATACATTGTGTACGCTAGTCGTCATCGGCTCCATTTTAGACGGCTTCGGTCTTTATGAGCCGTTAATCGACTTTGCTGGAACAGGTGCCACAATTCCTATTACTTCATTCGGTAACGCGTTGACACATGGAGCACTTGCAGAAGCAGAAAAACACGGATTTATAGGAGTGCTTACGGGCATGTTTGAAGTGACGAGTTCAGGGATAAGTGCAGCAATACTTTTTGCTTTCATTGCAGTATTTCTTTTCAAGCCAAAAGGTGACGTGTAAAAAAATGTGCAAACGCCCCCTCATTCCTCCAGCTATCTGCATACGATAGATGGAAGGGAAGGAGGGATTTTTATGTTCGGTGGATACAACAATCCTTACGGCGGTTGTGGCGTAGGATATGGCGGCGGATACGGCGGTTGTCAAGGAAGAGGCTCATACGGCGGTTCCACATTTGTACTGATCGTCGTCCTCTTCATATTGCTAATCATTGTGGGCGCGACTTTTGTTTAATGAGGGAGGAATGACAATATGAATGATTCTTTTTTCAAAAAAATCGAGTCCAAGACTGGCGTGCCAATGGAAGAAGTATTTGCACTTGCTAATGCTATCCAAAATGCTAACTTCAACGACGAACGCCAAGTACGTAAAATCGTTCGCAAAGTTGGGAAACTAGCAAACAAAAACGTACCCCAACACGTGGAAGACGACCTAGTCAACTCAATCGTCAAAAACGGAAGCTCAGTTAATATGGGAGATATTCAAAAAATGATGGGGAACTAATCAAAAGCGGAGAAAGGCGCTAAGCTGCGACAGGCGTTGGAAGAGCTTAAATAAAGGCGTTCTTTGCCTTTACTTAAGCTCTGAAACGACCCGAGCAGCTGCCTTTCGCAGCTAGACTAATCAAAAGCGGAGAAAGGCGCTAAGCTGCGACAGGCGTTGGAAGAGCTGAAATAAAGGCGTTCTTTGCCTTTACTTAAGCTCTGAAACGACCCGAGCAGCTGCCTTTCGCAGCTAGACGAAACAATAGCGGCTGCCATTTATGTGCAGCCGCTTCTTTCAATCTCGAAAACAATTAACAAATAATTAAAATAAATGTTTCATATACTTTCAACCAGGGTATAAGCATAAAGTAAGTATCCAAAAACGTGAAAAGAGGTGTGGGAAATGGGTTACATATTACCAATCCACTCAGTTACATCCGAAATGTACGCTAACCGTATCAATCAAGTAGAAAATCGATTTGCATATATTAACCGTGTGCAAAAAGTCGATATGGATCCTGAATCAATGGAGAGATTCAAAGATTCATTGCGAGAAGAACGTCAGCATCAGATGGAGGAACGGCATATGATGACTGAAAACCCACGTCCTCCCTACTTGAAAGGATTCATTTATCCGAATCCCGTAAACTTATCACCTGAAATTTCTAATGTGGTAGGTAAAGGGCTTGCGGTGAATGAATACGCGTAACAACCATAAAGAACAATGAAAAAGCAGATGTGCAATCGGGTATATACCCGATTCACGTCTGCTTTTTCAAATTTACATTATGATTGAATCTCTTTTTCCATAGCTCTATGTGGAATATCTGCATCCATGAACTCAGGTGAGTTGACCATATACCCTAGCTTTTCATAAAAAGGGATTGCATAAGATTGAGCATTGAGTTTTATTTTTTTCATGCCTGCTGATTCAGCGTGCTTTTCAAGCTCTTTCATAATCAAAAACCCTAAATGCTGACCACGGAATTCTTTTAAAATACAAACCCGCTCCACTTTCGCAATGCCTTTATCTGTTTCACGGATACGACCCGCACCTATCGGACGCGTATCTTCGTAAACGATAAAATGTTGTGCAGATTTATCAAATTCATCAATTTCGAGACTCAATGGCACACCTTGCTCTTCGACAAACACCTTTGTTCTCACATTAAAAGCATCGTCCCGCTCATTTTCTGAACGGGCGATTCTCACCTCAACCAATCTCAGCTTTCCTCGTCAAGACGGAAAGTTTCATAAACCGTCCAAGACCCATCTTCAAGTTGGTAGAGAAGGTGTATGCGATCAATGATTTCGGTGTGTTCAACACCGATCATCTTTAATTGTCCAATGATATCGTCATGTTCACCGGAATTTAATTTTTGTGCAATCGTAATATGCGGAACAAAAGAAAACTCAGATGCATCACCGAAAAAGTCTTCGTTTAAATCCTTTTGAAGAGCGAGTAAATCATCATTAGGTGTAACTTTAAAGAATATTGTATTCGTAATTGGCGCAAAAGAACTTACTTTTGATACATTTAGCTCAAAAGGTTTGTTCTTGTTGGCAACTTTACGAATAGCAGATGCAACATTTTCTATTTCTTGCTCATTTGCTTCAAATACGCTTTTAACCGTCATGTGTGGCGTGATTAGCGCATAATGTGGGTCATACCGTTTTCTGTACCCATTCGCTAAATCTTGAAGTTTCTTTGATGGGAATGCTACAATACCGTATTTCATAATAAAAGACCTCCTCGTAAAATGTTTGACACATACATCATATAGCCAATTATAGCAGAATTATTTACCTTTTGTCTGAATTGACATCATTCATAGTGAAATGATTGTTTAATAGCCCGTCGTACATCCTGTTGCCAGTATTTCCATGTGTGGTCCCCTTTAAATTCTTCATAGAAGTAAGAAAACCCTTTTCTTTTAATTATTTCGTTCAGCTCCCGATTCGGAGTAAGGAAATCACGGATGCCATCTTCCGTCGTTTTAACTTCTGTTTCACCTTCTCCAATGACATGGTAAATAGAAAATGCAGATACATCTTTCACAGCTTCCACTTTCGTCATGACTGAATCATCTACAAAAGGGGAATGGAGAATAACCTTGCCGAAACAATTCGGGTACTTTAGTGCAGTAAGCAAGGAAATTGTCGCTGCCAATGAATCTCCAATTAATCCTCTGCCAGCGCCTACCTGATAGGTTGGATAATTCTCATCGATGTAAGGGACAAGTTCATGTGCAAGGAACCGGATATAGTCTTCGTGGCGGTCACCTTCAGGATGATACATCCTTCTTCTTTCACTCACACTTTTATAAGGGATGCCAACAACAATCATATTATCAATTTCACCGTCGTTAACCAATTCATCCGCTACACGGCCAATCCGACCATACTGGAAATAGTCTTTTCCGTCGGAAGCAATTAGGACGGAATACTTATATAATGGTGAGTATTGATGTGGTAAGTGTATGAGTAGTTGCATGTTTTCGTCTAGCGCTTTACTGTAAAAATCCACTTCTTCAATCTTGCCATATTCCATGAGTTAGTTCCTCCTTGTTGTTACATGTACGAAGATTGTAACATAAGGTGTTCTATAGGTATAATGCTATCAAGTGCAACATAATTAATTCTGTTCATTCCGGAATACTTGGGGTTGGACAGAGATGGTCATCTTACCTATCGGTGTCATACTATACATGATAGGCTTTAGGTCGAATAGGAGGAGAATTTTATGTTTACTGGTAAAAATATCGTTCACTCGGATGTTGTGACAAAAGCGACCCATGATGCATTAGCAAGAAGAGGGGTGACTCTCGAAGATATCGCAAATATCGTTTATGAAATGCAAGTGCCTTACAATGAAGGATTAGATCTAGCGGAATGCGTGGACTCCATTGAAAAGGTCTTGATGAAGAGAGAACTGCAACATGCTATTCTTGTCGGAATCGAATTGGATGAGCTGGCGGAACAAGGGAAATTGTCTGCACCCTTGCAGCAAATCGTTGAATCGGATGAAGGACTTTTTGGTGTGGATGAAACAATTGCTTTAGGTGCGGTGTTCACATATGGTTCGATTGCGGTTACAACATTCGGCCACTTGGATAAAAATAAAATCGGCATCATCAATGATCTGGATACGAAAAAAGGGATTGGCGTTCATACATTCCTGGATGATTTGGTCGCAAGTATCGCATCATGTGCCGCTTCACGACTGGCACATCGAAAGCGGGATCTTGAAGAGGCTGGGCTGACGTATAAAGAAGCGCACAAACTAAAAAACAAACAGCCAGATCAGCAATAAAATTATCATCGGGAGAGTTGGGTACCTTGTACTCATCTTCCTTTTTTTGTTTTTGAATTGGAATCGCTTGCAAATTACTGATTATTTGTAAGAAATGTTGACAAAAGAATATCCATTCGTGGTAGAATGGGTGCTAGGTTACAAACTACTATTTTACTAAAGGGGAGAAAGATTGTATGAATAAGAGAAGTATGCGTATTTTTGCTTTGATCTCTATGATCGCATTGCTCGTTTTATCAGCATGCGGCAAAGACAATGCGGACAAAAAAGGGGAACCTGAATATCTATCAATTTTGACAGGTGGGACACAAGGTACGTATTACGCACTTGGTGGAGCACTTGCAGACTTTATCGATAAAGATACTGGCATCAAAACGACTGCCGAAGTTTCACAAGCATCTGCTGCAAACATGACTGCTCTTAAAGACGGAGATGCTGAAATCGCTTTCGTACAGACAGACATCGCTTATTATGCATCTAAAGGTGAAATGATGTTTGACGGAGAAGTAATTGACACTGTCTCTGCAATCGGAGCACTTTATCCTGAGACTGTTCAATTGGTAACACTGGATAAGTCAGGCATTAAAACGTTTGAAGATCTTAAAGGCAAGAAAGTTTCAGTTGGTGCACCTGGTTCAGGTACATATGCAAACGCTGAGCAACTTCTTGAAATCCATGGATTGACAATGGACGATATCCAAGCTCAAGATTTGGATTTCGGTGAATCCACAGAGAGCTTGCAAGCTGGTCAAATCGACGCTGCTTTCGTAACTGGTGGTACACCTGTAGGAGCAGTTGAAGGATTAAATGCCACTAACAAAGTATACATCGTTCCGGTAACTGACGACAAAGCTGACGAATTGATCAAGAAATATCAGTACTATGCAAAGGATATCATACCAGCAGGCACATATGGACTCGCTGAAGAAGTTCCAACTGTTTCTGTTGGTGCTATGTTAGTTATCCAAAATGACGTTCCTGAAGATCTTGCGTATGAAATTACAAAAGCAATCTATGACAATGCGGGCAAATTGACACATCCAAAAGGCGCATTGATCAAAAAAGAAACAGGACTTGACGGAATCGGTATTCCAGTACACCCAGGTGCACAAAAATACTTTGACGAAAAATAAGTCATCCGAATAATTTCAAAGAAGAACGGGGCGGTAAGGCAAATAGCCTTAGCCGTCCCATTCTTAATTGTTAATAAGAAAGGGGAAAAGGGATGAAATCAAAGAAATTGACCCTGTCCATTCTTATCGTTGTCATGCTTATTGGCCTCACCTATTTTTTCTTGCCTATACATAAGGTGTTCACCTTTACGGACTATCGTTCTGATCATCCGAAAACCTTTTATGTCAAGCTTGAAGATGAAATGGAATTTCAGATTCGATATGTCCACTCCATATTTCTTACCGATGTAATAGAAAACTACGAAATAACAAATGACAATGCAATCCGTCTGTTATCGATGCGATATGAAGATGTAGGAATCGGTTTGCCTGGCTTTGCCGGGGAAGGCGAAACGATTGAATTCAAAGATGGTAAGTATACGCTTACGTACAAGGAGAATATCATTGATTCCTTCGTGCTCTTCGTTGGAGATGTCGATGCAGATTTGGCTTTAATCTACAAAGGTAAAGAAATTGATTTAAAAGCCTATTTAACCAGAGGAAAATCGTATGCTTTCAAAGTGAAGCGACAATCCATGTATCAGAAAATGAGAGGAGTATCTATGAATGGGGAAAAATAAAAAGCACGAAGAAGGAAACCTGATCGATTCGCAAGTCGACCACGGCGAGCAACTGACTGAAGAACAGCAACTGGAAATTCTTCAGAAATACGATCCGGAATCCAATACACGAAATCTCACAGGCATATTTAAAATAATTGTATTTGCCGGTTTGCTATTATTTTCATTGTTCCAATTATATACATCAATCGGGACGCCTTTTACAGCGTATATTCAGCGGTCCATTCACTTAGGATTCGCGTTATCATTAATATTCCTTCTTTTTCCGGCATTCAAAAAAGCTAGAGAGAAAAGACATAAAGTACCATTCTACGATATTATATTATCGCTTCTCTCGATAGCGGTCGGTCTTTATTGGCCGTTGTTCTACAGTGATTTAGTTTTCCGTGTCGGAAGAGTTTCAGACATGGATATGATTATAGGTATTCTCGCAGTCTTGTTGACACTTGAAGCTGCAAGACGCGCTGTTGGACTACCAATCACGATCATATCAGTTGTTTTCTTAGTATATGCGTTCTTCGGGTCGTATTTCCCAGGATTCCTCGCACATAGAGGCCAGGACATCAAAAATCTTGTTCAATTGCTGTTCTTTACAACCGACGGGATATTAGGAACACCAATTAGTGTATCCGCAACGTTCATTTTCGTCTTCCTGCTCTTCGGGGCTTTCCTTGTGAAAACAGGCGTCGGAAACTACTTTAATGATCTAGCCGTTGTACTTGCTGGACGATTAACGGGTGGACCTGCAAAAGTTGCAATCTTCTCTAGTGCTTTGCAAGGGACGATTTCAGGAAGTTCTGTTGCAAACGTTGTTGGATCGGGTTCTTATACGATTCCTATGATGAAAAAGCTTGGCTATCGTAAAGAATTTGCTGGCGGAGTTGAAGCTGCTGCTTCAACAGGTGGACAAATCATGCCTCCGATTATGGGAGCCGCTGCGTTTCTAATGGTTGAATTCATCGGTGGCGTGACGTATTGGGAAATTGCCAAAGCGGCTGCGATTCCTGCATTGCTGTACTTTACAGGGATTTGGATTATGACACACTTTGAAGCAAAACGTGTCGGACTCCAAGGGATGTCACCAGATGAAATTCCTGATCGCAAGGCGACATTGAAAAAAATCTACCTTCTATTGCCGATCATCGGGATTATCGTATTCCTTTTATTGGGGATTCCGACGATGAAAGCTGCATTGCTTGGTATCGTTTTGACGCTGGTCGTCAGTTTCTTTGATAAGTCTACACGACTCGGAT
This sequence comes from Sporosarcina quadrami, assembly GCF_014836615.1. Classification (GTDB taxonomy): domain Bacteria; phylum Bacillota; class Bacilli; order Bacillales_A; family Planococcaceae; genus Sporosarcina; species Sporosarcina quadrami. The sequence continues at coordinate 30,454 of NZ_JACSQN010000009.1, read as the reverse complement.
TCAAAGATATTATTGAAGCACTTGTTGACGGAGCAAGAACTGCTCTTGCGGTCGCTGCTGCTACTGCGTGTGCGGGTATTATTGTAGGGGTAGTTGTAAAGACGGGTCTAGGACTTAGTTTGGCAAACGGACTTGTAACAGCAGCTGGTGGTAATATAGTGTTGACGTTAATCTTCACAATGCTTGCCGCGATCATACTCGGAATGGGTTCACCGACAACTGCAAACTATGTCATCACTTCAACCATTGCGGCTCCTGCCATTATCTTGTTATTGATGGGCGGAGAAATGGGGCCAGGTGTAGCGGTTCCTGTCGTAGTTGCGATATCTGCTCACTTGTTCGTGTTCTATTTCGGTATCATTGCGGATATTACACCCCCTGTTGCGTTGGCGGCATTTGCGGCATCTGGTATTTCTGGAGGAGATCCGATCAAGACCGGTGTTACTTCAGCAAAACTTGCGATTGCAGCGTTCATCATTCCGTATATGTTCGTCTTCAATCCTGCTTTGCTAATGATTGACGCCTCTATATTGGAAATTATTTGGGTCACCTTCACCGCTATTGTCGGAATGATTGCAATCGGTGCCGGAATGATCGGCTATTGGTATCGCAAATGTAACTGGATCGAGCGAATTATCATTGTTGGAACGGGACTGCTATTGATATTCCCTGAGACATTGACTGACATCATTGGAATGGCATTGTTCGCTATCCTACTGGTCATCCAGTTACGGACGAAAGACAAGTACGATAAAAACAAAGTTGCCGTTGCATCCTAATGAAAAAGCTATCACGATTGTCTGTACAGACATTCATGATAGCTTTTTTTTTTTGAGGGTTTCAACTTAAACACCGACTAAAAACAGCACAATAGGTATCGTAATGATACTCGCAAGTGTCGTGATAAATGTTGTAAATGAGACGAGATCTGGTTCGGTGCCAAATTGCAAAGCGAAAATCGTCGTGTTGGCAGCTGCCGGCATAGCTGCTTGGATAATCAGAACTGCCTTCAACAGATCGTTTACAGGAAGAAACATTAAAATAAGCATCGCAATAACTGGTGAAGCAATCATGCGTATGATTGATACAGCAGTTACATAGCGATATTTCACTTTCTTTCTGGCCATCACCGACAACTGCATACCAAGAACGAGCATTACTGTCGGGATTGAGGCATCGGCAATGAGACTGACACCTTCTATGATGGCATGTGGAATTTCAAATGTTCCTAGTTGCAAAATCAGACCAAGAGCCGCTGCATAGATCAACGGCATACGTATGACACGTTGCAGTGCATCCCGCCATGTTGCTTTTTCGGATCCACCAATTGAAGCGAAAAATATGCCGAAAGAGTTCATGAGCAATGATTGGAAAACCATCATGATAACAGCATAATCAAATCCAATTGATCCCAATGCAAAAAGAACAACTGGAGCCCCATAATTTCCGCTGTTCATGAAAACGGCACCTAAGATCATTGCTGATCGTTCAGAACGTGACGCTTTCATCAATTTAGCCGTCATCCAGATGACAATAAAGAGAATGAATGAAAGTAACAAACTGAAAAGGATTATGAAAAAGTAGTCCCATGTCAGTGGATTGCTGTAAAAAGTTCGAAATGCAAGAAATGGCGACATTAAATAGAGTGCGGCAGTCGAAATCGATTTGATATCAAATCCGATTATCTTCTGACCAATAAAGCCGATAGTAAAAATGAAAAATACAGGGAAAATGATTAATAGCAGACTCATAGCTGTCAGCTCCTATAAAATATGAAATACTAATCGATTATTCGTAGTATATATGAAAACAGTGGTTGTTGAATAGTTAAGGAGAGTCTATTATAATTGAAACATAATCAGAAAGAACAGAAATTTAAAACTTTAAAGAAAGAAGGAGAATAAATGCTTACGTTATCAAATGTAAAAATTGCTTATAGTGACAGAGTCATTTTGGATAATTTGGATTTCACAGCAGAAATCGGGGAAATCATTGGCGTTGCTGCACCAAACGGAACAGGTAAGACGACCATGTTCAATGTCATCGCGAACTTTGTAAGGCCAGACTCAGGCAAAGTGCTTTTTGACGGAAAATATACATATAAGAATGAAAAAGAGGAATTGATTATTCATAAGAAATTAGCAACTTTTCCAGAGCAGAAAGACCTCTTTGAAGAGCTTTCCGGAGTTGATCATTTAAAGTTATATGCAAATATGTGGAATGGATCGACTAAAAATGTAGGGTCAATTATTGAACGCTTACAAATGGGTCATTATGTGAAACGAAAAGTACGCACTTACTCTCTTGGCATGCGTCAACGTCTTTGTTTTGCAATGATGATGGCAGCAGATACACCTGTAATGCTTATGGATGAAGTGATGAATGGATTAGACGTAGATAATGTAGCACTCATTTCCGATTGTTTGTTGGAGATGAAAAAAGATAAGTTGATCTTTGTTGCCTCTCATTTGCTAGAAAACCTCGACTTGTATGCGGATCGTGTCATCTTCTTGAAATCGGGGAAAATCGTCCATGAATTAAGATTTACGAAAGATAATGATACGTATCTTAAACTTGAAATGATTCCAGAGGAATATGAAACATTAAAAGAAGATAGGACGTTACCGAAAGAGCATCTTTTTATTGCTGATCGACTTTTATGTCTACCGTTCAGTGACATGAATATTGCAGAACAGACGGTGTGGATTGAACGAATGTTGAATTATAATGATGGGGAAATGAAAATTGGTCCACTTGGAACAGTTGAGTATTATGAAAAGTATTATGCCTGACAAGCAGACTCTACATGAAAACAGTCACAAAAAAGTGCTGATCTATAAAGCACTTTTTTTCTGTGTATACTACAATTAAAGTAACGATATTTTTGAAGGGGATTATTGCTGTGCAACTGACGCTCACATTCATCATATTAGGAATTACAATTGTATTATTCATGACCAATAAATTGAGGGCAGATTTAGTAGCAATGCTTGCTCTGCTATCATTCGTGCTAACAGGTATACTATCGCCTGTTGAAGCTTTGTCGGGCTTTTCCAATTCTGTCGTCATCATGATCGCAGCGCTATTTATCATAGGGGCAGGAATATTCCGGACAGGGCTTGCACAAATGGCTGGCACATTACTGCTACGTTATTCTGGTGACAGCGAGAAGAGGCTTTTCATCTTGTTGTTAGTCATTGTTGCATCAGTCGGGGCCTTTATGAGCAATACGGGAACAGTAGCGCTTATGTTGCCAATCGTTATCAGTATCGCAATCAGTATAAACAGCAGCCCGACAAAGTACTTAATCCCTTTGTCATATATGGCAAGTTTTTCAGGCCTGTTAACGTTGATTGCCTCACCTCCAAATCTGATCATCAGTCAGCAACTAGTGGATAGTGGATATGAACGGCTCAGTTTCTTCCAAATCACTCCGATTGGAGTTATCGGAGTGATCGTGGGAATCATCTATCTATACGCGGTGCGTAATAAATTACTGCCTAGAGGTAGAAAATCATCAGGGTCGAATAATCAACAAAAGCTATCCATTAATCAATTAGTCAAAGATTATCAGTTGGGGAATAACTTATTTCAAGTGAAAGTACCGGCAGACTCTGTACTTGTCGGAAAGCGGTTGGCACAATTGAAAATACCTGCTGCCTATCAATTATGCATTTTAAAAATTAGCAGGAAGTCTACTGAAGGTTTGAATCTTTTGCCGATGACATATCAGGAGATGGCGGGACCAACTACCGTCATTCAGGCAAAAGACCGATTGTATATCCAAGGTTCAGAAGTGAATCTGCAGACGTTCATTGAAGATTACGGACTGTTAGTAGAGGATGGGGTATCGGAAGCGGGTCAATTGGTATCCAAACAACTAGGGGTTGCGGAAGTTCTATTGACGCCTCATTCAAAATTCATCAATGAAACATTGAGAAGCATCAGTTTCCGTGAGAAATTCAATGTCAATATACTAGGCATCAACCGCCAAGGTGAATATGTCGTGAAAGATATGTCCAAGCAAAAATTACGATTTGGTGATGCGTTACTTGTCCAAGGCTCGTGGGATTCAATCGAAATGCTTGCTAAAGAAACGCGTAATGTTGTCGTCATCGGGCAACCGAAGGAGCATGCTAGTATGGCAGCTGCAAACGGAAAAGCAACTATTGCGGGTATGATTATGTTACTTGTTGTTGGATTAATGGTGCTGGAAGTATTCCCGGCGGTCATTTCTGTATTGATAGGAGCGGCTCTGATGATACTCACTGGTTGTGTGCGCAACATGGATGACGCCTATGGACAGATTAACTGGGAAAGTATCATTCTAATCGGCGCAATGCTACCGATGGCGACCGCGCTTGAAAATACAGGCGGCATGCAGTTACTGTCGGAAGGAATTATTCAGGTCCTCGGAGGTGTCGGACCTCTTGGTGTACTGGCAGGTATCTTCTTCCTCACAATGCTGTTCGGACAATTTATTAGCAACACAGCGACTGCTGTCTTGTTTGCGCCAATTGGATTAAGTGCCGCCATTAGCATTGGCGTCAGTCCTTATCCGTTTCTCATTGCGGTAGCAGTAGGTGCAAGTATGGCATTTTCAACGCCTGTCGCATCACCTACAAATGCACTCGTCATGACAGCTGGGAATTATCAATTCAAGGACTTCGTCAAAATCGGTGTTCCTTTACAGTTCATCATGTTCATAGTCATGATGATTGCGATTCCAATATTATTTCCATTCTAATGAAAAACGGCAAGAGGGTGTTTAACCTCTGCCGTTTTTTTATTTCTATTGAAATGTCAAAAGCATTCTTCGCGAGAGGACAGCATGTGCAAACGCGGACACTACCGCGTTCAATCGCTCAATCCGCATGGTCAACCGCTCAATGCACATGGTCAATCGCTCAATGCACGCGGTCAACTGCTCAATGCACGCGTTCAACCGCTCAATGCACATGGTCAATCGCTCAATACACGTGGTCATCCGCTCTATGGACATGGCCAATCGCTCAATATATGCGTTCCACCGCTCAATGGATCGGCGATTTAAAGTTTGTTCCGTGTGTTTCCTGGATATTCGTAATCGTTACAAATGCAGAAGGATCGAATTCACGGACAATCTGTTTCAATTTTGAAATTTCGAGTCGGGTGATAACGACATAAATGACCTCTTTTTCATTTTCATTATAGCCGCCCTTCCCATGCAAAAACGTAATGTTCCTGCCGAGCCGTTCTGTTAGGGCTGCCCCCATTTCTTCATACTCATCAGAAATGATTATGACAGCTTTCGTATCTTCTAATCCTTGAATCATAATATCGATAGCTTTCGATGCTATGTAGTACGTTAGAATAGAATACATCGCATTTTCCCAAGTTAGTACAAAACCTGCCCATCCAAAAATGAAGATATTAAAGAACATGACAAACTCTCCGACAGAGAACGGGATTTTTCTAGTCAATAGAATTCCTAGTATTTCTGTCCCATCTAATGCCCCGCCGTTACGGATCACGAGCCCAACCCCTGCACCGAGTATAAGTCCACCAAATACGGTTGCGAGCAATGGATCAGTGACGAATGGTCCAACAGATTTTAAAGGGAATTCAATGAGTGCTAAAAGCAAGATTGCAACTGATGAAGAGATGAAGAAGTTTTTGCCAATATGCTTATAACCGAAAAATAGAAATGGTAAGTTGATGACCAAAATCAGAATACCGAACGGAATATCAGTCATGTAGTTTAAAATTAATGAAATACCAATAATGCCTCCGTCAATTACAGAATTTGGAATAAGGAACAATTCTAAAGCAACTGCTGCGAGTGTTGCTCCGATAATAATAAAAAAATATCTTCGAATTAAACTTCTTAAACTTTCCTTTTTATGTTGTTTTTTCAAATTTGACAACTCCCTTAGAGGATTACAAATGCATAAAAATCATACCATAATTCCTCATTTACAGCACTTCCCAGTATATTTTTCAAATATAATGATGAAATCGCTTACAAAAAACTATTGACTTGAAAAATAAAAGTGTTTATTATTCTATTAACGACCAAATAGCGACAAGAAGTAACATTTAAAATATACCGAATTTGGAGGAATGACGATGGAACAAAGGGAAAAGAGAAGAATTGGATTCTTCATGGCAATTCTACCATTAATTATAATGATAATCGTCATGCTTGTAACGGTTGTAAAGTTAGGTCAAGGTCCACATATGCCATTAATTCTCGGTACAACGACGGCTGCTTTAGTTGCTTGGAGATATGGATTCACATGGTTGGAAATCGAGGAAATGATGTATAAAGGCATTAAACTCGCTCTCCCTGCTGTCGTTATCATCATGTTAGTCGGGTTAACAATAGGTTCTTGGATGGGTGGAGGAATTGTAGCGACAATGATTTATTATGGTTTGCAAATCATTACTCCTGGTTGGTTCCTTGTAGCTATCACAATTATTTGTGCCATCGTGTCACTAGCAATCGGTAGTTCTTGGTCTACAATGGGGACGATTGGTGTTGCTGGGATGGGGATTGGTTTAAGTATGGGGATTCCTGCTGGAATGGTCGCCGGAGCAATTATTTCCGGGTCCTATTTTGGTGATAAGATGTCACCATTATCGGATACGACAAACTTAGCTTCAGGACTGACAGGTACTGATCTTTTTGATCATATCAAACATATGCTTTATACGACGATTCCTGGTTTACTCATAGCGCTAGGTGTTTATGGATTTTTAGGCAGACGCTTTGCTGACGGTAACATCAATATGGAACAAATTGCACAAACTGCAGCCGTGTTGAAAGACAGTTTCCTAATTTCACCGTGGCTATTGCTCGTTCCACTTGCAGTCATCGTAATGGTGGCATTGAAGATTCCGGCAATACCTGCACTAATAGTAGGAATTATTCTTGGATTCCTATCCCAGATCTTCATACAAGGTGGCACACTTGTCAGTGCAATAGAAGCATTACAAAGTGGATTTGTTATCGAAACAGGCAACGAAATGGTTGATGCATTATTCAATGGTGGCGGTTTGGATTCGATGATGTATACAGTATCAATGACGATTGTTGCAATGACATTTGGTGGAATACTCGAATATTCTGGAATGCTACAATCGATTATGGATCAGTTAATGAAAGTTGTTAAGTCTTCTTTCACACTAATTACTTCAACAATTGCAGCATGTTTCCTAACGAATGCATCGTGTTCAGAGCAATATATTTCTGTTGTTGTACCTTCAAGAATGTTTACGAAAGTGTATAAGAAAATGGGTCTTCATTCCAAAAACCTTTCTCGTGCATTAGAAGATGGCGGTACAATTACATCAGTGTTCATCCCGTGGAATACGTGTGGTGTTTTCATCTTAGGAACATTAGGTGTAGGAGTTGCTCAGTATGGACCGTATGCCATTTTGAATTTAGTCATTCCGTTCATCTCGATCATCTATGCAGCAACCGGATTCTCGATTGTTAAGTTGACGAAAGAAGAGATGGAGGAAGCTGAAAAAGAAGAAAAAGAGAATATAATTGAACCTATCCATGCAAAAATTTAAAAAGACTGTCCTTCTGTCTCAATCAAAGACAAGGGACAGTCTTTCTTTAAAGATAAGTAGAGAAATTGAATTCATATAAAGCTCGCGGTCTACCTTGCTTATACGTCATTTCCTCACCGATAACTTTTACGTAATCGAATTCCATCAATTTTTTTAAAGTACGTTCCGCCGTTCTTCTTGAAACATTGAGATAGATAGCAAGATCGTTTGCAGAAAACTGCGTAGTAGAACGTGAGTTACTGAATAGCAGTAGTTTGGAAATATTGGAAGGGCCTAATTTTGTCTTTTCTGCCATAGCTACTAATGTTGGATGATCAACTTTCATATCAAGAACATTATCCGATTGAGGATAGGGGCCATGAAGTTTTTTATTCGCATCCAGTATATAAAAGCTGTTCGGTTCCGATGCTTGAATGAAGTTCAAAGCGAGCCTTGCATGGTCGGCTGCAATCATTGTCGATTCACCACACCCAAAAGCCATTTTGACAGTTGAAGGCAAACTATTATGTAATGCTAGAAATTCTTGCTGTCCCATTGAAGAGTATATATTCCCCATCGTAGTGAACAACGAGTATTCGCCATTCTTCTCACTCCAGTGTGCATGTAGCAATGTAGCTATCTCGCTAATGAATGGTTTGATTGATAAATCTGTCGATTGGATAATCCCAACGGCAATTTGTGCGGAAGAGCTTTTTTTTAGAATAGCTTGTTGTTGTATATCATATAAGCTCCTTAAAATGGAACTGACAGGGTCAATCATCATTAAAACATTATAACCCATCTTCTGAAGTTGCTCATAAACTGCATGGACACTTGTAATTGCCAAATCGGTTTGATTTTCATCTAATAGGTTGCGGTGAAAAGCTACTAGTTCTGTAATTGATTCATTTTCAGCTAAAACATGGATGTAGGGTTTAGAAGAAGTTTCGTTTAAATCAGTTAAAACATTTTCAATTTGTAGCCTTTCAGCGACATCAATGGATATGCGATGGAGTGGACGTTGTTGTTTCGATAAAGAATACAATAATGTCGTGGATATAGCAGTTTCATCTTGTTTCAAATAGTCAGTTGGGACATTAATTTGTTGAATAGACTCTTTCGCATACATATACGGTAAAGAACCAGAAAACAAAATTGCATCACTCGGCTGGAGTTTCTTTAAAAGTTGTGCGGCTTCATTCGGTTCTTCATATGTATGACATTCAATTTGTAAGTGTGTGGCATTGACGACCAACCGCTCTACTCGTTTACAGAAATGAACAGAACCGATAACGGCAATTTTTATTCTCATGAATAAATCCTCCTAAAATAATAGCGACTATTTAACGACAATGATACAATAACGGTAGATGTTTGCCAATAGAAAGGAAGAAAACAAATGAAAATAACAGAAATAGAGATTTTCGCAATTCACTTGCCACTTCATGAACCATTTATCATTAGTTACGCTACCTATGATTACATGCCTTCCATCATTGTGAAAATGACGACAGACAATGGTTACATCGGCTATGGAGAAGCTGTCGCGGATGAACATGTGACAGGTGAAAGTTGGGAAAGCACTTTCGCTGTATTGAAAAACACACTTGCCCCTGCGCTGATCGGTATGAATCCGGCAGAAATGGAAAAAATTCATGAGAAGATGAATCGTGCAATTTATGGTGTCCCAGCTGCCAAGGCGGCAATGGATATTGCTTGCTATGATGCACTCGGCAAATCACTTAATGTTCCAATATACACATTGCTTGGTGGCCGATATCATTCTGAATTCCCAATTACACATGTGTTAAGCATTGCAACGCCTGCCCAAATGGCTGACGAAGCTCAACAGCGTGTGGAAGAGGGATACCGATCATTGAAAATGAAAGTCGGAACTGATGTTGCTGGAGATGTGGAAAGAATTCAAGCTGTGCGCGAACGAGTAGGTGAAACAATTGCCATCCGTGTTGATGTGAACCAAGGTTGGGTGAATAGCAGTGCGACATTACAAGCGATGCGCAAGTTGGACACTTGCAATCTAGATTGGCTAGAACAACCTGTGCTGGCTGATGATATAGATGCGATGGTAGAAATCAAGTCCAAAATTGCAGTTTCGCTCATGATTGATGAAGGTCTCCGTGGAGTTCGTGAAATGCGTGAAATCATTGCGAAACGCGCAGCCGACAAAGTAAATATCAAATTGATGAAATGCGGCGGAATTTACCCTGCGATGAAGCTTGCACATATGGCAGAAATGGCTGGAATTGAATGTCAGGTAGGATCTATGGTGGAATCGTCTATTGGTTCTGCTGCTGGTTTTCATGTTGCGTTCTCAAAGAAAATCATGACGAGTGTTGAATTGACAGGACCGTTGAAATTCAGTGAAGATGTCGGGAACTTGTCCTATGATGTGCCATTCATTCGCTTATCTGAAAAAGCAGGTTTAGGTGTAGATGTAGATGAAAACATTCTATCTAAGCTTACAGTATTTTCTGAGAAGGTGGTAGGATGATGAAAGAAGTTTCACTAAAAAGTGGACAAGTAATTACCATAAAAGAGCTGTCACTTGATAATTTGTCGGAAATGCTAGAGCTTCAACAACTAGTAATTGCATCACTTCTAGACAAATCTTTACTTCAACCATTGTCTAAAGAAGAGTTTACATTAATTTTAAAGGGTCGCGGAATGATATTTGGTGCATTTCATGACAATGAACTTATCGCTTTCAGAGCGATGCTTGAGCCTGAAATTGACGATGAGCACCTCGGAATAGATGCAGGGCTAGTGGAATCTGAGTTGTCCTCCGTTTTGTATTCTGAAATCTCAAATGTCAGTCCAGAATATAGAGGCAACGGACTTCAGCATATTCTCGGACAATTATTGTTTGAACAAGTTGATACAAGTCGTTATCGATATATATGCGCGACAGTAGCACCTTTTAATATTGCGAGCTTAAAAGACAAGTTCGCTCTTGGAATGCATATTGTATCTCTGCAAAAGAAATATGGAGAGATGCTTCGTTATACGTTTGTAAAAGACCTTACACAATCAACAAAAACTGCTTCAGCAGAAATGAAAACCGATATGGGGAATACGCATGAACAACAAGATCATCTTGGTAAAGGTTTTATTGGCACAGGCTTAGAAGAAGTAGCCGGCAAGTGGGTTGTCAACTATCAGAAAAAATTATAAGTAACTATCGACCGTCTTAGCTAATAAAGTAAGACGGTTTTAATTTAGGCATAAAGTCCTTTTGCGGTCTTAATGTCAATGAAGAGGAATTTGTTCAAGTACTTATAGACCGTTTTATAACAATACAAAAATAAATCCTATGCGTATGAGGTTTGCTAGCTTATAATATGAAATGGTCTATATTTTAGGAGGATTATAATGAGATTTTCAGTAAGCAGAAAATTATGGGCTGGGTTTTTATCATTAGTCTTACTCATGGTTATTGCCGGAGTATTGAACTATATGTCTATTCCAAGGATAATTGAAAAGTACGAGTTTTTAATTGACGACAGAATGGAAAAAGTCATCATTCTTGAACAGCTATCAACCAATCAGAACGAACTTTCCAATGATTTGCGTGGCTATCTACTATATAAAGAAGTCATCTATTTAAAAAGCCGTCGGTCGCTGTTGGAGTCTTTCAATGAAAAAGTAGCTCAATTGGATGCTACATTGCATAGCGAAGAGAGCAGAGCAATGTTAGAAGATATTAAAACAGCATCGGTAAAATATACTGAACTGACAGAATCTGCAATTGCCTCATTCAACAATGGGAATGATGAGGGAGCGGTCAAAGCAGCCGGAGAAGCAGAAAAATACCAATCGGCTATTACGAAGACTGCAAAAGATCTAATTGCTTTTCAACGCGATCATATGGACAAAACGAAGGATGAAGTAGCTCATACCGTTAAGTGGACGGGCACATTCATAGTAGGCGTCGTTTTGTTTAGTGTAATTCTAAGTGTGCTTATTGCTACGATAATTAGCAGAAGTATTACTAAACCTGTCAAACTAATGACAGGTGCATTAAAGCATATTGCGAAAGGTAACTTTGCAATAGAGCCTTTAGTAATCCGAAACCAAGACGAAATTGGCGAAATGGCAACTGCGTTCAATGAAATGTCCTCAGACCTCCGGAATGTCATAACAGGGACGAGAGATGCGGCCATTCAGTTAGCGGCGCAATCGGAGCAAATGACTGCGAGTTCACAAGAAAGTCTTGCAGCATCAGAAATGGTTGCTAGCATTGCTGAAAAGAACTTGCTTGCAAGCGACATGCAAGTGAAACTTGTCAATGAGTCTTCTGAAGCGATGGCTGAAATGGCGACTGGCATTTCAAGAATTACTGAAGACAATGAAGCGATGCTTACATCTACTTCTGAAGTGTCCCGTCTTGTGGGAGAAGGCGCGGAATTTATGAATGAAGTGACGAGTCAAATGGATACAATTTCTACATCTATCCATCAGTCAGCTGCAATTATCAATGAGTTAGCAGAGCATTCCCAGAACATCCGAAAAGTGACAGGAATGATTTCTGGAATTGCAGAACAGACAAACCTTCTTGCATTAAATGCTGCGATTGAAGCAGCGCGTGCTGGTGAACAAGGTAAAGGATTTGCGGTTGTTGCAAATGAAGTGCGTAATCTTGCTGAGCAATCAAAAGAATCTGCACAAGAGATTGAAAGAATGATTAAAACGATTATTCAAAATGTGTCGGATGCAGTGAAAAGTGCGGATGAAGGCAACCAGAAAGTTGCGGAAGGTCTTGGTATTACTGAGAAGACAAGCGTTGTATTTAACAGAATTGAAGTTGCTTCTCTTGACGTCAACGGTAAAGTTCAGACTGTGTCTGTAGCAATTGAACAGATTCGTGCGATGTCTGAAGCCGTATCAGAAGGGGCTAGAAAGATTCAAGAGTTAGCAGTTCAAACTTCTGCTGAAGCACAATCGACAAGCGCTGCGACTGAAGAGCAACTTGCATCCAACGAAGAAATCGCTTCAAGTGCACAAATGCTTTCTGAAGTAGCAGAAAAACTGCAAAACGATATGGGACATTTTACAGTTTAATAATTAAAAACTTCCTGGCCGCAATTCGCGGTCAGGTTTTTCTTTTTCTGAAAAGTTCATGTTGCCCAAATCATTCCATAGTGCTACAATCAATTTCTGACTTAATTTCTAGCCAGCGTCTCACGACAAGTACTAACTACTAAACAGGGGGTCTGTCCAATGCAGCAACATCCTGATTTTGAGTTCGAAAGTGAACGACTTGACTATACGAAAGAGTACATGAAAAAACTATTAGCCGACACACAACGCGACGAAATGACTTCGCAAGATGAAATACGAAGAGCAACAGCTGACCTGGACTACTTAGATTCAAGTTTAAGCTTCATCAATATTTTGACTAACACACGTTTTTTTGAAATGGCCCGATCCCAAAAGGAAGGATTGGAAGCCATCCAGCAGAAACCCTATTTCGCCCGTATACATTTCCAGACGACTGGTGAGAAAGATGAATTACTCTATATCGGCAAAACATCCGTATTTCATCAGGAAACACAAGAACCGATCATCGTCGATTGGCGTTCACCCGTCGCGAATGTGTACTACGACGGTAGACTTGGTGACCTGACATACAAAGTACGTGACGAAGAGTTAAGTGGACATCTATTTTCAAAAAGGCAATATAAAATCGAAGAAGGCGAATTGCAAGCGATAATGGATATTGACTTGACGACGAATGATGAGTTGTTACAAGATGCGCTGTCAGGCAAAGCGGACACCCGGTTAACTGAAATCATTTCGACGATACAGGCGGAGCAAAACGAAATCATCCGTGCGAATTTAAAGCAACCAATCATCGTCCAAGGAGCAGCAGGAAGTGGTAAAACAACAATTGCTCTCCACAGAATCTCATATTTCCTCTACACGATGGGAGAAGATTTCCCTTCAAATAAGCTGATGATTTTGGCTCCGAGTAAGCTGTTCATGGACTACATCGGGGACGTGCTTCCTGAGCTAGGTGTCGGTCAAATATGCCAAACGACTTTCGCAGACTATGTACTCGACGCCACAGGTTTGAAGTTGAAACTGAAAGACCCCGATGCGCTACTTGAACAGCTTACTGCGGAGGGCATGGACAGCGATAAGCTTTCCATTAGCAGAATGAAGGGCACACTGGGTTACCGGGAAATCATGCAAGCGTATGTTGAGAAGCTTGAACAGCAAACTGCAGCACTTTTTGAAGACGTCTATATTGAAAAATACCGTATTATGCGGGGAAGCCGTATTCGTAAATTGTATCTCGAAGACTTCAAATATTTGCCGTTAGAGAAAAGAATCGAGCGTATTAAGCTTATTATGCAAGCGGAAGTGAATCGTAAACGAAAACAGCTGTATTCCCTACTATCGGATAAGTATGAGGAAGCACTCGACAAAGCGCTTTACGGTATACGGGATGATGAAAAGCGCAAAGCGAGAATTACGAAAGTAATGGACGAGCGTGATGAGCGACTGCCTTTCATTGAAAAAGAGGGAAAGAAAACGGTTTCTTCATATATACGGAAGTTCAAAAAGTTTAACATTAAGAAATTGTACCGGGAATGGCTGATAGATCCAGCTTTACATGAAGAGCTGGCATGTGACTGGTCACCATCAGAGAGAGAAGCTTTTTTGAAGACTCATCAAAAAGAAGCATGGGAGCTGGAGGATTTGGCAGCTCTCTATTATTTGCATGCCAAATTGAAAGGGATTGCGGATGAATGGAAAATGCGGGTCGTCTTCATCGACGAAGTACAGGATTACAGTGAGTTCCAGCTGGCCGCACTACAAGATGGACTTGAAACGGATATGTTCACGATGGTGGGAGACTTGGCCCAAGGAATACATAGCTACAGGGCTTTAACTTCATGGGATCCCGTTAAGGAATTATTTCCACGAGCAACCTATATGACGCTCCAAAAAAGTTACCGTACTACAATCGAAATTATGCAGTTGGCGAATAAAGTGCTTAAGCATATGGATGAAGAGTTACCATTAGTGGAACCGGTTGTCCGCCATGGACGTGAACCGGAGTTTTATAATATGGTGAATCTCGATGTTCAGAAGGTGGATGAAATCTATCAGTCTGTTGTAAAACGCGGCCATCATTCCATAGCATTCATCTGTAAAACTCGTGTAGAAGCTTCAAAAATCCATAAGACACTAGAAAATGCAGGCATGAATGTGCAATTGTTAGGGGAAGAGTCGGATATAGCTAGGGATTGTCTCCTTATTGTTCCGAGTCACTTATCAAAAGGTTTAGAGTTCGACGCTGTAATTATTGGTGCTTTTGACGACCCCTTCAAGAATCATGCGATTGATCGAAAATTGTTGTATGTAGCAATGACTAGACCGATGCATGAGTTGCATATCTTGTCTAAAGCAATTTCGAACATTATAGTCAATAAAACGGAGTGCTAACAATAAGAATGAAAGGTTTCCACATGGAAGCCTTTTTATTTATTTTCAAATCGACAAACTTTTTGCAGACCAATTACGAATATACTTAAGAGACAATGATATGTGGAAAGCATGTGGTGAATCATGGACAAAGAAAAACGATGGATTAAACAAATACAGATGAATGCGAGTGAATCAGCAGCAAATGAACTGGTTTCTACGTATTACAAAGAAATCTATGCATTTAGCTATAAACAAACATTGGACCAGGAGCTCTCACTGGATTTGACGCAGGAGATATTCATCAGTGCTTTGCAATCCATTCATACATATGATCGAAAAAAAGCTTCGTTTCGGACATGGCTTTACAGGTTGGCGTCTAATAAAATCGTGGATTACTATCGGTCTAAATCTTATCGATACACGCAAATGGCTAGACAAATTGATGACTACGAGATTATGGATGAGGTTGATATGGTAATTTCACTTGAATACAAAGAGGATGTTGAAAAAGTAATTGCAATCGTAAATCAGTTAGAATCTAGCTCGCAACAGATTATCCGACTTAAACTGTTCGGAGAGTACACGCTGAAAGAAATCGCTATGATGGAATCCATTCCTTTGTCGACAGTGAAAACAAGATATTATTCATCTTTAAAAAGGATACGTACAGAAATGGAGGAGAGGAACGGTGAATAAGGAAAGATTTAAAGTCCCTGATTTGGATGAACAAACAATTCGGATTCAAATAGATAAGATTGTATCTGTAGGCGTGAAACCTAAACAAAGTTTCCCATCGTATTTGAAGTCAATGATGCAGCAAGTCGGCTTACGGCATATATTCTCGGATCGGTTGGAAATCACATTCATTACATTACTAGTTACGATGATGATCGGATTGATGGTCTTACTTCCATACTATAGTGAAATTCATGATATGTATGGCTATATCTTTTTACTATCACCGATTCTGTTTCTGGTCTTATCGATTTTCACGTATGTACGGAAAACGCAAAATCATACGTATGACGTGGAAATGGCTTGTAAATATAACGTCTATCAAATTATTGCATTCAGGATGCTCGTTTTCAGTGTGTTTTCCATTGTGCTAAATATGATTGCCGTAGCGATTCTAGCTATACAATATGATGAAATTCAATTCATGCGAGCGTTTCTACTTTCAATTACAGCTTTGTTTTTGTTCTCTATTCTATTACTGTTTGCATTGATGAAGCGAAGAACGACAGTAATTGTTGTCAGTACAGTTATAGGATGGACACTCGGAAATCTCGTTTTACAGTCGATGAATGTCAACTTATATAATGATTTGCTTATGAAAACACCGATTGTTGTCAATGCAGTAGTTTTACTCGTAATTGTAATTACGTATGTATGGTATTTGAAAAAATTACTACAGTTCAAGCAGAGGGAAGGGGTATTTGAATGATTGTTGTAAAAGATGTAAGCAAGCAATATGGGGACTTTACTGCATTACAAAATGTGGATCTCGAGTTCGGTAATGGTCTCTACGGTTTACTAGCACCGAATGGGGCTGGAAAGACAACGCTAATAAAAATGTTGGCGACATTGATATCCCCGACTAAAGGAGAAATCTTTTATAACGGAAAGAATATAAACGATATGGATGACCAATATCGGGAACGGCTCGGCTATTTACCACAGCAATTCGGCTACTACAAAAACTATTCACCTAAGCAATACTTGCTCTACTTGGCGGCGTTAAAAGGGATTGGGAAGAAAGAAGCCCTTAATAAGATTGACGAGTTATTAGAAAAAGTGGCGCTAAGCGATGTGGTGAATAAAAAAATGAAGAAGTTTTCCGGTGGGATGATTCAACGTGTCGGCATTGCGCAAGCGTTACTGAATGATCCTGAAATTCTTATTTTGGACGAGCCGACAGCGGGACTCGATCCGAAAGAACGTGCACGTTTCAGGCATTTGCTAACGGATCTTGCTCGTGATCGTCTTGTCATCATATCAACGCATATCGTATCGGATATTGAATCGATTGCGAATGAAATAATTATGATTAGAAATAAACAGTTGCTCTATAAAGATTCGGTTGCTGACATTTGTGCGACGTTAAATGGGTGTGTCTTTGAAACAACGATCGACTATGGCCAATTGGAAGACTTTCGAAAGAATAACATTCTCCTTTCCGAAAAGCAGGAATACGGACAAATGACCGTTCGATTTATTCATAAAGGAAATTCTGAAGATGAATGGACATCTGTTCCTCCGCAACTGGAGGATGTATTTTTATACGAATACCGTGATGAGTTAGAAGGGGAAAACTAATGCGCATTTTCATTAATGAATGTAAAAAGGCGCTGACATCACCTATTTTAATAACATTACTTATCGTCTTCTCTGCTTTTAATATCTTCATCATCGTCAGTTCATCCGACCATAAGGAAGAATTGAAAATAGTGAACGAAATCATCGATAAGTACGGTAGGGAAATAACAGACGATTCGTTGAAGCAGTTCGAAAAAGACATTCAAAGTGACCTCTTGGGGTTAACGGAAATCACCGGTAAGCAATTTGAGAGTATTTATGATTTTTTGGATGGATTACGATTTGAGGAGCAGGAACAATATAGCGACAGAGACTGGGAATTCTTCAATAGCTTACAACTAAAGGAAATGTACTTCGGTATGGCAAATTCGATTGACGCAAGTTATGCGGAAATTGATGTGCAAGACGGGGCACGTGGTGATCTAAAAGGTTATGGGATAAGCGGAAAAGCCGCTGAAACTTATTTACGAGAAAATGAAGAATTTGCTGAGCGTTTTAATGAAATGGTGGACAACGAAGAGCATAAAGAATGGTTTTTTGCAGGCAAACCATATTTCATGCATAGCTTTCTGTTTAAAACGGTTTTCTTGCACATCACTATCGAGTCACTACTTTTGATTGTTTTAATGACTGCACTCATTACGACGTATGAGTTTGAGAACCGTACGCAGCTTCTAACATATTCGACACATCGAGGTAGAAAGTTAATGAAGGACAAGTTAGCTGCATCATTGGCAGTTTCTACAGTTATTTCACTGTTTTTATTCACGATTACGCTCGGAACGTATTTCTTCTTATTCGATTACTCGCATGTTTGGAAAACATCGATTAGCAGTGCGTTCAATTGGGAAAATCCTTTTCCTTATGTGACCTGGTGGGATCTATCCGTAGGTGAGTTTTTAGTGGCTGTAGTTGTACTTGTTTTCATCATCCAGTTACTATTTTCAGGTTTGACTTTTGCCTTAGCTGTCATAGTGAAAAACAGTTACACTACATTCTTTCTCGTTGCAGCGTTATTTATCCTAGCATGGCTTTTACCTACCTTCATGCCGAAGTCTTCCAACCTATTTATCGTAACTTCATATACATTATCAACACTGACGATGGCAGTGTCGCAATCGTTCATGGGAAGCAGCGGATTGATCCTGTTCAAAAACTTTGAATGGATGACAATTAGTTGCTGGACGATTATTACGATTGTTTTTTGTACCATAACGTATAAACGCTTTAGAAAAATGGACATTCAGTAAGGGGGTAGGGACAATGCGTGTATTATGGAATGAATTGAAAAAGATATTGACGTGGAAGATGCTTATATTGCTTATCTTCATTAACAGTGTGCTCTATTTTCTACTCATTGAGTTCGATATTAAACACTTCCCGAATGGCAGTCACAGTTATTCATATGAAATGGGAATAGAAATGATTGAGAAATACGGAACTACGATGGACGATGATGAGTTTATAGATTTTAAAAGGACCTATGCCCATCAAGTTGAAGACGCAACTCAATATTTGCAATCTAGAGAGGAATTCGTCGAAGAGGGACTGGATACGTATGAAAAATTCCTAGCATATGATTGGTGGAATGCATCCGAAGAAATTTACGCACTTCGAAGTAATGTATTTTTTGAGGAAAAAGTTGAACTCTTTTGGGAACTACAAGAACGAGAAAGACTGCTTAAGTTTTATGAGATGAAAGACGTAGTTCCGGATGTCCTATCAAAGAAAAAGAAGCAACGATTGGAAGAATTGATTGCACAGGAGAAATTCGGAATATATCCGGAAGTTGTTATGATGAATTTTAAGACATTCATTGCAAATGTCGGTATTGCTATCCTATTCAGTGTCGTGTTGGTCATTTCTCCAGCCATCTTGAAAGATCGATCAAGACAGTTAGTGGCGATTCAGTATACAACAAAAAAGGGCAGGAATCTCTTCAAGACAAAAATCCTGGCAGGCATCATCGCGACATTCATTGTAATCACAGCACTGTTAGCCGTGTATTTTAGTTTATATTCGCTGAATAATACATCCATGTATTTTGATGTACGGGTCAATACATTTATTGCAAATGAATCTTGGTTCGATCCGACATTTTTCCAATTCATATTGCTGTGTATTGCGGGAATCTATATTATCGGACTAGTCTTAGGATTACTTTCCATGGCATTTTCAACCCTAGTACCAAATATGGTTTCCTTGATAGGCATACAAATTCCATTTGTAGTCGGGTTTCTAATCATTGGGTTATATCCATTGCTACCTGAGATGATTTCCATATGGCATCCGAAGTGGCTGTCAATGATTTCTTATTGTGCGATGATTATCATTGTGATTATATTTACCGCGATTTTATGGAAACGGGAAAAGAAGTTGGATATTTTATAAGGAATGAACGAGAGCCCTCTGCGAGCTGGGCTCTCGTTTTTATTTAATTTAAAATTATTTTACAGTATTCTGCTAATTGTAATGGAAGTTTGATACAATAGCATGAAATGATTAACTAGTGAGTTAGCAAATGACATCAAAATGTTGCTTATAAAGAAAAAAGGTTGAGCTGCCATAAAAGAATAGTGAAAGAAGGTACACTCTCTTAAAATCCCATTATATTTGAAATACTACTAAAAGAGGTGGAACTAAATGTCAATGAAATACGTTTTGAATAAGAATAAGTATGTGTCTATTATTTTTATCTTATCTTTAGTCATTTTCACTTTATCCATCTTATATTTCAATGAGCTCAAGAACAATGCGAATGAAAATGAGGATTTAGAAAAGGTGAGTATGTACATGTATGATTTGGAAGTTAAAAGCCCGCTATTAGTAATTTTATTTTTTTTAGGATTGCAACCAGTTGAATCAATAGACTGGGAGGAAGAAGCGTTTCGCAAGGATCTTCAATCGATCTTTAGAGATGTAGAGGGAGGATTAACTAATATTGATTATTATAATCCTCAAATAGTTCCAAATCATGTACTCTTACAACTTCAAGATTTACAAGAAAAAGTCAGACATATTTTGATTACTATCAAAAGGGAAAAGCCGGTAGATGAACAGACTATAAATAAGATTATGAGTGTATCCAAATCGATTTACGTATGTGAGATTAACGAGATTTCACAAGAATGGAGCGAAATTGAGTCAAAGCTCAAATGTATGAATGATGCTATTATCGACTAATATTGAGCTGATTCTAAGAACGGTTCTTACAAAAATCAATCTGGATATATAGTAATGGGAGGGTTTGTTTTGAATATAATAATGATAGTTACAGTGCTTATTTCTCTTCTAGCGTCCACCATAACTTGTATATGGTTATTTAAATTGACTAGTAAAAAATGGATGAGTGTTCTAATAGCATTGGCTGTAAATGCTGTAATTTTACTACTAGCGACCGTCATTTTTTATACATTAGATGTTCAAGCGTTTCATAAACAAATAGATGGAGTCTTTAGCAGTTTAGGAATACTAGTATTTGCTTTTTTTATCCCAGTGCTTACACTATTAAATTTCTGTACTCTTGAATTTAAAAGATACCAACGCAATAAACATCATACTAATCAGTTGTGAAATTTTATTTTCTTATTATGTTAATTTACTAATTGCTTCAGATCTAGGGGGTGAACAAAATGAAGATGATATTTAGTGTAAGTTTGCTTTTGTTCTTAGCTGCCTGTCTACCTGTTCAGGTGGATGAAAGCTCTCATATTACTGAAGAAGAAGTTGTAACAGCATTGCAGGACAATGGTGTTAACTTGATAGAAGCTGAATTCAAGAAAAATATCTTTGGTTCAAAACTTGGAGATGTGAAACCAAGAACTTATGAGGTGAATGAAAAGCCATTTTTTATCTTCGAATTCAAAAGTGATAATGATCTAGATAAGGGAAAAAATGAATTTGCTAAAAAGACAGAAACAATGGATCTGGTATCTGCGAGCACGTTTGAAAAGAGAAATATACTTATTTTTTATGTGCACGAGCAAGATGTAAATTCAATTAGTGTTCCTTTTATAAAAGAAATACAGGAGGCATTAGACAACATTATCGAAGGATGAAAATCTTTTTTATCGAAGGTGCATTTTCCGTTAACGGGGGCAATTCACAAATAAAGTCAGTGTTTCAATGTTAACTAGTTTGTTTAACATTCGTAATCCAATTAGTTAATATTAATCTCTCAATTAACACTCAGGTGTAATGTATTATGGTAAATGATCTAAAAATAACAAGCTCAGGAGTGTATTAATATGGAAGAAAGATTCTTTCGGCATTATCTAGCAACGTTATCTTATCGAGCAACTATAGCAATCAAAGATGTTCCTTTGCATTATCCTGATTTCCAAGTTGGAAAGGGTGTTAAAACACCGGTTGAGTTATTATCTCATATTTCTGATGTACTAACTCTTGGATATTCTTGGTTTGCAAACGTCGAAGCAGGTAAAGGCGTACAAGAGTGGGAGCGAGAAGTCGATCGATTTTATAATAGTGTAGAGAAATTGGATCAGGCTTTTGCTGAAAATGTATCTATGAAAAAATCGCCTGAACTGTTGTTGCAAGGACCGCTTGCGGATGCTATGACGCATGTTGGACAACTTTTAATGTTACGAAGACTTGCTGATTCGCCGGTACCGCCGAAGAGTTATATAAAAGCCAATATACAAACTGGAATAATCAGACCCATGTAATCTTTAGAAAGATTTAAATGAACCACCTGGAATCGTTCTTTACAAAAGCTTAACATCATACTTTATCACTATAGTCTATAATCGAAATTGACTATGATTAGTGGAGGCCAAAAGGTATGAGGTTGACCGTGAGAAGAAAAGTTTGGTTTGGATTTCTATTAATATTAACTATTTTACTAGTTGTTGGTATGTCGGGGATATTGGCACTTTCAAAATTGAATAATGAATACCGCTTTTTAATTGATGATAAAATAAAAAAAGTTCTCTTGTTTGAACAAATTCTATCCGAACAAAACGAAGAAGCAAAGAATATTCGGGGATATATAATCTATCAGGATACGTCACATGTGGAGCAACGGGAAGAAAATATGAAGTCGATTAACTTGAAGCTAAAAGAACTGGACAAAATCGTCCGAACCCCATCTGCACGCGAATTATTGAAGGAAGTAATAGAAACCTCAAAAAGTTACGAGCAAATTAGCGAACTGATTATCAGAGATGTTAACGAAGGAAATATTGAAAGTGCAATGGCTTTAGCGAAGGAAAGTAACTATTATCAGGATGCCATTACAGTAACACTTGAACAATTGATTGAACATCAAAATAGCCAACAAGTGAAGACGGAGCAGTCTTTGTTAGCAGTTTTAAACTGGATCAGAATTGTTATTGCTAGCCTGATAATTATCGCTTTCATTGCAAGTATTCTTGTTGCTCAAAGAATCAGCATAAGTATCGCTCGGCCAGTGGAGAAGATGACGGAAGCATTGAAACAGATTGCGACAGGGAATTTTACAATTGAACCTGTAGACATTCAAAATAAAGACGAAATTGGGGAAATGGCAAGTGCTTTCAATGAAATGATGAAAGACTTAAAAGGAATTTTATCGATTGTAAGAACCTCAGCCACTCAGCTTGCGGAACAAGCAGAAAACTTATCTGCTAGTTCGGAAGAAAGTCTTGCTGCTTCTGAAACTGTTTCCGAAATTACGGAGAGGAATATGGTCGCTAGCAATTCCCAAGTATCGACAGTGATTGAATCAAATTGCTACATAGAAGAGACGTTGCAAGAGATGGCTCAAATGATGGAAGAGAATATTCAAATGCTACAGGCTTCCGAATCGGTTTCTCAACTCGTGTCGACAGGAAAGAGCCGAATGAAAGATTTCACAGAACAAATGGAGGAAATTAGCACTAGCATTTCGCGATCTTCTCTCACAATAAGGGAAATGGCAATGTATTCGGAACAAATTAGACAAGTAACAACACTGATTACAGGTATTGCTGATCAGACAAATTTGCTTGCATTGAATGCTGCTATAGAAGCTGCGAGGGCGGGTGCTCATGGCAAAGGTTTTGCAGTTGTTGCTGAGGAAGTGCGTCATCTAGCAGAACAATCAAAACGGTCTGCAGGAGAAATAGGCAAGATGATTGATGTGATGGTTCACAAAGTTGAAGATGCGGTAAGTAGTGTTGAAGAAGGATCTAGCCAAATTACAAAAGGGCAATCGGTGTCAAAAAAGACGGAGAAAGTGTTTCAGGGAATTGAAATTGCAACAGTTGAGATGAGTGTTAAACTGTCCACTGTGAGGAGTACGATTGAACATGTGCTTGTGAAGACGGATGAAGTTTTTAGAGGGTCAAAAAGAGTGGAACACCTTGCATTGCAAACCTCAGAAGAAGCGAATTCTGTGAGTGCGGCTACTGAAGAACAACTTTCTGTAAATGAAGAAATTTCCTCAAATGCACAAAGATTAGCTTTGCTTGCTGAAAAGCTTCAGAATGAAGTTGGGAAATTCACAGTATGAATCTTGAAAAATGGCCAAATCACATGTAATTTATGCGATTTGGTCATTCAGCTATTCTACCATTTTTTATAAGGTAAAAACTTTCCATTCATCGTCACAACTACTCGATCTCCAGCTGGGTCTTCCTCTTTATCAATATCCATCGTGAAGTCGATGGCACTCATAATACCGTCACCGAACTTTTCTTGAATAACAGCCTTCATCGTTGTCCCATACACTTGCAAAATTTCATGGAAGCGATATAACAGCGGGTCGACAGGAATACGATCTTCCAATGAACCCTTCATCGGAAAGTCTTGCAATACTGTAGTAATCGATGGATTCAAGTCCAACAGTTTAACCAATGCATAAACCTCTTCAGCATTCATCGTTGCCTGACCCATAATTGCTGAAGCCACCCACACAGGATGACGGCCAATCGCTTCTGCAATCTCGTCAAAAGTGAGCCCCTTATCCCTTTTTGCTAATAAAATTTCTTCAGTAGCCAATTCTCTCGTATATTTATCCTGCTTAGCCAAAGTAATCCTCTCCTTGAGTAATGTTACAAATAGTATACCATTATTCAAAATGCGTGAAATGTGCAAATATGAATCTTCTGAGACAACTAGACTTTGTTATTTCAAAATAATTCTGACGATTTGTGATGAAGTTTGATACAATTTACGTAATATGTTAATTGCTAAGTTAAGCAATCCAGGTTGTGCGTTGAAACTAAAATCCTGTTTTGGAGGAGATAAAATGGCGAAAGTTTTTTTAGCCCCACACGATCTAAAATATGCAAAGGCAATGTCAACACTCTCATCTGCATCACAGGTAAAAGATGCATTAGGATTAACTACAGACCAAGCATCTCTTGAAGGAACAAATGATTTTATTAGGTTCGTTCTTGAACAAGAAAGAGTAGAGAATCAATATTCAAGAGTTATACTCAATGAAAATGAAGAATTAATTGGTGTAATAACTCTAAAGGAGTTTAACCCGAAAAACAAAACAGCTCATATAGGAACATGGATAGGTCATCAATATTGGGGCAAAGGGTATAATCTGTTAGCAAAAAAGAAAATCTTGTATTTTGCATTTACGACATTGCAATTGGAATATGTGTTTGCGGGAGCAAAACTCTCAAATATTCGATCTCAAAAGGCACAGGAGAAACTACCATTTGTTAAAATCGGTGTACAAGATGAATTTCCGATAGAACATCAAAAAATAGAATCACAAGTAAAAACACCATGTATTTTGAACGTGATAGAAAAAGAACCATTTTTAAAATGGTACTCAGAAACAATATAATATTCTGGCGCCAACGGGTAATTAGACTTGAAGACACTGCATACAAATGGATTAGTTAAATAATACGCATTTTAAAGGCTCCTAATTAAAAATACTATAGGCAGGGGTTGTGTAGAATTAACCAACAAAAAATCGACAAGGTATTCGAACAGATCACCAAAAATAAAAGGATACATGAGGCCGTTCTATTTGTAGAAAACGCCGATGGAGATTTTTCTTGCAGTAAGGGGTACGGGGGGAAAGATGTAGATACACCATTCCTTATGGCAAGCATCACAAAGCTGTTTACAACTACCTGTATTTTAATTTTGAAAGAGCAGGGGAAACTGTCATTAGAAGATGAAGTAACAAAATACTTTAAAGACGATACCTTGAGTAAACTTCATATTTACAAAGGGAAAGAATATTCTATGAGGCTTACTCTTTCTAATTTATTATTTCAAACAAGTGGATTGCCGGATGTCTTTGAAGAAGGAAGTAATAATGCAAAAAAACGTGCAATCCATAAAGATATGCAATTTAATTTCGATGAAATGATAACATTGACTAAACAGCTGAAACCACACTTTGCGCCTAATATGAAAAAAAGGGCTCATTATGCAGATGTTAACTTTGATATGCTTGGAAAAATAATTGAAACAGTTACTAATTCAACCTTAGAAGAGGTGTATCAGCAATTTATTTTCGACCCCTTAGAGCTTAAAAGTACATATCTTCTGAAAAACGATTGCGACTTTGTTCCGACTTTTTATTATAAAAATAACGTTCTTTATCGACCTGAATTCATTAAAAGCAGTCGTGCAAGTGGCGGTGGTATTTCTACGGCTCGTGATTTAATGATATTTATCAAAGCTTTCTTTACAGGAAGGTTATTTGATGAAAAGGTGTTTCATGAACTGGAATTCATTAATAGATTGCAAGTTTCCATGTTTCCGATTCACTACGGTGCTGGTTTAATGAGTATTCCTCTAAATGGTTTTGCAACCCTATTCATGGGAAAAGGTGAGTTAGTTGGTCATTCTGGATCAACAGGTTCTTTTGCATTTTATTTACCATCAAAGGATTTATTTTTTGTTGGAGATGTAAATCAAATATCAAATCCAGCACTTCCCATACGATTGGTCATGCGTCTTGCTGTTTCATTGAAATCATAAATGAACAGCATAGAAAAATTCAAGTGGAAAAGCAGCAATATATTTTTTGGGGGCATAATTTTAAAATCAAAACTGAGCGCTTGTTAATCATTCCTTGTACTGCGGAAAGCTACAATGCTTGTTCTGATCAGTATGAAATGATCAAGGCTTATTGAATTTCTGCGCAATACCTTAAAATACTGTAAATTGAACACTTCATGTAGGCTTTTCTTTAGATATAACCAATACTTATACACTTTCATAATAACTATCGAATTTTCTAATATTCAGTTAGAGAGTATAATGAAGTTATTAACAGGGGGTGGTCGTATTGGAATATCTCTCACTCTTTTTCATTGGGGCAATTGCTACAACAATTGGTACTCTGGCTGGTGGTGGCGGGCTTATCAGTTTGCCTGCAATGCTTTTACTTGGTATCCCGATCCATTCAGCAATTGGGGCAAACAAAGTATCAAATACAGTAAGTTCCTTTTCTAGTTTTTTCATTTTAATGAAACAGAAAAAGATCTCGTTTAGAGAATCATTTTGGATCATACCTGTAAGTTTGGTAGGTGGTGTGACGGGCGGTTTCATAGCGACAAAGCTTTCTGAAGAACATTTGTATATTATGGCGATTGTCCTATTAAGTTTTGCCTTCATTACTTCTTTTATTGGTAAGGGAAACTTTGCGGGTGAAGAAAGATTGAAAATCAATAAAGTGAGTATACTTGGCCTGTATGGAATCGGAATATACGATGGACTTTTCGGCCCAGGGCAGGGAACTTTAATGTTTTACTTGTTCGGTTACATGGAAATTGCCTATATACGTGCAGTCGGTTATGTCCGACTTGCTACGTTTTCAAGTTGTTTTGGAGCAGCACTCACCTATATTGCTGCTGGTAAAATAATATGGCCATTGACGATTATGTTAATGTTAGGCTCAATTACAGGAGCTCAAATGGGTGTCCGCTTTGCAGAGAAGTTGAATCCAAAGTTTGTGAAGCCATTATTACGAATTGTAACTGTTGCATTGATTATTCAAATCATAATTGAAAACGCCAATTAATGGCAAAGTGTAAACTTCTACTGTAGTAGAGGTTTTTATTTTATTTAAAACGGCATAAACTTGAATGAAAATGAAGAATAAAGTTGATTAACATGAATAAACGTGCAATAATCGGAATGTATTGCAATGTAAGAGGATTAAACATGAAGAAACATGCAGAAAGCTGAAGTATATCAAAGGGGGAATTAAAATTGTTTACAGAAGAACGAAGAGATAAAATCCTAGACATGCTTGAAATAAATGGGCGTATCTTGGCAAAAGACGTAGCTGAGGAATTTGGCTTGTCCATTGACTCCATTCGACGGGATTTATCAATCATGGAGGACCAGGGGTTATTGAAAAGAACACATGGTGGTGCCATACCAATAGGAAATTCCAGAACAATGCCACAACCACCTTCTTTACGATATGGAAATGGAAATACTTATCAAAATGCAATCGCAAAAACAGCATGTACGTATATTCAGAAAGAGCAAACGGTTTTTATCGGTGGTGCGGCAATACATTATGTCATGTTGAAGTATTTACCAAATGACTTTGATTTTACAGTCGTTACAAATTCAGTCGAAGTCGCTTATCATTTGCGAGAGATGAAAAATATCCAAACGTATCTCATTGGTGGCCATGTGAAGAGTTCTGGTAATATGACAGACGCGATTGCCACTGAGTTAGCACGACAATTCACGACTGATTTGTGTTTTGCTGCGGCTGGTGGATTATCGGAAAAAGGGTTAAGCACTGCGACACCTGAAGTGGCTGTCTTCCATAAGACCATTTTTGATAATTCAAGAAAAATTGTTAGCCTCATTGAACATACGAAGTTTGGTATAGATATGTTCAGTAGAATGTATCCTCTAGAAAAACTGGACGTTGTCATTACTGACGAGGAGACCCCCCAGGATGAGATAGACTTAATTATGGCTCGTGGGATGGAAGTATTGATAGCAAAATAAGAAAAGTGATAGTGAATATATGCTAGCTCATAACTGGAGGTGGAAACAATGTTCTATAGAAGAAAATATTACACTGTTAAAAGCGAATTTGTTGAGCAATTCAATGCACACTTCAATAATACCAATTTACCGAATCAATTAAAGCACGGAGCTCGTTTAATAGGACGGTGGATGAAGGATAATCAAGATGATACCTTTGAGATTTTTGCTATTTGGGAATATGACAGTTATGAAGATTACGTAGATATAGAAACGAATGTAAAAGGTGACAACGCGCACGTTCAAAGAATTATAGATTGGTACGAAAAAAATGGTGGTAGGGAACATGTTTATAAGGAGTACATTCTTGAAGTTAGAAATGAAGTGTTAATGTCTACAGTAAATGAAAGTATTTGAAAGTCTAAATAAAAAAGCTGACAGCCCACCTAGGAAGGCGAGGTCAGCTTCATGTAACATAATACTGCAATAATTCACAACGAAAAATTGTCTATAGTCGAAGTCGGGTAAATTCAACATTACCTGACTTTTTCATTTTCTAGTATTCAGAGGTTTAATAGAAGCTTCTATTTCTGCACGCTTATTTTCTAGAAAAGGCGGCAACGATAACGATTCACCTAACGTTTCTAGCGGTTCGTCCGTTGCAAATCCTGGTCCATCCGTAGCCAATTCGAAAAGAATACCGTTCGGATCACGGAAATAGAGAGAGCGGAAATAGAAACGCTCGACGAATCCAGAGTTTTGCAGACGTGTTTGATTAATTCGGTCAATTCAATCATGCAACTCTTTTTCATCTGTGACCCGGAAAGCGACGTGATGTACTCCACCAGTTCCTTGGATTTCCATTGGCAGATCAGTACGGGGTTCAATGAAAACCTCAGCCCCAGTTCCTCCCTCTCCAACATGCATGACAATAATCTCTTCTTGGCCAGCCTCAATTGCGGGTATACGCTCTTTTTCCGTAAAACCTAAAACGCTCAGCACTGCCATTGTGGAGTCGGGTTTTCGCACTGTCAACATAACAGGGCCTAGACCAGTAATCCCAAATTCAACGGGAACAGGGCTACGATCCCACGGCGTTCCACTTTGTACACCGGTTTCATTTTCATCAGAAACAAGTGTTAATCGATGCCCTTCTGGATCTTCAAAGAAGATGACATGTCGTCCGGCAAATGTCGTTATTCCTTCATGTTTCACCTCGAAATCACCGAAACGCTTTAACCAATAATCGAGTGCGGCGTCAGAAGCGACACGCATAGAGGTATTGGAAATGCTACCAACCCCTTTTCGCATTGGTCCGGCATTCGGGAAATCAAAAAACGTCAACTCCGTTCCAGGATTCCCTTTTTCATCCCCGTAAAATAAATGATAAGCCGTCGTATCATCTTGGTTCACCGTTTTCTTCACAAGACGCATCCCCAAAACTTCTGTGTAAAATGAAAAATTATTCGCTGCACTACCTGTCATTGCAGTCAAATGATGTATACCTTTAACGTTCATAGTAATCAATCCCTTCTTCGAGATGATATCTTGAATTCAAGATAATTATACCTGTATACAAATGTAGAATCAAAGAAGATGCTATTTCATTTGTAGTACATAGCTATAAGTTGCTTCATATTTAGGCCTTTCATCCGGATGAATCGTAAATAGAGAAAATAGCTCTGCCGAAAAATGCACTTTCTCAAACTGCTCAATAGGTATAACTGATGACTCGAGTGTCTTCCTTTTCTTTGCAATCGTAATATGCGGTATAAAGGGATTGGTAGCTTTTATTGAAAGTAAATCACTGACAGATTGTGCAATCGATTGTTGTAAGAAGTCGAGTTCTGTAGATGGCTCAACGGAAAGATACACGACACGAGGACCTGTTGGAGAACCAAAATAGGAAAGTCCATCAATCGATAAAGAGAACTGGTGAATGTTCATAGCAAGAGCATTAAGTCGGTTATTTAATAAGTCACGTTGTTGGTCGGTAAGTGCTCCTATAAAAAACAAAGTAATATGCAAATCTTCATCAACCGGTAGAACTTTATACTGCCGGTCTAGTTGTAGGGTATCGCGGTAATGTACCACCTGATTTTTTATGGTTGGCGGTGCTTTGATACCGATAAAATAATGCGAACTCATTTAGTTTCCTCCCTCTATAAATATTGATGTATCAACGGTTTGACCCGCTGTAAGGGTGTCAAAAATATTTTTTTTGACACTC
>NZ_JACSQN010000008.1 GCF_014836615.1 Sporosarcina quadrami | reverse complement strand
TTTGTCCGTTCACCGGCAAGCCGGTTTCAGAACTTGTATTGTTGACGTTTTGCTGTTCAGTTTTCAAGGTTCATTGTTTATTTATCATTCATTGTCTTAAGCTGTCGGTTTGTGTTGTTCTCTCGACTGCTTTATAACTATACCAAATCACTTTCGACATGTCAACGATTTTAAACATCTTTTTTTCATACAAGTGAATCCCTTTATAATTTAATAGAAAAAAGACTGTGGAGAAGCCCTTTACATAAGGCTTCATCCACAGTCGAATTACTTAACAAGTCCACTTCTATTCAATGAAAATGAAATAAAGAATAAAGATAACAAAGAGTCCATACATGATTGGATGTATTTCTTTCCTTCTACCACTGAGTAACATTGTTATTGGATAGAATACAAAACCGATAGCGATTCCCGTTGCAATACTGTACGTTAACGGCATTGCAATGATTGTGAAAAATGCAGGGACAGCAATTTCGAACTTCGTCCATTCAATGTTGCCTAATGTAGAAACCATTAGTACACCTACAATAATTAACGCAGGCGCCGTCACTTCAGGAGTGATGACGAACAAAAGTGGAGAGAAGAACAAAGATAGAAGGAACAGCACGCCCACTACTATAGAAGAGAACCCTGTTCGTGCACCCGCTGCAACTCCTGCAGTCGATTCAATATATGAAGTAGTTGTTGAAGTCCCGAAAACAGATCCGGTTACTGTTGCTAATGAATCTGCGAGTAATGCCTTTCCAGCGCGAGGCAACTTATCATCTTTCATAAGTCCGGCTTGTGTAGCTACTGCAACCAAAGTTCCTGCTGTATCGAAAAAGTCTACAAATAAGAATGTGATAACTATGACCAGGAATTGAGTAGTCATTAAAGACGCCGGATCATTGAAGATCGAATGGAATGCAACTCCGAAGGTAGATTCTACACTTGGAACTTTTGCTACAATATGAGACGGCAAATCGATTAGACTGACGAACATTCCAAGTACAGTTGTCATAATCATACCGTAGAAGATGGCACCTTTAATTTTACGCACCATCATAATTACTGTAATAACTAATCCGAAAATCGCAAGAAGGGTCGGGCCGTTTGCCAAGTTCCCCAATGCTACAAGTGTATTTGGATCAGCGACAATGATATTGGCATTTTGTAAACCTAGGAAAGTGATGAATAATCCAATCCCTGCCCCAACTGCATATTTCAGCTGTGCCGGAATAGCATTGATGATCATTTCACGTAATCCTGTCAAAGATAAAATAATAAAGATAACCCCTGAGAACAAAACACCTGTCAATGCAGTTTGCCAAGGGATTCCATACCCTAATACGACAGAAAACGCGAAGAATGCGTTCAGCCCCATACCTGGAGCAAGACCTATCGGGTATCTTGCGATTAACCCCATGAATATCGAACCGACAGCTGCTGCCAAAGCAGTTGCGACAAATACCGCGCCTTTGTCCATACGCATTGCGTCTGGTAAATCCGGAACTGCGTCGAGTGAAAGGACAAGTGGATTAACCGCCAATATATATGCCATTGCCAAAAACGTCGTCAATCCACCGATAATTTCTCTGCGATAGTTTGTACCTAACTTTTCGAACTCAAAATACTTCTTCATGAATACCGCCCTTTTATGTAAGTTTATAGTATACAGTGCATACTTCAGACAAAATAATCATTTGAAATTGTGCCAACAAAAAAAGGAAGCATACGAATACTGCCCGTATACTTCCCAAAAGATAACCAGATTAAAGTAATATCCTTTACTCCAGTCATCGTAGGCGAACATTTAAGGTGTCCGGTAGAGACTCTCAGGCCATATCCCCAAGATTATACGATGATGTTACGTATTTTTTTATTCCCACTCAATTGTTCCTGGTGGTTTTGCAGTAATATCATAAACAACGCGGTTTACATGATCTACTTCAGCCGTAATACGTGTACTGATCTTCTCGAGGATATCCCAAGGGATTCTTGCCCAGTCTGCTGTCATTCCATCTACAGAATGGACTGCGCGAAGACCGATTGCATAATCGTAAGATCGTTTTTCGTTTCTCACGCCTACGCTGCGGATATCAGGAAGGATTGCGAAGTACTGCCAAATTTCACGATCAAGACCAGCTTTCGCGATCTCTTCACGAAGAATCCAGTCCGCCTCGCGTACAATATCAAGTTTAGCTTCTGTAATTTCACCCAACACTCTTACGCCTAGTCCCGGACCTGGGAATGGCTGACGATTAACGATTTCAGATGGCAAACCAAGTTCTGCACCAACCGCACGCACTTCATCCTTGAACAACGCCTTTAATGGTTCAATCAATTCGAAGTCCATATCTTCAGGAAGACCGCCAACGTTATGATGAGATTTAATCACTTCTTTTGTTGCAGTTCCACTTTCGATGATGTCTGCATAGATTGTTCCTTGTGCCAAGAAGTCAATGCCTTCCAGTTTTCCTGACTCTTCATCAAACACATAAATGAATTCACTACCGATAATTTTACGTTTTTGTTCTGGATCAGTGACTCCTGCCAGTTTGTCTAAGAAACGTTTCTTGGCATCGACTTTAATGAAGTTCATATGGAACTGATTAGTGAATGTATCTACAACACTTTCCACTTCATACTTACGAAGTAGGCCGTGGTCTACGAAAATACACGTTAACTGATCACCGATTGCACGGTGAATTAATGTAGCAACAACTGAAGAATCAACTCCGCCACTTAATGCACAAAGTACTTTACGGTCCCCAACTTGAGCACGGATCTTTTCAACCTCTATGTCAATGAAGCTTTTCATTGTCCAGCTGTCTTTTGCTTCACAGATAGCTGATACGAATTGGCGCAAGATTTCTTTGCCGTTTTCAGTTTGTGCAGCTTCTGGATGGAACTGTAAGCCATACACATGCTTGTCCTCATTTTGGAACGCTACAATTTCACCTTTGGAATCTGTCGCAATTGCAGTAAAGCCAGCAGGCATAGATGATACTGCATGTCCTTTACTCATAAGAACAGTTTGTTTTCCTTCAAGAGAAGCGAAAAGTTTTGACGCTCCGTCAAATGTCACTTCTTGTACATCCGAATCGCTTTCAGATGCCGAGACAGTACCTTCGAAGTTATTGGCGATTAAATTGGAACCGTACGCAACACCAAGAATAGGAATTCCTAAATCGAAAATGCTAGCATCTATTTCGTATGCCGCTTCATCTGCAGATGCCGCTCCACCAGATAAGATTATTCCGACAGCATTCATTCCTTTGATTTCTTCTGCTGTAACTGTGTGAGGATGCAATTCACTATAAACACCAAACTCACGAACTGTACGTGTAATGAGTTGGTTATGAGCATTTCCGTAATCCAATACGACGATTTTTTCCTGTTCGACCAATAAAGGAGTTGTTGACAATTGATCCACCTCTTCCAATTAAATTCCGATCCCTCAAAAATCAGCAAAGACGCGTAAGAAAGTTCTTCTTTCCACGCGTCTCAACATTCTACTACGGACAGAAATAGGACAGTCCTATCCCCGCCTTCATAGACAAGTCATTATCGGTGACTTTGTAGAAACGTCTGAACCATATTATCAGACATATATGAGGGCCAATCGGTTGTTCTTTTTTCTTATCTTACTGCTTTCATTAAAAAAAATCAACCCGATGCACTATTGATTAAACTTTCCCACATTTCCTTCAAAGCTTGCCAATCTTGGTTAGTTGTATACCCTCCATAAAAGCCTTGTTCATATACTTTTGTGAGTCTTCCCATTCTGCCGCCTCCATAATGACTGTCAACCAAATTTGCGTATTCGGATAACGTCATATTGTTAGATCTTTTCAATCCAATACGATCTAACTGTTTAAGAAGGATTTTATACTGTTTTGTGAACTGCTCCCAGTCACTCTTTTTAGTTCGATTCGCCTTGATAAGTAATTTAGGTAGCCATTTCCCTCTGTTGGAATAAATACTCCGGAAAATGAGCGCTGTAACAGCTAAACAGATGAATAGCAACCACTTGTATTTTTTACCGAAATCTTTAACAGCAGACCACAAGGAGTTCGCATTGCTCTTTTGCTGGACACGTTCAGGCGTTTCAATCAATTCTTGTTCTTGCCGAATTTGTTCTTCCATTTCTGGAATTTGAGGATCGCTTGTGTCGAGCTCGATATCATAATCAATTTGAGTTGGATTTGAGAAACCGATTGTCGGTTCAAACGGCATCCATCCGAACTTAGGAATATACGCTTCTACCCATGAATGAGCTTCATTGTTCGTAATTGTATATTCCGTCATTCCTCTTGAATTCTTCTTCCCTTCCCCCGGAGCAAAACCTTTTGCCCAACGAGCTGGTATATCTGCTGCACGCAAGAGGACGACCATCGATGTCGAAAAGTTATCACAGTACCCTCGTTTAGTATCAAATAGAAATTGATCTACATAATCTTCGTCGCCTTGCGGTATTGCAACATTTTGCTGATCATAGACAAATCCGTTTCTGCCGAAATACCGTTCCACTTTCTTCACTTTCTCATAAACACTTTCTTCGGTCTCTGTTATGCTCATCGCCAATTCCCTGACACGATCTGGTACATTTTCAGGCAACTGTAGATATTGAGCAACTTCCGGACCATATTGTTCGGGATATGTTTCACGCAAAGCTTTCAAGCTGTATAAGTCGTATTCGGTAAAATCAATGCTGTACGATTCGAGTTCGATCCTCACTCCATCTTCCCGTGCCCAATACCGACCATTTTCTGGCTGATAATTCAACTCAACATCTAAAGCAGTATGAATTGTTGACGTACCGTAAGGATAAACAAGATATGGCAAAGGAGTCTTCATTTGAATGGAGGCTGTTTGTAATTCATTATCCTCTGACATGATTGTCATATCATCTACTAACAGGTCACCAGGCTGAATGCTCAATGGGTCCGAATAAATACGATTTTGCTCCCATCCTTTTGACGTATATGTGTTTTTCGTTTCAATTCTCCAATATTGCTTTTTAGGAACAACTGCTTTAAAAACGACAGTACTATCTTGAGCGAAAGAACCACCGAGCTTAGAATCATCGGGGTCATAACCACTTTGAGAAATGCTTTCGCCACTACCAACCGCACTATCACCATTAACAAGTGATTTTAAAAACGGTATAGGATCCGCCCATGCAGGTTCTTGTTCGGGCATGAAACTCGCCAATGTACCGCTCACAAAGACTGCAAATACTACTGGCAGCGATAAGGAGATGAACATTCCGACGCTCAGTTTGCGGCCATGTTTTTCAGCAAGTTTTGATATCGTCAACAAACCTAATAATAACAATCCTGAAATCATGATCCGGAAAATCGCACCATCTGCATTATAGGAACTAAAAGTATCTAACACAGCAATGAAAATGACAGTCATTGCATAGAAAAGCAGAATGCTCTTGCGAACTTCGATCCAATGACGAATTAAATAGATTGTCATCCAAAGCAAGACGAAAAATAAGACAGTTCTGAATGGATTTGTAATGTTCTCCCAATCACCAACAGCCATAATAGAGAAATTGGATGACAGGTCAGCAAGTAATGTATTGACCGTTTCCCGACCAATGAATATCGTGTCATAAAACACATAATGAAGTGCAAAGAATAAATATATAACTTTTAACGGAATAGAAATCCACCATCTAAATCTCAGTAAACCGAAAATAAATGACAGCCCGGTAAAATAAAGAAAGATGCTTAAATGGTCAGTATCTGTTAGTTCACCAACTGGCAACAGCCATTCCCACAGCAATATAAATGCAAGTCCATACATGAATAACAAAAGTCGAATATCCGTCTTGCCTTCATTCATCAAGCGGACACCTCCCTCAGAGCATCAGCAAATTGCGGTTGAGTAACAACATGAACTTTAAAGCCTTTGGATTTAAGAAGCCGCAATTGCTCTTGTAACACTGCAGACCTCGTTTTTTTCTCTTCCACTACAACGAAACAAATAATAGATTTGGCACTTGGAGCTAAACTATTAGCGGATTGGATGAACGCCCAATCGGGATTACTCGTTATAATAATCAAGCTACCTGATAATGATTCAATAACGGAGCTATCTGCTAAATGTACATCATTCACTTGAGCAGGTTGTAATTTAGCCAAATGGACGAATACCGTATGGAACTGATCAGATGAATGGATGAATGGGAAGATTTTCGTCTCCTCACCGACTGAGATGAACGAGACAGTCGCCTGGTGCGATATTGCTTCTTCCAAAATGGAAGCACACAATTCCACTTGACTTTCGAACACTATAGATTCCCTTCCATCAAGTAAGACAATCAAATCTTCCGACTGTCGATCTTCAAACTCCTTCGTCATTAACGTCTGTGTCCGAGCAAACGATTTCCAGTGAATCCACGATACCCGGTCACCAGCCTGATAATCTCGCACACCCGTTGCCATTGTTGTATCCTTGATGAGTGAATAAGGAGCAATTCTTGCACCACGATCAAATTGAGCATCCATAGACGCGTAATGTATCGGTACCGTATTTGGATAGACAAGAATCGTGTCCTTCACTGGATAGAAAACGCTTTTCTTAATCCACCCAAAAAAGTCCGACACTTCAATTTCGATGCCTTCTGCAATATGTTCTCCTCGAGGGATGTGTTCTATTTCATACGTAAAATCCACGTTTCTCTTAAATCCGAAAACAAAAAAGTGTTTATGATTATGTTGAGAATTCTCTTCCATAATAGGCTCCGTCCACTTATCTGTTAGAACGGTATAAAGTAGCGGAAAAGGGATGGCGCGACTAACAGAAATGGTGACAACCAATTTTCCGCCTTTTTCTATTGTTTTTGATTGGAATGTTCGAACCGTATTCAGCGTCTTAATAGGATACAAAAATAACGCTGCTGAGTAGAGAAGAAATGGCATCATGACGTAAAAGATTGTCCAACTCACCTTACCGCCTTGGAACATTGCAAACACGTAGCTTGCAATGCATAATGCGATAATGAAAACGAGTCGGCCAGTTATCGAAAACCATGAACCTCTTTTCTTCATCTCGTCCTCACCCGATCAATCGGCACACTTACTTTTGCAAGGATCCTTTCAACAATTTCCGTTGTCGTTATCCCTTCGTACTTGGCTTCCGGCTTTAGAATAATTCTATGTCCAAAGACGAATGGCGCTAAATATTTAACGTCATCCGGCGTTACGAATGTGCGTCCTTTTATGAGTGCATATGCTTGGCATGATTTCATGAGAGCTAGGGAACCACGTGGACTGACGCCTAAATATACGTATGGATTCAAACGGGTCTCTGCTGCACAGTCGACCATATACGCTTTAACTGAATGGTCGACATCAACGTCTTTCACAGCTTTTTGCAAAACTGTCAAATCCTCTATTGAAAGTACTGGTTCAAGTTCATCGATTGGCACCGATTTTTCTGCTCTTACTAATACTTCCACTTCTTCAAGTCTCTTCGGATAACCCATTCTTAGTTTAAAAAGAAAGCGGTCAAGTTGCGCTTCTGGCAAAGGATATGTTCCTTCATATTCTATCGGGTTTTGCGTTGCCATAACAAAGAACGGTTGGGGTATGCGAATTGTTTCCCCGTCAATCGTTACAGAAGACTCTTCCATACTTTCCAGTAAAGCTGCTTGAGTCTTTGGTGAAGTACGATTGATTTCATCCGCCAAGACGATATTACCGATAATCGGCCCTGGTCTGAATTCAAATTCCATCTCTTTCGGATTATAAATCGATACGCCAAGCACATCGGACGGCAATAGATCTGGTGTGAACTGAATCCGTTTGAACGTAGCACCGATCGAACGCGCTAACGCTTTTACCATCATAGTCTTACCGACACCCGGAACGTCTTCAAGAAGGACGTGCCCTCCTGCCAGCAATGCTGTCATGCTAAGTTCGGCGATATCCCGTTTTCCAATCATCACTCTATCAATATTAGATAAAACCTTTTCAATTACCAATTCATGTGACATCCCATTTCCTCCAATTCAAAGCATCTTTCTATTAACATATCCTAACATGTCCGAAAATTTACAAAATGTAACTTCATGATAACGTATTTAAGAAGGTGTCACAACCTTCATGAACGGATTAATGCCAAATGAGAAAACCCGTCAGCGATATATAATCACCAACGGGTTTTGCCTTCACTTCCAAAAATCATCAAATATCGTAATAGGCATATGTCGTTTATGTGCAGAACGGGAATAATATCTTTCAATTGTTTCTTGTGCCTTGTTAGATACTTTTTTCCCTTCCAAGTAATCATCAATTTCATCATAAGTTACACCTAACGCAACTTCGTCAGGAATAGCAGGTTTGTCTTCTTCTAAATCTGCGGTAGGGACTTTATTGTACAAATGCTCTGGTGCTCCAAGCTTTTGCAGCAATTCCCTACCTTGTCGTTTGTTCAGACGGTAAAGTGGCATGAGATCTGCACCACCGTCGCCGAATTTCGTGTAAAATCCTGTGATTGCTTCAGCAGCATGGTCTGAACCAAGCACGACACAGCTATGAGTTGCTGCAATAGCATATTGCACCTTCATGCGTTCTCTCGCTTTGTCATTCCCTTTTGTATAGTCAGAAATGATAATACCAGCTTTTTTTAACGCAAGTTCACTTGCATCCACAGCTGCTTTAATATCTACTGTATAAATTTTCGATGGTTGAATGAAATTGAGCGCATCTTGACAATCGTCTTCATCAAACTGTTTACCGTAAGGAAGTCTGATTGCTATGAACTGATAGCGATCTGTTTTATTTTCTTCATTTAATTCATCTACAGCCATCTGTGCGAGCTTACCGACTAATGTTGAGTCTTGACCACCTGAAATGCCTAGCACATATCCATTGATAAATGGGTTTTTAATCAAATATTCCTTCATGAAATCAATAGATTTACGGATTTCCTCTTTTGGATTTATCGTTGGTTTACTTTTCAATTGCTCTATAATTTGGTCTTGGAATGTCATAATTCCGCCTCCTTATTTGTTTGCATACTCATCAACTTTGTCCTGCACTTCATGAATATTACGCATTTTGTTATCCCAACACTTTTGGCTTAAGTCGACCGGATACTCTTCAGGATTAAGTGAGCGCTTGTATTCATCCCAAAGCAATTCCAAATTGGCATAGGCATAGTTACGCATCTCATTCAGCGAAGGGTTTTGATAAATGATTTTCCCTGCCTCAACCACTTTCGCGTGTAAGTTCACTGCTTCAAAATTGGTAACGAATTTCGAGATGAATGTATGAACTGGATGGAACATCTTAATGCGTTTTTCTTCTGTCGGATCTTCGTCTGCCATTGTAATATAATCACCTTCCGCCTTACCATTTTCTTTGTCGATAATGCGGTAAAGCTTCTTCTGACCTGGTGTTGTCACTTTTTCAATATTGGACGAGATTTTAATCGTATCTTCCATTTCACCTGCAGCATTTTCAATGGAAACAATTTTATACACGGCACCGAGTGCTGGTTGGTCGTAAGCGGTAATCAGTTTTGTACCGATACCCCACACATCCACTTTCGCGCCTTGCGCTTTCAAGTTCAATATTGTGTATTCATCAAGATCATTTGAAACGACAATTTTCACATCAGTAAATCCGGCAGCATCTAGCATACGACGTGCTTCTTTAGAGAGGAAGGCGATATCTCCGCTATCAAGACGGATACCGATAAAATTGATTTTATCGCCAAGTTCTTTTGCTACTTGAATGGCTGTTGGAATGCCGATTTTTAGAGTATTGTACGTATCTACAAGGAAAACACAGTCCTTATGACGCCTCGCATAAGAGTGGAATGCATCATACTCGCTTCTATACGCCTGTACCATCGAGTGCGCGTGAGTACCTGCGACAGGGATACCAAAAAGTTTGCCTGCCCGCACATTGCTCGTCGCTTCTACCCCACCGATGACTGCTGCACGTGCACCCCATATGGCCGCATCCATTTCATGAGCTCTGCGACTGCCAAATTCCATAACGACTTCATCTTTCACTACTTGTTTTATACGACTTGCTTTCGTAGCTATCAACGTCTGATAATTAACGATATTCAAGAGAGCAGTTTCAATCAGCTGCGCTTCAGCCAATGTCGTCTCTACGCGGACAATCGGTTCATTCGCAAAGACAAGCTCCCCTTCAACCATCGAATAAACATCCCCAGTAAAACGGAGATCTTTTAAATAGGTTAGGAAATCATCTTTAAAACCGAGTTCCTCTTTTAAATAGACAAGATCGCTTTCACTGAAATGGAATTCTTTCAAGTAATCCAAAATCCGCTCAAGTCCAGCGAAAATTGCATAGCCGTTTCCAAACGGCAAATTTCTGAAGTAGAGTTCAAAAACCGCTTTCCGTTCATGGATGCCGTCTGCCCAATAGGACTCCGTCATGTTAATCTGATAAAGATCAGTATGTAATGCAAGACTGTCATCTGCGTAATTCGATCTCATGCCAAATCTCCTTCTTCCACATTAATGCTTCCATTATACACTATTTACCCGAAGTGAAAGAGTATCTAACATTATGTCTTTTAGACGTATACTAATGGACTTTTAACAATTAAAACGGCGGATGCCCTAAGAATAGGATCATCCACCTTAAACGTACTTTCTTATTCACTTCAACTGATTTAGCACTGTCGTCATCGATTTATCGATAATGGAGATGACCGTCTCGACTTCTTCCTTATTAATGCAAAATGGAGGGGCGAATGCGAGTGTATCTTGACCTTCGTAAATGATACTACGTCCGAGAAGACCATGATTAAGCGCCTCTTCAATTACTTTCACTGAAACCGGCTCATCAAAACGGGTCTTCGTTTCTTTGTCTTTCATAATTTCAACGGCACCAAGCAACCCGATTCCTCTTGTATCGCTAATTACATCATGTTTATCTGCGAGCCACTTAAACCCTTTTTGGAATTCGTCACCCATATTTTGGACGTTTTCAATCAATTTTTCGTCTTCGATGATGCGCAAGTTCTCAAGTGCCACCGCACAACACATCGGATGTCCGCTATATGTGTAGCCATGCATGAATACGCCATCGGACAATTCGATAAGCTCGTTCTTCAGCTTTTCTGATATGACCATACCCCCAAGTGGTGCATATCCGCTAGTAATCCCTTTTGCAATAACCATGATGTCAGGTACCGTATCGTAGTTATTCATACCAAATGTTGTGCCTGTTCTTCCAAAACCAGTTATAACTTCATCCGCAATGAAAAGGATATCGTGTCGATCACACAATGCGCGGATTTTTTTGAAATAGTCTTCTGGCGGTGGATTGACGCCTCCTGAACCTTGGACTGGCTCAGAGACAAATGCCGCAATTGTATCAGCGCCTTCTTCTGCTATGAGACGTTCAAGATCTTCAATGGATGAATCGACATATAGGAAATCCGGTGCGAGCGATGGAAACGCTCTGAATGCCGGCAGTCCAGTGGCACTTGATGCACCCATTGAAACGCCGTGATACGATTTATTTCGCGTGATGATTTTCTTTTTAGCTGTTTTGCCTTTCAACTGCCAATAATGACGGACGGTTTTAAATGCTGTATCATTCGCCTCTGAGCCGCCTGACGTAAAGAATGTCATGTTTAAGTCCCCGGGTGCCATCTTCGCTACTTTCTCAGCTAACTCGATGACACGTTCATGACTGTTTGTCGCAAACGTCGAACTGAAGGCAAGTTGCTTCATCTGCTTCATAGCTGCAATGCCAAGTTCTTCGCGCCCATGACCGATATTAACATTCCATAATGACGATAGACCGTCGATGACTGTTTTGCCGCGTACATCTTTCAAATAAATTCCTTTTCCTTCCGTAAAGATGAATTTCGGTCCTTGTGCTTGTTGCTGTTTGAATGAAGTCGTTGGATGAAAGAAATGTTTTTTATCAAGCTCAGCTAACTCGCTATATTTCATTTCCATTGTTTCTTCTGCTTTTGTTGTCATTGTAAATCCCTCCGAAGCTTATTTTTTAGGTAGTACCGGTTGCCTAATACTTGTTTCAAAAGCAACCTCTGTTTCATTTAATCCGTCTTCTTTCACGAATTCTTTTCCGAATTCTAAATTAGCGTCCATTTTCTCATCAGCTTTTAATGTCTTTAGTAGTGAGTAGCCCATGAGAAGTAATATAATTGTAAAAGGCAATGCCGCCACTAACGAAGCTGTTTGGAGTCCTTGCAAACCACTGCTGTTAATGAGTACTGCTACAATTGCAGCCATTAAGACCCCCCACACTGTCTTTAGAAAGCTACTAGGGTTTGGATTCCCATCAGAAGTCATCATGCCAAGAACAAATGCAGCGGAATCCGCGGATGTCACTAAAAAAGTAACAATGAGCAACAAGAACACGACGGATAGGAGTGTACTGAACGGGAAGTTCTCGAATGTCGCGAATAATGCACTTGTCACATCATTCTGCACAGCTCCTGCAATATTTGCCCCTTGGAATAAATCCATGTAAATCGCCGTACCACCGAAAACTCCAATCCAAACAATTGCGATGAAAGGTGGGACAACTAACACACCAAACACAAACTCACGAATCGTCCTGCCTCTAGAAATTCTTGCGATAAATGCACCTACGAAAGGCGACCAGGCAATGACCCATGCCCAATAGTTAACTGTCCAAGCTTTCGACCAAGTGTTGCCATCATAAGGCGATAAACCGAGACTCATGCTGAAAAAGTTTTGGATATAATCACCGAGACCGAGTGCAAATGCTTCGAAAATGAACTTTGTAGGTCCTAAAAAGAGCACTATTACGATCATTCCAAGCGCTAAACTCATATTCAAAATACTTAGGAATT
The DNA here is from genome assembly GCF_014836615.1 of Sporosarcina quadrami. Classification (GTDB taxonomy): domain Bacteria; phylum Bacillota; class Bacilli; order Bacillales_A; family Planococcaceae; genus Sporosarcina; species Sporosarcina quadrami. The sequence goes on along the minus strand of NZ_JACSQN010000008.1, from coordinate 172,850 downwards.
TTATTCCTTTATCCAATCCAGTTAACGTAGATATTAAATACAAGGCTAGCAATCCAACTGTAATTATTACTAAAAAGGTTGTATTTTGCGGGATATTGAATACATAGTTCAAACCGCCGTTTATTTGCAATATCCCCATTCCTAAAGAAGTCGCCACTCCTAATACTGTCGTGATAACGGCCAACGTGTTAATCGTTTTACGAAGCGTCTTCTTCTTATTCTTGCCGATTATCGGATTGAGCGTATCACTAATCATTCCTTTTTCTTTTTTTCTAAATTGGATATATGCTAGTGCTAAGCCAACGATTGTAAAGACTGACCATTGGTGGACACCCCAGTTGAAGAAGGAATATTGCATCGCTTGTCGACCAGCTTCAGCCGTCAAGCCTTGTGTCCCAGTTGGCGAGTTCGCAAAATGACTCATCGGTTCCGCAATTCCCCAAAAGACCAGTCCCGCACCGAATCCACAGCTGAACAGCATACCGATCCAAGCAAAGTAGGAATACTTCGGTTTTTCATCGTCCTGTCCCAATTTAATTCGCCCATACTTGCTAATCGCCAAGCCTGCACAAAATAGGACGATGGCTAATACCGAAATAAGATAGAACCATCCAAATGCGTCTGCTACAGTGTCATATGCTCGATCGGCCAGCCTTGACATTCCCGCTGCATCCAAGACGCCCCAAATGACTAAAAATGTGATGACTGTGGCGGAAATCCAAAATACGCTGTTCAGTGGCGTAGAATTTTTCCCCATATAGTTTCTCCTTTTCACTTGAATATGTTCTATTTAAAGAATCGCTGGATTAGCCAATTTAAAACTGACTACTTTCGGTTCTGTCATTTCTTGGATTGCGAACTTCACACCTTCTCTACCTAAACCAGATCCTTTTACGCCGCCGAACGGCATCCCATCTATCCTATAATCGCTACTATCGTTAATCATAATGCCGCCAACATCCATCTCTGAAATTGCCTTGAAAGCGTTCTCAATATTGTTAGTGAAGATTCCAGCTTGCAAGCCATAATTGACTGCATTTGATTTTTCGATTGCCATATCCAAATCGGCTACAGAATACAATAAGACGACTGGCCCGAATATTTCCTGGTGCGCAACGATGCAATCGGATGGCACATTCGTCAAAACTGTAGGCGCATAAAATGCTCCATTTCGTACGCCACCAACTAACAGTTCCGCTCCTTTGAAGACTGCTTCTTGAACCCACTTTTCCACTCGTTCCGCTTCTCTTCCATTGATTAATGGGCCCATGTCCGTATCCGTCGACATCTTATCTCCAACTGTATATTGTCTTGTACGATTGACAAAAGAAGAGGTAAACTTTTCAAACACTTCATGCTGGACATAGATCCGTTGTACACCTAAACAATTTTGGCCAGCTGCACAAAAAGCGCCTGACACAGTTGACTCGACCGCTGTTTCTATATTGGCATCTTTTAGGACAATGACTGGTGAATTCGAACCTAACTCCATGCTTAGCTTCTTCAATCCCGCTTTCCTTGCAATGTTTTCACCCGTCTCAAGCCCTCCAGTAAAGGACACCATCCGGATTGATGGGTGTGTTACCAAAATATCACCGATAATACTTCCCTTTCCTGTTATGACTGATAACACTTTCCGTGGTAACCCTGCATATTCGAATGCTTCAGCGAGCAATAGCGCGCTAAGTGGTGTAGCGGTTGCTGGCTTTACAATAATTGCATTGCCGGAAGCAATTGCTGGACCTACTTTATGAGCAACTAAATTTAAAGGATCGTTGAACGGTGTAATGGCCGCTATAATTCCTATAGGGAACCGATAATAATAACCAACCCGATTCTCTCCACCTGCGGACTGATCGAAGGGTATCGTTTCACCGTGAATTCGTCTCGCCTCTTCTGCGCTTAATCGCAATGTCTCTATACAACGGTTCACTTCAGAATTCGCTTCTCGGATTGTTTTGCTTCCTTCTAATGAAATTGTAGTCGCAAATCGTTCATGATGATTTTCAATATATTGAGCAGCTTCATCCAACACTTTCATCCGTTCATGAACGGGCATCTTTGCCGCTATTTTCACACCTTCTTCTGCTTCTTTTATCGCCATTAATACATCTTCTTCTGAAGCAGAAGGGACAGTCGTTATCAACTTTCCGTCTTGCGGATTTATCACTTCGATGACAACTTCTTTATCAATCCATTGTCCTGCAATGAACATCGGTTTACCTTTCACTTTTGTTTCCACCTTTACGCACCCCTTTTTAACTATCTGAGCGATTCAATATTGCGAGGGCTGATTCAACAAGGATGTTAACTCCTATCGGAAGACAGCGCTCGTCGATATCGAATTGACTTGTATGCAAATCTCTTCTTATACCGTCTGGTAATGCACACCCAAGAAAGAACATTGCACCCGGTACTGCTTGAGCCATATAGCCAAAATCTTCGCCGCCAAGACCAAATGGCCCTTCCTCTATTAGGATCGTTGCATCCACTTCTCTAACTGTATCTTTAATGATTTGAGTTACCGATCCATCATTATTTAACGCGGGTTCCCCTCGAACAACTGTGAAGTCATAGGAACCGCCTAACGGCACAACAATTTGAAATGCCTTTTCCACTTCGAGTATCATTTGCTCTCTCACTTCCGGTGAGTACGCACGAATTGACCCAGTCACCGACACAACTTCTGGTATGACATTGCTAGCAGTCCCCGTCCGGATTTCACCGATACTCGCTACAGCTGTATCTAATGGGGATAACCTCCGTGTCGGCATACTGTAAAATGTTTGCAACACGGATCCAAGCATCCAAATGGGATCTGTTCCGAGATGCGGATATCCCCCATGACCACCCGTCCCACGAATTTCGGCATGAAACACATCGACACTCGCCATGCTATATCCTTCATTCACTTGAATGACACCGACGTCATGCCAAGGGCAGACATGTAAAGCGATAATGGATTCGACTCCATCTAATACACCTTCGGCCATCATCCGAGGTGCACCTGATAATCCTTCTGCATCCGTCGCTTCCTCGGCCGGTTGGAAGAGTAGTTTAATAGTCCCCGTGAAACTACCATTTGAGGATCTCTCCGATAATAGTTGGGCCGCTCCTAGAAGTATCGCTGTATGTGCATCATGACCGCAAGCATGCATGACACCATGGTTTTTAGAAGCATAGCCATGATTATTCGTTTCCTGAATTGGCAATGCATCCATATCAGCACGTATAGCAACGGTTTTTCCAGGACCGTTAGTAATTGTTGCAACAACTCCAGTTCTTCCAACACCTGTTTGAATAGAAACTCCTTCAAACCTCCTAAGCGTTTCCGCTACAAAACGGGCTGTTTCTTCTTCCTGAAAACTCAACTCAGGATGTCGATGAAGATGCCTTCTCCACTCAATCAATTGTTTGTCAAAATTTTGCTCATTGGTCATGAGCTCTTTTTCTACTTGCATATGCCAAGCTCCCTTCCGGCATCTACTCACATTGCGATTTCTATTTGGTCTTTAATAATAAGTTCTCTTTGAAAGTCGGTGAGCACTTCACACCCCGATTCCGTCACTCTTATCGTTTCGCTAATCTCCACTCCGAAATCGTCGAACCAAAGGCCAGGAATCATATGGAATGTCATATTCGGCTGAAGAATTGTCAAGTCACCACTTCGAATGCTCGCCGTATGCTCACCCCAATCAGGAGGATAACCGATACCGACCGAGTAACCCATTCGTGAATCCTTCTCGATTCCGTATTTTGAGATGACTGAGCGCCAAGCCATTTCAACTTCTTCACAAGTCGCTCCTGGTTTCACAGCTTCGATTGCAACATTCAACCCTTCAACAAGAATCTTTGAAGTTTCCAATACCTCTTCAGATGGACGACCGAGAGATAGTGTTCTCGCCATAGGTGCATGATAACGACGATGGCAACCAGCCAACTCTATAATGACTACCTCATCGTTCGTATATTGGCGATCCGTCCATGTCAGATGGGGAGTGGACGTATTCTTTCCAGCTGGCAATAAAGGTACAATGGAAGGATAATCCCCACCAAAACTTTCAGTACCGCTAACTAAATCCCTGAATATATTTGCAGCGACATCACATTCCCGTACACCTTCTTGAATAGATGCAATGGCTGTATTCATTCCAATCCCCGCAATTATTGCGGCTCTTCGTATATATTCAATCTCTTGATCAGATTTGATGATTCTCACTTTATTAACAAGCAGACTCGCATTTATGAATTTTGCATTTGGTAAATTCACTTTGAGTTTTTCATACGCAAGTGCCGAGAAATAATACGAAGCCATTTCTAGCCCAATCCGCCGACTCGCAACGCCTATGTCTTGAAGAACACGAGCAATGAAATCCATCGGGTGTTTCTCCTGTGAATGGATATGATCTTCAGGATAATAAAGGATATTCTCTTCATTCAACCATGTCGTCACTTTTGCAGCATTAGCATCCATTTTCCTGCCAATCCAAATAGGCTGTACACGATCTGTAAAAATCATTAACATCTGATCGACATAAAATGACCAACCGTCGTATCCAGAGAGATAGTTCATATTCGCAGGATCCGTTATGAGTAAGACATCCATCCCTTGTTCCTGCATCCGCAACTTTGTTTGTGTTATACGAGCGTGATATTCCTCCACCGTAAATGAATTCATTCTTTTACGTCCCTCCTTTATTTTTCACAAGCGACTTATCAGACTAGCAAAGCTAGTAAACTTCATATCTTCATTTTATATACTGAATAATTTAAATACATCTTCTACTTTGTATGAATTTTTAACATTTCTTTCATACAACTTTGAAATATTTGACGATTGCTGTACTTTTAATAATAAACGAGGGTTAAAAGTCCCGAAGTGGCGATAAATTTCTTTATTCAATCGATATACACAATTATTTGATCGATAAATTCATCTATTCAATCGATATATACAATTATTCAATCGATATCCGTATACATGGCCGACTCCTCCACGCTACCCCATAAGAAAAAGAGCCATTAGAAATAGGCTCTTTTCATTCATACTTATTTAGTGGATGTAATGGCATCTGTCGACCATAATTTAACTGCAAATTCGAGAAGGAATAGATCATCAGGGTTTACGAGTGATTTTCCTGTTAACGTTTCAATTTTACGCAATCTGTAGAGGAGCGATTGACGATGCAAATTAAGTTCACGTGCGGTCTTGCTTACATTGCCACTATTGGCACGATAAATAGCAAAGGTTTTAATTAGATCCATCCCTTTACCATCGTCATAATTGATCAGGGGCGAAAGAACGGATAATGCGATTTGTTTCACTTCTTCATTGATAGCAAGATTTAGTAATAGGCTGCTCAATTGAGTGTCGTCAAAATGAGTCCGCCTTCCAGTTCCGAATTCTCCTCTCCCCATTTCCAGTGCGGCTTTTGCCTTCTGATAACTACTTTTGAAGTTATCTTTACCTTCAACCCGTTTACCGACTCCCCATGAAAACAAGACGCCGGGCAATAGATGGATGAACCGCCTTTCCACTAAATCCAAAAATTGATTGACCGTGTCTGCTGTTGCGGTTGCTGAAGTTTCAAGGAAAATGATAATGATGTCATTTTTAAATGCATATAGTAGTCTGCGCCCAATGCTATCAGCTGCGTAAAATATGCCATCCTTAATATATGAATTCATATATTCCAAGTCGGTCTTTCGTGAATAAGAACGCCCTTGCTGTTGCTGAATTAAGCTCCCCAAATTCTCAGGGCAACCAATGATGCATACATATGGGACTTCCAAATTATATTTAAACAAGTCCGCATGTGCCTGGATATGCTCGGGGGACATGTTTTCACCAATTACTAAACTAAGTAAGAACTCATTCTGCATTCTACCTTCTGCTTCGACAACAGCGCTATCACGTGAAAACCATAATGCTGTTGCAACTGTTGCCTGTTCTGCGATTGTTATATCCTGCTTACTCAAGCTTTCATCAACAGATGTTAGTATGAAGAAATTCCCTTTTGGCTTGCCGTTCGATTTTATAGTAAATTGATAAAGTAGTTGATTACGTTCTTCTATCTTTCTTACATCTGAATATTTTGGATGGTGGGATTCTTCTAACGCAGCGACGGAATCGACACGTTTGTTCCACATAGAGAATACCACCGCCCTATCCGCCGTCCCAGACACCACTTCACCTTTTTCATCCGCAATCAATATATGCTTCCCAATTTCACGTTCAATGTAATCCGTAATGGATTGAAGCGTTCGACCTTCCAAGATGATTTGGATTAATTGCTCCTGAATTTCTTTCGGACGGTTAATTGCCTTATTTCTATTAATCAACAGATGTCCCATAATTTCATGCACAAGATCCGCGAACCGTAATTCCCAAGGTATTTCCAAAATGATAAACCTACTCTTTTCAGCGAATTCTATGATTTCTTCCGGTATATCAAAAACGTGCCGTCCAGTCGCAATAGCCAATACCGATGCACCAGAATTGTATACATCTTCCACGAACTTCATGAGCTCGTCTTTATTGCCAAAACAGCCGATTCCTGTCGTCAATACAAACTCGTTTTCCCTGACAAAGTTTTCTACCGGATTCTCCATGACGGAAACCCACTCCACTTGTTTATCATCAATCGCATCTGCGCCAGATCTTATTATGGCATTGTTCAACATTGGGAATTGCAATATAGCGTTCACCGTAATATTCACCATGATTTTGCCCCCTGAACTTATTTAGTCATCTACAAGTTTTTCAGCGTCCTATTTACATTTGCATACTTCCAGTATAGCAAACAGCTGAAAAAATTTTCAGGATGGCTTGCAATCTATTCTGAATCATGATAACTTTAGTTAAGTTATTTTTTGAACAATTCCATAATTTATTCTTATCAAGAGAGACGGAGGGATTGGCCCGAAGATGTCTCAGCAACCAGCCCGATTTTGGTATGGTGCTAACTCCAAAAGGCTTAACCGTCTTGAAGATAAGAAGAACGATTTCAACATGTATAACGTTGAAAGCCTCTTCTTATATGAAGAGGCTTTTTTATATGATAATGACAAGGGGATGAATAGGATGACAGAACAAAGTATACATACGAAATTAGTGCAACTAGGAAACGGCAGTGACAAGAAAACGGGTGCTATCAACCCGCCAATCTACTTATCTACAGCGTACAAACATGATGGATTAGGGCAATCTACGGGGTATGACTATTCCCGCACGAAAAATCCAACCAGAACAATTTTAGAGGATGGTATAGCAGATTTGGAAAATGGAGATGCGGGATTTGCGTGTAGTTCGGGTATGGCTGCAATCCAGCTCGTACTTTCGTTATTTAAATCAGGAGATGAACTGATCGCACCGGATGACATTTATGGGGGAACTTATCGGTTATTCGATCAATATACAAATCTATATGGCATAAAGACAACTTATACTTCATTCGAAAGTGTCGCTGAAACGGAAAAGCTTATTACTAAAAATACAAAAGCACTATTCATTGAAACGCCAACGAACCCGCTCATGGTAGAAATTAATATCGAACAGTATGCAGATCTCGCAAAGAAACATGAATTGCTACTAATTGTCGATAATACGTTCTTAACTCCTTATTACCAACGGCCGATTGAGTCTGGAGCACATATCGTCATTCATAGCGCGACGAAATATATCGGCGGGCATAACGATGTACTAGCAGGGCTTGTCGTTGCAAAAGGTGAATCTCTATGTACACAACTGGGGGAAAATCATAACGCGATTGGAGCTACACTTTCCCCATTCGATTCATGGCTCGTAGTCCGTGGGTTGAAGACATTGCATGTGCGGATGAAGCAACATGACGCGAATGCCAAAGTATTGGCTGAGTACATGAAAACTGAGCCATTAATTGCAGATGTTTTATATGCAGGTACAGGTGGCATGCTATCCTTCAGACTTCAGGATAGCGAATGGGTCGGTCCTTTTCTCGAAAATCTGCGTTTAATCACATTTGCAGAAAGCCTTGGTGGAGTGGAAAGTTTCATCACCTATCCGACGACCCAAACACATGCCGATATCCCGGAAGAAGAACGCGAACAGCGCGGTGTCGATAAACGGCTATTGCGCTTCTCTGTCGGACTGGAAGAAGTTGAGGATTTGATTGCCGATTTCAAACAAGCATTAGTCAATGCTGCGGAAAAATCTGCTGTTAGAACTAACTAAAACAAAGAAAGCGAGTGTTGACAATGACTACACAAACGTTGAACGAAATCCAAGCCGCATTACAACTTCTCAAGGAAAAACAATGGGTGGACCTCACTCATACATTCGGGCCGGATTCACCCCATTTCTTTATGTTCGAAGATGCCAAATTCGAAACCCTTTTCAATCATGACGATGGTTTCTTCGCACAGAAGTTTTCGTTTCCGGGTCAGTATGGTACGCATATTGATGCACCAATCCATTTCGTTAGAGATACACGGTTTTTAGAAGAACTGGAACTGAAAGAATTGGTCTTGCCATTGATTGTCATTGATAAATCAAAGGCAGCTGAAGCTGATCATGATTTCACGTTTGGTGTGCAGGACATCCTCGATTTCGAAGCTGTCCACGGCCAAATTGAGAAGGGAACGTTTGTCGCATTGCGGACTGACTGGTCCAAACGTTGGCCAGACCATAAAGCGTTCAATAATAAAGATACTGAAGGCAATAACCATATTCCAGGATGGGGTTTGGAAGCATTGAAATTCCTATTCGAAGAGCGCGAAGTGAAGGCTGTCGGTCACGAGACATTTGATACGGATTCTGCAGTAGATTTCCGCAAAAAAGGGGCACTCGAAGGAGAATATTATGTCTTGGAACAAGATACGTATCAAATCGAATTAATGACCAATCTAGACAAGCTTCCTGTAAAAGGTGCCGTTATCTTCAATATCGTCCCGAAACCTGAAAAAGCATCTGGTTTCCCCGTCCGTTCTTTTGCCATTTTGCCATAACGTTGATAATTGCTTGTTAAGCCTCCTGATCCAAACGGATGAGGAGGCTTTTAGTATGCAAAAAAAAAAGGATTGTGCAATTTCCAGCCTACTTTCCCATACATTTTCGCTGTCCGGATATTTCACTTTACGAAAGACGGAATTTTCTCTCTATTAATCGACAAACACCTACTTTAGTTTACAAAATATAACAAAATAATCGATTGACAATTCAGTTTTTTGTACTTACGATTATAGGTACTATTAATTGTTCATGAAAATTCATGTGCTTATCAGCGTTCTTTCCCCCATACGACATTGAAAAGAAATGGAGTGTCTTTATGAGCAGCGAACCGGTATTGGATGTCCAAAAATTAAAGACGTATTTCTATTTGGATCAGAATTTGGTTGCAAAAGCGGTTGATGATGTCAGTTTTTCTGTCTATCCCGGCGAGACCGTCGCGATTGTTGGAGAATCTGGTAGCGGCAAGAGTATTACCGCACTTTCCATCATGCAGTTGATTAATAAACCTGGAAGGATTGTGGAAGGAAGCATACGGGTGAGGGAAAAGAACTTGCTCGATTTAAAAGAGAAACAGATGACCACAATTAGAGGTAATCATATCGGAATGATTTTTCAGGAACCAATGACCGCTTTAAATCCGGTCTTTACCATTGGGAACCAACTTACTGAAATGATCCGCAAACATAAAAAGGTATCGAAGGAGATCGCCAGGAACAAAGCGACCGAGTTGTTGCGCGTCGTTGGTATTCCCCGACCAGATGCGATTATGAAAGAATACCCTCATCAACTGTCTGGCGGAATGCGACAACGGGTCATGATTGCGATGGCTATTTCATGCGAACCTGAACTCATTATTGCGGATGAGCCTACAACAGCACTTGACGTAACAATACAAGCACAAATTCTCGACCTCCTCAAAGACATGCAAAAGCGCTACAATTTGGCGGTCCTGCTCATTACACATGACTTAGGTGTCGTCTATGAATATACCGATAGAGTGATTGTCATGTATGGCGGACAAATTGTTGAACAAGCACCGACAAAGAAATTACTTTCACTAACAAAACATCCGTATACGAACGGTCTATTAAGCAGTTTACCTAACATGGAAGAGGATGTTGAACGCTTAGGGACGATAAAAGGCACTGTTCCTGCCGCTTATAACTTCCCGGCAGGTTGCAGATTTTCCACTCGATGTCCGGCTGTCATGGAAAAGTGCAGACAAATCAATCCCCCATTGCTCCAATTGGACGCCGATCATTTCGTCCGTTGCCATTTATATGAAGACGGAGGCGATGAGTAATGACAATGAGTACAAAACAACAGGATGCACAAGTTGGCACTCGCCTTACTGATGAAGACATTCTTGTGGAAGTACGTAATATTAAAAAGTACTTCCCCATTAAAGGCGGAGTTCTACAAAAAACTGTCGGCCAACTAAAAGCGGTCGACGACGTTTCATTTAGTATTAAAAAGGGAGAGACGCTTGGAATTGTTGGTGAATCCGGCTCAGGTAAATCGACGCTTGGTCGCGTATTGATCAGATTGCTTGAACCGACTGACGGGCAGCTGATCTTTGACAACAAGGATATTACGACATTACGACAACGGCTCATTAGACCGATACGGGAAGATATGCAAATGGTGTTTCAAGATCCATTCGCTTCGCTGAACTCCAAAATGAGTGTTGAACAACTCATCGAGGAACCATTGCTCGTTCAAGGAAACCTTGCCAAAAAGGACCGTAAGCAAAAAGTGCTCGCAGTTCTCCAGAAAGTCGGGTTGCGCAAAGATGATTTACAAAAGTATCCTCACGAATTCTCAGGCGGCCAACGTCAACGGATAAGTATTGCACGAGCACTTGTCCTCAATCCCAAATTCGTGATTTGCGATGAACCCGTGTCTGCACTCGACGTATCCATTCAGGCGCAAGTTCTCAATTTAATGAAAGACTTACAAGAGGATCTTGGGCTCACTTATTTGTTCATCGCGCATGATTTGAGTGTCGTGAAGCATATAAGTGATCGTGTCGCCGTCATGTATTTGGGACGTTTTGCTGAAATTGCGCCGAAACGATCTTTATATGACAATCCGCTACATCCGTACACGCAAGCCTTGCTTTCATCTATTCCTGTCATCGATTTAAGCGGTGAACAAGCAAGGGGCAAAGAAAAAATCAAACTATCCGGAGACTTGCCGAGCCCTGCCAGCCCACCATCAGGTTGCACTTTTAGAACGCGTTGTCCAAAAGCACATGACCGTTGCACGATCGATAGACCTGAATTGATTGAAATCGATGAAGGACATTTTGTTGCTTGTCATTTATATGACCGCTCTTAACTATACTAATAACATTGCTTACAACAAGAACCAGGAGAATTTGTTACAACCAAAACGCTCAGGGGGTGATACGTTGCATCACTTATCGCAGCAATTTTCCGGTTGCACCATATTATTTGAATAAAAGGGGGACACTATTTTGTTGAAACAGTTACCACACAGATTTGCTCTTTTGCTAGTGGTGTTGATGGTAGGAATAGTTTTAGCGGCTTGCAACAATGATGGCGATGCTGAACCGGCTGATGCTACAGAAGCGAAACCTGAGGATGTGACCAAAACGGAGCCTGCTGAAGAAGATGCAACTGAGGAAGCCGGGCCTAAAAAAGGTGGAACAATTGTCGGCGCTATGTATTCAGCACCAACAGGAATGTTTAATCCGATTTTTTACGAGGAAGCATACGAATCAAACATTCTTGATTTCACACATGAAGGTTTAGTCACTCAAAACGAAAAACTCGAATTCGTTGCGAGCCTTGCCGAAAAGTGGGAAACGAATGAGGATCAGACAGAAATTACGTTTTTCCTAAGAGAAGGCGTAAAGTGGCATGACGGAGAAGACTTCACAGCTGAAGACGTCGTGTATACGTACCAAGCAATGTCCGACCCTGATTATGAAATGGCCGGGGGTGTACGTGTAAACTATGTTGCTCCTTTACTCGGTTATGAAGCGTATCAATCTGGTGAAACGGATGAGTTTGCGGGTGTTGTGGCAGATGGGGATTATAAAGTAACATTCAAATTTACAGAGCCTAACGTTTCTCCACTGTATTATGCTAGTTTCCCGATTATTCCTAAACATGTCTTTAAAGATATTGCTGTGAAAGATATTACTGAAGCAGCAGAATCTAAAGAGCCTGGAAAAGTGATCGGTACAGGACCTTTCAAGTTCGCAGATATGATCGAACGCGAACAATATATTCTTGAGCGTAACGAAGATTATTGGCAAGGTGCTCCACTTCTTGACAGCGTTGTCTGGAAAGTAATTGCACAATCTGTCATGATCGGTCTTCTTGAAAAAGGAGAAATCGATTTTGTTGCTAGCCCTGGGGGAATTGCTCCAGCGGATCATGACATCGTCGCAGACTTTGGTAATATTAATATCATTGAACAAGCGGATTTCGGCTATCAGCTCATGGGCTTCAAGCTGAATCACAGAACAACAGCTGACGTAGACTCAGGTGCTGTCACACCTGAAAATTGGATACCGAACAAAAAGCTGTCCGATCCTAAAGTGCGTCAAGCGATTGCACACGCTGTTAACCGTCAGGGACTCGTCGGAACTGGACACGGAGAAGGCTTATTGCACGGTCGCGGCCAGCCGATTAACTCACCAATTGCTCAGCAAATGTGGGCATACGATGAATCAGCAGCGACGAATTATGAGTATGACGTAGACAAAGCTGGAAAACTTCTTGATGAACTCGGTTATAAAGATGTTACTGGAGACGGTTTCCGTGAAGACCCGGAAGGCAAGGAATGGATTTTAAATCTTGATTATCCTACTGGTAACGAATTGCGCGAACGTTCTGCGCCAATTATTCAATCCGACTTGGAAAAAGCGGGCATCAAGGTGAACTTGCGTCAACCTGCAGAAATGTCCGTTTACGTACCTGGTTTGACGAATGATAATACTGATTGGGATCTCTATCTAATTGGATGGAGTTTGAGCAGTACAGATCCGGACCCATCAGGTCTGTGGGCTACTCGGGCGGGGTACAACTTCTCACGCTGGAACAATCCGAAATCAGAAGAATTAATGCAAAAAGCGGTCAAAGCACCTGAAGCATTCGATCAAGACTACCGCAAACAAGTATATGCTGAGTGGCAAAAACTGTACTCTGAAGACTTACCAGCGTTACTGTTATACGCTCAAAATAGTCTATGGGCATATAACGACCGCATACAAGGCATTAAAATACTTCCGTCCACTATGTATCAAGATTCGCATGAGTGGTGGATAGAAGAGTAAAAGAAATGGATTAGCGGGAGTATACGAATTAGTATACTCCCCTATTTCCTAAGGGGGAAAGCGGATGTATCAATATATCATCAGGCGTTTTCTGATTTTCATCCCTATGCTGATTGCTCTGTCGATAATTGTTTTCGGTTTAGCTAAAGCGGCTCCAGGAGATCCTTTTTCAGGGAAGATTCTCGATCCTGAAGTCGGTATGGAAGTGTATGAAAAACAACGGGCTGAGCTTGGCTTGGACAAACCTGTGCCCGTACAATATGTGCGATGGGCTTCAAAGATCGCGCAAGGCAGTTTTGGCGAATCCATTACCTATAAAGGCAGATCCGTTGAGAGTCTGATTAAAGAACGGTTTCTAAACACTGTCTATCTTGGATTGTTTGCACTATTCATCACATTAATAGTCGCCCTTCCAATTGGCATTTATTCTGCACGCAGGCCTTATTCTTTAATTGACTATGGTACGACGACTTTTGGATTTTTCGGTTTAGCCGTCCCAAACTTCTTCTTTGGGCTTGTCGTCATTTACTTATTTTCAATTAAACTTGGATGGTTTCCTGCTCAAGGTACAATTTCATCCACTAAGCTGACAGGCATAGCAGAATTCAAAGATCGTATCCACCACCTTGTTTTGCCGGGTTTAACACTCGGACTTGCAAGCACGGCCAGCTATATGCGCTATATGCGGTCAGAAGTAATGGATGTTCTCGGTAGTGATTTTATTCGTACGGCTAAAGCGAAAGGAATGTCTGCAAATAACGTTCTCTATAAGCATACGTTGCGTAATGCAATGATTCCGATTATCACATTGCTCGGAATGGAACTTGGACCTCTGCTTGGAGGAGCGATCATTACAGAACAAGTATTTAACTTTCCAGGTATCGGAACGCTCTTCATCGGCTCAGTCATCAATCGTGATTATCCTGTTGTGATGGCAATTACACTGTTGCTCGGTGTTGCGATTCTTGTAGGCAATCTGTTAGCAGATATATTTTATAGCGTCGTCGATCCGAGGATCCGCTATGACTGAGGTGGTGAGCATACATGCAAACATTGAATGAACAAGATATAAATGCTGATGGACATGTAAATGGATCGATGCGAAAACACCGCAGTCCATTCCAATTATCTCTAAGACGATTTCTAAAAAATAAACTAGCTATCGTCGGGATGATTGTGTTCTTTATCATAGTCGCTTCAGCCGTATTCGCACCACTTTTGACTGAGCATGATCCAAAAGCGCATAACTTGTTAAAAGTCGAACAAAAGCCAAGTAGTGAACATATTCTTGGTACAGACAGTTCAGGACGAGATAACTTTGCACGACTGCTTTACGGAGCGAGAGTCTCTTTGACAATCGGTATTAGTACAATGGTGTTCACTGTTTTTCTTGGTTTAGTTTTCGGGACGTTAAGCGGCTATTACGGTGGTAAAGTCGACAGTATTATTATGCGTATTACCGATTTGTTTCTAGCCTTACCGTTTTTAGTATTAGCTTTGACGATTATTGCTCTTTTGAAAAAAGTGACTGTCGGCTTGTTTGTCGTCATAATCGCAGTAACGAGCTGGCCTACATTATCAAGGATTATTAGAGGTACTTTCCTCTCGTTGCGTGAACAAGAATTCGTTCTTGGCGCACGAGTCATTGGAGCGAGTGACTTCAGAATTATCTTCAGGCATTTCTTACCGAACGCCATCGGGCCAATTATCGTGAATGCGACATTGCTAATGGCAGCGATGATTATAGTCGAGTCGGGATTAAGTTTCATCGGTATGGGGATTCCGCAACCGACACCAACTTGGGGCAATATGATCTCAGAAGCGCAAGGATTGAGGATTTTGCGATACCATCCTGAAGCATGGATTCCACCAGGACTTGCGATTCTCCTTACCGTTTTAAGCATTAATTTTATCGGTGACGGGTTAAGGGATGCGTTTGATCCAAAAAGTGATAGACGATGAACTATACAAAAGACCGCCTCCACAATACTAAGGGAGGCGGTCTTTCAATTTAGTTTTACATTTTCACTGTCGTTTTTGAGTAGAACTCTAAGAAATTGTTGACTACTACATCGAGGAAGTCGATTGTTGGTTGGTCTATAAAGTCGCCATCCTCATTCATTTTCTGATGAATAGAGCCGATATATACTTCGTTATTTGGCATGATGGAAGGTGACAGCATTGGATTTGATAGTATTTCTCTTAAATGTAATTGCGCACGAACACTTCCTAATACGCCCATTGAAGCGCCTACTATGAATGTAGGCTTTTCTTTAATCGCAAAATTGCTGCGAGATAACCAGTCCAACGCATTTTTTAACGCACCTGGTATGGAGAAGTTATATTCAGGAACTGCAAACAGAAGCGCATCCGTTTCTCTGACATCTTCCATAAATTTTACAACATGACGTGGAGGCGTACGTTCGATATCGACTGAAAACATTTCCACATCATTAATGAAAACTGGAGTGATATCCATTTTATCCGCATATTTCTTTTGCAAGTATTGTACTACTTTCAAGTTATAGGATTTTGAACTTGTACTGCCTATAATTGCTTTTACTTTAATCGTCATAATGTTGAACTCCTTTTCTATACTTCATCTCTCCTAAGCATTTCCGCTTCGGTGAAATGTATACAATTAGTTATTGTTGCTTGTATTCTTTCTCCAAACGAAGGAGCGATTCTTTCATCGGCAGCCCGCCTCTGAATCCTGTCAGTTTCCCGTTACTCGCAATGATCCGATGACACGGAACGATGAACAAGACAGGATTCGCACCAATTGCCCCTGCCACTGCACGGACAGCTGAAGGTCGTCCGAGACGTTCAGCAATTTTCTTATAAGAAGCAGTTTCTCCATATGGAACGTCCATAACCAGCTTCCAAACTTGTTGCTGAAAGTCCGTTCCTCTTAAGTCGATTGGTAACTCAATATTTATCCTACGCCCATCCAGGTATTCAATCAATTTATTTGTTTCAAAAGCGGAAGGATTTTCTATCAATTTAGCTCCATTGAAATGCCGTTCTCCCCATTTCAATAACTCATCAAATGAAGCATTATTTGAACCTATGTAACAAATGCCTTTTTCTGTTGAAGCAACATATAAACTCCACTCATTATGTAAAAATAGTGTCCAGTAAAACGTTTTTTTTGAATCCATTTACACGCATCCTCTTTCGTTTAATTAATAAAGCATATTATCTCATAATACATTGAAGCAACCAAAAATTTAAACATTTAAAAGAGCGCCCTCGTTTGGAGGACGCTCTTTAATTAGTTCCTTAAACTGAAGAACACTGCCCAAAAAGGAAGCTTTTTGCGCTCTTTCCTTTTGCGTTCAATTGAACGTTTTTGTAGACGGTGTTGTGCGACTTCCCGTCTCAATTCTTCTATATGTCGTTGAACTACTTCATGATTAATTGTATGCATTATTTAATTTCTCCTCTTCGAGAGGAATCAAAATACGTGATTATACCGTGACATTTACCTGATGTGTTTGCCATTTTTCATAGTAAATCGTTGTTGTAGATTCCCACTCCATCTTTTTTGTATGCTTGTCATTTACCAATAATTTTCGTTGTTGCTCATCATTAAAAATCATATTGTTCTTCCTCCTTATATTTTTTAGTTTTAAATATGCGTTGGTAAGCATCCTCAGCTACCCACTTTCTATCGACTCCTTTGTCAATACTTTCCGTTGATGTTCAATATTCATCATTGAACACACTCCCTTCTTCTTATTATTTATGTTACACGCAAAGCGCGAAAACACCGAATATTCATTCTAATAAAGACACAAAAAAGCACACGCCTTTTGCATAAGCGTGTGCTCATATAAAAGAAAGGCAGTCCATGCCATTCTCAAAGAATCTTTTTTTAGAAAAGGAGATGCTTTAGGCACGGATCAATTATTATGTTTATTTTAGAATTTAAAACGTTAATCATTTTCCGTACCTCCTTTTCTTCATTTAGAATATCTATCTTTTAGAGGATACCATTTCCATTTATCTTTTGTCAACAACTTTTTGAATTTGCACAATTTTTATATACACATCTTTAATATTTCCTCAAAAAACTTGGTCTCGTTTGATACCATTCGCTGCTAATAAAGTTATGACATTCGGATAAGGCATGTTCGATTTTTTGTGATGACATAGCTAAAATACGCAGAGTGAACCCACTGACTGGCAAAGATGAGACTCCGATTTTCACTTCTTTTTCATTTGTGTTCAACTTTTTATACACTTTTTCGATGAATTCATTATCCGCTTGTTCGCTTACAACAATCATGGAACCAATATGTGTAAAACCCTCCATCATACCAAGTGCATTCATCTGTTGGTTATTCGGCGTCAATTTAATATGATCATATACCATCAGATCATCATCCACATACACTTCGGTGACTAGTTGAATCATATCATAACTGAACTGACTGCCATCTGGAGACCACCCTGACGTGATAATGTCCGAGTATATGAGCGTAGATTTTTTATTCATACGGATTTTAGTAATTTGTTTGTATCGTCCGTCTCGATAAACGATTAAAGGATCCGGAAGGTATTCAAAATAACTTCCTTCCTTAAGAATTATCTCATTTTCTTGATAGGCATGGTGCTTTGGTGTTTTATACACTTTGGTAGCCGATTGAGTCGTTAATGTGAGTCGAGCATCCGGTTCTAATGCGATCTGCATATAATAGCGATCACCGTCTAAATACCCGCCACCGGGATTCAGAATATAGTAACAAGCTTGGCCGGAATCATCATGATAGATAGGTCGCATCACTTTAAAAGCACCTTGGAAATAAACATTACTCGGCACAGTTTTTCCCAGTCTGTCTTCCATCGTTAATCGTAATAGACCTGTCCACTCGTTCACTTTACTTCAATCCTTTTAACAATACATGCTGATTCAGCCAATCAATCACATCATCAAGTCCTGTATTGTCTTTCAAGTTTGTAAAGACAAACGGCTTGTCCCCACGAAATTCTTTTGTATCGGAAGCCATCACTTCGAGACTTGCACCAACATACGGAGCAAGATCTGTTTTATTAATGATGAACAGATCCGATTTAATCATCCCTTGACCACCTTTACGAGGAATTTTTTCGCCTTGTGCGACATCAATAATGTAAATCGAAAAGTCGACAAGCTCCGGACTGAATGTAGCAGCGAGATTATCCCCACCACTTTCCACAAAAATAAGTTCCACTTCAGGATGTTTTTCAATCAATTCATCAATCGCAGCAAAGTTCATGGACGCATCTTCACGTATTGCTGTATGTGGACAACCACCCGTTTCAACACCAATAATCCGATCCGCCGGTAATACTCCATTATGTGTTAAAAACTTTGCATCTTCTTTTGTATAGATATCATTTGTTATGACGGCCATACTGAGCTCATCGTGCAGAGCTCTCGTTAATTTTTCGACGAGTAATGTCTTCCCAGCACCAACCGGTCCACCGACACCAATTTTAATTGGATTCATCCAATACACTCTCCTTTTGTCTGTTCACGACATGAAAATACGAATATTAACGTGTTCGTGTTTCATTTGCGCTAATTCCAATCCTGGAGAAACAATGCCGAAGTCTGCTTCATCCAAATTCTGTATTTTATTCGTTGCTTCAATTAAGGATTGCTGAAAGTCTGCAAGAACCTTTTGTCCCGCTGTTTGACCTAACGGAATTGCCCGTACAGCGTTTTGTACTAAACTTGAGATTGCCGAATACAAATAATAAATAGTCGTCGGTATTGTTGGGATATCGAGGTAACGACCGACTATCGCAAAGACAATGGCGGGATGACCATATGATTGCTTCGTTTGGATTCTTTCCGCGTATGCTTTTAGTGTGGGGATATCGTATAGGACATCTACAAGCTTCAACATCCTTTGACCGACTCTTTGTGTTCCCTCTCGCGTTTCACGAGGAAGGTTTTGAACATGCAACAGTCGATCTACTGACCATATCTTATCCAAATCGTTTTCCACTAACGCTTTGTACACTAAATGACAAGCAAGCCCATCTGAATAGATGAGCTGCTCATTCAAATATACGTCCAGCCATTGTAAAAAAGTGGCTACATCATGGACACGTCCATCTTGAATATACGTCTCTAATCCGTTTGAATGACTAAATGCACCTGTCGGAAAGTTGGAATCGCATAACTGAAACAGCGATAGTATATTGTTAGTCATGGCTATGACCTATATGTCGAAATGCTTTTTTCACTTTACGTTCAGCGCGTTCATAAGGGATTTGCAATTCTTTCAGTAAGTCTTCGACGAGATAATCGTATTGGACGAGCATTTCACTTTTCTCAAATTGGGCAGGTAGATGCCGATTGCCCAACTGATGCGCAATCGTCCCCATTTCATGAAGGCTACGAGGACGGATGACGAGTAAATCATCCGATAGCACATCAATCATTATGATATTCTTATCATCCATGAATAAAACATCACCCGCCATTAAGTCGCGAGGTTCTTTGAGTCGGATGCCGACTTCATTACCGTGATCGGTTTTCACACGTTGAACCCGTTTCACTAAATGCGCACTCTCCAAATACACCTTTTCAATATGGCGTTTAGCGACTTCTTCCTTTGGCATCGTTTCTATATTTGCTAGTACTTTTTCGATTATCAATACATTCACCTCAAAATAGGAAATAGCGCTGACCCATTGGCAATACATCAACAGGATCGCAAGTGATCAGTTCTCCGTTTATTCGAACTTCGTATGTTTGAGGATCTACTGAGATGTCTGGTGTTTCCGTGTTCAGTTTCATATCTTTTTTCGTTAAATTCCGAATGCCTCGAACAGGGAGTATCATTTTTTTCAGGCCCAGTTTTTCATGAACTTTATTATCATAAGCAGCTTGGGAAATGAACGTAATAGAACTACTGGATAATGCCTTGCCATATTGCGCATACATCGGTCGGTAGATAACTGGTTGTGGTGTCGGAATGGAAGCATTGGCATCTCCCATTAAACTCTCCACTGCAAATCCGTTTTTCAGTACCATTTCCGGTTTCACACCGAAAAATGCTGGAGACCAAAGGACAAGGTCTGCAATTTTCCCAACCTCAATGGAACCGACATATTCTGATATACCGTGTGTAATGGCAGGGTTAATCGTATACTTAGCAACATACCGTTTAGCACGGTTATTATCGCTTTTTTCGCTGTCCCCTTCCATCACGCCCCGTTGCTTTTTCATTTTATCTGCCGTTTGCCAAGTTCGTAATACGACTTCTCCAACCCGGCCCATCGCTTGTGCATCCGAACTGACCATACTGAACACACCCATATCTTGCAAGATATCTTCAGCCGCGATCGTTTCACGGCGAATACGCGAATCCGCAAATGCCAAGTCTTCAGGAATGGAAGGGTTAAGGTGATGACAAACCATTAACATATCCAAGTGTTCATCTACTGTATTTACAGTGTATGGAAGTGTAGGATTTGTCGACGATGGTAATACATTCATAAATCCAGCTGATTTGATCAAATCGGGGGCATGACCGCCACCGGCTCCTTCCGTATGATACATATGGATGACACGATCCTTTAGTGCAGCCATCGTATTTTCCATGAATCCACCTTCATTGAGCGTATCGGCATGAAGCGCTACTTGGACATCATATTTGTCCGCCACAGTCAAGGCGTTGTCGATTGCTGAAGGAGTAGCTCCCCAGTCTTCGTGGACTTTTAACCCGATTGCACCTGCCATCACTTGCTCAATAAGCGGTTCTTCAGTTGCCGCTTGGCCTTTGCCTGTGAAACCGACGTTGATTGGCAGACCTTCCGCGGCTTCGAGCATCCGGTGAATATTCCATTCACCTGGTGAAACGGTCGTCGCTTTTGAACCTGCTGCAGGTCCTGTTCCGCCTCCGATTAACGTTGTCAGTCCTGAAGCCAATGCTGTTCGTACTTGAGTCGGGTTTATAAAGTGGACGTGCGTATCAATTCCACCCGCTGTAACGATAAGACCTTCTCCCGCTATAATTTCAGTTGAAGCACCAATTATAATGTCAACATTGTCCATAATGAGTGGATTACCCGCTTTACCAATCGCTGCTATCTTGCCGTCCCGAATTGCGATATCCGCTTTTAAGATACCTGTATAATCCAATATGACCGCGTTCGTAATGACGACATCAGGCACGCCATCAGCGCGGGTTGCCAACGGATGCTGCCCCATGCCGTCACGGATAACCTTGCCTCCACCAAATACGACTTCATCTCCGTATGTAGTAAAGTCCTTTTCGATTTGAATGAAAAGTTCAGTGTCTGCCAATCGGATGGAATCACCAATTGTCGGACCATACATTTGAGCATATTGCTTTCGTGACATATTGAAGCTCATTTATTTGCATCCTCCTTTAATAGGACCATCCACTTTATTATTAAAACCGTAGACCCGTTGTTCACCTGAAAAACAAATGAGCTCCACTTCTTTTTCATCGCCAGGCTCGAAACGAACGGCAGCACCTGCTGGTATGTTCAACCGCTTACCAAGTGTTTCATCCCGGTTGAATTTCATCGCTTCATTCACTTCATAAAAATGATAATGAGATCCAACTTGAATAGGACGGTCTCCTGTATTCGTTGCAGTTACTGTATAAATCGTCTTCCCTTGATTAATGACGATGTCTCCTTCTTGCAAAAACAATTCACCAGGTTGCATATTCATATTCCTCCAGTCAAATTCAGGTAATGGGGCTATGGACCGTCACGAGTTTTGTGCCATCAGGAAAACTGGCTTCAACTTGTATATCATGGATCATTTCAGGAACACCATCCATTACGTCATCGCGAGTTAACACTTTTGTTCCGTACTCCATCATTTGCGCAACAGTTTTGCCATCCCGCGCACCTTCAAGAACTTCATACGTAATGAGCGCCACGGCTTCTGGATGGTTCAATTTCAATCCTCTCTCTTTTCGCCGCTTGGCAAGGTCTGCCGCAACGACAATCATTAACTTATCAATTTCACGTGGTAACAAATGCATGAGTAAGCCTCCTATAATCTACTATCCGACAATTACTGGATCGTGTATTTTTATATTAATCCGAGTTCTTTTTCAACAAACCCTCAAGCTTACTTTCAATAGCATCAAGCTCTTTCTCTCCAATAACACTAGTAGGTTGCGGATGATACCAGCTCACTTCTCCATCAATGAACACACCTTGGTATTCTTCACCGTTAAACACAAGTGTAAATTGTGGCATCTCATTAACTTGTCCTTCAAATAGCGGCTCTTCCTTTTTAACGTCATCTAACATGCTGACACTCCTTATAAGTTCGGTAAGTATCATTATGTGTATGAAGTAAGATTCCTATCCTTCTATCTGAATATTATTTAGATACTCCATTCCAACTTGTGTATCGAATGAATGGAAAGTTATTCAGTAATTAGTGTATGATAACTATAATAACTAGCTGCATTCTGTTTATTTATCCGAGCACTTCTAGAAAGTTGAGGAGGATCTACATTGACGAACGATGCTAAATTGCTAAAAGAAGCTATGCATATTCTTAAATTGACAAGCAGGACATTTTACATACCCATCAAATTATTGAACCCCACATTGCGGAGAGCTGTCGGTTCTGCGTATTTATGCATGCGTGCGATTGATGAGATCGAGGACCATGAACAGATTGATGCCCAAACGAAGCAATTTCTTCTAGTGGAGACTAGCAGGCTTTTGGATAATGAATTTGATGAAGAAGCGTATAGAGTACTTCTCCGTCCATACGCAGAACTGTTGCCGGAAGTCACATTACGGCTCGGTGACTGGCTTTTAGTATGTCCTGACGACGTAATTGAAAAAGTGAAAGATTCGACACGGATAATGGCTGAAGGAATGGCTAAGTGGGTCGAAAAAGACTTTGAGATTAACACACTTGAGGATTTGGATGATTATACATTTTATGTTGCGGGTCTAGTAGGCGTCATGTTGTCTGACATATGGGAAGCTTATGACGGGACGAAGACAGATCGCGATCTGGCAATCGGTTACGGACGCGGTTTGCAAGCGGTCAATATGCTCCGTAATCAGGATGAAGATGCAGATCGTGGAGTGCGTTTCATTCCGGACGGTTGGACGCGCGATGATATGTTCACTTATGCGGAAACTAATTTAGCGAAAGCAGATGAGTACATCGAATCAATTACTACAAAAAACATCTTGCTGTTCTGCAAAATCCCTCTAGCTCTTGCAAAGAGCACGCTCGCGGCGTTGCATAGCGGTCGTGAAAAGATGAATAGAAAAGAAGTCGAATCGACAGTTGCTGCAATTTTAGAAGAATGAACGTAAAGAAGACTTGGCGAGTGGATGCCAAGTCTTCTTTGTTTCTTGAATCTAATGATTTTGTAGTTTCCCTTTGCTTCGTTCTTTATAAGACGCCCATAGGATTAACGGAATGAGCAATAATGATAAATACATACCAATCATTCCGAGAAACGCAAAACTAGAATAAGCAACGACCACACCAGACAATATACTGCCTGCAGAACCTCCTAGCGCAACAAACACATCTACCGAACCTTGCGTTTTTGCACGCGTTTTAGGTACTGTCGAGTCGATGATAATTGCAGTTCCGCTAATTAACCCGAAGTTCCACCCAAGTCCAAGCAATATGAGGGCGAATGCCATCCAAAATAGCGAGTCCCCCGAAGCAAAAGCGGACATGAGTCCTGCTGTAGCAAGCGTCACACCCGATGCAACTACCATGAAAGTACGTCCTATTTTATCGACTAAAATACCAGTTCCAAGTGAAGGCAAGTACATCGCTGCTATATGAAAACCAATGACCATTCCAACTGCCGATAACCCCGTTCCATGGTTTTGCATATGAAGGGGTGTCATCGTCATAATCGCAACCATAATCATATGAGATAAGACAAGTACAAGTCCGCCCACGACGACACCAAGCCGATTAACATTATTTTTCGCCGTTAAGCTCGCCTGATCGAGCGTTTCTGCAGCATTTTTTTCGTTATGCAATGCTATTGCTTTAGCGACTAAAAATGGATCTGGACGCAAGTAAACGAGAAATGTCAAACCGGCAAATATATAAGCAACTGCTGCCAATATAAATGGTCCTGCTAATGGTGGTATGCCAAAAACTTGCGCAAAATCCCCCATTGGTATTACTAAATTAGGTCCAGCAACTGCGCCAAATGTTGTCGAAATCATTGCAATACTGATTGCCGTTGCTCGTTGCTTTTCACTGGCTAAATCTGTACCGGCATATCGGGCTTGTAAATTCGTAGCTGTTCCAGCACCGTAAATGAATAATGAAATGAATAAGAACACGATGCTGTTCATCGTCGTCGCAAGTATGACCCCAATTGCGCCTATTCCTCCCGTGATAAAGCCGAGAGATAGCCCATATCTGCGGCCAAAACGCTGTGAAATCCGACCAACTAGGAGTGCCGCCAATGCCGAACCGAGCGTGAACAAAGCAGAGGGGACACCAGCATAACCGGCAGTACCAAGCATATCCTTCGCAATGAGTGCACCAACCGTAATCCCAGCTGCTAACCCTGCTCCCCCGAAAATCTGAGACATCACAACAACAATTAACGATCGCTTATACAACCGCTGTTGCGCATCCTCAGAATTCACATAACGCGAAACGTCCGAATCCCGATTTCTTTTCATGAATGTATCCCCCCTTCACAATACATCCACTATAACCTAGCCACCTCGATTAAGCTTCTAAACTAGCAGTGACTGGCCTGATTTCACCTCTTCTTTTTATTGGACGATTTATTTAGAAAAAAGAATAGACCGAACGATAATAAAGCCATGACTATAATGAGTAGACTCCTACTATCGCGCACAGGTTTGAATGTTGCACTTTCGGGTGTTATTTCGTAAACGCCGATCGGATCAATGCTGAAACTACCGCCTCCACCTTCATTACCAGCTCCATCGCCTCCACCACCAAAAGCGTATTTCACTTTGGCCACGGGAACGACTTTCATCAACCCTACTTCTACCGGATCACCGTAAACGAGCGAGACATCCCTTTCTTTTGCAAACTTCTTAAATAATGTTTTGACCGACGTTTCAATATAACCCGTCTGTACTTCTTCCGAATTTTTATCATTCATCATCCTGCATTCCCCCTTTCCTACACATTCGACAAGCAATCCCGGTATCCCTTGATTTTTCATTATTTCGAAAGAAAAAGACATCATAACAACATTATATTGTTATGACGCCTTCGCTTACCATAAAATTTCTACTATATTTTCACCGTCCAGATCCATTTGATAAATTGTATAATCCGGTGTTCGCCCTGCGAAATTGAGATCCACGAGGAAGTAGATTTTTTGATTGGAACCAAGAATCGGTTTCGCTGCATATTCTTTCAAACGGGTCAGTTGTTTGGTTTGATTGGTTTCCCAGTTGAAGCTGAACAGTTCGTATTCATATGTTCCATTCGACTTCGTACCACCGACAGCCTGGTAAATGATTTCATCAAGTTCCGGTAATACTAGAAAATCGTATATGTCCTGTTGGCCTGTGGGATTGCTTATAATCTCTTTTTCATCAGGCATATCAAGTGGAATTTTAAAGATCCGTTGGTATGATGCAAATAGTTCATCCGCTGACTGTACGTTTTCATCATCATCCATTTGGACAAATACCGACTCATCTGTTGCAGATACATGCAATGACTGCATTCCATACTTCTTCAGATCGGTATGGCGTGTTTGTGTCTTATTGTCCAGATTATAGCTGTGCACGTCAAAATCATGTGGCCGCTTCCCCGTAATTGGAGAATAATTTGTAAACACATCCGCCTGCAAGTAGAAAAGCTTATCGGGATTTTTAGGATCAAATGCCAATTCGGTAATTATGGCAGTGACTGAGAACGCTAGGATATCCGCTTTTGTATCGATATCAAGTAAATGGACGTCACTTATGCTGTCGGAACTGCTTTCTTTTTCAGACACGACATAAGCAAGCCTTTTCCCGTCATTCGAGAAACTAATATCTAAAATCTTTTGTTCAACAGGAAATTGGACAATCGGACCGTCATCTTTAGTGTTCAAATAAATCCCGGCTTTCCCCTTCTCAAATCGGACAGTGGCAATGACACCAGTTGCGGAGACATCAAAAATAGCTGTCAAGCCATTTTGCTTTTCGTTCTCCGATTTTTCATATACGAACCCAAGTCCAACGAAGATGATCGTCACGATTCCGATCAACGCTGTAAGCAGACCGAATGCTTTTTTATTCACAGTACCTCCCCCTCCTTAAATGCCCCGTACCAAAAAAATCATCACCACAACGGCCGCTATCTGAGTAAAGACGATAGCATACGCCCATGTTACTTTTTGATTGGCCAATAACCGCATTTGAACTGCATAAGATAGCATCCATAAGCCGATGGGGATCAATAGCAACAGAAAGATGGACGATACTTCACTAAACAATAACAACGCCCATAGGAAGAATAGGGTAACGAATACGACAAGAATACCTAGTGTAATATTGATGAAATGCAACCGTTTCGCATCTTTCCATAAAGCTGGACGTTTTGAAGGATAATCATAGATTGTCGTTCGGTAGATAAGGATAATTCCAAGCAATAAAATCAGTACCGCGATAATTGTCAAACCGACAGAATAAGGTGGAAGCACATCGGTCGCAAGCAGTAAACCATAAAAATAGACAAACAAATGAACGAGCAACAAGCCATTCATCCAAAGACGACGGTTCAGTGAAGTAACTGGACGTACTGTCACAAATAGAACAGCCATGCCAATCAAGACCGCGAGAATAAGCCATAGGATATGTGCATCACCCATGATGAACAATTGACTCGCATAAACACTATAGGCGAAAAGCAAAGACGCAACCGATAGTCCCAACATCATGCCTTTCCGATACGGATACATTGCTTCTTGTAACTGATCGCCGACTTCCTGTTCAGTTCCAAAGTTTGTCATAGCGGTTCGCATAGCCTCCTCTTCTGAATACCCTTTTTTCTGATAGTCGATGAAAGAGCACTCCAAATGTGTAAGCAATTCTTCATACAAATCTTCACGCTCTTCCCGGTTGCAATCCGTCTGACGGACGATCCCGGTTACAAAACGTATAAATTCCGGTTTCATATCAATTCTTCCGTGCTCTTTCGCACAAGGCCATTCATCCATTTCCAGTTTTCCAGTTTGCTCTGTAATGCGGTTCCGCCTTCATCAGTCAGACTATAATATTTACGTCTGCCCCCTTCGCCTTCTTGCCAGTAAGAGGTAACCCACTGTTTTTTCTCCAAACGTTTCAATGCGGCGTACAGCGTTCCTTCACCCATCTCATACGTATCATCACTAAGTTCTTTAAGAACTTTTACAATTTCGTATCCATATAGATCCCTTTTCGCAATTAAAGACAATAATAGTAAATCGATACTTCCCTTCATCATCTCTTGATCCATTTCATCACCTCATAATAAACATCGTATCACGTGGTACATCGCAATGCAATGCACCAAATGAAAAAATGACAGCCGCACTGACAATTGTAATTTGTCAATGCGCCCGTCATTATGATCAAAACATTTTTGTCGTCCAGTTTTCACCGTTCCAGATATCCGTAACGACACCTTCATAGAAATCAGGTTCGTGGGAGATCAGAAGAACGCTGCCTTTGTATTCTTTCAGCGCGCGTTTCAATTCGTTTTTCGCGTCAACATCAAGGTGGTTCGTCGGTTCATCCAGCACAAGCAAATTCGTTTCTCTGTTGATCAATTTGCATAAACGTACTTTCGACCGCTCTCCCCCACTCAACACTTTCACTTTACTCTCAATATGCTTCGTCGTCAGGCCACATCTCGCAAGGGCTGCGCGCACTTCATATTGTGTGAAATGCGGGAACTCCTCCCACACTTCTTCGAGACAAGTATTGTTATTATCCGATTTAGACTCCTGTTCGAAGTAACCGATTTCTAAATGATCGCCAAGTTCAACAGAACCTGCGAGTGACGGTATCTCACCAAGGATACTTTTCAGAAGTGTCGTTTTCCCGATACCATTCGCTCCGGACAACGCAATCTTCTGTCCGCGTTCCATCGTTAAATCCAACTCTCTGGATAGCGGCTCATCATAACCGATGACTAGATCCTTCGTTTGGAACAGATACCTTCCAGGTGTCCGTGCCATTTTGAAGTCAAACTGTGGTTTCGGCTTTTCAGCATCCAGTTCAATGATGTCCATCTTATCGAGCTTTTTCTGGCGTGACATTGCCATACGGCTCGTCGCGGCATTTGCTTTATTGCGTGCTACGAAATCTTTCAAGCTCGAAATTTCTTTCTGTTGCTTCTTAAAAGCCGCTTCCACTTGCTGCTTCTTCATCTCATGGACACGCAAAAACTCGTCATAATCGCCCGCGTAGCGTGTGATTTGTTGGTTTTCCATATGATAAATCAAGCCGATGACACTATTTAAGAACGGAATATCATGCGAAATGAGGATGAATGCGTTGTCGTAGTTTTGCAAGTAGTTCCGCAACCATTCGATATGCTCCACGTCCAAGTAGTTTGTCGGCTCATCCAACAACAGAATATCAGGCTTTTCAAGCAGCAGTTTGCCAAGCAACACTTTCGTCCGTTGTCCACCGCTCAAATCATTGACATCGCGATCCAGTCCGAATTCATCGAGTCCAAGTCCATTCGCCACTTCATCCACTTTGGAGTCAATGATATAGAAATCATTGTTCGTCAAATCATCTTGCATCTGGCCCGTTTCTTCAAGCAACTTCTCGAGTTCATCCGCATCCACTTCCCCCATCTTGCCGAAAAGCATATTCATCTCCGTTTCGATGTCATAGAGATATTGGAACGCAGTACGCAACACATCCCGAATGCTCAATCCTTGTTTCAAGACGACATGCTGATCCAAATAACCGACACGCACACGTTTCGCCCAGCTAACTGTCCCTGCATCCGGCTCCAATTTGCGTGTTATGATGTTCATGAACGTAGATTTTCCTTCCCCGTTTGCACCGACAAGACCAATATGCTCTCCTTGTAACAATCGGAACGAAACGTCATCGAAAATTGCGCGATCCCCGAAGCCATGACTTAAATTTTTCACTGTTAATAAACCCATATATTTTACACCTAATCCTTTATTATTAGTAATTCATTTTTCAGCTTCCTATATAATACAAATAGCCGAATCTATTTAATATTATATAGACAATTGCCCGTTACGGATAGTCATTTAATGCATTTCTGCAATCCGCTCGCAATGCTTCCCTATATTTCACTTAACACTTGCAACGTCACGAGTACATGATCGAGGAATTCTTCTATCTCGCCCATATGTTCTTCATTAATTTTCTGACTGAACCGTACGTCGATTGTATCGACATAACTTGGCTGTTCACGTCGGTACATAAAACTTACAGTCTGCGTCACATTCACTTCATGCTCCCATATGGCATAAATCGCTTTCTCGATTTCTTCACATTGCTCATCAATATTCGTAATCGGCTTCTTAAAACGCAGTGCGAGCAGGCAGCCTGGATTACCTTTTGGCGTTTCCAATAGTTCAGTCGACAATTCTTTCAACGATGCTTCTAATACGATTTCGACAGACGGATCGAGTAAGTGCCGTAGTACAAACCGAATTGAGAATTTCCGTGAAAGTACCGCAAAATCCATTCGATCGACACGATTGACAATCGTAATTTTACGTTCGAGATTATCCAAATCATATACTTGATTTTCGAAAGCGACTTTCAGATTATCAAAAACGGTCGGGTCATACATATGAATACCTCCGATTAATGTGTTGAGTATTTAGGCTTTGTAGTAGTATTGCCTTCAAAAGTAAAGTAAAACTGCATTGTTTGAAAAATTAAGTTGTGCGAATTCATCTTCATTACGATATAGTAGTAGCATGATTACTTCATATTATACTAGAAGAGAGGATGGCTTCTGATGAAAAAAAGGTGGACGTTTGCTTTATCCTTTTTATTGATATGGATTGTTGCTGGCTGTTCTAAAGAAGAACCTGCAACTGCTGAAGATAGATTACAAGAATATGTGGCACTTTGGGAAAAAAGTGATTTCATTAACATGCATAACAATTACTTGACCGAAGAAACAACAGCCGCCTTTAACAGTGAATATTTTATCGATCGGCAGGAGAAATTGTATACCGATCTTGAGATTGAGAATGTGAAAATAACGTATGAAGCGCCACCGGAAGAGAAAGAATTTGTTATTGAAGAACCAGCAACCTTCATAATTCACATTTCCATGAACACCGCTGCGGGACCGTTGAAGTTTGATAAGGAATTGCGCATGATTCATGAAATACGTGAGGAACAAGAAAATTGGTTCGCTGAATGGGACCCTTCATTCATTTTACCTGGTCTTGGAACGAAAGACACTGTTGGTATTTCTACGATTTCTTCTAAACGCGGAGAAATCGTAGATCGCAACGGTTTGCCGATTGCCGTAAACGGAGCTGGTTATGAAATAGGAATTGTGCCAGAAAGGTTCACGGACAGTTCATCCAAAAAAACCGTTTCTGACCTTCTTGGCGTTTCTACGGAATATATCGATAAGCAATTGAATCAAAGTTGGGTAAAACCTAATTACTTTGTTCCATTAAAGGTACTTTCAAACACAAAAAAAGAGCTAGTTGAGCGCCTAATTGAACTGCCTGGTGTGACGTATCAGAAATCCGAAATGCGTGAGTATCCATTTGGAGAAGCTTTGGCACATGTGTCAGGATACGTTGGCAAGATTACAACCGAACAGTTGGAAAAACTTGCTGATGAAGGCTATACAGAAACAGATTTAATAGGCAGACAAGGTATGGAACGCGTTCTTGAAGATCGCCTTCGAGGACATGATGGCATTCGTATTTATATAAAAGAGCCGGTAACGGGAGCTACACCGATTACGATTGTCGAAAAGCCCGCACAAGATGGAGAAGTTATTTCGTTAACGATTGACGCCAAGTTGCAGAAATCGTTGTTTGATTCTATGAAAGGCAGGGCTGGAACAAGTGCTGCTGTCGATCCTCAAACGGGCGAGACACTGGCGCTTGTCAGTTCACCGAGTTTCGATCCGACAGAGTTCATGCTCGGCGTCAGCTCCGCGCGTTATAATGAAATGGCTGAAAATCCGTTGAAGCCACTGTTTAACCGCTATGCAGCTTCGTACGCTCCAGGCTCTTCATTGAAACCGATAACGGCAGCAATCGGCATGGAAATCGGCAATCTGAATCCCGAAGAAGGGTTGTCTATTACAGGCAGAACGTGGCAAAAAGATGCGTCTTGGGGCAATTACCGGGTGTCGAGATTGCACCCTGAAGCCCCGAACCCGATAAATCTTAACAACGCGCTCATCTACTCGGATAATATTTATTTTGCGCAGCAAGCTTTGGCGATGGGCCGTCAGACATTCATCGATGGATTGACACGTTACGGATTCGGTGAAGACATTCCTTTCGTTCTGAATATCGCTTCATCACAAATTTCCAATGACGGGAAGATCAGCTCAGAAGGACAATTAGCAGATACTTCTTTCGGCCAAGGTCAGATGCTGACGAATATCCTGCATCTGGCAACGATGTATGAAGCATTCGTTAACGGAGGCACGATGTACAAACCTACTCTTTTGCTTGATGAACAGCATGGAGAAGTATGGAAAGATGGATTGCTTTCGAAGGACAACGCAGCAGTTATCCGCAGTAACTTACGTGACGTTGTCGTTAAAGGCTTCGCCCAATCCGCGAACCTTCCGAACATTGCACTTGCAGGGAAAACAGGTACTGCTGAACTGAAAGCGGCAGGTACTGACAGGGGACATGAAAATGGCTTTTTCGTTGCGTATGACTCTGAAAACCCTACACAGATTATTGCTATGATGATTGAAGGTATTGAGAATGATGGAGGAAGTGATTTTGTCGCTGCGATGGTGGCAGACGCACTGACGATGTATAGAGGACAGTAAAAAAAGGAAAACAGCCGGCACTTCAGTCTCCGGCTGTTTTCCTTTTTCTCTTATTCCTCATCGCTTCCACGGTACCTCTTATACGGCAACACATTCCACGTGCGGTAATCGAAATCATCCGGTCGAAGCACTTTAGGGATATCTCCTAGAATCTTCTTAGCTACATTCAGCTCTTTTTCCGCTTCTTCTTTGTCTTGATACATGAATTCATCCGATGCTGTCTTCGGTGCCTGCTTCACTTTTTCCTCGAGATCCTCTACGACCATCTGTTGCTGATGATGCAAGGCTGCACGTGTGTCCATCACCCATTCAGGCTGTAGATTCCGATTTGTATCCCCGACACTAGTATACTCGTCGTAAATGTCTTGATAGATCCGGTCAGCATTGGCTCGTACATCTAGATTCACCGCCTCAAGGTCGCGATTCGTCAGTTCCTCAATCGTCAACGGTTTCAAGCGCTTCGGTCCGCCCAATCTTGTTCTGTCCAAATAGAATGGGAACATACTCTTAATGGTCTTTCCGACAGGTGAAATAGATTCATCCGATTCATCGAGCCCCTTCGGTTGTACACCTTGGATTGCAATACGTGCAGATTCCGGTCGGACAATTTCCTTCGGTGGCATGATACCATGTCTCAGCATTTCACGGATGCCAGTACCAGATATATTAATGCGATACTGAACATCATGCGGGCATGATTGTTCAGTTGCCTGAGCGTCGCAACGTGTACAATAAAACACTTCATGGAACAAACGGATATCAATACCGAGTTCTTCCGGTTTAAATTGGTCGAAAATGCTATGACTTGCATACTTATCATAGTAATCACCGATTCCTGCATGATCACGTCCGATTAATGCATGTGTACAGCCATAGTTTTTCATAATTAATGCATGCAACACTGTTTCCCGAGGACCTGCAAAGATATATGTTACGCGCAGTGGTGCCAGTATCGATCTGCCTTTAGGATAATACGTTTCCAATACACTTTTATAAGACAGCATTCTAAATTCATGTCGTGTGTATTCACGCTTCGCCATTTCCACTAACGGTTGCAGAAGTAGTCCGTCGATCTCTTCCAAAGCATTTTTATGAATATACTCATGCCCTCTATGCAATGGATTTGCACCTGTGATGAAACCCGCTGTAGAACGGAATTTTTTTTCTTCATAAAATTCATACCATGTATCTTTTGGTTCTAATCGAAGTTTCTCAAAGGGACCCCAATCAACTCGTTGCAACAAACGAATTGGACCCGCAAGTGCAGTATCACCCATCCTTCTATAAATCGCATCGACACCTGGGTGATTGCGGTCTGTCGTTCCGAATAAATGAGTTGCGCGATACGCTTTGTCATAGGCAAAAATATCTTCAAGCTGCAATATCGCTACAGGTTCATTGTTTTCATTAGCAAGTGCCACTTCATCACCGACTGCCAAAGTCGCAATGATTTCGCTATTTTTAGAACCTGTCGGTGCAAAACTTAGCGGTACTGGCCATACTGTGCCGTCCGCGAGGCGTCCTTTTTCTAATACGGATGTATAATCATCTTCCTTCATGAACCCTTCGTTTGGTGACAGTACGCCTGTCGCAATCATTTCAAGCGTGATAACCGCTTCCATATCTACCATGATTGTCGGTAATTGTCTCGCCCTGATTAGTTCTTCATCCCGTTCTTTTCCAGTAACAACCTTGTCCACCAATTTTCCACCATGTGGTTGTTGCGGATAACTAGCAAACTTATTTTCAGCTGTATTCAACATAGTATTTCCTCCTCATCTAATCCAACTAGTATATTGTAAGATTGCATCTTCTATTCTGAATGTTAACATACTTATCGCGTAGTAAGAAAGAGATTTTGTTGAATTAGAAAAAATTAAAAAAGACGCACAAATTTTGTGCGCCTTTATTTCTCAGCCCCGTTTGACGATCAACAGAATCCGCCACCTACATATGACGCTCCGACTATGATCAATAGAATAAATAAGACGACGATTAGCGTAAATCCGCCGCTATTGTTTCCACAGTGTCCTCCAACATTTCCAGACATTCTCAACACCTCCAGATCACTTGATGTGTTAGTGTATGTATAAGTATGGGTATCGGACTGGACATTTACCTACTTTAAAATGTATGTCAAACACCTTAACTTGACAGAACATTAGGTTTTCAATTATAGTGACCACTGATATGTTTTACAAAAAATCAGATTGGATTCTAGTGTCGGAGGATTATAAATGAATAAATTTACACCAAGAGACACTATTAAACTCGGGCTTGTCATGTTCGCATTGTTTTTCGGTGCAGGCAATATGATCTTTCCCCCTTTAGTTGGACAACAGGCTGGTACGGCCACATGGATTACAATCGCGGGTTTTCTTTTAACAGGAGTTGGTTTGCCTTTCCTCGGCGTTGTTGCAGTTGCACGAAGCGGTGACCAGTTAAGTGACCTTGCAAAAAAAGCGCATCCCTTATTCGGAATCGTATTTGCGGTTGTTGTCTATATGGCAATCGGACCACTGTTCGGAGTTCCGAGAACAGCGACAGTAGCATTTGAAATAGGTGCTTCACCATTCGTCCCTTATGTATACACAACTTTCACATTAACTTTATTCACAATCCTATTTTTTACCGTTACTGCATGGCTAGCATTGACGCCAAGTAAAATATTAGATCGCTTTGGTAAAATATTGACGCCAATTCTATTAGTAATCGTTACATCCATTGTTATGCTGGGGATCTTAAAACCTGCCGGCATAAGTGGTCCACCACAAGCGGACTATGTCAATAATCCTTTTACGCAAGGATTCATAAAAGGCTATTTGACGATGGACGCGATTGCAGCTCTTGTATTTGGCATTATTGTTATTAATGCCATTAAAGCAAAGGGCATTACGGACAAAAAAGTCATTATGAAGTCGACAATGAAGTCAGGTTTAATCGCTGTATTTGGTCTTAGTCTAGTCTATATCGGGTTAGCTTACTTAGGAATGACGAGTCGGACGATAGCTCCTGATGCAGAAAACGGTGGCATCATTCTAACGAAATTGACGTATGAATTGATGGGTACAACTGGACAAATACTGCTTGGAATAGCTGTACTACTTGCCTGTTTGACAACTTCTGTTGGCCTCGTATCAGCGTGTTCGACATTTTTCTCGAATACATTTCCAAGTATTTCCTACAAATGGATAGTGCTCATAATAAGTGTTTTCAGTACATTCATTGCAAATATCGGATTGACACAACTTATTTCTATTACTTTGCCAATCCTCATCGGAATTTACCCGTTGGCGATTGTCCTTATCTGTTTAAGCTTTTTCCACAACTTGTTCAACGGTTACCGATCAGTTTATTTATTTGCGTTAGCTGGAGCGGGCTTTATCGGCTTTTTTGATATGTTGAAAGAATTCGGTATCACATTTAGCCTCGTTACAAGTATTTTGCAACATCTTCCACTCTATGAAGAAGGCATCGGCTGGATTGCGCCAGCGATCATATTGGCTATCATCGGCTATATTTACGGTTTCTACGCACATAAAAAAAGACGGCAAGCGCCTGGACATTAACCTGTCCTTGCACTTGCCGTTTGTTTTTTTAATTCTCCGGCATGATCGTACATACTGCCAGACGTTCTTCAGAAATCCAAACTTTCAAGAATGACTGCCAGTCTTCAACAGTTAATGACTGGATCGTCGGAATCGTATCGAAATACTCGATTCCTCTAATCGCATGCCACACATACTCTTCTGCATTCGCTTCAATTGAATTCATCTTCCGTAACGTGCGTCCGATTGTCCGCTTCTTCAAACGTTCAAACAGCTCCGCATCTACTTTGTAATCCTTCAGCGACAATAACTGAGATTTCAGCTTGTCAGCAAACGCATCTGGATTATCCGAGTTACTTGTCAGCATCGTGAAACCGAAATCCTTATCGAGTGTATGGGAATAATTGTATGTTCCATCAATCAACCCTTCATCATACAGCTCTTTATAAAATTCGCCGCTTAAACCGAAGAAATGATCAAGCGTAATCTCTGTCAGACGCGTACGTTTAGCAAGTTGTTCAGGGTCGATCGCTGTTTCATATTCCTTAATGCCGATACTGCATTTCGGTGATCCGATCGGCATATGGATTGTCGTTTCTTTACTTGCAACTGCAGCAGGTTCTTCCGTATGGATCCGAACGATTTCTGTCGGAGCAGGATACTCTTTCTTTTCCTGATCTTCTTTAATCATATCCATCATTTTTTCAAGATCGAAATTCCCTGTTACACAAAGCTTCATATTGGAAGGATGATAGAACGTATTGAATGCAGTATCGAGATCTTCTTTCGTCATCCCGTTAATTGAATCGATTGTACCGAGCACTTCGTTTTTCACTGGGTGCTTGCTAAACAATGACTTCAGCATTAGGAAATAAAGACGCTGGCCAGGATCATCTGCATACATTTGTGATTCCTGTACGATAATTCCTTTCTCACTTTCGACTGTTTCTTCGACAAAGAAAGAATCCTGTACGAAATCGATAAGCAATCTCACGTTTTCATATGCATGATCTGTTGCCGCGAAATAATAAGCCGTTTCAGTAGCATTCGTATAGGCATTGGATTGTGCACCGAGTCTGCTGAATTCAGCAACGATGTCACGGTCTTCCCCTTTATCGAAAAGCTTATGTTCGAGGAAGTGCGCTACGCCCATCGGTGATTCAATCGGCTCTTTCCCGCCAAGTGGAACGAAGAATAGGTCTGCAGCTCCAAAATCCGTTACAAAGGTTGCAAATGTATTATTCATTTCTCTTTTTGGAATGAGGATTACTTCCAAGCCGTTCGGCAATGTTTCTTTATAGACTTTTTCATCAACGTTCTCAAATGTAATTTCTCTCATCAGTTTGCCTCCTTGCTCGTCAAGAAGAAGATTGTATCCTTCTCCAGTTTGCTTGCGGCTTTCATAATTGCCTCTTTGTCGACGGCAGCCACTTCTTCAATGAAGTCTACGGATGATTTTGTGATGCCCGTCAATATTTGCTTGTACACATCATCGATCATACCAATTGCATTGTCTTGTGACGCTTTCAAATCGCTAATAAGTAATGACTTCGACTCTTCCAATACGCCATCTGTGAATTCGCCCTTTTGCAGCGCTTCAATTTGCTCATCGATAATTTGCATTGTCTTCTCATAATCTGCACCAGCAATTCCACTATAGATGAACAACTTATCACTGAATGCATCCATATTGGCGTTAACATAGTAGGCAAGACTGTGCTTTTCACGAACATTCATAAACAACAATGAGCCCATATAGCCGCCAAGTATCATTGATCCGACCAACATCGGCACAACACCTTCGTCTTGAAGGTTTGTATGTGTACGATATCCGATATGCAATTTCGCTTGTTGAATATCTTCATATTCAACGACTTCTTTAACTTCTTTTACGCTCTTCATCTCTTCGAACACAGTCATCTCGTCCGATTTTGCTTCGGTTTCTCTATCAGTCAAACCGACAAGCGCTTTACGGATTGTCGATTCCATCTTTTCAGAATTGAAATCTCCTGTGATGAACAAATCTACACGCGCTGTCTCCAACACTTTCGCATATGCATCATACAGGCTTTTCCCAGTAATCACTTCAAGGTCCTCGGCATACCCCTGACCATGAATTGCATATACTTCACCTTCCGCCATCTCATCGATTAGGCGTGTGTTCGCATAGGACATCTTATTATCCTTCATCGCTTCCAATTGTCTGCGCAGCGTCTCTTTTTCCTTCGCGACAGTCGCTTCATCGAAGGCCCCATCTATAACATTCGGATGGAAGATCATTTTATTCAAAAATGAAAACGCTTCCTCAGCAAGCGTATTTTCATTCGGTATGAACTTTTCATTTGCCATGTCCATTTGGAAGTTCAGAATATGATTTTTTCCGGATTTCCATGCACCGATACCGATGCCTGCACCATATAGATTATCTAATTGCTCTTGAACTTCAGCTTTTGTTTTATATTCAAGACATCCTGTTCGTAGCACTGTCGGTAAAAGAGCCAATCTAGTTATCGTATCACGGCTAATTTTTGTCTGGAATTTCACTTCCACAGTGTTCGTTTTGAACTTTTTACTTGGCATTAAATGTACATGCATGCCATTGATTAATGTACCTTGCTTCGTGTTAACGTTCACTTGGCATTCCTCCTTTTGAATCCATAACTGCATTAATTCCTCTGAAATTCATGTTTAAACTTTCAGAATACTACCTTATAGTGTAACCTCTCTATTTTAATGAAACAACACGTTCTGCAAACCTGTTACTTTTCGTACTCATTTTGTACATTAACTTGCCCATTGTGGAAGTGTAGCAAAGCGCATTCCATTCAGCAACCGCTTTGTTTACCCATTCAAATAGTCAGATTTCGGGTCAACTTACAGTCAAAAGAACAGAAATATTGACAGCATAAAAAGTGTGATTAGATTATTTACATGTTTAGATATGCTATAATTACATGAATAGACAAGACATCGGGTGATGAAATGGAACTGGTAATCGCATATATCTCATTGTTCATTACAATCTTTACCGGCTTATCGTTTGGCTTGTCCCTTGTCGGTATCCAAATTCAAGATACTATACGGAAAATGGCTATTGGTACGGGTATAGCCTTTGTTGCTATTAGTGGACTCGGGTTTTACTTTCCTGTTCATCAATTATCAGGAGCAGCGTTCGTTTTGCTACTTATTTACCTTGTACTCTACATGAAGATTCCATTTCTTCAATCGGTTATTGCTGTCCTTCTTGGATGGACTTTCGATTTGGCTATCATCCAATTAGTTGAACGTAATTTGTTCGGCTTGGCTCTTTATTCCAATGATTTGGATATGGATTCATTCGTATTAATAATGAATGAAGTGTTTATTATTGTTACAAATGTATTGATCACCTATATAATTCTTACAGTTAAGCCAACTCTTATTCCGAATTCGATCTTTATTGAGAAACCACTTGACTGGGAACGCCGGTCCTATTGGCAACGTCAGCCATATTGGAGACACCTACTCATAAGCATCTTATTACTTTTGACTGTGGATGTATTTTTAGTTTTTACATACTTTGTGCGAAACGATTTTCCGATTTCTTATCGGTTGTTTACGACAGGTTGGTCGGTCTTCATACTCATCGTTATTTTGCTCTTTCTCCGTTCGTCTCTGTTTCATAAAATCGAGCAAGAGCAAATCTTCATGGATAAGCAATACCAAACTGATATGCATGAGTTCTTTAACTATATTCGATCTCAGCGACATGATTTCAGTCTTCACCTCACTTCCGTTTTCGGTTTGATAAAATCCGGGCGTTACGATGAGGCTTCCGACTATATCGATGAAGTGGTCGAGCAAGTTCAAGAAGTTAACGAATTATTGCCCGTAGCACACCCGGCCATAAGTGCGCTTTTGAACACGCAAAGTGATAAGGCAAAAAAACAAAATATTCGAATCCGTTATACTATTTTGGATGACTTGAGAGATATGCCGGCATCGATTTACGATGTGAACAAAATCTTAGGAAATCTCATTCAAAATGCAATGGAAGAAGTCGAACAGTTGCCAGAAGAAAAACGCTTGATCACTGTTGATATTGAACGGGAGAAGAGGCAGCTCGTTTTCCGTGTAGGGAACTCATCTATGATGGATGAAGAGCGGATGGCAAAGATATTTGAGACGGGTTATACAACTAAAGAAGGGCATGAAGGAATCGGACTCGCTGTTTTGGAGCGACTCGTCGGCGGTTATGAAGGAGTCATCTTTCCTGAAATGACCGGAGACTTTTTCGTCATACATGTCCGATTGCCCCTTTCGTCGAGGAGACGACGTTAAACGACGACGCTTATAGAAGTATTATTAGCAATTGCTTGCATCTGAAAGAGGAGTTGGGGATATTGGACATTAACGTATTATTAGTAGATGATGACAAAAACGCCATCAACCTGCTCAAATCACATTTATCTGCATACTCCTTCGTCACTTTAAAAGGTGAAGTCCATAGCGGTAAGGAAGCGATGGAGTTCATTCGCAATGAAAAAGTCGATCTGATGTTCCTTGATATAGAAATGAACGATATTACGGGACTTGAGCTTGCGAAACATATTCAGGCGCTTCAGAAAAACATCGAAATCATCTTTGTAACGGGGCATGCAGGATTTGCGCTGGAAGGTTATGATTTCCATCCAATCGACTTCTTATTGAAACCGATCGATTTCTTCCGGCTTGAGAAAACGATGGCGATCGTTCAAGAACGGTTCCAAGGTGCTCCGAAAGCGGATAATCAAAATAAAAAAATCGGCATGCGTGTAGCTGGCGGCATAAAGATTTTCAACGTGGAAGATATCATCTACATTGAAAAGATTGGCCGCAAAGTTTCGATTGTGACGAAATTCGGTTCCTTCGAATCGAGTGATACGATATCTGCCATTGAAGATATGTTTGAAACATACGGTTTCTATCGTCCTCACCAGTCGTTTATCGTGCCCATGCACAATATAAGATCCATCAATTCTGATTCCATTTCAAGAACCTATACACTTGAACTCACCAACGGGACGCTTGTTCCCCTTAGCCGGAACAAAGTCAACGAGTTGAAAGACCTATTAGTCGCTGAAGGAATTGTACTTGTGTAATGAGGACATCCGAAAAAACGTCACTTGCCAAATTTGCAAGTGACGTTTTTTCTTATAGTAGTTCAGTTAGTCTTTTTTATGATATGCCTTCCACCATAGACAATCCGTTCAATGTCCCCATTGCTATCTTCAATAAACTGAAGGATGTCAGTATAATCATCTTCCGCGACAAAAACGTTTTCACCTGCATAACGAAGCGGTTTGTATGATGCGTTGGATTCAATACCGAAGACACCATTCCGTATTTCAGCAGTAACATTCATCCCTTCCCCAGAAATATACACCCCTTCATATTTCGCCAGTTCACTGTCCTCTATTTCAACCGTTTCCACTGTGAATGAAGATGTCTCATATTCCCTGCCTTCAACGATGTTCAATGCCCCCATAAGCACATCACCTGCAGAGACATCCGCTACATTTGTCAAAATGACACCCGCGAGTTTCTTATCAGGAATCGCACACATAAAGGAAGATACGCCTTTCAATCCTCCACCGTGGCTAATCAATTTCGAACCAAAGTAGTCCGGAATAATACGTAGTCCATAACCGTAGCATTTACCCGGTTCATATTCAATATGTGGCGTCATCATCTGCTCGACACTTTCTTTAGATAAAATCCTCGTTCCATTGACAACACCTTCATTCCAGAACAACTCCAAATAACGGACGATATCATTGGCTGTCGATTTCAAATATCCGACTGCACGCATCGACGGAGCATCCCACCAAATTGGTGCTTCATAGACATCCGATCCGTCTTTCGTTTTCATATAGAGTGTCGTCACGTTGTCTAACGTCTTTATCAAATCCATATCAAAAAAGCTTCTTGTCATGCCGGCAGGTTGCAGTACATTCTCTTCGATGAAAGATTCATACGATTGGCCGCTCACACGCGTAATAATGATGCCGAGCAATCCATAAGAATCGTTCGAATAACTATAATACTCACCGGGTTCCCCGAGCCACTCGAATTCATCGTTCGCCATGAATGCGAGCATTTCATCATACGTCTCGATGTGAGGACCGGGATTGTTGAGTAGATCAAGTCCATAGTCTTTTGAAGATGGATCTTGTTCAATGCTATTTTTACGTGCGTATACATGCGTCGCAAGTGGCGGATAGCCTGATGTATGTGTCATTAAATGATGAATCGTAATCTTCTCTGCCTGTGCTTTCGTCTTCAACTCCGGTAAATAAGTGACAATCGAGTCGTGGACAGATAGCTTCCCTTCTTCCTGCAGTTTCATAATTCCTACACATGTAAACGATTTTGTCATCGAAGCGATACCGAATACCGTATCCCCCGTGACAGGAAGCTGTTCTTTCACATTCCGGAAACCAAAATCTTTTCCAACGATTGTCTTCCCATTTTCAGCAATCGTTAACATCGCCCCAGGAATCAATTCTTTCTCCATGAACGCTTTTGCATGCTTTTCGAACAGTTGTTTTGCGAGTGTCTCTTTCATGTCAACGACCCCTTTGCTAGTTGAATGCTAGATACGTATGTATAGCCTATCTAATTTGGGCTATATAGTTTTATTCGCCATCTTACGGGTTTCACCTTCTGCACTCGTGAATATTTTAGTGGGCGAGGTGAAGTGACTTTATAACTTCCCTATAT
The DNA here is from genome assembly GCF_014836615.1 of Sporosarcina quadrami. Classification (GTDB taxonomy): domain Bacteria; phylum Bacillota; class Bacilli; order Bacillales_A; family Planococcaceae; genus Sporosarcina; species Sporosarcina quadrami. The sequence continues at coordinate 130,257 of NZ_JACSQN010000008.1, read as the reverse complement.
GCTTCAATGCTTCGCGGCGACTTAACGGTTTTAACGTATTCCCTTCCACAAAACGTTTTACAACAATCGGATTGGTCTTGGCATATTCCCTAAGAGCCCAACCAATCGCTTTTTGAATGAAGAACTCTCCTGAATCCGAGTGTTGTAAAATAACTTTAAATAACAATTCCTCGTCTGTCTGCTCTTTAAATTTTAACTGATGTAAAATAGCGGAACGGTTCGTCCACATATTTTCTGAAAGGGACCACTCAAGCATTACGTTCTCCCCGTACTCTCTATCTAGTTTGACAATATGTCCAACAAAATGAGGTGCGATCGAATCGACGCTATCCCACCAAGATTTTGACTCGATGAAATGAAGAAGCATTGGGAAATCATCAGTAGTCAATTCTTTCTTCATCTTGTCGATCAATGCGATTGCTGCATACTGGTATTCACGCTCCGGTAATTCGTATAATTTCTTTGCTTCCACAAAGAGCTCGCTTGGTTCAGGTAGCGCGTATTCACGAAACTGCTCACGCAATAACTCTTTCCGCAATGGACTCTTTATGCCTAAAAAAGGAAAGTGATTTTTCATATATGCTTCCATGGGACCTGCAAGTTCCCTATTCCGATTTTCTCCAAACCGCTTAACAACCCCCTTATGATTCCATTGTTCTTTCAATTTGCTAACCACCTTTTATTATTTATTGTAACTGATGAAGAAAAAGTACATACTTTAAGAAACTGTTTTTCATTTACCTGACAGCATACAGCACAAAAAGGAGATCATTCAAATGAACACATATGCACAAGTATTCCAAGGCACTGCTTTTACAAGCCAATCACCAAAAGAAATTAAGGTCTTAAAAGACCATCTTTTCTGCATTGATGAAAACGGAGTGATTGCAAAAATTTTAGCTCCCATTGATATAGCATACAACGATGTCTTGAAGGAGTACGAAAACACAGATGCATTCCATCGTATTAACGAAGGAACTTACATCCTTCCAGGTTTCATTGATTTGCATGTCCATGCTCCCCAATGGATTCAAGCTGGCACAGCACTCGACATTCCTTTAAATGATTGGCTTAACACATATACATTCCCGACCGAAGCAAAATTTGCAGATGTTGATTTCGCCACAAAGGTGTATGCCGATGTCGTGGATACGCTGCTAGCTAACGGAACAACGACGGCATTGTATTTTGCAACGATTCACAAGGAAGCAAGTATCGTTTTAGCAAAAACATGCGCAGAAAAAGGACAACGTGGACTAGTCGGCAAAGTCGTTATGGATGACCCAGAACAGACCCCTTCCTTTTATAAGGATGCGGATACGAAAACCGCACTTGCTGATACGGAAGAATTCATAGTAGCTGTAAAAGAATTAGGTAAAAGCACGAAACAAGGTGTCTATCCAGTCGTCACCCCTAGGTTCATTCCTAGTTGTACGGATGAAGCGCTGCGAGGTCTAGGGGAGTTGGCCAAGAAATATGATACGCATATTCAATCGCATTGCAGTGAAAGTGACTGGGCGCATGGATATGTACAGGAGCGGTTTGGTAAAAACGATGCCCAAGCGTTGAATGACTTCGGCTTGTTGCAGGATAAATCCGTCATGGCGCACTCGAATTTCCTCACAGATGAGGATGCTCAACTATTTGCTGACACTGGAAGCGCGATTGCGCATTGCCCAGTTTCCAATGCGTATTTTGCAAACAGCGTCATCCCGATTGCGCGTTTCATGGCGATGGGCGTAGAGATTGGCCTTGGGTCAGATATATCAGGAGGTTTTTCACCGAGTTTGTATGACAATACGAGACAAGCGGTCATTTCTTCCCGTATGTTGGAAGATGGAGTGGATTCAAGTCTTCCAGCAACTACACGAGGCGTTCCAAATTCACGCATCACACTTAACGAAGCATTCTATCTTGTCACAGCGGGTGGCGGTGAGAGTCTAAGCCTTCCAATCGGACGTCTGGAAGTAGGGTTTGCATGGGACGCGCAAATGATCGACACTCGAACTGCAAATGCACGTCTGCCAATTTACGAAGTGGATAAAAAAGAAATTGATATCTTTGAAAAAATCATCTATCTGGCTCGTCCGGAAAATATCCGCGAAGTATGGGTGCAAGGGGAAAAAGTGCATACCCGTTAATACTTGAAATAATTTCTCTTCACAGAACCGCCCACTGGATGATAGATGTCCATTCGGGCGGTTTTTCTCATCAAAGGAGAATCATCTGTCTGTTGATTATTTTTTCTTTGAATATAATAATTCAGCAATCCCCACCGATATAATAGCATGTGGTTTTTTGATTAGTAACAGCTATATCTGTTAGTATTTCAAGATTTCGCTTAAAAATAAATGTTATTGGAGGATAGTTATGACGATTGGAAAAAAGTTATACACGGCATTCGGGGTCCTCTTGGCGATCATTCTTGTGTCATCTGTGTGGAGCCACTATGAACTTACTAAAACCGAAGCGGATTACAAAGAGATGATCCAAGACCGTGTTGCACAAGCAATGCAAGCGCAAGTCATTCAAAAGGATATCGCATTACAAGGCGTTTACATCCGCTCTTATTTATTACAAGGTCATCAAGCTGATTTAGACTCATTTGAGCAACAGTTTGTAACGATGCAAACAACGATTGACTCACTAAAACAAATGGTACATTCAGATGAAATGAAAGGGTACTTGGAAACAGTCGTGACCAAGACTGTAGATTTTAGAAAAGCATCTGATCATGTCATTGGGTTGAAGCAAGCAGGTGACACGGAGCAAGCAGTACAAATGATGGAGATAGAGATGCTCCCCTTAAATGTCGAAATCAGACAAACGATGGATGAGGTCATCGAATACCAATATAAGCATCTTGATATTGCAATGCACAATGCTGAAAAGACCGCTAGCCAAGCGAAGTTAGCCATAATCATTGCCGGCACCTTGGCATTACTTATCGGTGGTTTCACTGCTTTCTACATGACTCGATTAATATCAGGTCCATTGCGTCGTCTTGCAGCTGAGGCATCAGTGATTGCCTCAGGGGATCTTACAGGTCAAGATGTTATAGTGAAGTCCCAAGATGAACTTAGAGCATTGGCCATTTCGTTCAATGAAATGAAACATAACCTACGTAACTTGATTGGTAATGTTAGTGATAACGCTCTTCATTTGACGGCTTCTGCTGAAGAACTATCTGCAAGTACAAATGAAGTTTCCAATTCATCTGAAGAAATTTCAAAAGCGATTGAAAACATTTCGCTAGGTGCGCAAACTTCTGCTTCATCAGCAAGTGAAAGTTCACTTGCTATGGAAGAGACGGCTTCAGGTGTTCAACGAATTGCAGAATCGACCGTAACGCTTCATGCGAGTGCAGAAGATACGATGAGAATCGGCAACGAAAGTGGAAAAACTATGCAAACAGCGAAAAAGCAAATGTCATTGATACATGCATCTTCATCTCAAACAAATGAAATGATTAAACGTCTTAGTCAGCAATCTTCCGAAATTGAAAATATTACAAAAGTCATCACAGATATAACTGAACAAACGAATCTTCTTGCACTCAACGCCGCCATCGAAGCCGCACGAGCTGGGGAACATGGCAAAGGATTTGCCGTAGTTGCGGATGAAGTACGGAAACTTGCAGAACAATCGAAAGCATCAGCTAGTCAAATAGTTGAATTGACATCAGCTATTCAGCGAGATACAAAAAGCGTAGAAGCTGCTGTTCAAGAAAGCTTAACGTATGCCGCCCAAGGGGTGGATGTAATGGATGAAGCGGGTCAATCTTTCTTAACAATTGTCGATGCAGTTCAAATTATGAACGACCAAATCGGGGAAATTTCTGCAGCGACTGAAGAAATCTCAGCAAGCGCAGAAGAAGTTTCAGCCTCGGTCTCGAATATAGCTATACTCGCAAAAGACGCATCTTCAGCCACTGAGCAAACCTCAGCGTCTATGGAAGAACAAATGGCGACAATTGAAGAAATTAACGCCGTAGCAGTTGACCTTAACAAGAAGGCCATCCATTTGCAAGAGATGATTCACGAGTTTAAAGTCTAATGAAATGACAGAGACTATCCAGCAAGTCAGCGAAAGCTGCTTCTGAATAGTCTTGTTTTTATATCCATTGATCATTTACCAAACTTATTCAATCGTTTCTTGAATGGATTTTCTTAGTGATTCCAGTTTGACCACTTTCACTTTCAAGTTGCGTATGGAGTCCTCATTAAGCTCAACTTTACCGTCTTTGTGATATTGCTTCCATGCTTTTACATTTTTACGGTATAAGTCCTCTGATAAACGATAAATATCGATGTCTTTTTTTAATGCGGCTTCATACGTCGTCTTGATCTCCTTTTCAACTTCTTTCATGATCCCTTTTTTAAGCTCATCCATCGATACTTCCCCTTGTATGACACTGACTATTCCTTCCAACTCAACATTAACGTCAAACACTACTTCTCCCGCTTGGACGACAGGATGTACTTTTACTTTCACCTTTTCAACGTTGACCGTTATAAATTCATCACCGTCCGATTTGAATGTGACCTGTCCTCTTTTAGTTTCGTTGGACATCCACTGCATGCCACGAACATCGTCTCCCTCAATGAAACCTTTAAATCCATTTGGAGTGGCTACTCCCACGCCCGATAGAACGGGGGCTTTAATGGACTCATCTATCGACTTCCAGTTCTCCATGATTTTAATTAACGGAATCATCGCCTCATGACTCGGCTCATTCATATCAATGATTAACTTCCGCATATCTATCGGATTAATAAATGATTCTTGTTTAAAGGAGTTTTCTGGATCTCCAAGTTTTGAAAGTGTTATCGCTTTGTTAATAACCGGTCTTACTAAAAGAACTTCTTGAACCGGGTCTGTAGTTGTATACACCCAAATTTGATAACGCGTTTCCCTATAACGTATGAACAAATCAATAATCGGGCTTAACTCGACATTTTTCAGAACTTCTTCTGACACGACCAAGTAACTGAAATGTCCCCAATAAACCGTTTGATCGATTGAATGATACAACTTAAATACTGCTTCATCTACTGTTTTTCCTGTAGCAAAGCCTACTTCCGCTTGAGGTTGGTTGGATGGGGGCAGCTCTGATTTTGCGACGTTTGCAAAATTTATAATTTGCGCATGCACTTCGTATTTTCCATCTTTGTAATCAACACCAATTCCATTGATATATAGCATTCTTTCGGGTTCTTTTGTATCCCAACAACCAGAGAGGAATACCATAATCATTAAAAGTATCACTAAAAGTCTTTTTTTCATTTTACCCTCTCTGTCCTGTGTTGTCAGTTGCAAATCAGACTTAGCGTGTAGCTTCAACAACAAGCTATCTCCCCCAATTTATTGCTCGATCGTTTCCCTAATAGATTTCCTCTCCGATTTAAGCTTGACAATTGTAATTGACAGTTTGCGAATTGAGTCCTCGTCCAAATCCACTTTGCCTTTCTTTTGATATTGCTTCCACGCTTTCAAATTTTTCCGATACAATTGCTCCGATAAACGATAGATATCAATATCTTTTTTCAATGCGGCTTCATAGGTGTCTTTAATTTGTTTTTCAATTTCTTTTTCCGTCCCCTGCTCAATCTCTTCAACTGATACATCTCCTTCAATCAGGCTGATTGTTGCATCCAATTTCACTTCGATATCAAACCTGACTATTCCAGTCTCAACGATAGGATCCACTTTCGCTTTCAAATTAGAAATATTCATCGTTATATCATTCCCATCCTCTGTTTGAAAAGTAACTTCTCCCCTTTCCACCTCATTGGACATCCATTGCATACCTCGAACTTCATCCTCCTCAATGAAACCTTTGAAGCCATCTGGCGTAACTACACCTACACCTGATATGATTGGTGCCTTAATTGACTCCTTGATTGATTTCCAATTTTCTTCAACCCTAATTAATGGAATGAAAGCTTCGTGACTTGGCTCATTCATGTTGATGATTAACTTACGAATATTAACTGGTTCTATAAAAGATTCTTGCTTAAAGGAGTTCTCAGGGTCACCGAGTTTCGACAATGTAATAGCTTTGTTAAGTACTGGTCTTACTAATAGCAACTCTTGGACAGGATCTTTTGTCGTATATACCCAAATATGATATCTTGTTTCACGGTAACGGATAAAGCTATCTATAATTGGACTTAATTTCACATTATTCATAACCTCTTCTGATACGACCAAATATGAAAAATGGCCCCAAAAAATCTTCTGGTCAACAGAATGATATAATTCGAAAAATGCTTCATCCATTGTTGCACCTTTTGCAAATCCAACTTCCGCTTGCGGTTGGTCACCCGGAGGTTGATCTGACTTTGCGATATTGGCAAAATTGATAATTTGCGCGTAAACTTCGAACTGCCCGTCTTTATAATCCACGGCAATTCCGTTAATATATAGCATCCGTTCGGGTTGATTATCATCCCAGCACCCAGAGAGCATGGACAAAGCCAGTAGCAATAATATGAGAAGTGGTTTATTTTTCATTGTTATTTTCATTCGATTTGGCCCTCGTTTTATCAATGGGATTTAACATTTCAGGACGTGTTTTGTATTGATCAGGCGGTAGACGGAAAAACGTTCTTTTAATCGTCATCCAATTTAAATCAGCTGAGATGTTCAAATAAGGAACACCAAATATCCGTATGCCTGCTAAGAATAGGATTGTAAAAAAAACAGACATAAAAAATCCAAACAATCCTAAAAACGCTGTTAAAAGTATGAAACACAACCGTAAAATACTAACCGTAGAAGTGAGTGCTTGATTGACCAGTGTAAACGTCGCAATGGTGGACGTTGCAATAATGACAATCATAGCTGGACTCGTTACTCCCGCTCGAATAGCTGCATCTCCAATAATTAAACCACCTACAACACCAATTGTGCCGCCAAGCGCAGATGGTAGCCGTAATCCTGCTTCCCGAAATAACTCGAACATCAAGAGCATAAGTAGCATTTCAAGGAAAGATGGAAACGGCAGGCCAGTATTTGACTGGACAACTGTAGCTAATAATTGAAGTGGCAATTGATCCTGGTGGAAAGTTGTTAAAGCAAGCCAAAATGCTGGGAGTATAATACCTATCGTCATTCCAAAAATACGCAATAACCTCGTCATCGAACTAAATACGCTTGGGTATTCATTATCTTCACCAGTTTTTACAAGTAAAAATAAATTCACTGGAGTTATAACCCCATATGCAACCCCATCAACAAAAATCAGAAAACGTCCTCTGACAAGTGCTTGTATCGCTTTATCCGCCCTTCCTGTATAATCGGTTTTCGGGAATAATTTGGAGCTTTTATTTACCTGTTCCATTAATAAATCACCACTAAACACAATATCCGTATCAACTTTTTTTAATTGTTTTTTTATACTATAGAGAGTTTCTTTACTGGCAATATCATCGAAATATAATAATGCTACAGCCGTTTTTGATCTTCTCCCCAATTCGAACTTTTCCACACATAATGAATTGGTTGGCAAGCGTTTACGAACTAATGCGATATTAACAGCAATATCTTCAATGAAGTTATCTCTTGGCCCTTTAACAGGAACCTCCAATTTCGTCTCTTCGGGATTCCGATTCGGCTTCTTAGAAATATTACTCGCAAAAAGGCAGTTACTATCAAAATAAAGAAGTACATTCCCTGTATAGATAAGTGTAATAATCTCTTCTTTCTCATTCACTTTCGTTAAACTGGGAACATGTAATTGACTTACAATCATTTTTTCTAATGACTCAGACTCATCATTACGAAGTTCTACTACATGCTGTACACGTGGGACGACGACCTCGTTTAAAAGCTGTTGGTCAATCATTGCCTCACACGTAATGAATACAACATCTTGTTTTCCAAAAGTATACGTTTGAAACAGGACGTCTGCGGATTTTTCAAACAGTTGCTTTAATGTATTAAGATCAGCAATCTTTTCACCCGACTGCATTATTACTCACCATTTTCTCTATTGGTTATTTTGTTAGACGCTTCTTCGATGATTTACTTGAGATGGCCACAATAATTGCTAACAAAAGTGATAGCAAGAACATGAACAGAAACGTGCTCAAGAGCAGAAATTCTCCTTTTATTCTAATAAATACATGATCATTCATTAGAAACAAAGAAGCACATATGAAGAAAAAGGCCGGCGCGATCACTTTCCAAATACGCTGTTTATCTCCTGTCATCTTCAGCAAATCCGCCGCGATATATAAAATAAGCCCTACTCTAACAAAAGCTCCTGTAAGCCACTGATAAATTGACAAGAAATCAATATGTTCGATAAAACGTCCAATTGACACAAGTCCCCACTCTTCATAAGCAGGGTACCGCTGTTTGGCAGCTTCATCAGGACCGAATTCAGTAATTGCTCCAGTAATTGGACCTAATGTTAATCCCATTAGTATGAAAAGGATAATAGCAAAATGGTACCAACGGAATCGGCTTTTAACTTTGTGCTGTATAAAAAGTAACAAAAGTAGTTCAACAAATCCCGACGCCGGATATACAATCGATTTAAATACCGGTTTCATACCGTGCTCCAACATAGGTAAAAGTAATTCGTAATCTTTCACTTGAATATTTGTGATTGCTACAAAAAAGCCCAGAACAACTACAAAGAATAGAACGAGTGCATTCACTATGACAATTGTCTGTAAATTCGTCGAAGCAATGAGGATACAAAGCGTAGTGTACACAATCAATAATAAAAGCATTGGTGTTTTCGGCAAAAAAGTGCCCATTATCCATTGCAACGTCTCTGCCAATGTAAATGCAGCAATTATTAGCAAAAAGATCGCCACCACATATCGGATAACGGTTGATGCAACTTTTCCGACTTTGTTGTATAGCCAATCTCCGAGTCGTTCTTGATTCGTCTTTTTGTGAATGTACATGAGAAGAAAAATCCATGGAAATATTAGAACACTAGCTCCAATCACAGACATCCAACTATCTCTTCCAGCCCCTTGTAAAAGCGGTGGAAGTATGGTTACGTGATTTTTCAAGCCGATTACTGTCATGGACAGGAAAATAACATGTAGAACGCTGATAGATCCAATTTTATTCACTCAAAAACCCTCTAACGTTTTTATATAGCTCAGCTTTGACAAGAATGTATGGGATTATAAGCTAATTTAAAAAGCACCTACGCCAATTAAGGTATAGATGCTTTACATTATGCTATTTGTCTCTGAACCCACCCTCACTGGTTCCGCAAATCAGTACATGGGAATTACAATGTATCACTGTTCTTATTTTTGACGATTTCAAGGCAACCATTCGCTTGTACCCATTTCAAAACAGAAACAATAACAGCTTCAAGTTCTTTACCAACTTTCGTCAATTCGTATTCCACTTTTCTTGATGGAACGTCTGGCACATTTTTCGAAACTATCCCATGTATCTCAAGCTCACGTAATCTCTCTATTAACAAGCGATCAGATATCCCTTCGATTTCAGCGACTAATTCATGATACCGCTTCGGTCCGTCCAATAGTCGATAAACAATGACTCCCGTCCATCTCTTCCCGATGAACTCAATCATTTCATGAAAGCTATCACAATTGCTTTGGTTGTTTGTATGATTCAACTCATCATTTATCCTCATGAACAACACCCCATTCACTTAATAAACTCACTGTAACATATCTAAAGTTGACAAACAAACTTACTAATAGTAACCTTAAAATAACTTACTATTAGTAAGGTAAATCATTTTATTGGGAGAGTGCAATTATGTCCGAAAAATATACAACGTTATCTGAAATTATTCACGAAAGAAAGTCAGTGAGGAAGTTTGATCCTACACATAAAATACCTAAGGATGAAATAGAAGAAATGCTGTTAGAAGCGACCGAAGCTCCATCTTCGAGTAATTTACAACCATGGCGTTTTATGGTCATTCAAGATAATGAAACGAGAAAACGTCTGAAAGAGTTTTCATTCAATCAACAGCAACTAGAAACGGCATCTGCCATTATCGCTGTAATTGCTGATACTGAAATGTACCACAATATCGATGAAATCTATGAATCGAATTTTGAAGCTGGAAATATGGACAAAGCTAACATGGAAAACCAAATTAGTAATGCCAAAGCGCTTTATCCGAAGGCGCCTTTTGAAGCAAGATTGAACATCGCCGCTTTTGACTCAGGTCTCATTTCTATGCAATTGATGTTGATTGCCAAGGCAAAAGGTTATGACACTGTACCGATGGGCGGATTCGATAAGCAACAATTTGCGAAAGAATTCAACTTGGAAGAGCGCTATGTACCACTTGTGTTAATTGGATTAGGTAAAGCGGCAGCCCCTGCTTACGGTTCCACTCGTTTACCACTGGATAAAATCGTGACGTTTGTGTGATTATCACTTTCAATTGAAAACAGGAACGCATGCATACTTGCACGCGTTCCTGTTTTTCTTACATATGCTATTTGTCCCCGAACCCACCCTCACTGTTTCCGCAAATTAGTACACGGTAGTTACAATTACAATCTATTTGTACAATTGTCACAGTACTGGGCGTCAGTTGTGCATAATTGGCATTGCCCCAATACCATCATTAGTCCAACTTGCCCTGTTGGCGGGTTTGTACTCACCTTTGCGGATAACAGTTACCGACTAGCATATTGAAGATCGTTTCTTACAGTAAGTCTGTCGTCCAGTTCAGTCCTTGGATTTTTGTATCCATTTCACGGAACTCTTTTGATAGTTGGTCGACTTGTTTCTGGATGGAAGCGACATCGACTGTGCTGACGACTTTGATTTCTGTCCGGCTGTATCGATCGTTTCGAACGGAGGCTTCTTCTGCCACTTTTGCTAACAGTAGACGCTTGTCCCACATTTGATCGCGTTCGGTTAATGCATCTGCTAGTGTGCGATTTTCATCATATTGAATTGTACAGTTAGATTTGTTGATACGCTTAATCAGATACGTCAATTCTTTCATGATTTCATCAAGCTCCGACAACATTGCATTCGGGTCTTCTGCAGGTTGTTCTCCCTCTTGCGTTTTAACGTTGACGCTTATTCGTCTTTTTAATTGTTGAATTCTTTTTTGATAATCCGCACGTGCGATTAATGCTTCGGCTAGTTTCATGTTCAACATCCCCTTTACAGATCTAGATAAATGTAGGTATGACTCTGTTATTATTAAGTTCGTTGTTCGATGCTCAAATACCTTTATTTTATGAGAATCAAAGGACTTTCTTCGTTACAAAAAGTGCTATACTGTCATTAATTCAAAATCAAATAAGGAATTTGGAAAGGATTTTATTTATGAACAATGACATTGCAGCTTACTGGGTATCAAAACTCGGACTACTTCCGCATCCGGAAGGTGGTTACTACAAAGCGACATTTTCTTCTGAAGAACGCACGACAGATGAACAGCTGAGTGTAGATTTTGAAGGGACGCGCAAGCTGTATACGAGTATTTATTTTCTACTGACATCCGATAATATCTCCCATTTCCACAGGTTGAAATCGGATGAGGTATGGTATTATCATGCAGGCAGTTCACTTACTGTCCACGTGATCGAGGAAGATGGGACGTACCGGGAAATCCAGCTCGGCATGGATTTGGAGAAGGGCGAGGTGCCACAAGCACTTGTCCCTAAAAACTCAATTTTTGGTTCTTCTGTTAAAGGTGATAATAATTGCTCCCTCGTCGGTTGCATGGTTTCTCCAGGCTTTGAGTTCCAGGATTTCGAACTGTTCACCCAAGCCGAGTTGTTGGAGAAGTATCCTCAACATGAAGATATTATTATGAAGTTGGCATATGAGACCATTCCTGAATAAGTAGAAATTTCTTGGACTGTAGGCGAATCTAAATTTGCCTACAGTCTCTTTTGTTAATTGGAATTCATCTACATTAATAGTATTATCACTAAAAATGTTTTCTATTTGCCAGGTATGGATAAAGATAAATACTAGTATACATTACCATTCTTTATTTTTTTCTGTAAATGTGGAAGTTTCGAAAGGGGCAAAGGGAATGATTCGTTTTGAAAACGTCTCCAAATCCTATGACGGCAATATGCGTGTAGTAGACTCATTAGATTTGGAGATTTCACGTGGGGAGTTTTTTGTTTTGATTGGACCGAGCGGTTGCGGGAAAACAACGACACTGAAGATGATCAACCGCCTAATATCATTATCAGAAGGCTATATCAGGATTGATGGAAAGAAAATTAGCGAGTATCCCATCCATGAATTACGTTGGCGCATCGGATATGTACTCCAGCAAATCGCCTTGTTTCCTCATATGACAATCGAGGAGAATATCGCGATAGTACCTGAATTGAAGCAATGGAAAAAATCTCGTATTCGAAAGCGTGTAATGGAGTTGATGGAAATGGTAGGTCTAGACCCAGATACATATCGCCGACGAAAGCCTAGTGAGTTGTCAGGTGGGCAACAACAGCGAATCGGTGTAATCCGGGCACTTGCCGCTGATCCAGATATCATTCTGATGGATGAACCATTCAGCGCACTTGATCCGATAAGCAGGTCGAAGCTTCAGGAAGATTTATTGCATCTTCAAAAGACGATAAAGAAAACCATCGTCTTTGTTACACACGATATCCAGGAAGCGATGAAATTGGGAGACCGTATTTGCATTTTAAAAGATGGTAAGATTGAGCAACTCGGTACGCCTGAAGAGATTATTGCTGCACCTGCTACACCATTTGTCCGAGAATTCATTGAAAGTGCCGGAACTAAACCCTTTACAATGTCTGAACACCTAACACCTGTCGTTTCTGACATATCGGAATTACAGATTTTGTCCGTCGATGCTGATTGGATTGAAATTCTTGATGCGATGGTAACTTCGGAACGTGTCGCTGTCCAACAAGAGAATCAGATCATCGGAACCTTGTCACGCAAAGACATTCTTAGCTTTCTTGCAGTAGATGCCAAAGAGAGGGTGGGACAGTGATGCGTGAATTCCTTTCCGTTTTCCAAGACCGCAAAGGTGAATTGGCAAGCGCTTTGCTTGAGCATATCCAAATCTCGTTAATCGCCCTCTTTTTCGCTGTTCTCATATCCATTCCTATCGGGATTTATTTGACAAATAAACAACGGATCGCGGAACCGGTCATTGGTGCTAGTGCCGTATTGCAGACAATCCCGTCACTTGCGTTGCTCGGGTTGCTAATCCCATTGTTCGGTATAGGCAAAGTCCCTGCCATCATTGCTCTTGTAGCGTATGCGTTATTGCCTATTTTGCGCAACACATACACAGGCATCAAAGAAGTCGATCCTTCATTAAAGGAAGCAGCGACCGCAATGGGCATGAACAACCGAAAACGGCTCACAAAAGTTGAGCTGCCACTTGCTATGCCTGTCATCATGGCGGGTATTAGGACTTCCATGGTGCTCATCGTAGGCACGACGACTCTTGCCGCATTGATTGGAGCAGGTGGACTCGGTGATCTCATATTGCTTGGAATCGATCGTAATAATACTTCATTAATCATACTTGGAGCAATTCCAGCAGCACTGCTTGCACTCGCCTTTGACTTCTTATTGAAAAAGTTCGAAGGGCTGTCCTTCAAGCGCGCGGCTATTGCACTTATTGTATTTTTCATCGCCGCTTTGCTTGTCATCGTTTTACCGTTTCTATCTGGTAATTCTAACAAGCATCTCGTTATCGGTGCGAAGTTAGGAGCAGAACCTGAAATTCTTATTAATATGTACAAACTTCTCATTGAAGAGGAAACAGATCTCACTGTCGAATTAAAACCTGGACTTGGTAAGACATCATTCGTCTTTAATGCATTGCAGTCTAAAAGCATAGACTTATATCCAGAATTTACAGGTACCGCATTGTCGGAGTTTCTGAAAGAGGAAGCCGTCAGCAATGATCGAGAAGAAGTTTATGAGCAGGCACGCGCCGGGCTCGATGACCAATTCGATCTTTTATTGTTGGAACCGATGGACTTCAATAACACCTTCACACTCGCTGTTTCAAAAGCATTCGGGGAACAATTTGGTGTGGTAACCATTTCTGATCTCCTATCTGTAGAGAATGCCGTCAAAGCAGGTTTCACACTCGAATTCAATGACCGTGAAGACGGTTATCGAGGCATTAAGGATTTGTACGGAATCGACTTTCCTTCTGTCCAGACAATGGAACCGAAGCTGCGCTATCAGGCCATTAAAACTGGAGATATTAATCTGATGGATGCCTATTCTACAGACAGCGAATTGCAGGAATATGAAATGAGAGTGCTGGAAGATGATAAAGAGCTATTCCCACCCTATCAAGGTGCTCCTCTATTGCGAAAAGACACCCTAGAGAAGCATCCTGAACTAAAGGAAATTCTCAACAAACTTGCAGGTCTAGTGACAGATGACGAAATGCGGGATATGAACTTCAAAGTAAATGCGGAAGGAGAGAAGGCTGAAGATGTCGCTCGTCAGTTTTTAGAGGAAGCAGGGTTGTTGGAGTGAAGTAACTGTTTGATGGATTTAAATGGCATAATGAAGTATCAAACTCGGAGGAGTGAGCCAATGAAAATCAATGATGAAGCTCGCGAAAAATTATTGAATGCAGTGGAAGGACTGACTGATGAAGAATTGAACCGCAAACCTTCTGGCGATAGATGGTCTATCCGACAGATTCTTGAACATCTTTACCTTATGGAAGGCGGCATCGCCAAAACGATTCAACACCAGTTAGCCAAAGGTGAAGCACATAAAGCACCAGACAAGCCTATTGAACGTACGGTCGATCGCTCCGTTAAAGTGGAAGCACCCGATTTTGCCCGTCCTGCTAATGATTTCGTGACATTGCATGAACTAAAGGAGAAACTCACACAGACACATGGTCTACTTAGTAAAATTGCAGAAACGGCTCCTGATGAACTGCTTGAAGTTAAATCGTTCCCTCATCCAGTATTCGGCGACATGAACCTGAAGCAATGGATCCCTTTTGTCGGCTATCACGAACTGCGTCACATCAATCAGATCCAAGAAGTGAAAGAAGCTTTGAAATAAGTGACAGGCACCTATTTACTAGGTGCCTGTCACTTTACTTTTACAAAAGTCCATAAACTCCTAGAGAAGTCCATTAACTCTTCTAAAAGCTCATATATTCACCCAAAAGTCCATAACTTCTATCTCACTGAACCGTATAACCGCCATCCAACACAACCGCTTGACCCGTTATTCCTTTAGCACTTTCGCTCGATAAATATAGAGCAAGATCCGCAATCTCTTTGACGTCCAGCAAACGTTTTTGTGGAACAAGAGGATAGATGACTTCCTCTAAAACAGATTCTAATGGAACACCGCGAACTACAGCTAAGTCTTCCAACTGATTGCGGACGAGCGGTGTGTCGACATATCCCGGGCAAATGGCATTGACCGTAATGCCGTCCGATGCCGTTTCCAAAGCAGCAACTTTTGTCAGACCAATGACACCATGTTTGGAAGAGTTGTAGGCTGCTTTCCCTGCAAATCCAACTAGTCCATTAATTGAAGCCATATTCAAGATTCGTCCGAATTTCTGCTTTCTCATATGCGGTATAACCAATTTCGTTGCAATAAATGGTGCGGTCAACATGACTTTCACAAGCAGTTCGAACTTCTCCGTCGGGAAGTCTTCAAGCATCGCTACATGTTGCAAACCTGCATTGTTGATCAAAATATCAATTCTTCCAAAATGAGCAATTGCTTCATCGATTGCTTGTTGGATTTCCTCTTCACTTGTCACATCACACTTAATACCGATTGCACGTCCACCTAAAGCGGAAGCCGCAGCTTTCACTTTCTCTTCATTCAGATCCGTAAGTACAACAAGTGCACCTGCTTCTGAAAACTCTTTTGAAATCTCAAATCCGATCCCTTGAGCCGCACCGGTGATGAATAGTACTTTGTCTTTGACCATAGTATTTCCTCCTTAATCCATATGTTGTTCCTTTAATAGTACACGTATTTTACAAATAGATTAATCAAATAGGCCCGTATGTTAGACAGCTCGATCTTCACCACAAAAAAATGGAGAAAGCCTATAGCTCCCTCCGCCATTTTGATAGTACTTAAAATTCAAATGACATCCGCCCATCTTTTTCTGTCTGGATATCAACGAGCTGACGATATAATTCATTGCTCTTTAACAATTGCTTATGTGTACCTTGATCGATTGCTTGTCCTTTATCAATGACAATGATCTGGTCAGCCTCCTTAACGAGGTCCATATCATGCGCAACAATGATTGTCGTGCGGTTCTTCATCAATTCCTTCAGCGCCTTTTGGACAGCATGTTCCGACTTTGCATCCAGGCTTGCTGTCGCTTCATCCAACAAGAGAATGGGTGCATTTTTAATGAATGCACGAGCAATGGCAATACGTTGACGTTGTCCGCCTGACAACTTAGAACCGAACTCCCCTACTTCTGTATCGAAGCCTTCTGGGAATTTCTCGATGAAGCTCAGTGCATCAGCATGTTCTGCCGCCTGACGCAATTCTTCAATGGATGCCTCGTGATCCAGACCGTACGTAATGTTATCGCGGATAGTACCGGAAATGAGTGGACTAGCTTGCGCAACATAGGCAATCGAACGGCGCCAGTCATCGACGTGAATCGCTTCAGCAGGCGTATTCCCGATCATTACACGACCGACGCCTGGTTTGTAAAAACGCTCAACCAATTTCAAGATTGTCGATTTCCCACACCCACTCGGGCCTACGAAAGCCGTCACTTTGCCTGCTGGAATCGTCAAGTTCAAGTTATTCAGGACTTTGCGGTCCGTATAGCCGAATGAAACATTCTCGAAGTCCAAGTCTTTGCCGATTTCTGGTGCCATCGGTTTTTGTCGTTTCAAATCTTCATCTTCACCCTCAACAATATCTGCAATGTTTTCCGTTGCTCCTCTAGCTTGTTTGAGCGTCTGCCAAAGAATCCCGTATTTTAGGACATTGTTATGGATGAACTGAACGTACATGTAAAAACCGATCAATTCACTGACACGCATTTCGCCGTTCCCTACTAAAATTCCACCATAGATAAGTACAGTTCCGACGACGATCGCCTGTGTACTTTGCATGAGCGGTTCAGCAAACAGGTCGACAATAGCCCGTTTTTTCTCTGCTGTGTAGTGCTTTAGCAGAACTTCATCACCATGCTCAATTTCCTCTTCCTCTTTACCGAATGACTTTACAAGGCGCATTCGCTGTAGTCTTTCTGCGAAAAACGCAGTAATCCCTGCAAATCTGGCTTGTACACCGAGCTGTGTCTTCTGTGTGTAATGCCCGACGCCAGCCGTGACGATCAAGATGTACGGAATGACCGGTAAAAGCGCCAATGTCAGCTTGACGTTCATGTTATACATGATTGCAATCGAAGATACTAACGTGAATGTCGCTAGAATTGTTGCTTTAGCATTTTTCACTACGATATCAATGTATCCCGGGTCAACTGTAATACGGCTGATCAGTTGTTGGGACGGTTGTTTGTTATATTCAGGTATCGGCATTCGCATTAATTTCGTCCAAACTGTTTGTTGGATATTTCTTTTTGCGATCGGGCCTGCTATTGCACTGAATAATGCTGAACTGGCAGCAAGAATGGCGGCCAAAATACCTAATCCAATGTATGCAAAAACCACTTTGTTATCAAATATTTGACCATCTATGATTTTCATCGTATATTGCGGCAATAGAAGTCCGAGGCCGGCCCCTGCGAATCCGAAAATCAACCCAATGATATACAATCCCCATGGCAGTTTGGATTTTTTGACGAGTCCAAAAAAGCCTTTCCATCCGCGCTTCTTATTCTCTTCCATGTAAATACCTCCTTCTAAGTATGAACATATCCTTTACTGCGCAGATGATTTTTGGTGTAAACGGACAAACTCACGATATAGTTCATTCGATTTCAATAGCTCTTTGTGCGTACCTGCTCCATCTACTTCGCCTTCGTTGATGAGGATGATTTGATCCGCATCCTGGATATTGGACAGGTCGTGAGAAATGACGACAGATGTACGTCCTTCCATAAGTGTATGAATCGCTTCCTGCACAAATTGTTCCGCCTTACTGTCGAGGCTCGCTGTTGCTTCGTCCAATAATAGGATATCGGAATTACGTAATATCGCTCTGGCAATTGCAACCCGTTGGCGTTGTCCACCTGAAAGGTTCGAACCGGCTTCCCCGACATATGTGTCAAACCCGAATTCCAGCTCTTCGATGAATAAAAGTGCGTTCGCTTTATCTGCAGCTTCTGCTATTTCCGCATCTGACACTTCACGATTCATGCCGTAGATGATATTTTCACGGACTGTTCCTGAAATAAGCAAGCTATCTTGGTCGACGACTGAAAAAAGATTACGCCAGCTATGTAGGTCATATTCTGCAATCGGTTTTCCATCTGCTTTGATTGTGCCGAGTTGTGGTGTGTAAAACTGCTGTAATAGTGCAAAGACAGTCGACTTGCCACTTCCACTTGGACCGACAATCGCTGTTTTCTTACCTTTAGGTATCGTGAAATTCAAGTTGGAGAAGACATTTTTATCACCATATCCAAAAGCGACATTAGTAAAGGTAATATCACCTGTCAGACGGTCAATTGATTCTCCTTTATCGTACACTTCCAGTTCATTATCCATCAGTTCTGAAATACGAGTTGTCGCTCCTTGGCTATTTTTCAATTCAATATACACCATGAAGTAGACGCTGATTGTTCCTGAAAGCATACCGACATATAGGAAGAATCCAACCCATTCTGTCATCGTTATCAAATCAGCTTTCAACAAGAAGACTCCGTATCCGATGATGATGATATTTTGAATGATACCTAGAAACTGAGATACCGGATTTTCAATCCATGCAACAATCGACCGCTTTAAATTCGCTTTATAGTAATATTGTAAGTTTTGCTGCCCACGTAAATCTTCTTTAGATTCTGTAACAAATGTTTTAATGACAGGAACACTCATCAGAAGTTCGGATAAGAAAGATGTCAGTTTGGAAAGTCTGTTAAATGTGATTTTATTGACGCGGTAACTCCATTTTCCGTAATAGACGTTAAAGAGAATATTGATCGGAATGTAGAACATGACCGCAAGAGCCAATCTCCAATTATATGTAAATAGTACGGCAATAACGCCAAAAGTCGTATAAACTGTAGCAATTGTAGAAGGTAACCATGTACCTAATACGTTACTGATTGTCGCTGAATCCGTTGTTATCCGACTGATCATCTCTGTCGGCTTCACATGATCAAACATATTCATAGGCGATTTCATAATACGATTCCAAATTAACGAACGATAACGGACATCGATTTTGAAGTTCAGTAAATTGTTTAGATAACGGACGACCCCTGATATTAGCGTACCTAAAACGATAACGATGACCGCGCCATAGATGACTGGTTTTGTTATGACCCCAGTCATAATCTTAGATGAATATCCTGGCAGCATAAGTGTCAATTGTGCGGATAAAATCCATACAGCGATTACGATGATCATCCATACCCAAGGAATTTTCGCTTTGAATATAAGTTTAAAATAGGATTTCCAGATACCTCGCTCCTGGGCATCGGCTTTGGCAAATATCGATTCTTCTTTTTCAGGCTTTGTAACCATTCAAGTACCTCCTTATTCACTACATCAAGACAATATACAAGCACTTTTGATTGTTTTAAATTTCTGTTAATTCATCATAAAAAAAACTGTCTTGGAATGATTTTTTATAAAGCTTGAGAAATGAATTCCAAGTAGAACTGACGATCCATATGGCCAAGATTCACTTTTGGCTCTTGTCCTTTTTGGAATAAAATCACAGACGGAAAGCCCATGATATCGTATTTGTTTACGAGTTCATGTGATTCTGCAATCACTTCTTCTGTTTTTGCATAGACTTTTTTAAAGAGCAACTTGCCTTCAAACTCTTCCGCGAATTCTTTGCTGACGGGATCCATTGCTTCACATGCTCCACAATTATCTGTTGAAAAGATTAGAACGACTGGAGTTTCAGATTCAAGTACTTCTTGTTCAAAGTTTTCTGGTGTAACGTTTGTAAACGCTGTCATTTTTTTCATTCCCCCATTTTTGAATAACTCTATTAGGCTAACAATTTAGATTTCATACTTCCTACAATATCGCCTATCTTAGTGTAGGGCAATAACTTCTGTCCATATCTTCCATAACCGTGCACATACTGTACGAAATCTCGACTTTCATTAAAAACAGACAAAAAAACCCATCCAGCAAAAGTGAACTGGATAGGTTGTATACTATGGTCGTTGGATATCCATCACTTCACGAACTGATCGATGAAATGTTGGGGATTCAATTTTTCACCCGTCGCTTTTTCAATCTTTTCATTCCACGGATAACGTGCACCCGGTTTGAAAAACTCGTTAATGAGGAATTCACCCGCTTTTTCCGTGAATAAATCCTCTGTTACTTCTTTTTCGATAAACGCTTGTAGCTGTGAAGTCGTCAACTCGCCAAGCAAATAGTTCTGGTAATAAACCGGTGCCAGAGTGAAATGGATTTTTGCTGCCCAATGTGGATAATCCTGATTGTCAGGAGGATTGACAAATTGAGTGTCTTTGACAATTTTCCACCAAAGCGTGTTCAAATCCTGATCGGGATTTTCATACAGTTCCCGTTCGAAGAAGGTGAATGTCATCATCCATCTTCCTGCTATGAGCATTTGCCAGCGCAACGATTTTTCGATGAGCGGTGTGAGCTCTGCAACTTGGGATTTATCCAACTCGATAAATTTCTCAAGCCATGCCGGATTTTTGCTGAAGCGACCATACAGCATTGCAATCGCTTCCGTCGTCAGCGTATGTGCCGGCGTGCGCAAGATGAATGGCAGGTCACTGTCGATATATTTGAAATAGACGGCATGGCCGAATTCGTGCAACATCGTTGTGGACCAATAATCCGATTGCGTATTGTTGCATAAGACACGCGTATCCCCTTCACGGTCGATATCTGTACAGAATGCGTGTTGGTTTTTATTGTCCCTTGGATACAGATCACTGTTTTCAATCATATCCGTAATATCCATGCCTGTGCTCTTGAACGTATCTACCGTCAAGCCTTCCAGGTCTTTCCCGTCATAAAATGGATCTAGATCGAGCCCTTTCAGCGCAGGTGCTTCTTGGAAAAACGGATCGCCGTAATGCCATGGACGCAACTCATCGACCGATAGATTGAAACGTTCTGCCAAATCTGCATCGATTTCTTGCTTTAGCTCCCCGAAAGGTTTGTCGGACAGTTCCTTCAACTCACGGAATATCGAAAATACTTCCTCACGATCTAAATCCTGTAATGCAAAGCTCATTTCATGGTAGTTGGCGTAGCCTAATGAACGGGCCACTTCATTTCTTTTCTTCACTAATACTAAAAGTTTTTCTTCCACTTCCTTGCCGATTTGCTTGCTCGCAAGCCACGCTTTCTCCCGCTCCGCAGAATCATTACTTTTGACAAGAATCTGACGGATATCGTTTTCAGTCACCGACTGCCCATCGATTTCCGACCGGAATGTATTGAAGACCCCGATCAATTCCGTAGACAGCTCTACCATTTCTTTCAGGTCCTCCTCCGGGATCTGGTTCTGTGCCATCCCATTATGGATCACATCGAGCTGCCGCTTTTCAAGATCTGTCAAATCTTCTTGTTTCAAATAGACTTTCACTTGCTCGAAACGTTCTTTATCCGCCAAATACAGTTTGTAGGCGGTTTGTGCTTGTGCTGTTTTATTTCTCCATTGTTCTTCACCCGTAGTATTTGCTTTCCATGAATTACTTGCGCTTTCGATATGTAGTTTTCGGACTTCTTCATTATAGTTATTCAAAAACTGTTGAACTGTCATGTACTGCACCCCTTTTATTTTAATACGTCTCTCTCTCTATTCGTCGTGGACTACTAAAAACCCTTTCGACTCCCTAAACTTTTTTTAAACAAAATGGCTTCGCTACAGTAAATAGCAAAGCCGCTTTTCGTCTATATTCAGTAACCAGCTTGCATGGCTTTCAAATAAAATAAGCCTCCATTTACAATTTCAATCTTAATCCTAGGTTCATATTGCTCTTCCATCGCCTTTTTCTCCACATCGTAACTATCAGGTCGTTCCTCTACTCCTTCGTAAAAATACTCCAATACATTTCGATCTTTTTTCCATCTCTTGTGCACATCTTCAATCCAACTATGATCATCTTGCTTGATCAAATCCATTATGGCCAGTTCCATCCTTCCCAGCGCCCTCAACGGTTTGATTGTATACGGTAAGTTGAATACATGTTCAGACGTCTTTGCATCGAGTCGGACTTCATTCAAAAACTCTTGGAAGCCATCGACCATTTGACCAGTCATCAAATTCATCCCTAACGAATAGAGGGACTCCTTTGTCTGATCACTCGAATAGGTTACTTTAAAATTGACACCTAGCCACGGTGTTAGGACAATCGTTACACCATCTGTCCGCTGAATGCGTTCATACATTCTAACAACAGATCCTTGCTCTCTCGTCACTTGAAACAGCTGATCGAGTCGGCGTGAACCGTAATGGATTACTTCTCCGAATACTGCTTCCTTGTTTTTCGTCACATCTGTGATGAATGTGAGTTGCGCAGGACATGGAACTGCATCCGTGCTTTCAACGTATTGCCAATAATAGGGACGGTTCATAATCTTTTTATCCATGTCGATTGTCAACTGGATGCGCATGTAATGCCCTTGATCATCAATGATTTGACAGTTGTTTTCACGGAAGAACCGGTTCACATAATTGTGTATCTGTTGTGGAAGCATTAGGTATACTCCTTTCGTTAAATGGACATTTTATAGGATGTTAAAATCGCGTCAAGTTCTCCGACCACTTTCTCGAACACTCCGATTTTCGTATGAAGCAATTCCACAATATGATCATCGATTGTATCTTCTACTGCTAAGTTGTAAATGTGCACGTCCTTTTGTTGTCCTAATCGATGCACACGCCCAATCCGCTGCTCGAGTTTCATCGGATTCCACGGTAAGTCATAGTTGACGACGTAATTGCAAAATTGCAAGTTGATGCCTTCGCTCCCTGATTCCGTAGCAATAAGCACTTGTGCGTTTTGTTGGAATAAATGTTTCATCCAATCTCGTTTGCTTTTGCTGAATTTCCCATTGAATAAGACACTTGTAATGCCTTTTTCATATAAATACGCTTGCAAATAGGATTGCGTTGCTCGATATTCCGTGAATATGATCACTTTATCATTTGCTTTCCGAATCAATTTCAACGCTTGCTCTGCTTTTGAATTCATTTGTAAGGCCTGCAATTTCAAGACTAGGCAATCGACAGCTGCTAAATCTTCTGCAGATGTACATTTTTCCCGCATGTTCATTAATGTATAGAAGACAGCTTCTTTACTGCTGCACATTTCTCTTTGCAATGTAATGACAGAAAACGCATCAGAAAAAACGTCGGAATGCTCTTTAAGCGCAGCAATCATATCGTACAATTCGCGCTCTTCTGGAGAAAAACGGATAGGAATGATTTCCACGTGACGGTCTGGCCATTTAATGCCCGTTGCTTCCCTTGTATTGCGCACCATCACTTGATTGACGAGTTCCCTGAGAAACTCTTCGTGCTCTACATTATGCTTGCTCGCAGAAAAAGCAGATTGGAACGTTTCGTAGTTGCCGAGATGACCCGGTTTTAATAACGTGATTAAATAAAACAGTTCAAACACATCATTTTGAATAGGGGTTGCTGTGAGCAAAAGGCAGAACTTCTTCTTCAAATGTTGGACGAACTCGTAATTTTTCGTTCGATGGTTTTTCAATTTATGAGCTTCATCTATAATAACTAAATCAAAATCCTGCTCGTAAATCCGTTCTTTATGGGGACTTCGCTTTGCCATATCAATGCTCATGACGACAATATCGCAATGATTCAGGTCGTATTTCTTATTGAACTGCATGGCAGGTATATGGAATTTGCGGTTCAATTCATCGATCCATTGATTGACGAGTGAAGCTGGAGCGAGTATGAGCGCTTTTTTCACAAGGCCCCGTATCATATATTCTTTTAAGATTAGACCCGCTTCAATCGTTTTTCCAAGTCCTACCTCATCAGCCAAAATCGCTTTTCCGTTCATTCGCTCAATGACCGTTTCCGCAACTTCCAATTGATGGGCAAACGGCGTGAGGTTAGGAAGATAGTTAGGAGATTGCAAACCGCGAAAATCAGTGATTAATGTAGATTTGGCAACTTCGTAAGCCATATTGTAAAGCGTCCAATTATCCCAGCCATCATCTTTTTCCAGACGTTCCGTAAAGCTCTCTTTCCAATTTGAAGAACGTTCAATCAGCATAGACATCCCCTCGAAATCGTTTTCTTTCTATGTATAATGTCCATCTTTGTCATTCCTATGTTAAGCATTCGTAAATTAGGAAGCAGACAGCGTTCAGGAAGTGTAAATAAATCCTTCAAACTCGGTGATACTAAAAATGTGCTTTTAAAAATGAAAGGGGCGATGAGGATGCCGGATATTACACCGATTCCAAATGATGGGGCGAATGATGTCGAACGATTGAAAAAGACGATTGATAATAAACGCGCTGCACAAGAAGCGATGAAGTTCGCTAAAGGTGATGAGTTGAAAGCTATACAGGAAAAAAACGAACGGCGCGAAGAAGCAATGCGTAATTTTGGAAAGTATTGAGAATTTACTATAATAATCATAATTACCCTTTCCTTTTATACTAAAAGGAAGGGGTGTTTCATGTTTAATAATTTAATGGAATTTACATTTTCACTATTTTTTATTTGTAATAAATGTAATAAAGACTAATAAACAGCTCTATAACAAGGTGTTCCTCTTAATCTTCCATTTTTCTTGAAATATATATGTTTTAAAAAACAATAGGCGGTTATATAACTGATGTACGATAAAATCATAAAACAAAGGGAGAGATTTTCATTATGGCACAAGACAGAGAAACTAGGAACCAAAACCAGAATCAACGTCAGAATAACCGTAGTAAAATGTCCCACGAAGAAGCAGGTCGAATGGGTGGAGATGCAACAGCTCAAAACCACGATCAACGTTTTTATGAAGAAATCGGACGAAAAGGTGGAGAAGCTACCGCGCAAGATCATGGCAAAGAATTCTATGAAGAAATCGGCCAAAAAGGCGGAGAGGCACGCGCCCAACAAAATGATTATAATAATCCGCAAAACTCCTATAATGAACAACAAAATCAAAGTAATTCTAGAAACCAGAACAATTCCAGAAATCAAAATGACAATAACAGATCATAAGCGATTAGAACAATTAAATAATCCCATATGATGGTATAAGAAGTGAAAGCGACTATAAACGTGGCTTTCACTTCTTTTTATTGTTGAAATTGATTGATGAATGGAAGTGTCTTAATTGCTTTGAATACCATATGCGGTTATACTACTGTAATACTTATAAAACTAAAGTTGTTTTTTAAGTTTTTTCAAAAGGAGGCACGATATGAGAGCTCGTATAATGAATGCATTTTTGGAAGAGATTCATGAAAAAAGTATGAAGTTCACAATGGATGATCTTGCGAAACGATTAGGTATTAGTAAGAGGACTTTGTATGAACACTTTTCTTCAAAAAGCGAAATACTTGATGCGATTATTGACTCTACATTGCTGGAGTTCGACGAAAAAACCGCTATAATCGTTAACGATTCCAAACTTTCATTGATTGAAAAGATTAAAGGTGCTATTACAGTCATCCCTAAATACAATGACTTCTACAGTTGGACGATTCTAGAGCAGATGAAAAAATCATACCCCGAACAATGGAAAAGAGTGCATGATGCGATTAATGAGTGGGATGCTTTACGTGAATTAATAGAACAAGGGATAAAAAATGGTGAAATTGCTGAGCAGAATGTGGCTTTATTGATGAAACTGATTATAGATGCGACAAACTCGACGATGGACCGCAAATTCTTTTACGATAACAGCATTACCGTTTCCGACGCACTTGATTCGATTGTGGATATTTTGCTGTTCGGTTTCATTAAAAAAAATAAAGAATAAAGAAACCGACTTTGTAAAGAGCGGTTTTTTACATGTAGTTGTAAACCAATAAAACAATTAGAGTTTTTTCGTTTTATCTGAATACAGAAAGTGAGATGGAATTATGAGCCTCCACATACGTGAGGTTACTGCTGCTAATTGGATGGCTATCGCCTCCTTATCAGTAAATGACAACCAGAAAGACTTTATCGAAAGCAATTCGTTTTCATTAGCACAATCAAAATTTGAACCTGAGTGGAAATCTGTTGGATTATATGACGGTAATTTGCTAGTCGGTTATGCGATGCATGGTATTGATATGTCGAATGGCGATGTGTGGCTGGATCGATTCATGATTGACTCGACCTATCAGGGACAAGGCTACGCTAGCAGATTCCTCCCCATACTTCTTGTACATATGACTGATTTGTATGCTTGTGACAAGATATTCCTTAGCATCTCACCTGATAATTTAGGAGCGCAACGTTTATATGAGAAGTTTGGTTTCAAACTGAACGGTGACATTGACAATGTCGGTGAGTTTCCTTGTCTCGTCATGAAGTTAGATATAGAAAGAGATGATATAGGATGAGTTCAACTTCATCTAGATTGAACGAATTGGACACGCAACCAGTTGGACGAATTTTTCTCCGTTACCTTATTCCCTCCATGATCGGTATGGGACTCATGGCAGCTAATATCGTCGCGGACGGGATAATGGTCGGAAACCGATTAGGCGAAGAAGCACTTGCTGGCGTTGGGATCGCTTCCCCAGTTTATACGCTATTTTTCGCTATTTCACTATGGATCGGTATCGGGGCTGCAACAAAATATTCGATTGCATTAGGGCAAAAGAATATGAAAGAGAGTCGTATAATTTTCACCCATGCCATTTTGTCCATATTTGTATTTACCTTACTTATTGGATTGACGGCATTTATATTCAGAAATCCGTTGGCTTACGCACTCGGGGCAAACACTACGACTTTCCCGTTCGTCTCTGATTATTTATATGTTATTTTATTGTTCGGCTTCATCTTTACTGTAGAAAATACGTTCAGCGTCTTCATAAGGAATGATGGTGCGCCTACGCTTGCAATGACGGGGCTTATCGTTACGTCCATCACCAATATTGTGCTGAACTACATTTTTTTATTCATCCTCGATTGGGGTGTTAGCGGAGCTGCATTTGCAACAATTCTTGCTTCGTTCCTCGGTATGCTTGTATTGTGCAGTCACTTTTTCAGGAAATCGAATAATTTAAAGCTTGTTCGGATTTCCTTCAATAAAAAACTATTTGCCGCAATTATTGTCGTCGGTTTTCCAAGTTTTCTTTCTGAAGTCGGTATTTCCGTCTTTACGATTTCTCATAATATCGCCTTTGAACGGGCGGCCGGAACTGAAGGGGTTGCTGCTTTTTCCATTTTGAACTATGTACATGGCGTCATGCTGATGATGTTCCTTGGTATGGGTAGCACCATTCAACCGCTAGTCAGTTATTATCATGGCGCGAAAAATGCAAGTCGAATGCGCGAGACTGTCATTAAAGCGACGATAACCGTTATGGCTGCCGGTACACTGTTTTTCTTGCTCGGCCAGTTTGCAGCAGGATCCATTGTTTCTATCTTTGGTGACTTCCCTGAAGAAGTGGCGTCTCTCGCTACGAGAGGCATCAGGCTATTCTTCTTTGCCTATTTGTTTACAGGAACGAATTTCGTCATGATGACGTATTTTCAGTCCGTCGGCAACGTGCGAATTGCAACGATGATGACGGCATCGCGTGAAATCATTGTCATGTTGGTCTTCTTGTTGCTATTGCCACAATTTCTTGGGCTGGATGGCATTTGGCTATCCATCCCCACTTCTGAGTTTATAGTGTTTGTAAGTGTATTTATATATCAGAGAAGAGCTGTAAGATCTTCTTCCCGCAGAATGATTACAAGTTGAATGCATCTACAAGAGGCAGGCGTTGCGAATCTTTTCGCTCACGCCTGCTTTTTAAATATGTCATCTACTGTTCACGCTCCGTTCATGTTCAAGATTTACACTAAGGACATCAAGAAAAAGCGGAGGCGTTTTCAATGAAAATGGCATTTAAAGAAATGAAAAAAAGTAAATCAAAGTTTCTTATTTTAGGTTCCATCATCTTTCTCGTCAGTTTCCTGACATTCATCATCTCGGGGCTTGCGAATGGATTATCAATGGACAATGCAGCGCTCATCAAAAACATGCCAAGCGGGCATTATTATTTGAATGAGGATGCAAACGCAAAATACAATTTATCCAAAATCGATGAAGGTTTGCAGAAAGATGTGTTGGCAGAGCATCCCGAAGCGACTGCATTTTCAATCCAGATGGGATTTTTCAATGATGCAGAAGATAAGCAGCATAGTGTAGCTTTTGTCACGTCAACTGAATCGGATCTGTTTCAATATGTAAAAGACGGTGAAATCGTTTTAGACCGGACACTTGAAAAAGAAGGCGTGAAAGTCGGAGACATTTTGACGAATAATCAGTTCAGCGGTGATTTCAAGGTGATCGGCTTTGTGGATGAGCAGAAATACAGTCATGCGCCTGTAGCGTTTATTAATCAAACGAACTACCAGGAAATGTATCGTGTAATGGAAATGCAGACGTTGTTTATACCTGGTAAAGATGTACCGGCTATTTCAGGTTTAGATTCATTTACAAATAAAGGTTTCTTGGATACGATTCCGAGTTACAGTGCTGAACAGATGTCACTCAATATGATTATCTGGTTCCTCGTTATTATTAGCGGCATGCTGTTTGCGATTTTCTTCTATATGATGAACGTCCAGAAAATTGGTTTGTACGGTATTTTGAAAGCGATCGGTATGAAGACGATTTCATTGTTCCAGATGATTTGGTACCAGATGATCGCAATTACAGCGGTTTCATTAGTCATTTCGATTGCACTGAGTCAAGCATTCAACTTGGTTGCACCTGAAGGAATGCCGTTTTCTTTGACGATGAATACTGTTTTGACACTTTCAGCTGTGTTCCTCGTTGTCGGTTTCATCGGTGCGACAATTTCAGGATTCCAGATCAAAAAAATCGAACCGCTACAAGCGATTCAACAAGGAGAGATGTAAGATGGAGACATTTATCATTGAGGATGTAACGAAGTCTTTCCAAAACGGTGAAGTGGAAGCAAAAATATTGAAAGGTGTTAACCTAACGTTGACTGAAGGAGAAATTACGGCACTTGTTGGCCCTTCAGGATCCGGTAAGTCGACAATATTGACGATTGCTGCAGGCCTGCAAAAAGCTTCCGGTGGACAGATCCTGTTTGACGGCGATGATATGACAGCAATGAGTCAGGAAAATATCCGGAAAGTACGTTCAAGCGAATTCGGATTTGTCTTCCAATCTTCACATCTTGTACCTTTCCTGACTGTCGAGGAGCAATTGGATCTCATGTTGGATGTGGCGGAGACAAAGATGGATAAGAAACAGCAAAAAGAAGAAATCTCACGTATATTAAAGCTCGTCGGCATGGATCACAGGAAAGATGCATACCCGCCTTCCCTGTCCGGCGGCGAAAAACAGCGTGTTGCTATTGCGCGGGCTATCATCCACAAACCGAAGATTTTATTTGCGGATGAACCGACTGCAAGTTTGGATACGAAACGTAAAAAAGAAGTGATGGAATTGATTCATGAGTTGACGAAATCCCTTGGATTGACGACGTTAATGGTGACGCATGATGATGAAATGCTACCGTATGCGGATCGTGTGATTACGATGCGTGATGGGGTTATTGTGTGATATGAAAATAATCCATCCTACAAGAAAGATTCTTTGTAGGATGGATCTTTTGTATAGGAAACTTTCTTTATTTAGCATTCTCATCAGGCTGATGAAGTCCGAAAATATTTCCCTCGGTGTCTAAATAATAGCCCTGCCACGCCATTCCAGGCAATGCAGCTTTCGGCATAGCGACCGTTCCACCATTTTGAATGATTTTAGCTTCCGTTGCATCATAATCTTCTACACCAATTGTACAAACATAACCATTTAGCGCTTGATTCGGTTCAGGTGGAGCACTTTGTCGGAGCATTAAAGCACCATTGATGCCCAATTCTTTTTCTTCTCCTGTAACTACTCCGAAATAAGGCATTCCTGCATAGTCGCTCCAGTCTTGAAACGTCCAATCGAAAACCTCACCATAAAACGCTTTTGCTTTATCCATGTCATTTACATGAATCTCAAAATGAATTACTCTGCCCATCGTTAACTACCTCCTTATTTTTTTTTGGGTTTACCCTAATTGTTACGGATACTCATTTATAAATCCCTTACTTCAAGTCTCTTTAGT
This sequence comes from Sporosarcina quadrami, assembly GCF_014836615.1. Classification (GTDB taxonomy): domain Bacteria; phylum Bacillota; class Bacilli; order Bacillales_A; family Planococcaceae; genus Sporosarcina; species Sporosarcina quadrami. Next base: position 99,868 of record NZ_JACSQN010000008.1, on the reverse strand, counting down.
TCATCTTTAAGTTGTAGCGATTGCAAAATTTCGCGTATTAAGTTCAAGACTTCATTATGATAATCGTGAGCGAGTATATACCAAAATGTTGCATCACGAATAAATCCTAATTTTTCTGCAGTAGTTGCAACGCTCAAAAACGCTCGCATTCTAGCAAGTTCTTCCTCATCTTGACTACGATCTGTATTGAATTGGTAACGTTTCTCCCCATTTTCATTATCTATAGATAAAATGCCAAGTCCATCATATGTCGGAAGGATAATCTTGCTGTTTCGTTCTTCATTCGCAAGTTGTATATGTTTCACAACATCGATTTCCTCAGTGTTATATATTTCACGAACACGATTAAAAATCCTATTCCTCTTACTCTGGTAGTCATCCGAGCGCCATTCTTCTAGGATGCCATCTACCATTTCCCTATCATTCCATTGCCAGCACTCTTCAAGCAGTCCTACATGAGGAACAGATGTCGCCATCCTTAAGAATTCCTGTAGTGTGCTTGCTATTAGTCGGATAGGTGGATCATTCGTTGGTGAAACACATACAATCGAAGCATCATTCAAATTACCGACTTTGCCAAAATCAGTGAGGAAACCAAAGTGAACACCATCGCCTCCGGTATAGGCAAACGGTATGACATCAATCGGCGTTATTGAATACGCACATTCGGTAACAATCGGTCTAAAGCCGATTGTATCCAGCGTTTCTCCCTCTTTCTGTAAATCCTCCTCCAATTGGATTAACTTCAGAACTTCATCCGGAATAGTAAATGCACCATATTCATCCGTTACCATCTGTCCAATCATCCCCCATTCTAATAGGTAGTATTCTTGATTCAGATTCTAAAACCCTTTTTTTGAACAATGGGGATACTTACTAATTTGGATTTTTGATATACTATATATATAATTAAGTACAAAAAAGACATCGAGGTTTTAATATGACTAATTATCTATCTTTAACGGATCATGTATATAACTATATCGTCGATAACATTAACAACAGAACCCTAACTCCTAATAAAAAGATTAATGAAAGCGCAATTTGCGATGCGTTAAATGTTAGTAGGACGCCTGTTAGGGAAGCACTTATACAGCTTTCTTCGGAGGGTCTGTTGGAGAATATCCCTCGGAAAGGTTTTGTAATTAAAAGTCTCACTACCGAAGAGGCGAAAGAAACCTATTTCCTAATTGGGGCATTGGATGGATTAGCCGCATCGATGGCTGCTCCTCTTTTGGCGGAGAAACATTTGAAGGAAATGGATTTCTATATTGAAAGTATCGATCTGGCCATTAACACAGGGAATTTTTCCATGTATCATAAAATGCAGGAAGCTTTCCATAATGTATATTTGTCCATTTGTCCTAACAGAAGTCTTGTGACCCTTCTGCTCCAGTTAGAAAAGAAGTTCTTGAAAAACTTTGAGTGGTCTGAAGATCATGCCTGGATAGCAAATAAACTTACAGAAACTAATAATGAACATAGAAAGATGATGGAACTTTTTCGCAACGGTAAATCGTCCGAACTGGAAGTCTATATGCGGGATATTCATTGGAATCCGGAAAAAGCTGTTTCCCTTCCCCTTTGATTCATTTAACAAATAAGAAAAAAATTCTGTCTCCGGACAGAATTTTTTTATTGAAAACTATAAAATATAATGTACAATATACAATATACTTAATTCACTTTTCATGAATGTGAATTATAGATAGTTAGGAGGTTCACTTATAGTGAATAGTCAAAATCTTGAGTTAGCTAAACAATTACGGCATGAGCTTCATCAACATCCCGAACTTTCCAACGAAGAAGTTTGGACAAAACAATATATAATCGACTTTTTGAAAACGCATACAAACAATCTGGAAATTGTAGACAGAGGAAATTGGTTCTACACGATTTATCGGTCCGGCGAAAACCGACCGAATATTGCTTTCCGTGCTGATTTTGATGCTCTTCCTATGGACGAAGTGATTGAATTGCCATGGGCTTCAAAATTTCCGGGTAAAGCACACAAATGTGGTCATGATGGCCACTCTGCGACACTTGCAGCATTTGCTCTTGAAATTGATCAACATGGATCTGATAACAATATCTTTTGTCTCTTCCAGCCTGCAGAAGAAACTGGCGATGGAGCCATCCAATGTGTGGACTTCATTAAGGAACACAACATTGATGAAATTTTCGCCTATCATAATATGAGTGGTTTACCTTTTAAAAGTGTAGGAATTATTGATGGTACAGCGCTATGTGCCTCAAAAGGAATGACAATCCGTATGGAAGGTTCTCCTGCTCATGCAAGTCAACCAGAAGATGGTGTGAATCCGTCTCTTGCAATCGCTAACATTGTAAAGGAAATTCCTCAGTTCATCTCACCTGATAAAAACAAAGGTCTTGTCCTTTGTACAGTCGTTCAAATTGATGTTGGTGAAAACGCTTTCGGTCTTGCTGCTTCTAAAGGAACTTTACGTATGACAATTAGAGCTCTCTTTGAAGAGGAGATGGATCAGTTGCAAGCGAATCTTGAAAGCTTCGCACAATCGCAAGCAGATGAATTTGGTTTGAAAGTCAGCTTCCACTTCAACGACGAATTTCCAGAAACACTGAACCATGTTGAAAGTGCAAATAAAATTCGCTCCATTGCAAATGCTAAAGGAATGGATGTTTTCGAATTAAAAGAAGCGTACCGTGGATCCGAGGACTTCGGACACTTTACAAAGTTGACTAAAGGTGCGTATTGCTTCATCGGGAATGGAAAAGATTATCCGAATCTCCACACAAGTGAATACGACTTTCCTGATGAATTAATCGGATGTGGGGTTGAGTTGTTTAAAGGCTTAGCAGGATTGTAATTTTTTATAAAGGGACCAGGGGGAAATTATATGGCAAATGAGAAAAAGCGAAAAGGTTTTAACTTTCCACATGTATACATAATGTTTTTACTCGTTATGTTACTAGTAGTCATTTTATCTTGGATTGTACCTAGTGGTCAGTATGAACGTTCAGTGAATCCTGATACAGGTATCACTGAACTGAATACAAACGTCTTTGAGTATGTCGACCAAGCAAAACCTATTGGATTCATGGACTTTTTCTCAGCGTTACATACTGGGGTCGTTCAGTCCGGAGACATTATCGTTATGCTCCTCTTTGCAAGCGGTGCACTTTATATCCTTGAAAAGTCAGGAGCAATTGCAGCAGGAATCCATAAGCTGCTACGAGTAGCGGATGGCAAAGAAAAACTGATCATCGTCTCTTTACTGACACTGTTCTCGATTATGGGCACAATCGGCTTCGGCGAAGGTGGAATTCCTTTCATCCCACTTGCCATGGCAGTTGTAATGGGGTTGGGTTATGACCGTATCACTGCGTTCGCAACTTCTACGGTCGGTCTAGCAATTGGTTTCACGGCAGGGGCAGTCAATTTTTACACGACCGGAGTCAGCCAATCGATTGTAGGGTTGCCAATCTATTCGGGACTGAGCTTCCGTATTATTTCTTTAGTGATTTTCATCCTGATTTCGATGATTTACATCCTTCGTTATGCGAATAAAACGAAAAAAGATCCAGCAAAAAGTATTGTCGCCGGAGAATATGTTGAACAACTGGAAAATGCGAAAACAGCTGAGTATGAAGAAGAAGCGTTCACTTTATCAAGAAAGATTGCACTACTTGGACTAGTTGGCGTGTTAGTCGGAAGTGCTTATGGAGCAATCCAACTCGGTTGGGGAATGCCTCAGTTATCAGCAGTATATGCAATCTATGCCGTATTCTTAGTCCTCATTCTAAGATTGAGCCCGAGTGAAGCAGCGGTAACATTTGGAACGGGTGCATCTAGACTTCTACCGACTGCTCTAGCCATTGGTTTTGCAAGATCTGTCATGATTTTAATGGACCAAGCCCAAATTATCGATACGGCTGTCCATGCATTATCCGGGCTATTAAGTAGCACTGGATCTATTATTACACTCCTTGTTCTTTTCTTAGTCGTCATCTTCTTCAACTTCTTTGTTGTTTCAGGAAGCGGAAAGGCAATGATTTTGATGCCTATTATGGGGCCACTCGGGAAAATATTAGGAATCAACCAACAAGTAATGGTTGTCGTTTATCAATTCGGTGATGGTTTCACGAACTATTTATGGCCAACTTCAGGTGGATTAATGGCGGCATTAGGAATGTCGAATGTAAATTACGCGGATTGGGTTAAATTCTCTCTGAAACTATTTATGATCCTTCATTTCGCAGCATTCCTATTAATCGTAATCGCTCATTATATCGGGCTTGGACCTAGCTAAATAGTATACGAATGGCGGATGATTTCTACGGAGTCACCGCCCTTCGTTTTAATCAAGGAGAAATAGTGATAAAAAAAGGAGATGTCAACATGAATCAAATGATTGAAAAGGTAAAACAATATGAAACTCAAATTATTAAGGACCGTCGTTATCTGCATGAAAATCCGGAGCTCGGCTTTGATCTTCCAAACACTCAAAAATACATTCAGCAACGCCTTGATGAAATCGGCATTGAACATAAACCTTGTGGTATTGTACCCCAGGAAATAAGAGAAAAGTATGCAAGAGCTGGATTTGCTGAACAGGCAAACTGCACAGGTGTCATCGCGACAATCGGTCAAGGTTCCCCATGTATTCTTCTCCGAGCGGACATGGATGCATTACCGATTGAAGAGGAAGTCGAATCAGAATTCAAGTCAAAAAAACCGGGACTTATGCATGCATGTGGACATGATTCACATGTTGCCATGCTGTTAGGTGCCGCTCAACTATTGAAAGACCACGAAGGCGAATTGGAAGGGACTGTAAAATTATTCTTCCAACCTGGTGAAGAATGGGGGTACGGTTCAAAGTTGATGATTGATGACGGTGCACTTGAAAACCCGAAAGTGGATGCCGCTTTCGGAATTCACATCATGCCCGACCAGCAAGCCGGCACTTTATCTGTCACAAAAGGAACGTTAACACAAGCAATGGACACGTATATTGTAGACATTAAAGGATCTGGCGGCCATAGCTCACAACCTCATAAAACAATTGATGCTAACATGATCATGAATCAGCTATATACAAGTCTGAATCTTTTATTTACCCGTGAAGTTCCTCCCAATCAAAATGTCACATTTTCTGTAGGTTCCCTTAATGGTGGGACGGTGACAAACGTAATTCCCGATAAAGCTGTTTTAAGCGGGAATATGCGTAGTTATGATCAGAAGACGCGCGACCATTTATGTCAACGGATTCCTGAAATGATTGACCATGTCGTTAAGGCTTGGCGTGGAGACTACAATACTACTGAATTCCATACACCAACGACCTATAATGATCCTAGTTTCATTGATGAAATCAATTCTTATATGGAGGATGTTGTTGGCTTGGAAAACATTGTGGATAATGGACCGATGAGTGGATCGGAAGACTTTTCGTATATCTCCCAGCTCGTTCCGTCAGCATTTGTCGTATTGGGTACGGGAAAAGAAGGTGAAGCACCTGTTCATAACCCACGTATGAAGCAAGACGAGGATATCTTTAAATACGGGGCTGCGTTACATGCGAACGTGGCGATTGAATGGTTAAAGAGTCAGCATAAATGATTGAAAACACTTATGAGGTGCTGGATCACTTCATAAGTGTTTTTTAGTGTTATGCAAAGGATTTGATTTGTTGTGTCGCAAAAAATCAAACAAGGTTCACTCCCTTCTCCCCTTCACCCGTTTCAATGTAGCTACAATAAGAAAGCTGACGATGACGAGCAGTAGCCAGGAGCTGAGCTTTCCAAGACCAACCAATTTCCACACTTCAGATTGGTTGGGATATTTCCATGCACCGAAGAACGTTGCGATATTTTCTGCTATCCAGATGAAAAATCCGATTAAGACAAATGACAGGGCTATAGGCATGCGGTATCGGATGCCTCCGACCGCGTACGTTACCCAAGAACGCCAAAATACAATAATTACTAGAGCGGATAGCCACCAACGGACGTCCATCCAAAAATGGTGAATGAAGAAATTCAAGTATATCGCAGCGGCTAGTGGGACAACTATCCAAAACGGTGGCCACTTGACCAAGTCAACTTCTAACCTTCTCCACGCCTGACAAAGATAACTTGCTACACTTGCATACATGAAGCCGCTATATAAAGGCACGCCGAAGAATTTGGAATACCCTTCTTCCGGATACGTCCACGAGCCCATATGTACTTTAAAAAGTTCCAGTGCTAGTCCAATCAGATGGAATAACGTTATAACTTTTAGTTCGTCACGCGTTTCAAGACCTGATCGCACCATCCACCACTGCGTCAGAAGGAAAATGATTAGCAGCCAATCATACCGTGGCAGAAATGGTAGCGGTACAAATTTCGTTATCGCCAATGAGGAAAAAATAATGACAGGAAACAGACAGGACAGCGCCTGTTCCCTACCAAAGCGAAAAAGTTGTTGGATCGCAAACTTCATTTTCTTCGTACCAACTTTTATCCCTAATTGCTGCTGATAGTTACTAAGCATGCTCATACATAAAACCTCCAACCCTTTTCATTCAATCAACCCTATACATCTTCATCATTCCGGTATTCCAGTATATCTCCTGGTTGACAGTCCAGTGCTTTGCAAATCCCTTCCAATGTAGAAAAACGGATTGCTTTTGCTTTTCCATTTTTTAGAATGGAAAGATTGGCCATCGTAATTCCTACCTTTTCGGACAGCTCCGTTACGCTCATTTTCCTTTTCGCCAGCATTACGTCAATATGAATAATAGTCGCCATTGTATTCACCTCAAACCGTTAAATCATTTTCAGTTTTTATTTCGATGGCGCTCGTCAATAGCTTTTGAAGAACGGCCGCAAAGACTGCAATCACTATTGAAGCAAAAATGATGACTAACCCAATAACAATAATACCTGGGGCATCGTCTCTTTCCGCCATTAGATAATAAAGCGGCATGCCAACTACATACAATCCGCTTATCAGAACTGCACAGTGTTTAATATTCTTCAATGCTTTTATAGATTGTTCCGAGAAGGCATTGTTCTTGTCAATATAGCTTAGCAGTTTGAATGTTTGATACAGCGCAAAGTAAAATGGGATCGCTCCGGCGTATATATTGATTAAAACGAGATATTTCAAATAAGCCATCTCAGGATACAATTCCGCTGCAAAACTTGCGATGCCGGGCACTACAAATATACATAAAGCGAGAATCGGTACGCCCATCAGGATAACAGCCATCTTCAAGAATATTGTTTCGCGTTTCATTCCAAGCACCTCACATAGTTAATGTCCATTTAAATTTAACATGAGATTTATCGAATATCAATAAGTTATTATCGAAAAAGAACATTACATTATTGTAAGTCAGTTAAAACCTTGTGTATTTTTACAACTTCTTATTAGTGATCCAGTGATATACTAATAAGAAATTCAGTAGAACAAAGGAGCCTTACTATGAATATTCCCTTAAACACTACATGTCCGCTTTGCGGGAAATCCAACAACTGCTGTAACGGTATAGATAAGTCGCGCGGTATCTGCTGGTGCACAAATGAAACCTTTCCCCAAGAAATTTTTGACTTATTGTCCGAGGAAGATATAAGGAAGAAGTGCATCTGTCAGGAATGCCTGCTTCAGTTTAAGAACTAATAAAACGCCACCGCAAATCGGTATGCGGTGGCGCTGTTCAATTCTATCTTCATACTCTGATTTTCGCTTTACGGAAACTGTCAAACACCTCAATGGGGACCGCTACGATGACTGAGATGATTACTCTCCATTTCGACCATGCAACAGATGTTTGTTCTGTACTGAATAGAACCATTCATTAATTGAGAAGCTATGTAGTAGAAGGAGGGCAAGCTATGATGAAGATTATTCGTTCCTACCTCCATGCTTCATTGATAGTTAAAATTACAATTGCTTTGATAGCAGGAGTTATCGCCGGCTTTGTTTTAGGGGAACAAGCTGCGGTCCTTGCACCGCTCGGAGAATTACTCCTCCGGTTGCTTACCTTTCTCATCATCCCATTGATTTTGTTTACGCTTATTGTCGGGGTGAATCAAACGAGTATCGCAAATCTTGGTCGTATGGGTAGTAAGGTTTTTATTTATTACACTGTCAGTTCCGCCTTTGCAATTATAGTTGGACTAATTGTCGCCAGTATTTTACGGCCTGGCACAGGGATGAAACTAACTGGTAATGATACATTCGATGTCCCGGAGAATCCTGGGATTGTCACTGTATTACTGAATATTGTGCCGTCCAATATCGTCACGGCTTTTACGGAAATGAATCTGCTTGGCATCATCTTTACCGCTTTAGCGTTCGGGATTGCGATTTCCGCTATGCTTGCTTCTAAAGACTTTCAGGATTTAGGCAATTCTTTATTGATGACCATTACAGCTTTAAATGAAGCCTCTCTTTTCATACTAAGAGCAATTCTTCAATATGTTCCGTTCGGGATTTTCGCTATCATGGCGCAAACGGTCGGTAGCCAAGGCATTGATACGCTCTTGTCACTTGGAGGCATGATTGGTGTCTTCTATATCGCTTTGCTCGTTCAAGTTGTTTTGTACGTCATATTGCTCGTTCTTTTCAAAGTGAAGCCGGGCAACTTCTTTAAACATGCGAGGACTCCGATGATTACTGCATTTGTCACCCAAAGTAGCACGGGTACATTGCCACTTACGTTGACTGCAGCAAAGAATATGGGGATATCCAAAAGCTTATACGGCTTTAGCTTACCGCTTGGTGCAACCGTCAATATGGATGGCGCTGCAATACGAATAGCCGTTTCAGCCGTTTTTGCTGCTAACATTGTTGGAGAACCATTGAGTTTGACGGATATGGTAATGGTCGTTCTAATTGGAACTCTCTCTTCCATTGGTACAGCAGGTGTACCAGGTGCGGGCATCGTCATGATTTCAACTGTCTTTATACAACTCGGCCTTCCTATGGAAGCAGTCGCTTTGCTAACAGCAATTGATGCATTAATTGGAATGGGAGCCACCGCGCTAAATGTTACTGGCGATCTCGTCGGAACAAAATTGATTGACCAGCATGAGAAGAGAAGGTATAGGAAATTGACAAGATGAAAAAACCAAGTATCGGATAATGTAACCGATACTTGGCTTATTTGATTTCTTTACTCCATCATATCCCCAAGCAATTCATACGAATGCAGACGTTCTTCATGATTGAAAACACCCGAGCTGATGATCAATTCATTCGCTTTGGTCGCTTGAACAAATGCCTCCATTTTCGCTTTCACTGTTTTAGGACCGCCGATCAATACAGACGGCCAGTCTGCGGTTTCGGCAAGCGCCGCTTTTTCGTAAGGAGACCAGAAAGCATCAACGTCTTCAACGGGTGGCTTGAACTTCGTCGAAACGCCTTTTCGGATATTCAGGAATTGCTGCTGATACGAAGTGGCAAGGTATTTCGCCCGTTCATCCGTATCTGCAACGATTGCGTTGACACCAAGCATGACGTACGGCTCCTTCAAATCTTTCGAAGGCTTGAAATTGCTATGGTAAATCTGCAATGCCTGCATGAGATAGGCAGGTGCAAAGTGACTGGCGAATGAAAATGGCAAACCTAGTTCAGCAGATAGTCTTGCACTAAAATCACTTGAGCCAAGAAGCCAGAGCGGCACATCCTGACCTTCTCCTGGAACGGCGCGTACGCGTGCTGATGGATCGTATTTGAAAAACGAACGTAACTCTGTAAGTTGGTCAGGGAAATCATTGCCGTTGCTATGAAGCGTTCTTCTTAGCGCATAAGCTGTCGCCTGGTCACTTCCTGGCGCACGGCCGAGTCCTAAGTCGATACGTCCCGGATAGAGTGCATTCAATGTACCAAATTGTTCCGCAATGACGAGCGGTGCATGGTTCGGAAGCATGACGCCGCCTGCTCCTACGCGGATGGTTTTCGTTGCACCCGCTACATGGCCAATAATGATCGATGTCGCTGAACTGGCAACACCCGGCATATTATGATGTTCAGCAAGCCAATAGCGGTTGAATCCCCACTTTTCAACGTGTTGCGCTAGATCGACACTGTTCTTGAATGATTGCGTCGCATCGCTTCCCTCGTTGATCATTGCCAGATCCAGGATGGAAAGCGGAATGCCGTTGAATTTTTTTGATTGTGCAGTAATCATATGGAACTCACTCCTTCAGTATATGGAATCGCGGTTCAAGTTTTTATTCAGACTTGAAAATAGTGTATGGAATCTTTTTTTCATTAGTAATGAACGGCTGTTCACCTTCTATCATACCGTTTTGCCCTTCCGTCTTCCAATGAACGGATTCATATGGTTATCTAAAAAAGACTCAAAGGAAAACAGTTTACACTGTATTTCCCGAGAGTCTTTTCCATATGCCGCTCTTATTCTGTCACTTCAAAACCTAGACGGATTGCCGGCATTGCAGAACCCGGATGATCTGTAGAATACGTCAATTGAGGAATCAATGTCATATCCGTATCTTTTTCCTTCTGTCTGTAAAGACCAGGATACATATCAATGACATGGTACCCGACATCGCCTGTAGCAATCACATCGAATGTCAAAGTTCCCTGGCTATTGAATGAACAGAGATAACCTGTATAGGCATTATCATATGTCAGATAATATGCGTTATCGAACTCTGTCCACCCGCCGCCTTTGATTGTCACTTCAATCTTCGTTCCGACTGGACCAGATGTCGGAGAGATGCTGACAAGTGTAGGCTTAATACTCAAGTACGTTTGACCAACGACTTTATCTCCGATTTTCGCATCAATCCGGTGAGGGATTCCGCCAAGATCGTCGGGAATCTTGAAATCATACGTGAAAGCGCCATCGCCGTCTGTCTTGATCGTATCAAGGACAGAACTTTCTTCAGCGAAGCCTAAACCGCTGACACGGCTGCCTTTCATCGTATTCCAGACAAGTTCCACTTCTTTATCTTTATCCAATCCTTCAGCAGTCATTGTTACAGGATCACCGACTGCACCGATTTCTGTATCGAGCGTCATTGTCACACCTGAATCATTTTTCAGTTCAGGCATTTCAACTCCGCCGTTTGCTGCAACGGGAGCATCTTCTACATGACTCTCACCGATAAAAGGTTCGTCAGTAATTGTAAACATGAAGTCAGGTGCCGGTTTATCGGGATAAGGCGATTGTAGATAGTTAATGTACTGCATACCAAGATAGCCTGTACGGAGACGAATGGCATGATCTCCAGGATTTCCTGCAGCCCGGATTTTTGCCTCCGCTTTACCGTTTGTTGCAATGGCGGATACAAGACCCGTGTATTTATTGTCATACGTCAATTGCCAGTTTCGCATATACGTGCTATGACCAAGACCTTCCACTTCAATCGTGATTTCCGTTCCGACCGGTCCGGATTCGGGTGTCATTTTGAATGTAGGGTCGACTGTGTAAGCCGTTTGACCGATTTTCTTATTATCAGTCGCTACGTAGACTGTGTAATCGCCACCGAAGCCTTCAGGAATCGTGAATGAATCTGCCCACTTTCCATCAGCATCACTTTTCCCTTCCAATATGACGACATCTTCCGTCACAAATTCGGGTCCGATCACTTCGTATTCGTTCTCGATTGCATAGGAGCCATCGACTGTCGGCCAGACGAGCTGGACATCTGCATTTTTAGGAAGCTGATCGATCGTAAACTCGACTTCATCACCGATAAAACCTCTTGAAGCCGAAAGCTTGATGTTGTTTTTCATCTCTTCCGCTTTGTCCATCAGTTTGTCGTTATTCTTCTTTTCAGCTGCAGCTGTAGAACTGTTATCTACACCACTTGCTTGATCATTATCAGTTGCAGCTTCGGATTTCTCTCCATCACTGCATCCTGCCAGGACGATCATGACACCGAAGATCATCATGAAAGCGAATGACAGATTTTTTTTCATTTTTGAAGGCAATACGGTCACCTAACTTTCCTATTATTCTACGACGACTAATTTAGCTGTCATGTCCGAGTGTCCTGCGCCGCAGAACACGCTGCAGTAGATTTTGTACTCACCGGGTTTTTCCGGTGTAAATTTCGCTTCGCCGTTTGCATCCTTAATATTGATATCCGTATCTTCAATCGCAAGACCGTGCATGCCTTCATCAGAAGTCAAAGATACTTTCACTTCTTCGCCTGCTTTTACGTAGAAGACTTTCTCGCCTTTAGGACCTGCGAATTCAAAGTTCACTGCATGCACATCGACGTTCTGGTTCGTTTCCACTTTTGATAAGTCCACTTCTTCTTCGTCTGGCTCTTCTTCAGGTTCCGTCGCAGCTTCACCATCCACATCGACGATTGATAATAATGAAGGGGCTACATTGAACGGACGGAATTCACCTTTCAGATCTCCTGCTTCACCTGTTACGTAATACTCCAGGCTGCCTGTAGGTGTTTCTGCAGTGACTGGATAAGCAACAACCCAAAAGTCTTCGTCGCCATGTGTTCCGTATACCATGTCAAGTTCTTCACCTGTAGATAAGTGCACTTTCAAATTTGCGTCTTTCACTTGTTCGTTCGTTCTTGAGTCCAATGCGTTCATACGGAAGACCAGTTTGTCACCTGCAGAATAACGGCTTGCAAGTACGCAGCCGCCCTGTTCAGACACTGTATCCCCGGAAATCATCAAAAACTCCTTGCCGTTCATATCCGTTTCAGTTGTTTCTTTTTTGTCTTCACTGCATGCACCTAGAACTAACAGCGCTCCAAACAGCAACGAAAAAATCAAAAATCTTTTGTTTTTCATATGTTTTCCTCCTAGATGAATAGAATATGTATCTTATATTTCTATTCCCTAACATTTGTGTTTCCGAAACATTAAATTTCAACATAAGAGGTTTAACAATGGTTTTACCAGATAAACGAGTACATAGACCCACCTCTTACGATGCAAAATCGGTTTGTGATCCGATGAAACTAATTCGCTGTTGATTCGTATAGGATAGTAGGATACGGAGAAAGGGTTGAGCAATATGAGATCATCAAACCCAAGTTTAGGGAAAACTACGTTCAAGGATCTTCAAGTCAACGACGGCAATGTTATGACAATTCAAGGTACCGTGAATAAAACACTCATCCTATTCTTGCTGATGTGCGCAACCGCTACATTTACTTGGACGCAGTATTTTGCCGGGAAAGACATCCAATCACTCGTGTGGATCGGGTTTGGTGGAGGGTTTGTTGTAGCGCTAATTACGATTTTTGTTAAGAAAACTGCCGCATATACTGCCCCGCTCTATGCATTGCTGGAAGGTCTGGCACTTGGCGGACTGTCCGCTATGTACGAAACAATGTATGCGGGAATAACGACACAAGCCATTTTGCTGACATTCGGAACGTTGTTCGCTTTATTGTTTGCCTATAAAACGAGACTCATCAAAGTGACTGAGAACTTTAAATTAGGGGTATTCGCTGCAACCGGCGCCATATTCTTTGTCTATATCGCCGATTTCATCCTTCGCTTTTTCGGGATGAATGTACCTTTCATCCATGAAACAGGATTGATCGGTATTGGTATATCCGTTGTGATTGTGGTAGTCGCCGCATTGAATCTTGTTCTGGATTTCGATTTCATTGAGCAAGGTACCGATCAGCGGGCACCGAAGTATATGGAATGGTATGGAGCATTCGGCTTGATGGTAACGCTTGTCTGGCTATACTTGGAGATTTTGCGGTTATTGGCTAAAATCAGAAGCAATAAATGAGTAAAAGATCTACTCTGCCTCAGCCAGCAAGACGTTGGAAGAATAGATCTTTATATTATTGCCTTCTTTTAATCCAGAATCTTCTTATGACATTACCGTGTTCCTCTTCGAATGGCTCAGCTTCTATACCGCCATTGTTTAGAATGGCTTTTGCAGAACCAATATTGTCTTCATTGCATGTAATCAGAACATCATCAATGCCAAGTTCATCTGTGATCTTCATAGCTTCTGACAGAATCTTTGTGGCGTATCCTTTTCTCCTTTCAGAAGGACGGATACTGCAGCCGATATGCCCGTCGACATTTAGAAGATAATCGTTTAACTTGTGGCGGATCGTCACCATTCCGAGTATACGGTCATCGTCGACGAGAAAGAAATTGGATGTCGGGATTTGGCCCGGCTGTCCACTTTCCAGGTGAGTAAGTTGGTCCAGAAATTGATTGTATGAGACGTCAGGCTCCAATCGAAAACGGTTTGGGGACAATTTTCCTTCACCCCACTCCGATATGTAGGCAAGGTGTTCATTCTGCCATTTTTCAGACGGCTTTTCGAGTCGCATGCAAATCGCTCCCTTCTTGCTGACTTGTGCAATTTATTTGATTCTATCATGTGGAAGGTTAAGTTTGATAGAAGTGTGGGCGGTTATCTTATTGGGTTGAGCGATTCTAGACTTGGATCGAGTGGTTGCATAATGTGCACACCTTGTCATTTCGAGCAATTCATGATAAGTTGGTCTGTAGGAAAAATTGCATTATAAAAACCATCTGTATAACCCCGATAATATGGTTCGGGGGTCTCTACCAGGAACCGTTAAATCCTGATTACAAAAGCTATTTTTGTAATCGGGATTTTTCTATGTTTATAACGGGCACAATAGCCCTTGGTTGGAGGAATCAGAATGGATTTCAGAGTGTTTTTATTAGCCATATCGGCGATTACAGTAGGATTGGTTGAATTGGTCGTCGGAGGGATTTTGCCTGTTATTGCGGAAGATTTGGATGTCTCGATTGCGACGGCAGGTCAACTGATCACCGTTTTCGCTTTAGTATATGCAGTCGCTGGGCCGGTGCTTTTATCTTTGACCGCAAAAGTCGGCAGGAAGAAGCTTTATCTCATTGCGTTAGGCGTATTTTTCGTCGGTAACGTGTTCACGTATTTCAGTCCTACATTCGCATTGATGATGGTTGCCCGCATTTTCACGGCTGCCAGTGCGGCATTGGTCATCGTCCTTTCATTAACAATAACCGCCCGTATTGCAACGCCTCAAAAAAGAGCAAAGGCATTGGGCTATATTTATATGGGTATCAGTTCTTCACTCGTTCTTGGCGTGCCAATTGGCATTGTCCTAACAAACGCATTTGGATGGCGTTCGGTGTTTCTCGGAATTGCAATCATGTCGATCGGATCAATTCTGCTGATCGCCAAGTTCTTTGAAGAGATTCCGCCAGGTGAAGTACAACCGCTAAAAGAACAGATTAAAGCTTTAGCGAATAAAAAAATCATTTTTGCTCACTTAGCAACGATGTTCATGTTGGCTGGCCATTATACGGTATATGCCTATTTCACGCCGTTCCTAGAAACGACAATGCAGATCAGCCCTTACTGGATTAGCGTCTTCTACTTCCTGTTCGGACTCGCAGCTGTCGGTGGCGGTGTGTTCGGTGGCAGTCTTGCTACTTGGATTGGATCGACTAAAAGTATATTAATCATATTAGGCGCTTTTGCAGTAAGTCTATTCATCTTACCATTCTCGACGTTTTCGATTCCTGTTTTCATAATCATTATGATGATTTGGGGTGCGTTAAGCTGGGCACTCGCGCCACCACAGCAGGACTATATTATTGAAAGTGATCCGGTGTCATCTGATATTCATCAAAGCTTTAATAATTCGGCGCTGCAGATCGGAATTGCGCTTGGCTCCGGTATAGGCGGGATTGTCTACAGCCAGACGGAAAGTGTTGCGATGATGCCGCCTGTCGGTGGAGGGGTTGTACTTATTGCCTTTACTTGTGCTGCGATTTCACTATCCATTCCAGTGACGAAAAAGATACGTTCATCTCGATTGTAAATCCACACAAAAACTCCCCGGAATGTAAATCATTCCCGGGAGTTTTTTGATGCACTGTCAATCCTTATCGTTTGCGGTTCCGTCATAGTCTTCATTGAACCAGAGCTGTTCCTGATCATCCACTTCTCCATTATAGTTAATGAAGATTTCTTCCCCCGCTTTGATATCTCGATGAGCGAAGAAAATGAATGCGTGTTTCTCAAAACTGATGTCATAATCTGCATTCGGTTCATAGGAATGATTGAACAGCATACCATATCCTAAAAGGATTGCTGTATGATTCGCGCCATATTCGAAAGCGTAATCCGCCAGGGCGGTCTTTTCTATATGGACATGCTCTTCATTCGGATAGGCTACGACGGGCGCCTCGTGGAAGACAGTCCCTTTTGCTATATCACTTGTAGCAAATACACCTCTATTGAATTCACCGTCACTGACGGGCGAAACTTTCACTTCGATCAATTTCATCACCTGCTCACTTATAAGTAGATTCCACTATACCATCAATTCACATATATATATGACATTACGCATTATATTTATCCAATCAAAAGCAGGAATATTGTATGCATGACTCTGTTCATACGAAGGGACTGATTATCTAAACTATTTAAAAGATATTGCCGATACAGATAGATTTGGATATGATTGCTTTAAGGGAGGTAGTTTGCTAATGAATAATGATAATGGGGATTTATTTAATAAAGAAAAACGTCCGGAACCGAAATCGAAAGTCGTAAGACGGGATGGTGAACCTACAGCGGCGTTTAAGGGAGCTGCTCTTGCCGCTCTCGCTATTGGAGTCATCTCCTATTTGCTCGGTTTGTATAATGCAGCAATGGAACTGAATGAGAAAGGCTATTATTTTGCAATTTTAATCTTTGGTTTGTATGCCGCTGTTTCCTTGCAAAAAGCTGTGCGGGATAAAGAGGAAGACATCCCCGTCACTGCTGTCTATTACGGTATCAGCTGGTTTGCACTCATAACTGCTGTTGCACTTATGGCAATTGGTTTGTATAATGCGGGCAGTATAGTTTTGAGTGAAAAAGGATTTTATGCAATGGCTTTTGTGCTGAGTGTCTTTGCTGCAGTTACTGTGCAGAAGAATGTACGGGATACACAAAAAGCTCGTAGTGATGACTGAGAGTTTAAGTCAAAAGAGCGGACTCCACGAAGGAATCCGCTCTTTTTCCGTATAAAAAACGACAAACGTTTTTTTAGAGACTTCAAATAAAAAATACACCAGCCGTTTACGGGGCCGGTGTGTTTCATGATACGTCTTGTTTTAACTCTTCATGTATCTTACGGGCTTTTTGTTCAGCCGCCTGTTTGGTTTTACTGTAAACAGTAATGAGCTTGTTCTCCATAATGAAATTCCATTGTTTCTTCATATCGTATTCACCTACCTATTTCAGTTACATGATGACTATACCCTTTGAAAGGAATGTTTAAACATTCACGACAATGATGGTGACATTATCAAAAAAGAAGCGCCATAGGACAGCTTCTTGTCCATGGGCTTTTGCATCCTTTAATCTTTGTAGGGATCGAACTCATTTGCACCAGCCATACAGACGCCGACCGGTTTCAAACTATGCAACACGTCAACGGTCTCTTCATGTGCATCGAGGACTTCCTGTAATTTCCGGTAAACGAAAGGGCTTTCATCCGTTCCACCGCCACGTAGTTCCACACCGTAATCCTTTATTGCTTGATCCATCTGTTCCTGGGAAACTTCTCCGCCACTTCGCTTCTTCGTTTTCCAATTCATCTTCCCAGCAGCCTGGGTGCGACTCATAATTCTGCCTGCCCCATGAACAGTACTATAGAAAGAATCTGCATTTGCTTCATTGTTTTTACCGCGCACAATTACCGAAATGTCACCCATGCTTCCACCAATGAACCCCATCTGTCCAGGAGCGGAAGGAGTTGCGCCTTTTCGGACGACGACATAGTTTTTGCCACCGTGCGTCTCTTTCCACGCATAGTTATGATGGTTATGCACGGCAAATTCTGACGTTGCCCCTAAAATGGACAGCACTTTATCCATCACATAATTTCTACCCGCATACGCGAACTTTCCGCTTAACTCCATGGCACGGTAATACAGATCGCCCAGCTCACTGTCGAGATCGATCAATGTCGGTGCTTGTTCCATACTTTCGCCGGGTGCACGATCTGAAAATCTACGACCATTCGCCAAGTTCATAAATCCGCTCGCTGTCTTATGGCCGAATCCTCTGCTCCCGAAATGATTGGCAACCCATACGTCCCCTGTTTTTTCTTCCACTAACAGATCGACAAAATGATTCCCAGACCCGACCGTTCCTAGCTGGTCTTTCGCCAGCTTCTTCAACTTGTCGTGTTCTTGTTGACCGATTTCCTTATAAATAAGCCAATTGTCATCATCGAATAGGTCATCGTCTACACGCTCATTATTTTTTCGACCGACACCAAACGAAATCGCTGTTGCAATTTCATCCATTAAGTGCGGCAAATCCTTTTGCATGTCTTGCCATTTTAAATTGGTTCGGACCGCTTTATTGCCGCAGGCGATGTCGTATCCGACGCCGGACGGTGAAATTTGTCCGTCATAGACAATGACACCACC
This sequence comes from Sporosarcina quadrami, assembly GCF_014836615.1. Classification (GTDB taxonomy): domain Bacteria; phylum Bacillota; class Bacilli; order Bacillales_A; family Planococcaceae; genus Sporosarcina; species Sporosarcina quadrami. The sequence goes on along the minus strand of NZ_JACSQN010000008.1, from coordinate 81,462 downwards.
GACTGGCTGGCTGTAGCCATAATGCCCATCTGCACATAACACGCCACCTACTACTTGTCCCGTCTGTAAACAGTTATCGAATTGACGTAATGTATTGTCATCGTGAATGCCGTAAATTTTCTTTTTCATGAATGAAACCTTCCTTTCTGTCTGGATAAAACCGTTAACCTCCCATTTCGATATCGCACTGTCAAAATCCTCTTTTGTAGGCTTGTTCTAAATTCTGAATAGCCTCATACGATGATAGGAGAGCAAAAATTCATTTTAAAAAAGGGGACAAGGGTATGTTTGCTATTCATTATTATGAAAATAAGGTGTATGTATTTAACCATGCTACAGAAAACGTTCCTTCCGTGGATGAAACGATCAGAATTAAAGGGCGCAACGGGAAAGTGTTGAACGTAGAGCAAAAGGGTGAGCAAAAGTATTTTGTGTTTATTGAGTTTGAGAAGGTAATTGATAAGAGTAAAATTGATCCAAGAGATCTTAAGAAGAAAAGAAGATAACCTCTACAATGTCTGTTCATGGCATCCACCATGCATAGGCATTTTTTCGTACTTATGATTGAAATGTCATTTTTCATCCCAGCGTGCAAATTTCAAAAAAAACTGCTAAAGTTAGTTAGCAAATCAATTCGTTAATTGAATATATTCAAAAAGGAGTTGCTGTAATGGAAGATAAAAGTAAGTTGCGACTTGTACTTGCGGGGATCCTATTAGGCATATTAATGGCTGCTATGGACAATACGATCGTGGCAACTGCGCTCGGTTCCATTTTAGGGGATTTGGGTGGTGTGGATAGTTATATATGGATCACTTCGGCTTATGCGGTTGCCGTACTTGCGGGTATGCCTATTTTCGGAAAACTGTCAGATATGTATGGCCGAAAGCGATTTTTCGTTTTCGGGATTATTGTTTTCATGATTGGATCCGCACTATGTGGATTGGCACAATCCGTTCCACAACTTGCCGCTTTCCGGGCAATCCAAGGAATTGGTGGCGGCGCACTGTTACCGATTGCTTTTACAATCGTATTCGATGTATTCCCGCCTGAACAACGAGGTAAGATGACAGGTCTTCTTGGTGCTGTTTTTGGTGCCTCCAGTGTCATTGGGCCGTTGCTCGGTGCTTGGATTACAGAGGCTATCAGCTGGCATTGGGTTTTCTATGTAAACTTGCCGATTGGTCTTATTTCTTTATTATTAATTGTCCGTTTTTACAAAGAGGCCACAAAACCTTCGAAACAGGCAATCGATTGGCTTGGTGCCATTACGCTTGTCACCGCAGTTGTCAGTCTTATGTTCGGGCTTGAATTCGGCGGGAAGGAATTTGCTTGGTCTTCTTGGCAAAGCATTACGTTGTTCAGTATTTTTGCAGTCTTTTTCATCATTTTCATTTGGGCAGAAACACGTGCGAAAGAACCGATCATTTCGTTTTGGATGTTCAAAAATCGGTTGTTTGCTTCCTCTCAAATACTTGCCTTCCTGTATGGGGCAACTTTTATTGGGCTGACGATTTTCATCCCAATCTTTGTACAAGCCGTCTATGGAGGGTCTGCAACTAATGCCGGGATCATACTGATGCCGATGTTGTTGGGCTCGGTTGTCGGAAGTGCGCTTGGGGGGATTTTGCAGACGAAGACCACATACCGAAAGATCATGGCCATCTCGGTGATTGCTTATTCGATCGGAATGATTTTGATGAGCACGATTTCACCCGATACTTCAAGAGTCGTTTTATCGACGTATATGGTTTTCGTCGGTTTCGGAGTAGGATTTTCATTCTCCCTGCTCCCTGCGGCTTCCGTGCACAAAATGGATTTCCGCCATCGCGGATCTGCCAATTCGACGAATTCATTTTTCCGGTCGTTGGGACTTGCCCTTGGTATTACGATTTTCGGTGCAATCCAGACGAAAATACTGACGCGTGATATGGCTGCTGGCTTTGCAAAACTTCCTGGCAATGGAGCTGGCGGAGTCGAATCATTCGGCAATGTTCAAAGCGCCTTCTTGCCTGAAACGCGGAAGACGATTCCGCCTGATGTGTTGGACGTTATCACGAATGCGATGTCCCACTCGATTTCCACGACGTTCCTATGGGCTTTGATCCCGGTTGCAATTTCGATATTCGCGGTCTTTTATATGGGTCCAGAACGATTGGAAGTACCGAGTAAAAAAGAGAACTAAGGTATTTTTTGAGATGTTTTCCCTAGTAAGTATTACGGGCTTATTATTTAGTCTATTCATTTGTCCAAAGAACTTGAAAAAACCGAGTGCCTACTACCAAAAACGGTAAGGAGGCACTCGGTTTTTCTTTATTTTATTCTCTACTAATCACTATTCAAATTTCCGCTTCCACTTCTTTTTTAACTGGTGACTTTTTTGCAATGATAACGACTAACATTATCGCAACAGACACGATAAGACTGATGGAAAGAACACTATATTGGAAACGGATTGTTTCGGAACCTACCAGTTTGCCGATTGAATCCAGCACGACCGGGGACAGGAATTGTCCGACATAGATCATGCTCGAAACGATGGAAATGACCCGGTCACTCAATCGTGGATCTACATTCCCTAGAACTTTGACGTTGATGAGCGGGAAGACAATTCCTTGGCCGAAACCGACCATGCAGACGCCTAGCAGAATTAACGGGATGGAATGTGTAATTGTCAGAAGACCAAATGCGAGACCCATCGACAAAACGGCCGCAGGCATCAGATACTTCTTGAAGAACGTTTGCAGGCTGACGAGTGTCATGCTCGTAATCATGCCGCCCACTGTAGAGAATGCCATGACAAAACCTGCAGTCTTTGAATTGCCGAGGTCACTCTGTTCGAGATAAAGCGCCATATTCGTTGCGACAGCATAATAAGCCAGCATGAGACCGCAAGCCCCTAAAGCAATCCCGATGACGGAAAGGGGCATTTTCGGTTTATCCTGCCCGACCCGCGGTTTCAATGGTTCATTTTTAGGCAGGAAGAAGAATACGAGAACAAAGATGACAAGCCCCAGCCAATAGACATTGAAAGGAACACTCCAATTGAATGCTGCCAAGTAACCTGCAAGCAACATCGTAATAATACCGCCGACATTACTGAATGCGGTATTGTATCCCATCATTTTCGTCCGTTCTTTCCCCTGGAAGTGGTCACTGATCAGCGTGAACGAAAGCGGCATGACCAGTCCAACACCCGCTCCGAGGATTAGACGGAACGCAAGCAACACTTCGATCGTGTTGGAAAATTGCGCCCCTACACCACCAAAAACATAGATGGCAAGTCCGATGAGGACAATGGAGCGTTTGGAAATCTTCTTCGTCAGGAAACTGGAGATGAACGAAAAAGGGATGATCATCAGTGACGGAATCGTCAGAACAAGCTTGATGAGCATCGGATCAGAATCATGGAACTGCGCCGCAATCAGTCCTAATGCCGGTGAAATTGCTGCACCTGCCATAACTGTCGCCATTGCAATCGCGATAATTGTCGGCTTTAACATTTTATTCATGTTATATACCCCCAAAAGAATAATTTCAGTTTCTTATATTAGTTAGCATGCTAATTAAAACTCATTTCCTTCAAAAAGTCAAACAGGCTATAATTATTACCTTTGTGAGTTGGCATCTGTTTTGCTATAATTAGCAGACTAAACGTTCATGGAGGTTACGCAATGATCGAAAGCGAAATCCGTATTTTATTACAATCAATCGCTATCCAAACTAGAAAGCGCTATGCCAATCAATTGCGCGAACTCGGGTTACATATCGGCCAAGAACTCGCCCTCTCTCATTTATGGGAACAGGATGGCATTACACAATCACAATTGCGCTTAAAAATGGGCTCAGAAGCTTCGACAGTGAGCAATATGTTGAGGAAACTGGAGCAAGATGACATCATCTACCGTAAAGTGGATGATGCAGATCACCGAATTTCAAATGTTTTTCTCACATCGAAAGGACGGCAACTCGAAGGTCCGATTATGGAGATTTGGAAAGCACATGAACAGGTGCTACTTGCAGGAATCGTACCCGAGGAATTATTGCTACTGCGCAGAATCCTGCAACAGATGGACGATAACTTGTTGTAATTTTTTCGAGGTACCTTTCGAGGTACCTTTCGAGGTACCTGTGCAAGACGTAATTCAGACAATACACTACAATTGCATAAAAACAGGAGAGGAACCTCATCAAATGAATATTCGACGAGGTCCCTCTGTATTTTTATACTTTTTGTTAAATAGTCATAAATGTGCCGTGCACAGGTACCGACATATTTATAGTTGGAGTAGCTTCATTTCTTTGCGGTAGCTCGCGATGATTTTTATTATTAGGTAAATCCATAGAATCATGCTTACAATGAGTAAAGAACGGATGAAACCTATAAAGGACCATTCGAAAAATGGACTTGGTGATGAGACGGTGTTTATATATATTGACTGGATTGTCATAAGCACAATGAGTGCAGCTATTCCTATATTCATGCGAAATGCTTTTCGCATATGGCGCGCTTTTTCTTCAGGATCGTAGATGAATGCAGGCACTTTTTCACCAGCTTTGTATGGCATCGCCCAAATCGAGTAGTTTAGCCAAGAGAGATTAGAAGCAAATTTTAATTGCCAGCCATTTTCCTTATGGAATGAATAGAAATCCGTGTTTACTTTAGACTCGAAGTTCACTTCGTAGCTTATTTGTTGTGGTTCGCATTTTGTGAATGTGAAGAAAAGTGTACTTACGGATTCAAGTATGAGTCCTTGCGCCGCTAAACTTTCAAGCCATTTTTTCGTTTGATATGGTTGATACATCCAACCTGGACGTAGTTTACGAGTCTTCTCTCCACTCGTAACTTCATCTACTTCAGCGCCCATTTCACTCACTTCAAATTTCCTGTATGCGCGGAATACGTAAATGGCCAATCCTCCAAGGCACACGAATAAGATAAACGGCATGAGCAACGGAGTCCATATGAATCTTGCTTCTGAAACACTTAACCCGATTCCCATAATTACGATCAATGGAAGTTGAAGTGACAAGAGTAAGGTTGCTAATGCTAGGAACAGATAGGAATGGAATCGAGTCCTTTTCAAAATGGAGTTGCGCAACGGAATCGTCCTTGCATTCTTCGAGTCATTTTTTAGAATTCTCCATTTACCGGCAGAAGCGGCTTTTTTCCAACCCGAAGAACGTAAACCGGATGTCAGTTCTTTTTCATTGTATTGAATGGCGTACGACGTTTCAGAACTTGGTCCTTTTTGAAACGTAAACGTTCTGGCCAATGGATTGAGATCCTGAACGTGATTACCATCTTGCGCCATTTGAGATAGCCATCGCTCGGTATTATCAATCCGATAACTCCAAAACAATCGAGTCTTTTTCATAAAAAGTCCCCCTCAAATTTAACAGCATTCGTGTACAGTTCTTTTAAACGTCTCATCTCTACCTGCATTATTCGTTTGCCGCAATCCGTCACTTCATAAATCGTTTTCCGCTTTTCATCTGCAAAAACAGCAATCATCGCATCCTTCTGCATTTTCGTCAACGTACCGTACACAGTTCCAGACCCAAGTTTTAATCGGCCTTCCGTCAGCTCTTCGACGCACTTTATGATGCCATAGCCATGTCGCGGTTCCGTCAATGACAATAGAATGTAAAAGGCAGTTTCCGTCATCGGTACGTATTTCTTTAGTAGTTTATCCACAGAACTCCTCCATATGTCTTGTCGCTATATGTCATGATGCGACTATATCACACCGCGACATATAAGTACAAATGAATTTTAGGTACCTGTGCAAGACGCAATTCAGACAATACACTACAATTGCATAAAATCAGGAGAGGAACCTCATCAAATGAATATTCGATGAGGTTCCTCTGTATTTTTATACTTTTTTACAAATAGTCATAAATGTGTTGTGCACAGGTACCGACATATTTAAAAGGTATTCAATAACTTTGAAGGCGCTTACCTGCAGGTACTGCTTGTAATCGCACGGCTACGATAATGCCAAGCACTGCTCCGCTGATGCTTGAAACAAGAAAAGGAGGCATGAAGAAAAATGCGGTTACGGTCGTGCCCATAAGAATGGCTGCGTACGGAACAGCGAAGAGCGAAGCAATGATGCCCGTACCGATGACTTCCCCGACTACCGCCAACCATGTCCGGCCAGAATACTTGTATAGTAAACCCGCCAGTGCAGCTCCTATCATACCTCCTGGAAATGCAAGAAGTGACCCGGTACCTGTAAGTATGCGTACGAGACCAGTCATAAATGCGATAATCACAGCTGGTAACGGACCTAACAGTATGGCTGCGATAACGTTGACCGCATGCTGAATCGGATATGCGCGTGCGATTCCTGCAGGGAAGGAAACGAATGTCGATCCTGCTACCGCAACGGCAGTAAATACCGTCATTAACACGAGTTTTTTTGTGCTTATCCCTGCACTGTGCTTTTTTGTGTTTTCCACTGTAAGAAAGCCCCTTTCAAATCTGCAGTAGCCATTTCAGCGTCCTTGGCAGAAGCGATAGCCGAAATGACGGATACGCCTGTAGCTCCCGCTTGAATCACCGGTCCGAGATTGTGCGTTGCAATGCCGCCGATTCCGACAATCGGAAGATCAGGGTACAGGTTGGCAACGTGTTGAATCATTGACGTACCGGCCACGGGTTTGGCATCCGCTTTTGATGGTGTTGCGTAGACCGGCCCCATGCCGACATAATTTGCTCCAGCCTCAATGGCCATCCTAGCTTCTTCAACCGAGTGGACAGACACTCCTAGCAACTTGGTCGGTCCAATCTTCTTCCGGACCTCCGTTGCACAAGCATCATCCTGTCCAACATGCACGCCATCTGCATCGATTTCTATAGCAAGGTCAACATCATCATTGACGATGAACGGTACGCCATATTGTGCACATAAGCGTTGGCAACTTTGTGCAAAAGCTTTTTTTTCATTGCCAACTAAGGCATTTCGACCTTTTTCACGGAACTGAAAACAAGTGATACCACCTTTTAAGGCATCCTCCAAGATGGAGAATGGATTATCCACATTCATAGAACCCATAATGAAATACAAGCTATAATCAACGTTTTCCATTCAATTCAACATCCTTTCGTTCTGCACTACCACGATTTCGAAGTGCAGCGTGGTTTGTCGGTCCGTGTCCATTGCCGAGATTCAGACCATCCTCGATTGCCGCTTGGATGAAATGCTTCGCCGTAATAACAGCGTCTGCAATTGTTTGACCTTTCGAGAGTTCTGCTGTAATGGCAGCGGCAAATGTGCACCCTGTCCCGTGTGTATCTTTCGTTTCAATTCGCTTGCTCTTCATCAAAAAGGAATCACCTTCCGCTGACATGAACAGGTCTTCTGCAAATGAAGCCTCCTCCCGGTGGCCGCCTTTCATAACGACTGCCTTGCAGCCCATCTTCAATAAATGCTGTGCCGCAAACTCCATATCCGCCAGTGTTTTAATAGACACCCCCGTCAGTACTTCCGCTTCAGGCAGATTAGGTGTCAATAGTGTCGCAAGCGGAATTAGATGCGTTTTCAATGCGTCGATCGCGCTTTGCTGGAGCAATGAAGACCCGCCTTTTGCAATCATCACAGGATCAATCACCAACGGAAAAGCAGGATATCTCCTTATCGTTTCCGCAACCGCTTCAATAATCTCTGATGAAAACAACATGCCTGTCTTCGCAGCACCGATTGTGAAATCGTCGAGCACCGCTTCAAGTTGCGCAATGACGATATCCGTCTGAATTGGCTGAACCGCATGCACGCCTTCTGTATTTTGTGCAGTGACCGCGGTTAACACGGACGTCCCGAACGTGTCAAGCTCCTGGAATGTTTTTAGATCTGCTTGTATTCCTGCCCCTCCACCACTATCAGATCCTGCAATTGTAAGTGTTACTGAAGTCATTGTTGGAAAGCCTCCTTTTGGATGAAAATTGATGCTTGATTCACATCACTGTCCTTTAACAAATGTAGTGCATTCAAAAAGTGGACCGCGAAATCACCGGGACCTGATGCCAGTTCAGCAGCTCTTTCCCCCGCCTGTTTATAAAAAGCAAGACTATAAGCAACCGCTTCAAGTGGATGATTTTTTCCCACAGAAAGGAATGCAGCGCAAACCGCACTCAGCAGACAGCCCATTCCTGTGATTTGACTCATTAGCGGATGCCCACCTGTAATTTGTGCCACGAACGCACCATCCGTCACGATATCCGTCTTCCCCGTAACTGCAACGAGGCATTTATGGCGAACGGCTACACCTTTCGCAGCCTCCACAATATCTGCCGTCCCGTCACCAGCATCAACACCTTTTGCATCCCACGGGAAATTTGCAATCGCCGCAATTTCGCCCGCATTCCCTCTGATTAGCGACACGTCCAATTCAGCCAGCAATGTTGAAACGGTTTGTTTTCTGAATGCCGTAGCACCTGCGCCGACCGGATCGAGGACGAGGGGGTTACCTTTCTCATTGGCCATTTTTCCGGCCGCAATCATGGAGGCGATCGATACACCATCAAGCGTACCGATGTTCAGCAGTGTGCTTGAAGAAATGGCAGACACCTCCCCCGCTTCTTCAATAGCTGCCGCCATGATCGGCGACGCACCGAGTGCTAGTAAGCCGTTCGCTTGGAAATTGGCTACGACGATATTTGTTATGCAATGGACGAGCGGGCTTTTGTCACGCAGTTCTTTGAGTAATGAAATTCTTGAATTCATAATTAACCCTCCTCTTTTAAAAAGCCTATAATTCAATGGAATACAAAAAAGCCGCGTTGCTCAACACAAACGTTGAGAAAGCGGCTCGCAAATTAGCATTCAGTAACAACTCGAAAGGATGCGATCCACTTCCCTACGCTGGTATGAGCCAGATCAGGTTCCAAGGGTCCGCATATTCCTACACGTCTCAGTCTTACACAAAGACTCCCCCAGTGGTAAACTTTATTCAGTTTTCAAATTCACTATAGCATAGATAACTAGATTTGGGTACCTGTGCAAGACGCTATTCTGACAATACACTACAATTGCATAAAAATCAGACAGAAAACTAATTAAATCAACGTTTGATAGGGACCAATTCGAATTTATATACAAGTTCTTAAATAGTCATAAGTGTGTCTTGCACAGGTACCTTCCGGTAGGTACCTTCCAGTAGTTTTACGATGGGGTATGCTTATGATATGGTTACTGAAAAAAGACAGGCGGTCTCGATTTGAAAAGTATGTATAAGCGTTTAATAATCTATGTTTTCATTTTTCTTTGCGTTGGCGTTTCTGTCTTTTTCGTCAACAATAATTATCAATTTTATGATCGTCCAATCGCCCAAGTGACGGAAGTGGTTCTAGAAAAAACTACCCCTATGTCAGATCGCAATGGCAATAAAGATCTACTTTACAACCAACAACTCACTGCCGTCATGAAAAACGGTACTGAAAAAGGACAAGTCATTCAACTGACAAATGAATATTCTGCTTCAGGTGCTTATGATCAGGAATACTACGTTGGGAATGACCTCTTTGTCATACCTGATAAAACGATGGATCCGTCAGGAAATCTGACAGGTATCATAACAGATGTTAAAAGGGATAAACAAGCATTGATTATCGGGTGGATTTTCATTTTCGCCTTATTGATTGTCGGTAAACGACAAGGGTTGTTTGCGATTATCAGTTTTGCCATTAACGTCATTATCCTATCTGTCGCACTTGATATTTATGTGAAGTATCCTTCACTGAACTTGCTTGTCATATGCGGCATTTGCATGCTTTTATTTACTGTTATTTCGTTAGGGTTTGTCAGTGGGTTCACAGGAAAAACGTATGCAGCGATTATTGCGACCCTAGTCGGGACAACAGCTTCAATCGCAATTGCACTTCTCGTTCTTCGGCTTACCTCTGACAACGGATTGCGTTATGAGGAGATGCAATTCATAACGAGGCCGTATCGACTTGTATTTATTGGCGGGCTATTCATCGGATCGCTCGGCGCGATTATGGATATCGCGATTACGCTATCTTCTTCCATGTTCGCACTTTATGAAAAGGATCATACGTTATCCATGAAAGCATTGAGGGATTCCGGCATGGATATCGGTCGTGACATTATGGGGACGATTACGAACATTTTATTTCTCGCCTACATTTGCGGTTCCTTACCGATGCTTGTCTTGTCATTTAAAAACGGTACACCGTTAGGCTTCACTTTTTCTATGAATTTATCACTAGAAGTGACACGCGCTTTAGTAGGAGGAATCGGTATCGTCCTAACGATTCCGATTGGAGTATATACGTCCATCTTTTTCATTAATAGAAAGAAGGCTCGCATATGAATGCCATTGTAGTACTTTCAGTTGTTCTGCTTGGTCTCATGTTACTTATTGGTGGAAGGAAAGGGCTGAGATCATTCTTTTCACTTTTCCTGAATTTCGGAGTTATTTTCATTACGCTGGCACTCTTGCTCAACCCCGACTTGAACCCTGTCATTTTGACGTTCATTGCGAGTGCGTTAATAGGGTGTATCAGTCTGTTTTTCATTAATGAAGTTAATAGTAAGACAGTCATAGCGTTCATTTCTACGATGATTACAATTACACTGCTACTCGCTTTCATCTTCTTCGTTTCTAATACATTAATGATTCAAGGTTTTGGAGAAGAGGAAACGGAAGCGATTAGTGGATACTCTCTTTACATTGGTATTGATTTCTTGAAGATCGGTGTGTCGGTCATTATTTTAAGTACGATCGGCGCGATTATGGATGTAGCGATTTCCATTGCTTCGTCCATGTTTGAAATGAATAAGCACAATCCTTCCGTCAGTAAGAAAGAGCTTTTCGCATCGGGCATGAGTATTGGAAGGGATATATTAGGAACTGATACGAATACGCTGTTTTTCGCCTTCTTTGGCGGCTATTTGGCATTGCTTATCTGGTTCAAGGACCTGACCTATTCCATAGGTGAAATTGTCAATTCGAAAATATTCAGTTCCGAGCTGATGCTCATTCTTTGTGCGGGTACAGGTATTGCTCTTGTCATTCCGATTACATCGTGGATCAATGCAAATTACTTGAAGAAACCAGGAAAAATGAAGTCGGACTCTTAATTCCTACCAATGTAAAGTGAGTATGAGTTCACAGCAAATGCCAGCTTTATCATGCACTTGAATACGAATTCCGTCAGGTGTATATTTTGACTGAAATGTCGTGGAGATACCTGCAGACGTTATTAATTCATCCACTTTCTTCTGATCAGAAGCTTGTGCTGCTTGCATTAATTCATTGGCAAAATCAGCTGAATTCGCAATTTTTGTTGTGAGTAGTTCGACTTGTTTCATTAAATCCAACGTTTGTTTTGCAGAACTGTGAAATCTTGTCGTGTTCACTGGCGGAAAAGAGCTCGTCTCGTTCAATCTGACACTCCTGCTGTCAAACGGTACCGCAATGTGCGGATAAGCTGCGTGGACAATATAGGGGATATACCAATAAGCCATTTGCTATTCCTCCTTAGCTAAGCTCTTACAGTATATGTCCGTAAAATCTCGAATGTCGCTATCCCTTCTTTTATGCGCAATTAAAAAAGAAACCAATCATATAGAGCTCTGATTGGTTTCTCCTATAATTATTGCTATTTTAGTCTTGCCATCATACATTTTTCCACTATGCTGACTGGATTTACTTGGAGTCACTATCGGTTTCCGTATCTTCCGATATCTCCGCATCATCCACATCAGTATCTTCGCCTTCGACGTCTTCTGCGCCTTCGTCTTCAGCAGCCGGTTGCTCCACTTCAGCAGGTGCTTTTCTTGCTCCACCCATTTCATTGCGATTTTCTTTGACGTTACATGCCGTCAATGCAAATAATAGCAAAATAGATGATAACAATAATGTTATTCTTTTCATGGTCTCACCTTCCATCTTGATGTTTTATATTAGAATACCCACGTATATAGATATAACTCATTTCCCGCGAAAAATCCACCTATCCACTTCCTTAGTAAATTCATAGATTGCTTTGATTTTTATTAGAACTTGCGTAACTATATATGTATAATCAAAGAAGATACAAATTTTTTACAATTTAAAACAGCATAAAAAAGGAGATAACAAATGAAGTGCGATATATGCGATCCGATCACGAAAGTCTATACAATCTATTTTGCGGATGACCAGCAAATAGAGCCTCTTGAACACTATTTCAGCGAGTTTCCCAAAACGAGATGGCATAAAATGAACGACCGGATGTTTTGGACGGATGAACCAATTTTCTTCAGCTTGATGGATTATGTAAACGCTCATTTGCATATTTCATCCATTTATGCTGTGGAGTCCGATCCACATGATCCTCTAAGAGAATTATATAAAATGAAACCGATTATGGAGTTTCAAGCGGAACGCGAAGCAAGTTGGATTGATGAATTGATAAAAAAGAAAGCAATCGTTACCCACTTCCAACCTATCGTGAGCGTAACGAACGGACAAGCTGAAATCTTTGGCAACGAGCTATTAAGCAGAGGGTTAGATAATAATAGCAATATCATTTCACCTTATCTACTATTTGAAGCTGCTAGAAAACGAAACAGACTCTTTGCGCTAGATCGGCTTTGCCGCCTTGAGTCCATTAACAATGCATTACCTGTTGCGGATAAGCTTATCTTCATTAACTTTATACCTACAGCTATTTACGTGCCTGAGCATTGTTTAGCAACAACGTTCGCCGCTATTAAAAAGTTAGGAATAAAACCTGAACAGGTCGTGTTTGAAGTCGTGGAAACTGACAAGATTGAGAATATGGCACATTTACTGAAGATACTAGAGTATTATAGATCTCACGGCATCAAATATGCGCTGGATGATGTCGGTACAGGCTTCAATGATTTAGATTTATTGTCCCGTATGGAGCCTGATTTCGTTAAGCTTGCAAGAGAATATACAGATGGAGTAAGTACAGATCCCGCTAAGTGGGAAGTCGCTAAATTAGTTATGGACATGGCCCATAAAGTTGGTGCCCGAGCGCTTGCTGAAGGTGTTGAACAAAAGGAAGACTTGGACTGTCTAATTGAGATGGGGTACGATTTATATCAAGGTTACTTGTTTGCCAAGCCGAGTGAAATACCAGTAGAAGCACTTTCTGCTGTATTGTAAAAATGCGTGACCGACAAAGACCCGTAGCAGAAGCACCGCTTCCTTTGCGGGTCCTTTCTCATGCATATTTACGGCAGATTGAATTTAACTCAGAATATACAATGTATCGATTTGACAGGGGTGGAAGGTTTGAGAAAGAAACTAGGGATTGCACTTGGAATTATAATTACTTTAATAATTGTCGCTTTTCTCGTTGCAGGAAATTACTTTTACAATCAAGCAGTTAAAAGAGGAACGGAAGTTGTGTTACATAAAGAAAATGTTTCTTTAAATGCGCTTGCCAGCGAAGAGGATCAAGTATACTTGAAGGAAGCAAAGAAGTGGTACGATGACCAACAGCCAGAAATTGTTTCTGTTGAAACAGATGAAGGTATCCGCATCCATTCACAATTCATAGCCCAACCTACTCCCGAGCAAAAAGGTGTCGTTCTTGTCCACGGATTTCGGAGTACTGGGGGTGACATGGGGAAGCTTGCAAAATTCTATTATGATCAAGGGTTTGATGTTCTCTTGCCTGATGCACGTGGACATGGTGACAGTGAAGGAGACTATATCGGCTTCGGCTGGCATGATAGAATGGATATTTTACAATGGGTGGATTTTCTCACTGCGCACGGAGATGAACAGATCATTTTACACGGAAATTCAATGGGTGCTGCCACCGTTTTAATGGCAAGTGGAGAAGAACTTCCTGTTGAAGTGAGAGGGATTGTTGCGGACAGTTCTTATAGCAGTGTCAAAGAAGAACTTGCGCACCAACTGAAGCATATTTATAATCTACCTGCTTTTCCATTGTTGGAAGTGACTAGCTTTGTTACTAAACTGCGTGCAGGTTATACATTCGGTGAAGCTTCTGTCGTTAATCAAGTGAAGAAAAACACACGTCCTGTCTTTATCATTCATGGAGATGCTGATGATCTTGTACCAACTGAGATGGCACAACAAATTTATGGTGCCGCAAATGGCGACAAAGATTTATGGATTGTTCCAGATGCTGGACATGTGAAAGCTTATGATAATGTAACGATGGAATTTGAACGACGCTTACAAACGTTTTTGGATAGTGTAATGAAAGAATAGACTTCGTGTACTCAAATGCGGATTGTGTTAACATACATACCGGATACATAAAAGACCGGAGGCTATTATGACGAATCGTACTAAAGGCATTTTATATTTATTGGCATCAGCTTTCGGTTTTTCGCTCATGACGTTGTTCGTTAAACTTTCGGGTGACGTGCCAACGTTGCAGAAAACCATCTTCAGAAATGGCGTATCGATGGTCATTTCATTCTTCTTTGTCATTTACTTCAAAGAGCGCTTATTCGGCAAACGTGAAAACCAACCACTGTTACTGTTGCGCTCGGTACTTGGCATGATCGGTATCATCTTATTATTTTACGCAATCGACCACCTCGTTATTGCGGATGCAGATATGTTGAATAAAATGAGTCCCTTTTTCACCATTGTCTTTGCAGCGATTTTCTTGAAAGAACATGTGAAACGGTTCCAGGTGATTAGTATTATCGTCGCTTTCCTCGGTACGCTGTTCATTATTAAACCGTCATTTTCACTCGATGTTGTTCCTTATGCAGCCGGCATACTTTCAGCCATTTTTGCAGGTGCTGCGTATACCGCCTTGCGCGCACTCGGCAACCGGGAAAAATTTTATACGATTGTCTTCTATTTCTCAGGGTTCACGACAGTCGTGTTGTTGCCGTTTGTTATATATGGGTATGAGCCGATGACGATGCAGCAGACGATTTACTTACTGCTCGGTGGTGTATTCGCGACAATTGGCCAGTTCGGAATCACGCTTGCATATAAGTTTGCACCTGCAAAAGAGATTTCGGTGTTCAACTACTTCACCGTCGTGTTTACAGCACTGCTCGGATTAACATTCCTTGGGCAAGCACCCGATATTTACAGCATCATCGGCTATCTCATTATTTTCGGTGCCTCGTTCTATATGTTCAAGAAGAACAAAGATGATAATGTCTTCAGTGTAGAATCCATGCGTAAAACGTGAAAAGAGCGAGGTTCTGTTGTTCAGAACTTCGCTCTTGTTCCGTATAGTTTGTTCCATTTTCAACAGATTTACAACAGAGAACTGAAATATGTTACGTCCAATGGTTTATGGATAATGAAAATAGCATAAAGCAAGAAACTCATTCAATATGCTGGATGATCCATTTTGACGCGCTCAGGAGATCAGGAAAAGCAGCATCTGCTAGCGGATCGCTTTCCCCAATGAACACTGTTTTTGTTCCCGCCTTTTTCCCTGCGATGATATCTGTGTCGGTATCCCCGACCATGTACGAAGAGGAAAGTTCTACATCATATTTTTCAGCCAAGTCTTCTATCAACTTGCCCTTCGGCTTCCTGCATGCACAGCCCGCTTTTGGTTTGTGTGGGCAATAGGCAACTTCTTCAATTATGGCATCCACTTTCTGAAGCTCATCTATCATATGGGCATGAATCGCGTGCAACTGAGTTTCCTTCATAAAACCTAAACCGACGCCTCCTTGATTGGTGACAACAAACACATAATCGAATACTTTGTTCAATTGGCGAATCGCTTCCGGCACACCAGGTAAAAAGTACAGCTGATCGGGACGATTAACAAACTTTACTCGGTCGGTGAGTACTTCATTAATGACGCCATCCCGATCTAGGAAAACAGCTTTTTTCATGAAATATTCATTCCTTATATTTATTTTCAAACCTAGTATGTACATGTTCTTCTATGTAGATAACATGTACCACATCGTTTACAGGTTCCGATTAGGCTGAGTAAAACTCTGTCACTTGATTTTCAACAAGTCAAAAGGTGTAATAATACCAATCAAATCTTCATTATGATCGGCATTTTTCGTAATAAGCAATGCTTCAAGGCGAGTACCTCTCGTAATTGCTCGTTTAAAATAGTTTTCCGCTTCATACACAGATAGATCCTTTTCGACAAACTCAAATGATTCCTTGCGTTTTTCATAGTCATATACCGCAGAAAGAGTCGGTATTTCCCGGGGAATAGAATTCTCTGTCGATTGGCCTGCTAACCAATATGTAATACCTACAGCCGTTATAAGTCCTTTAAATTTCCCATTTTCATAGATCGGCACTTGACTGAATTTATTATCAGTCATTAATTTTAATGCTGCGGTCAATCGTTCTGTGGATTGGAGTGTATGCACTTTACCTCCGAAGAGTGCTCCGACAGTAAGTGGATTGCTCAGTTTACGTTCGATTTCTTCGATACGTTCTACTGTATCATCATGAGGTTCGGCAATAACGTAGTCAATGCCTGTCCGATGATGAACAATTGCATTCCGCAAATCTCCATACTCACGTAAATCCTCTTCATAATTGCGGACTACCGAATTTTTGATTTTCGCTTTATCAATTAAACGGTAAAATGGCATATACCCACTTTCATCAACTTTTCCTGCAAGCAATTTTTCAATCCGGTTATATGCGACAACAAACCTCTCTGAATTTTTAACTGACATGGGTTTCAGCTCCTTTTTGAAAGTATACCCACAATTCATTGATGGTGTGCATTCGAAAACTAAGTGATGACTTGAACAACTACGAAAATGTATTGTTTCTTCCCGTTTAGATGAACTGTGTAAAGGGAATTATAATTCAACTATGTCAAACTTTCGGTGTGGATCCACACTCGCAAATGTTAAAAAGTTATAGGATAATATATTTTTTATGAATCATCGTATGTGAAAGAGGGATAGTATGGCTCAGAAAAAACGATATACGAATATAGATTGTGCAAATACGTCCAGTACGCTTACTGAGTTGTTTCAGTGGCAGAAAGAACGACGGGCAAAAAACAAAGATTTAGAGCATACAATTGCACAAGCTCCCTATAAAGACATTAAAAAAATTAAGCAAAACCGCTCTACTACTTCAATCACTTGGATCGGCCACTCCACTTTTTTAATTCAGATGAATGGTTTGAATATTATTACTGATCCTGTCTGGGCGGAGCGGATGGGATTCGGGAAACGACTAACGGCTCCGGGACTCGAAATAGATGACTTACCTGAAATCCACGCTGTACTGATTTCTCACAGTCATTATGATCATTTGAATTTCAAATCCATTAAGCAGTTGAAAGGCAATCCTACCTATTATGTACCTGCTGGATTGGCGCGCACCTTTACGACACGCGGACTTATGAAAGTATTGGAATTTAATTGGTACGACTCCATACAACATAGTGGAATGACGTTCACTTTCGTCCCGGCTCAACATTGGACAAAAAGGACATTGACGGATACGAATACATCTCATTGGGGTGGGTGGGTAATCGAGAACGAGGATAGCTCCATTTACTTTGCTGGGGATACGGCTGATTTTCCCGGATTTAGCGATTTAGCAGAAAGATTCGATATCGATACTGTGCTCATGCCGATTGGTGCTTATGAGCCGGAATGGTTTATGAAAGCGACACATATTAATCCCGAAGATGCAGTAAAAGCCTTTTTGGAATTGAAAGGAAAGACATTCATTCCTATGCACTATGGCACGTATCATCTGGCGGATGATACAGGACCGGAAGCGATTGCAAGACTGGACGCAGAGTGGAAGCGATTAGGATTGGATGAATCGCGGTTGAAGAAATTGCTTATTGGGGAAACATGGTGGATTTAAAAAAGAGGCTTGGACTAACCTATTTGGTTTCGTCCAAGCCTCTTTTTATAGTGCATCAGTATGTTCAAGACCCGCAGGCAACAACTGTGGCATACCAATTCGTTCCAAACCGTTTTTGATTTTCGTTGTGTAGCCTTTATTGTTTTTATTCATATAACCTGCCTTTGAACGAATCATCCGCTCAAATACAGCAGTTTTGGATGGGTCGACATCCATCCACATTTCGTAAGAATGTATCAAATCCTCTAATGTCAAGTGGACATAATCTTCGCCGACTAGCGTTCGATTCGGCGACATTTTGTACCAGATGTCACCATTTGGACGAATCCATTTTGTGACGTCTTTTTCAATCGCTGATTGTAGACTCGTAGCTGTCTCCAAATATATCGGTTTACCCGTTTCCTTGTATGCGAGTAGAAGAATGTTCATGCCCCCGAGCAAGTGATTCATTGATGTATGCGTTTTGACGTTTTGCTTTGAAGGGAAATAATCCTGAATGTAGTAAGAATTTGCATCCACTTTAATAATATTCCCTTTGCTCTTTTGTGAAACGAGTAGATCGGCATAATTGATCAGCCCTCGATTGTAGTCGCTATGACCAAATGCTTTGCCGCCATTATAGAGAAATAACGCAATCTGTTCGTTGAAACGTGTATCGACAAATGGCGCTGTTATGCCGAACAGATTTTTTAAATAGGTGCTCGTCACTTCAGTTTCCCAATACGTCTTGTCCCCTTTGAAAATATCCAGATTGGCAAATGAATTATAGAGCAGACTTTCGTAATATCGTTCTTGTGTTTCATTATATTTCCCCATGACACGGTCTTCCTTCACGAGCAGAAGATTCCGTCCGTATCCTCGTCCTGAAGCAGGCATCGGCTCAATTGTTGTCGCCATTTTATTGTAAGGGCCGTTTGCTGTATACCATTTGTTACGCTTTTTATAATAGATGGCGGATTCATGCATCCAGTCGTCCATCTGTTGATTCGAAGAGAATAGCTGTTGATCGGAAAGTAGCAGCCAATGGTCGACAACATCATACCCTTGCGATTGTAGTGTATAAACAGAAAGCACTGTATCGCCAAGCAAAATGCCACTGAACGCTTCACTTTCATCCATCAATTCGCGCGTATGACTGCTTTCGCCATTCTTATACTTCAGTGATAGCTCTTTTGAACGGAATGACTTGCCGATCATTTTCTGCGCTTTATTCCCTTCAGCTAAGGTCTTTTCAAAAACCCCCGTCGGATACGTCGTCATATCGAAACCGAATGTCCCATCTGCATTTTTCTTAATGGGATAACGGTCGTATGTGCGCACTATTCCTTTTGCTACATTACTTTCAGACTGTATAAGGTCAACTGTAATAGGCAGGCGTTGTGGATTTCTTAGTTCTGTGAAAATGAAATAATCGCCATTTTCAAGTTGTCTTTTCGTCACATTCACAACTGCAGGCGACATACCTGCAATACTATACGTATATACGGTATCCGTTGAATGCGAATGCTTTTTCGTTTTTTCGTTCGTTAACTGCAAGTAAGCATTCGATCGTAAATAGGTTTTATCCGTTTTTGAAACGGGCACTTCTACGAAATTCTGTTCATGGCGTACGGGTTTGAAATTGCCGTACGTTCCTGCCTTCTTGAATGAAATCTGGGGTGTCTCGGTAATTTTGTCTGTCTTGACCATTGCACGGTGAAGGAAAACGACATAGGTCGCTCGATTAACAGCCGTTTTCGGATCAAATGTGCCATCTTCCTTACCTGTTGTAATGCCGTGTTGTGCAAGGATTTTGACGCCATCACGGTGAGATTCACTGATCCTCTTTTGGTCCTTAAATTGAATCTCTTCACCCGTGTCTTGCAACTTGAACGCACGCACGATGACAGTCGCCATCTGTTCACGTGTCAATGAGTCGGCGACACCGAACGTTCCATCTTCTTTACCGAGGAAAATCTCCGCTTTGTACGTGGACATCGCACCTCGTAAATGGGATGACTTACTGCTGACATCCTTGAAGATTGGGCGGTATGGCGCATCGGGTAATCCGAGTGCCTGCGACAGTAGATTCGCAGCTTGTCCGCGTGATACTTCCAGCGCCGGACGGAACTGCTTATCGGGATAGCCGTTAATAATTCCCATCTTGACGAGTTGTGTCACCTCATCTTTTGCCCAAAATTCATTATGGATATCTGAGAAGTTTTGCTCGATTTCCATCGCGTTTGCATTGGTGTTGAATCCAAAGAGTGCAAGCATCATCGCGAGCACACTTGCTAAGATAGGTTGTGCTAGTTTGGAAATGAACATATTTTTTCATGCCTCCTGTTATGTAGTGCAACAGTTTAATGCGTAGTATGTACTGTTTTGATTAAGCAATGAAAATCTGGTATTCGTTCTGCCTTGGCATTGAGCGCTCCAGGCTTCCTATCGAGCGCATCCACGCTTGCATTGAGCGCTTCGGGCTTCCTATTGAGCGGATCCACGCTCACATTGAGCGCTTCGGGCTTCCTATTGAGCGGATCCACGCTTGCATTGAGCGCTTCGGGCTTCCTATTGAGCGGATTCACGCTTACATTGAGCGCTTCAATGAATCGCATGCAATTAGGATGCCCGTACGCTTCACAAACTCATCATTTCTATTTTAATGCGCCACTCACTTCAGACAATCTACGGTTGGTTGACTTTGTCTTTCTTATTCCTCAATGAGCCAGCGTCCAACAGTTGGGTCCCATCCCATTTGGAACACTTGCTCAGCTACTCCTTCGCGACCATACTTGTAGCGCACTTCGACTTGGTCGTCTGATAACGGTGACACTTTCCGGTAAGAGGCTTCTAGGAACAATTCGCCTAATCGGTTAATTTGCGTAAACTCCGGCGTCTGCGGCAATTTACTTGCGCCCATGAGCTTGTCATACATATACAAATCGAACGTTTGCTCAGGAGTATAATCCCCGTCAAGACGATCCGTTATATAATCTAGATAGATCGATTTTGTTTGCTCCTCCGTCGCTAGACCAACAACCTGTCCATAAATTTTATGAACGGGTGTAATTGTCGCCCCTTGCACTGTTTTTGCCGCAGGAAAGTGATTCAACAAGAAGTATTCACGTGCATTCAATAGTTGGTCGTAGCCTCCTGCAATGGTGACTTCCTGTTCTGTGAAATGTGCTAAAATGTCAGAATCCAAAGGTTTTCCATTGATGCGCAGCTCGCCATCTTTCAGCACGACCCGATCGCCCGGAACAGCAAGCACTTCATAATAGGCATCCGAATAAGTCGGTAAATGGCTCGTCGTATTGGTCATCGTCCGCACAATATCGCCTGCTTTGTAGACTACATCATCATACAAGCCTTCTTTTCGTTCGATGACTGTATGGAATGCATACGAACTTCCCTTCATCGCAAACCGTTCACGATCTACATAATACAAACCGTCTACTTCATCAAAATGCGGTAATGAAGAAAACGATTCATAATCCACGTCTGACAGCAGTTTCTTCTTTTGCAACGCTGAAATCTGTGCCAAATCATCAAGCGGATCGTACGGTGTGCCCGGGCCTTCGTCCGATGAAAGCTGATTCATCGGGTTCATGCTGAAGAACAGGAACAGCGCAATAGCCGGTATGGCAACCGATACAAACAGCACGGGCCAAGACGTCTTTCTAACAGGTGTCCGCAACTTTTCGCGCACGCCTTGTTGAATACGTCTTTCCTGTTCAGATGTATCACCCATCATTTGATCGAACTTTCGTTTCATATCGCTCAATTGTTCATAACCTCCTCGTCTTCTTGATCAAAAAACTCTTTCAATTGGTGTTTCGCTCTTCGAAGACGCGTTTTTACGGTATTTTCATTCAGCTGTAAGTAATTGGCTATTTCAGTTATCGATTGTTCATCATAATAAAATAAAATTAACGGTTCACGGTATTTCAATGGCAGCTGGAACAGATTCTTTTCAAGCGATGCCAAACGCTCTTGCTCCAGCAATAATTCTTCTGTGCTTTTGACGGATGTGAAAACCGTATCAAACAAGACATCTTTTTTATGCTTCCACGAACGCAGATAATCTTTGGAACGGTTGGCTGTCATTTTAGTCAAGTAGGTTTTTAGAGAAGCTTCATTGCGAAATTGATCGCTTTTCCGAAAATAGGTAATAAACACTTCTTGCACCAGATCTTCTGCTGTCGACCAATTTTTCACATATAAATAAGCGATGCGCACGAGATATCGTGAGTGCTCATTCATTAGTTGATCCATTTCATTCATTTACGGAATCTCACCCTTTTCTATTGCCAAGACGTGTTCCCATCCACGTACTTTGCAAATTGCTCAAATGACCTGTTTTCCGTCATTCCGAATCGACGTACTTCATAATTTGAATCATTCATATTGGCATAGCCTTCAATAATCGTGAATCCGATAAGCAAACCTGCATCTTTAGCTGCAGCAATAAACTCTTCATTATATTGCCCATAAGGATAGGCAAGTGCAACGGCATTCGGCAACTGCGCCAAATTCGCTTGCAGATCTGCTCTAATTTCATCTCGCTGCAATGCCAACCCAACACCGTATTTTCGATCTGTCAATGTATGCAAATCGTCGGTATGTGCTTCGAATTGAAAGACGTCCTGCATTTCTTTCAGATCCGACATGGTTAAATACTGGATTGGACCTTCTGCATCGAATTGCTGCGCACCTTCCGCTTTATGTGTTCTGGAAGTGATGATATGGTGCGGCGCGGTGAATCCATATTTTTTCAATATCGGGTAAGCATACTCTTTCGCCGATAGTAAACCGTCATCGAAAGTGATGAGCACCATTTTGTCCGGCAAGACTAGACGCCCTTCCAAATAATCATACAGTTGCTGTGCTGAAAGGGACTTGAATTGCTCGTCGTTCAAGTAGGCCATCTGTTCGTCGAAAGCTTCCACCGAAACGGTACTTGCAGCGGACTTCATCAAATCACGCGGCACCATATGGTGATAGACAAGTACGGGCAGCCCTTTATCCAATTCTACGGAGTGCTTTTGAATGTACCCTGGTCGCCCACCCAGTTCAATGATATACCAATCTTCTTCCTCGTGGAGAATAGGGAATCGATAATTTTCTTCCAATTTCAGTAAGACGGCACTTTGGCTATCCGCCTTCTCATGTACGGTCGTCGTTTGGAATGTTTTCATCGCTCCGTATCGTTTCATTTGCGTCAAAGTTGGGATCTTCTTCTTTTCAATAGTGCCTTCCGCCTTGCGGACATACACATTCATCTTACCGAACCGCAGCTCGTAATAGTCTTCATCCTCTTCGATGATCGCTACGGATTGGTCCGCTTGCAATTCGCCTATTTGGATGAAACGCTCTGTTTTCATATAAATAGGTTGTTCGTGCTGTAAAGTGAGCACTTTTTCAAATTCCCGCTGTACGACGAGCGGTTCGTCTTCTGCACTTTGAGCAAATACTTTCCCTAAGTGTTCATTCAACAAGAAAGTGTTCGGTAGGTCCCATTTCATTCCTATAAAAACAAATGCGCTTACAAATAATAAACCCAGTATCCATCTTTTCTTCATTCCCTGTACCTCCATAATCATTCAAGCACCGTACAGACGGAGATAATCAGAAAAAGTTTCAACTGACATGCGATTTTTTTTATGATGTCACTTGGAGAGCTGTTGCTGCCTGTTTGTCAGGACAAAAAAAGAGCAAGCAGAAGGAGAGTCCCCACTTGCTTGCTCTATGTCAATGAGTCAAGGAAGGCTGTCCACGGTCCTCACTCTTCACTGAACGTTTTCTGCATGATGTAATACGATTGTTTCAAACGCTCTTTATAAGAAGGCATGTCCCAGTTATCCCACGTGTATCGATTGAAAGCGTTCAGTACATCTCCATCTTTTTTGGGGAACGTATCGAGAACATTGTTTTCTTTATCGACATAGAGGACTCCGATACCGATATCTTCGATTTTCACGGATGCTTCGGCTCCTTGCTCCGCAATATTGCCGATGAACTCTTTTTGACTTGGATCTTTCGACTGGATCAGGAGCCAAGGGATTCTCAGTTCGAGTCTTCCGTCGACAATCGCGTAATCCATGAGCGAATCATAATCCGGTGATTCGGGATTGCCGTTCCCTTCTTTCAACTTCCCTGTTTCGTAAGATGAGTAAGGGACTGTCCTGTTTTCATTCGGGATGAAGTACGGTTTGTTGAGGGCGTATTCGATAGGGATGAATTGACCCGAATCGTTTTCACGCTCAATATCGTCAATCAATTTCAATTTATGCCCGTACATGTAATGATATAAATCATAGTACGGATCGATCAGCAACCTGGATTTGTCACCATCCATCCTGGCAATGAAATCAAGGCCATTACTAAATGTCTCAGTGGGTAGATTTTCAATCGTTGTATTTCCTTGGTCAGGGATTGTATCAATTCCAATGACTGGAAAAGCACCGTCAAGCAGTTGCTGCTCATCCATATCCACACGTATATACAAGTAGCGTTCGTCATGATCGACAAACACTTTTTCCAAAATGCCTCTGTCCTTCTCGTAGAAAGGATTCCCTTGCCAGTCTTCTGTGGTACCATCCATTTTAATCTTTATTGTGTCAAAACTGAGCAGACCGAATTGCTGCTCGTTTGTCTGTGCATTTGACCAAAATGGCCTGCGGTCTGGATTGTCATAATCCAATGTATTCCATGTTCGTTTAAACCATTCGTCTTGCCACGTGAACACAAGTCCTCCCATCATCCCTTCATGAATGATATCTTCGTATAGAAGGGTCAGCACTTCTCCTTGCTGTTTTTCAGACATGAATCCTTGATTCCAACCAAAAGGGTTCTCATGGGTTTTTCCGCGTGACGCGGGAATGCCGAACTCAGCAATTAACACCGGAAGCCGGTGTGCCGCATGTAAATCTTTCAAATAGGCTGCATAATTATTTTTCTTGCCTCTGAAGTCAATATACTCACGGTAGCTTTTTTCATAGTTAAGGAAGTCAGGATAATATGGGTACACGTGATAAGAAGCAAATTGACCCGCTTCATCCATTTGTCCTTTCGTATAAATATTATTCGGATCAACCGTGACAAGATCCTCTGCATCTGATGAGTCTGCGGGATGGTCCAATAAATCTGTCGTCACCCAGTTTGTAAAGCTCATCGGACGGATGGCGTTATAGGTCTCCATCTCATACGAGACGAGGATATCCATCTGTTCAGCAAGCCAATACTCAAATGGTGCCGCATTTTTCGTATCAAAGAATGTACCTGTATAGTCTCCGATTTCAGCATGCGCTTCATTTGTACCGACAACCATATCAGGATACCATTCGACGCCAATCATCCATGCACTCACCCAATCAGAAACATCCGCAGTATATACGCCTGATGCGTGTCCAGGACGTTCTTTGACATCTGCATTTCCATGAATGACATCTACGAGTTGCACCATTTCATGGCGGAAGTCTTCCAGATTTTTTTCTTCAAATGCGTCAAGTGAGTCAACCAGTTCTTCTTCGTTGATCCACACGCCGTGCATAACGTGAATCTGTGCATCATTCGATTCATTGTAATCCTTCAGTGCTCGATAAAAAGCTGGAGGGTGTAGTGTATAGACGCGAATTGTATTTGCGTTCATCTCCCCGATCGCTTGAAACCATCTGTAATAATCACTTTCTTCGATGCCCGCTTCACCAGGAAACAGACCGGGTTTTGCCATACCTATGTTGACGCCCTTGACGGTAATGGGTGTCCATTTTCCATTTTCCAGGATTTCCATTTGTTTATTATGAATACGGGCTGGCATCTTAGCGTCCTCCTGATTGTTTGTACTGACAGCCTTTTCTTCCGAGTGGCCGAATCCGTCCAAGATTCCTTTCATCATCGGAACGTAGCTCGACCAGAAAAAGGAGTCATTTGAAAAGGCATAGAGCGCTTTGTAGATTTGCGGCAACCCTGTCACTTGGTAAAACTTCGGAACAGTTGGCACATCGTTATAATCACCAGCAAAGTAGAGGCTTTCAGATGCGCCCGAAAGTTTCTGAACGACAGCCGCAAATTCGGAAGGAATACCTTGTTCTTTCAGTACCTGCTTTCCTTCATCAGTGAGTGACCAATCATAAGTAGCAAGCACATCCGCTCCGGGTCTTGGCGTGACGATATCGAACCAATAGTTGTAACGGTGGGACCCTTTTATGCCTAGACGCTCTTTCCCCCTATCCGTAATTGTCATATTCACGCTTCCGTCAAGCAGATGCTTTTCATCCTCGAGTACGACAACTTTTCCATCAAAATCATTGACGAGTAAGAATCCGCCTCCGTTGTAAGGCCAATTGCCATGATGATCATCTACCACCCATTGTGGAATTTCACTGTTTTCCTCATAATTAAGATTATCGAAATAACGGGCATTCCAACCTTGCCACTCTACGCCAAAATGTCTAGTCACCTGCTGACGGACTGTTTCCTCAGTCGGAGAGGCGAATGTGTTGTATTCAGCGATGAGCAAGGAAGGTTTTTCTGAGGCAGTCCGTTCTTCGATCGCCTCCCATTCTTCCTGTTCGAGACCTCCGATAATTTTAGGCGTACGCGCTCCGTTGCGAATCGTATCGGTCCTCTCGACATCATCTTCAAATACGCCGTACGTATCCGCAATATAGATGACATCGGTATCTTCATAATTCGTCGGCAGTTCCCGTACTTCCGGTTTTTCGTCCGTCTTACTCATTGGCAGCACACCATAATAATCGGTGGCTGCATCGAAAGGTTTCCCATCGGCGTTTTTGACTTTCAAGTGATTCAGCACCCACATGACGCCCAGATGTTCGCGGTAAGAGTCATCACTTATCGTTTTATCAATGATGGCAACTGACAGCGGGCGTTCATTTTGCATGTTCCAAAGAATGAAAGGAAGGATGAAAAGAAGGACGATGAGGATAACAACTACATAGAACTTTCTCATTTCACCGCCCCCTTTGAATCTGTTGCGCCAACACGTTCCATTTCACCCCACGATGAAATACGCAGCATGGAGCGGAATAGCCCTTCCACACGCCATATTAACGTGAGGGGTCGGTACCAAATCACTTCTGTCAATGTGAGCAGCATCATCCGAAATAAGGCGGAAATTTTCGGGTACGTTCCAAGACTCCATGATTCCAACAACACGGCTCCCATTGAAAATACGGTTCCATATAAGACAAAAAGCAATATGAGAAATACGGAATACTCATAATAAATGCCGCCAACGAAGAAGGCTGCAATGATATACATGTAACCCGCTAATTCAATTAACGGGCCCAGACATTCGACAATCCAGAAATAAGGGACAGAGATCATTCCAACCGCTCCATACTTAGGATTGAATGTCATTTTCCGATGGGCCCACAAACTTTCAAGTAGTCCTTGGTGCCATCTGCGTCGCTGTTTACGCAGGACAGATAGCGTCTGCGGGGCTTCAGTCCAGCATACGGGATCCGCTACAAATTCTATTCGGCCGTCGAGTTTGTTTTCCTTCAGCATACGTTGAAGTTTTACGACCATTTCCATGTCTTCCCCGATTGTCGTGACATTGTAACCACCCGCTTGTATTACGTGTTTTTTTGAGAACACACTGAATGCACCCGATATGATCAGTACGAGATTATATTTGCTGAGTGCAATTCTCCCCATGAGGAACGCCCGTAAATATTCGACGATTTGCATGACGACGAATGGGCGGCCTGATAGTTTCATTTCTGAAACCGTACCATATTCTACATCGAGACCGTTTACAATTCGGACATTCCCGCCTGCTGCGATGACTTTTCCGTCAGACGCTATGACCGGCTTCATGACTCGCAGAAGGGAGTTTCCGTCTAAAATGGAATCTCCATCTATCGTGCAGAAATACGAATAGCGGGCATAATTGATGCCGACATTGAGGGCATCTCCCTTTCCGCCATTCTCTTTCTTGATGAGCCATAGGTTCGGATGGACATTGGAACGGTATATTCCTAGGATCGGCTTCGTGCTAAGCGTGGGATTTCCGCTTTTTTCACTCACTGTCATATCAAACTGTTTGATGACAGCAGCAGCTGTTCCGTCTTTTGAACCATCATCGATAATAATGAGCTCTGTTTGCGGATAATCCAAGTTCAGCAAGGAGTGAATCGTCGCAACGACACCACTTTCTTCATTATAGGCAGGAACAAGAATTGTTACGGGTTTCGAATAAAAGGCATCAACAAAACGGCTATCCATCTCTCTTCTATCAAGGCTTCTTTCTTTTCGTAACGTTTGAAAAGATAATACGAACATGATGCTATAAGAAATGATGACGATAGCCATATAACCAATGATTAGATAGGCGAATACTTGCATAGCTGTTTCAATGAATGGCATCATTTTACTATCCTTTCTTTGAGGAATTATCGGTCATATGTTTTATTCTCTTAAACTACTTACTGCCTCATTGTCCACTTGGACTTCAAAAGCGGGCTGTGCAAGATACCGACGTATTTCTTCTCGGATAAGATAGTGTTCGTCGTCTGCTAATATCTTGCTATACTCAACCGCTGAATGCGCCGGAAGCAGGTGGAATAGTCTTGCAGCCTGAAGCCGCTCCTGCCAACGATCTGATTCAATGGCTGCTATCAGCACTTCATCAGCTGGGAGGCGTTCGAGTAAGTTGAATGCCCGCAGTATGCGGATGCGCAACTCATTGTCGGAAGAACTGAATAACTGTTCCAGCTTATCCGACCGTGATGCATTCAGTTTCATCCCTATTACATCGACGACTGCATATTGGGTGCGAGCGGGTAAATGATCGATGGTTTCAACGATTTGATCGAACAGAAGATCGGACATGCTAAATAGAAGCTCTTTCGTATCTTTGGAAGATAGCTTGTCGAGATTTCCTATATGACGTTCGCTAAACGTTTCCGGATTGAATTTCATGTCAATTAACAGCAACAGGAAAAACTCTTCCTTGCTGACAGTTTTTCGCGCCAGCATTTCCCGACATTCTTTCGCTAGCGAATCAATGCCAAAATCACGGATCCGACTTAGTGCATTTACCCGTTCGCCCCAATTCCCCTTCCGCAAGGCATCCCGGTAAAAGTTGCCTAGACAACGGTTTGCAAATGCGCTTATCCGTTTATCGATTTCCTCACTTTTAATATTGTGAACTAGCGACCTGAACAATTCCTCTAAAGCTTTCAATTCTGCCGTGTTTTTCGGTATGAGCTCTTCTCTAGGAATGCCATCAACGCACAAATAGTCATACCAATCCTCTTGGTTCCGTTCCAGGTAGGCGGTTGTCACTACCTGTCTTCTGTTCTCTCTTGCCCGACCGATCATCATGTAGACAGTCATGACGAGGAGCGCAATCAGCAGGCCGACAACAATGACAAGGAGCCACTCAATTGGTAACTGCATCATGACCATATACCTGCTAACATCCGCTTCACTTGCGCTTCAAAAAGCCGGAGGTTGAAAGGCTTCACTAAGTAAGCATCCGTGCCGCTTTCGTAGGCATAAATCATATCTTCTTCGGAATTACGGCGTGTCATCATCAGAACGGTGAATTTCTCTTCATTCGGCATGGCTCTGAGTTCATGTAAGACGTCAAGCCCGTTTTTCTTCGGCAAGACATCACTCATTACGACTAAATGTGGATGCCATGAATTCACCCATCCCGATTGAAACAATGCTAATCCATCATCAAATTCACGGATTTGCAAGTCAATTCCTGGCAAGTGAATCCGTTCAAATGCCATAACTAGAAATCCTCTAAACAATCGATCTGCCTCTAACAGACTCACTTTGACCATGGTGACAGGCCGCTCGAAACCCGAGTCAGCGTAAACAGCCTGAATCCCACTCGTTTCCGAAGCTTTTGACAGAGAATCCCTGCACATCATCAATGCATTGGACAACGTCAATTCCGGATGAAACACTTCGATAATGGATGCCAGTAAGCAGCGATCTTGGGATGGATCTAAAAAGCATTCACAACTGTCTTGCAATCGCCGAAGGAAACCTGTCGATTCTTCCCTCCCGCTATGCGGCAAGAGGATGCCGATTTCATTTGTATGCTCCGTTTTAAATAAGACGTCCTTTTCGCGTAGAATCTGCTGTAACGTTACGGCCACTTTTTGGATGACCGATGCATTCTCCGTATTGTCTTGAAGCAACAGGAGTGACATCGTCTTCCTTTCCCTTAAAACATTCGCTCTCAGCAAATTGAACGTATATGTGAGAAATGAGCCATCCAAAACTTCCGAAACTTTAGTGTTAACCATCTATAGCACCTCGTCCCTTTAAGTCACCTAACTATTCATATTATTTATATACCCTGCATTTAGCAAACTATGTTGACTTTACCTAGAATTGAAGATTTTTTGAGCATGCAAATGCAAGTTGTTAAAAACCCATGCATTTTGAGCTCTCACTCCAATGCATGGGTTTTGGCGTATTCTTCAACGTAAAATCTTTTCCATCTTCTTGCCTTTAGCCAATTCATCGATCAGCTTATCCATATAGCGGATCTCCTGCATTAATGGCTCCTCTATGTCTTCTACCCGTATTCCGCAAATGACTCCTTTAATGAGCGTGCGAGACGGGTTCATATGTGGCGCTTCAGCAAAGAAGCTTTCAAAATCGGTTCCATTATCCAGTATCATTTGTAACTCTTCATCGCTATATCCAGTCAACCAGCGGATGATTTCATCCACCTCTGCCTTAGTGCGTTCTTTTCTCTCTGCTTTCGCGATATATAATGGATACACTTTCGAGAAAGCCATTGTATAGATTTTGTGTTTTGTCATGACCTACCTCCTGTGAGTGTGTTGAAGCTAGTAACTTATTCAGCAGTAAACGAATCCATCGCTTGTTGGGACGTTTTCACAATTGCTTGCGCGTCTTTCAGCAAGTCTTCGTTTTCTGGTTCCAACATCTCTTCAGATGGATCGCCTGACATTGTGTACGCAAAGATGAATTTGTCATTCGAACCGACTTTTTTGTATACTTCGTGTTTCCATCCTTCAGCATCTCCGTCATTTTCAAATATTATGATACTAAACAGGCTTTGCTCGATATCGCGAGACGGTTCCGCATAGAGGAACTCAATCGTTCCAGCAGCTTCTTTATCCCAATCGCTCTCTTTGACAGTCAGCTTGGACAACATATCCGCAGGCATTTCAAATGAAAAACCAAACTTCGCATTGGAGTAGGTGCCTTCCACATTCCCTGCTTCAGTAGCAGCTTCACCTTCCCCTACCCCTTCTTCATCAGACTCCACATCGGTTGTCTGATTCATATCACGCATTTCAACGGACACAAGTTCAGAAAACGTGAATTCTTCTCCATCTTCATAGACAAATATTGTTTTGATCAAACCGACTTCCGGCGCATAATAATGTATTGTGCTTCTTCCTTTTACATCACCAGTAATCGTTGTTGTCACTTCAATTACATCTTTATATGATCCTGCCTTAACGGACATGTCCAAACCTGTTCGTGTTAAGTAACTGACTGAATCATCTCCGTCGTTCTTCTCCCACTTCGGTTTATTCGCCAGTTCAAGAACCGCAGTCTCTTCATTTTTCATGGCATTCGCAATATAAATCTGTTTTACCTCTTCACTACTCACTGCATATTCTTTAATAGACTCATAAGCAAGTCCACCCTTTTCATGAATATATACCGTATCGGGACCTTCCGTGTTTTCCGATAAATTCACTACATCAGTAGATTCAAGCGTTTTTCCGTCCGGATCATATTGGGCATATGTTCTAGCCGTCCCGACCGGTGGAAAATAAGTGGATACATCAATCGCTTCCGTCTCTTTAGAGTCAACCGGCTTTGGCTCTGACGAACACCCACTAAGGATTATCGCAAACAAACCGAACAGAATAAACATCTTTACATTTTTCAAAACCTTCACCCCTTTTTCTAGTAATATCATAACATTTTGAACGTATTTTTTGAAGGTGAGCTTTTATTTTTAGGTACCTGTGCAAGATACTATTCAGACAATACACTACAATTGTATAAAACGAAAAGTTTTTCGTTGGTATGTTAATTTCTCTTTTGAATTTTATGTATATTTAACCATTTTCCTGAATTGTCATAAATACACCTTGCACAGGCACCGACACAATTTAAAACGCCTGCAGGAAGGAGTTCTTCTGCCGGCGTTTTTTTTTACCTATTAGCCATTGTATACACTATCGCATGTGTTCGGGGCTGGTTCGTAGAAACAATGGTCTTTGTATTGACCTGTGAAAGGTTGACCGTACCATGTCGGCGGGCAAGGTGCGTACGGGTTGAAATACCAAAGGGCATATTTCCCCGGATGCTCCCGCCAGTAGTCGAGATTTTGCTTTGCCAGTTTCTTTTCAACGGTCCGTGCACGTTGATAAAACAAATTCCCTTTTTGAACTGCTTCAAATGAATAATTGTTCCCTTGGACTTGGAAGATGACATCGTTAATGGTCCGGACATCTTTAAAATCCAAACAGTCTGCGATTGCTCGATTGACGATGACGTTCCCGACATATAACATTCCCTGCTTGCCTTCTCCTTCAGCTTCCGCTCGCATCATTCTCGCCATGACGTCCACATCCGCGTCTCGATATTTGACTCTAGGCATATAGCGCACCTCCATCTTGTAGTGTATGAGAAGGTGCTTGTTTTGATGAAAATCTTATCGAAATCCTAAAGTCGATGGATGGTGACTTTAACAACAAGGTACCAACAACAAGGTACCTGTGCAAGAAACATTCATGTTTATTCAAACAATTCGTATATAAATACATGGGATTTTAGTTCGTACTTTATGTGAGTCGCTGATGTATCTTCATTCAATTGTAGCGTATTTTCTGAATCCTCCCTTGCACAGGTACCTAACATAAAAAGAATGTTATAATAGAGCCACATATGACCTACTGGAGGTTCACATCGTGCAGATTATCATTACTCATGTTAACTCGGACTTTGACGCGCTTGCTTCTATGATTGCAGCGAAGAAACTGTACCCCGATGCGCAACTCGTGCTATCAGACAAATTGGAAACACGCGTGCAACGATTCTTGAATATTTATCGTGATATGTTCGACTTCGTGCCAACTGCACAAGTGGACTGGGAACAAGTGACGGAGATGATTATTGTTGACGTTGCTTCCCTTTCTCGCATCGGCAAGTTACCGGCGGATTTCGATGCGGCGAAGTGCAACATTATTGTCTACGATCATCATCCGACAGATGAAAAAGATGTCCATTATGATGAGGGTGTTGTCGAGCTTACTGGCGCAGCTGTTACATTGCTTCTTGAGGAAATCAAAGAACGCGGGCTATCCATTACAAGTTTTGAAGCATCATTGTTCGGTCTTGGTATTTATACAGATACAGGTAATTTCACGTATAACAATACGACTGCACGCGATCTGGATATGGCGCGGTTCTTATTGGAACAAGGGATGAGTCTTGAAATCGTGCAGCGTTTTTCAGAGGAGACACTTACACAGGAACAGCAAGATTTACTTGAAAACCTTTTGAATCATACAGAAATCCATGAAGTCGATGGTTTAGACATTTCAATCAGTACATTTGAGCTTGATAAATTCCAGAATGGACTTGCCATGGTGACCCATAAATTGCATGGCATGAAAGGGACGGATGCAGCGATCGCAGTCGTCAAAATGAAGAACTCCGTATGTGTTGTGGGACGCGCTAATTCAGAGCGCATTTCTTTGCAACCGATTTTGCATAAGTTAGGTGGCGGCGGTCACCGTCACGCGGGTTCAGCCACTGTGAAAAAGGGAGACAAGGACGCGATTCTCAAGCAAATCACTAGCGATCTTGAACTGATGCTTCAGCCTGCGATTACGGCAAGGGAGTTGATGGCTCGGCCTGTGAAGACGTTGTCGCCATCAACGACGATTGAGGAAGCAGGTCGCTTGATGTATCGGTACGGTCATTCCGGGTATCCGATTGTTGAGGATGGCAAGTTGGTTGGGTTGATTACCCGCAGGGATTTGGATAAAGCGAATCATCACGGGCTTGGCCATGCGCCAGTGAAGGCGTATATGACGACGAATGTTGTGACGATCGGACCGGATGTGACGTTGGAGGAAATTCAAGAGTTGGTCATTGAGCATAATATCGGTCGACTGCCAGTCATTGAAAATGGCGAAATTATTGGGATTGTTACGCGTACGAATATTATCGAAGTGTTGCATCGGGATGTGCTGAAAGATAAAGATGATTTGAGTACTGAGACGCTTGTTCAAAAGATGGAACAACAGTTGCCAGAAGACGTATGGCGCTTGCTGAAAAAAATCGGTGAAACGGCAAGTGACTTGAATATGCCTGTCTTTCTCATTGGCGGGATTGTACGTGATATTTTGCTTAACCGTCCGAATGATGATATCGATATTGTTGCAGAAGGAAATGGCATTTTGTTGGCACGGGGGTTAAAAGAGGCGTTCGGCGGCGAGGTAGTGGAGCATGAAAGCTTTGGGACGGCGACTTGGGTGACGGCGTCTGGACTGTCGATCGATGTGGTTTCTTCACGTCTTGAATATTACGAGCAGCCTGCAGCATTGCCTGAAGTGGAAACGTCCGTGCTGAGCGATGATTTAGAGCGGCGCGATTTCACGGTTAACGCAATGGCAATTCGATTGAATGCAGAAGCATTCGGTGAATTGATTGACCCGTTTGGCGGGCAGCAAGATTTGATTGAAAGGCGAATTACCATTCTTCATAATATGAGTTTCGTTGAAGATCCGACGCGTATATTCCGAGCGATTCGGTTTGAAGCAAGGTTTGGCTTTAAAATGGATGCGCAAACGGAGAAGTTCGCGCTTGAGTCCATCGATAAAGTGATTTATGTATCCCCGCAGCGCATTAATGAAGAGCTGAAACGACTGTTTAAAGAAGGGGACCCGAAATCGGTGATCCGCAGATTGTTCGAGTTGCACGTGTTCCAGCAATTTGGTATTCATGGTGAGCACATGGAGTTGGTGTGCACAGCTGCTGAAGACTTACAAAAACTGTATGCACATCATTTACAGGGGCAAAACGTACAGCCAAGCTCGTTCGCCTATTTCCTGTTGCCGTTTTTCGTTGAAGAAAAGCTCTATGCCGCGAAGAAGTTCGCACTGACGAAAAAGGACTTGAACTTGCTTGAGGAAACGACGGCGTTGCAGGCCGATAAAAGCTGGCAGCACGCCGACAATCAGGGAGATTTCCATCGGTTGCTGCATGGTCTATCCGATGAAGCAATCCTCTTTTCTTTAGCCGCCGGTCAAGTACCAGAACAGTCTGCGGTCATCGGTTATGTCCTTCGTCGTCAGGATTTGACTGCGTTACTGACTGGCGCTGACCTCATGAAAGCGGGACTTAAACCCGGACCCGCCTTTTCAGAAATTCTCATGCAAACGGAAGTGAAACAACTGAACGGCGACATCTCAACTAAACAAGATGCTGTAGAATGGCTAAACGGGTACCTGTGCAACAAACATTCATGATAATTCATGCAATTTGAATAAAAATTCACGAAATATTAATTCAACTTATACTTATAGTTCACATATGAATCTTTATGCAATTGTAGTGTATTGACTGAATTCAACCTTGCACAGGTACCTAAAAGGAGGAGTGGTTATATGGATAAACGGATAGAGCGAATTGTTGATCTGACGCAGAAGGAGTTTGGGCTTGAAAGGTATACATTGGAGCGTTTTGCGATTTATGCTAATCATGATGGTAATGGGTATGAACTACATATGGAGTGGTTTCCGTTAGATCAGGTGGAGCCGGTGGATGAAGATTTGAATCCTGACGGGACGGCGAGTATCACTTATGATTTGACGTCGGGCCGGTTTACGAGTGTCATTTTCACAATGGGTAAAAATTTTTCGACGGCACTGCCGTTTCAGGAACGGACGGCTGAAGAAGTAGCGGCCTGGCTGGAAAGGATGACGGGACTGAACTACGAAAAGGACTTCTTTGCAGATCATGCGACGCGCAGTGAATTCCGTTTTGCTTCCCGTGTCAATGGCATTAGCTTATCTCCAGGTCTTCAATTGAACGTGGAGCTTGATAAGGAGGGACGATTGATGGTTTTTTCAACGTACGGTGAAATGCCTGATCTAACATTGATTGACATCGAGCCGTTCACGTTGACACTTGAGGAGATTGAACCGATTGTAAAAGCACAGCTGTTTGTTGTGAATTACCCTGTTGAAGCGGATGAGCGGTTTGTTCCGGTGTATGCGATTGAAGAAGTCTATATTACGGCGGATGGGGAACGACTCATTCCATTTGGTGATGACGAACGGACGACTGAAATCGATCACTTAATGGAATGGGAGCATCCTCTTGAGGGGAAAATCGAGCGTCGTTTTATTGATTCGATTGGTGAAGTGAGCGCGGATAAAGCGTTTGATGGCGGGATGACACGCGAAGACGTGACATTGACGGCTGAACAGGCGGATGCTTGCGTCACGCTTATCCACGAAGCTTTACGGATGGAAGATCCAAACGATAGCGGTAAATGGCGGCTGAAAGAGTTGCGGTCTGCGCCGACGCAAATTGAAGCGTTCTGTTATGCAGAAAGTCCCGAGCACAACATTTTCCCGCATAAACTCGTGACACTCATTGACCGAGAAACGATGACCGTTACGAATATGATGGACAATGGCGCCATGCTTGCTATGTTCGATTCATTTACCCCTGCACGCAAAACGGCTGTCGGCCACGATAATGCGTTTGAAAAAATGATTCCTTATATCACTTTGGACCCTGTTTACGTTTATGATAAAACGCAGAAGAAGTATGTCCTTTGTGGTTTACTTGACTCGGAAATGGCTATTGACGCGGTTACAGGCGATGTCATCGAACTGCGTGATTTATAAAGTAAGGAAAGTTGCGTGCGCAATTTATGCGCCCGCGGCTTTTTTTGTTAGTCCTTTATTGAATAAACATCATTACTTCCAGGTCAAGTTATTGATCAACCCAAACCTTCGAAAAGGATAAATAAGGAACCTCTCAAACCGTTTTATTATTCTTCACTATGCTATAATTACCCTATCGTCTATCTATTTCGAAGAATTTCGACAAAGGAGTTTGCTATGCATATCGTTAATTCGACTTTTCAAGTTCCGCCCGAGAAGGCAGAAGAAGTAATCGGGATTTACAAAGGACGTTCAAAACGAGTGGATCAGGCAGAAGGATTTGTTTCTTTCCAGCTTCTTCAGAATCAAAAACGACCTGGAGAGCTCGTCGTTCATATGGAATGGGCATCGAATGATCAGTATTTGAATTGGGTGCGCAGCTCTGAATTCAAAGAAATCCATGAACTGGAAAAGAAGTATCCCGATCAGGAATTGGCTTCAATCATTCCGAAAGTCGCGCAATATAAGGTGGTTGCTAACTGATGAACGAGGAAGTAAAAGCGCAAATTGTAGACGAAACTGTTCTGCAAATTTATAAAGCATTTCCATGGCTTACCGAAAAATTTGGTGAGAATGGACGTAAACGAACTTCAGAAGATAACTTCCACCACTTAAATCATTTAGAAACAGCCTATCAGATGAATGACAGCAAGTTTTTCATTGATTATACAGTTTGGCTCGACCAAGTTCTGACGAGCCGCAAAATTTCTACAAACATTATTATCGACAACTTTGAAAGACTGGTCGCGATTCTCCCAGGTAAACTGGACACGAATAGAGAAACAGCTTTCTTACAATATTTACAAATTGCAATCGCCTTATTGAAACAAAAAGGCTGAAAAGGAGGGATCGCGTGATCGACCATTCCATCAAGCTGTCAAAAATTTTCCTTAGTGGAGATGAACAAGCATCAAAATCTTATATTGAAGAAACGTTATCTAACAATAATCGCCTATTATTGTACGAAGATCTCCTTACGCCTACCATGATTCATATCGGTAAACTGTGGGAATGCAATGAAATTTCAGTTGCTGACGAGCACCTTGCAACAGCTGTCTGTGACTACGTGATTTCTGATTATGAATTCAGGATGGTTTCATCAAAACCATTTAATCATAAAAAAGTAATGTTATTTGGTGCAGAAGGTGAAGAACACTATATCGGATTGAAAATGGCGGCGGCTGTTTTCAAGGAATTCTCATGGACCGTCCGCTATTTAGGTCCGAATCTTCCGCTTCAACATGCAGAAACAGCAGTGAATGCATGGAAACCTGACGTCATCGCCATGACTGCTGCTCTTTCATACCGGCTACCTAAGCTGAAAGAATCGGTGAAAGTGCTTGCAAATACCGAACACGCACCAACCATTATTATAGGTGGTCGCATAGCGCCACATGTGATGTTTGACATGGAAGCGGCTCCTGAACAAGTAATCGTAATGCCGACGTTAAGAAGGCTTCATGATTGGCTGGAGCATGCTAGTAAAGGAGCTGACACTAAAAATGTCGTTTCCTAATGCCTCATTGCCTTTACCCGTCTATGCCATCAATAAAGACTTGGAAATTCTTCAGCTGAATCAAGCTGCTATCAATAGTTTCACGACTGGAACGAGCTTGTTCGACATCATTGATTCTGAAAGTCATCCTAAACTGAGAAATAATGTACAACCTTTTAAAACGATTGAAGCGTTAGAGATAAACGCACTTTCCCCTACTAGCGAAATTTTACTGGTAGACCTCTACATCTCTTGGACAGAGGAAAAGACAGCGGAAGTTGTTTTCGTGAAGAAGGATCAATCTTATATAAATGTAAGTAGTCAATTGAACCGGTTGAGCAATCGGTTAGCGGAAACGAATTTTGAATTACTTGAAGCAAAAGAGACCGCGGAGACTTTATTACAGGAAAATATAATACTTTCTTCTCCTTTCATCGAAATCACTGAAAATCTCGCCCTCATTCCGATTTTTGGCGAATTAAATGTAGAAAAATCCGCAACAATCGCCACTACTATCACTAAACGCGCTTACAATTCAAATGTCGAAACAATTATTATCGACTTCACAGCTGTCAGGCATATTGAACAATGTGGATTGACCGGTCTTGAAAAATTGGTCAGCATGCTGCAACTTCTTGGATTCACTATTATCGTTTCAGGCTTGCATCCTACGCATGTAAAAGAATGGATTAAATTAGATTTTAGTAAGGATATTAAGTTCGTGAAGTCATTAAAATCTGCGGTATAAAGAAGGTACCTTTGGGATTAAGAAGGTACCTGTGCAAGACACATTTATGACAATTCAACAAATTGAATAGTGATACAACATAAATTCTCTTAATGTTGTATCTATGTCTTTTCTAATAGTTTTATATGCAATTGTAGTGAATAGACTGAATTGATTCTTGCACAGGTACCTATTACTATCCTCGGATAACATCAATAAATTGCTTCAAAATCCGCGCTGTCATGCCCCAAATTGTGTAATTGCCATACTCATAAAACCATTCTTCAATCGTCCGTTTCCGCCATTGATATTGATCACCGTTTGGAATCTTTTCAAACGGGAACGTTTCATTGTCAGGCGTAATGTCCACCGCAACTTCATGCATATACGGTTCATGATTAAGCAACCAAGCGAGTGGCACCGTAAACACTTCCTCGACTTCATCTTTATTATAAGAGTCGATAATCTTGTTGAGATCAACAACGC
Organism: Sporosarcina quadrami; assembly: GCF_014836615.1. GTDB lineage: Bacteria > Bacillota > Bacilli > Bacillales_A > Planococcaceae > Sporosarcina > Sporosarcina quadrami. Next base: position 42,002 of record NZ_JACSQN010000008.1, on the reverse strand, counting down.
CAACAAACGGATATACGACAAAAGACAGTGAGGCGATATATGGTGTCAACGGTCCTAGAACCTCCACTGTATCAGGCTCCACACCGAGTTCCTCATGCGTTTCTCGTAAAGCTGCAGAAAGAAGCGACGCATCTTCCAAATCGACCCGACCACCAGGAAAACAAACATCCCCTGGTTGAAACCGCATCCGCGATGAACGGACTTCAAACAAGACACACCACTCCCCGTCCACCTCCACAAGCGGAATGAGAACAGCCGAGCGCTTCGCCGTCTTTTCCCCGATAAATAGCTCTTCATTTTCCAACAACTGCTGTTTCCACTGTTCCAGCTTCACAACCTCACCCCCGAATCATTAAGGTACCTGTGCACGACACATTTATGAATATTCATAATAACGTATAGTTATTCAAATTTCACGGATAACAACATTCATTTAAAAAGCTTCCTCCAATTATCATATGCAATTGTAGTTAATAAACTGAATTGCGCCTTACACAGGTACCTTAATAAAAGATTGTATTTCCTACGTCTACGAAATAGGTTTTACCGTGCTCGGCATCTATCATATGAATATGCCCTACTGTCTCTGGATAGGAAGGCAAATACGTTACTAAATAATGGGACTTTCCCTCTTCATCAAATTCTCTTGCCATGGCAAGTTCCATCTGCAACTTTTGCAACAGTTGCTCTAGTGCCTGTTGTTTTGAAAGCGTCGGTTTTGTATTGATTAAGACGAACAATTCTTCATTGATCGGCTCAATGGAAGCACTAATAATATGACCTGAATAGAGACCGACTTGAATGACGGTTACGCACTCTTCAACTGGAATATTTCCGACATGGTATTGGAAGAAGAATGCTTTAGAATCCTCCTCTTCCACTTCATCTATTTCGTCGTCATGTAAAACGTACCCACACGCTTCTTCCTCTTCTTCCTCCCCGATTTCGTCCTGCCAGTCTTCAAACTGTTCTTCCACTTCCATCATAAAATGAGTTTGCGCTTGTGGAAATAGCTTACAAAGAAAATCGAGCGCACGTTGCTTTAGCAAGTCATCTGCGAGCGGATTCTGTCTCGCTTTCCATCCTTCAACATTGGAGACCGCTACAATTTTCTCTGTCTTGGAATCGACTTGAATTGTAATCATCCGTTCACTATAGGCTTCAGAAAGGTCAACGTTCTCGGCCATTTCAAGTGAATCGTGCTGCCACTTTTCCGTTCGGATGCCATCCTTCATATGCTCGCCAATTTTCAAATGATTGTCCGTAATGCCTATGAGTTCATGAAGAGAGGCTTCCGGCACAACATCCATTTGCACACGTTCATACACATTGCTTTCTGAAACGGTATCCGGCTGTTCCCCTGAAGCAGGCACTTCCATCGCTGCCTCTTTCACTTTATAAACGAGACGATAGGAATCATCTCCATTGACATAAATATCTGTATCGATTTTTTGAATGACCAACTCCAAGTCGATGAGCTCAGCATACTTCCTCTTCGCTTCATCCGCGGAAATAACGTGAGATGGATATCGAATGTCTATTTGATCGACAGAAAAAGTGAATTGAAGAACGCGACCATCTGTGGAAATCGTGATTGAGAAACCTGTCCCTGGTAAATAAAGCCCATATACCTCTTCATGTAATGCGTATTCAACGATACAGATTTCATCTAAATCAATGACTGCCTGTAATCGATAAGTTTCTAAGCTGTTTGGATAAAAGGCTTCTATGAATTTCTCCGCAATGGTAGGCATTTCTTCAAGCGTTACATTACCCGGTTCAGGTTCATTTACATAATAAAAATTAAGTAATTGATCGTCCTCACCAAGTGTGCACGCAGCAATTAACTCATTTGATTCCACATCGATGATTTCATAACTTTTCCCTTCAAATAGTTCTTCCTCTTTATTTTCGACAAAAACTACTCGTTCAGTCAGAAAATCTGTTAAAGTGTTTAGTGTTGTTAAATTCGGTTTCATATAATTCAACTCCTGCGGGTGATGATTATAGTTTCATAATTCGACTATACACTATAAACGTATTAGAGTTTAAATGATGCACCATCACGAAATAGTAAAAACGTAATAATTATGAAGGGTAAACTGCTCTGTTTTAGGGAATAGACCAAACAGAAACAGGTGCTTTTTAAAAAGGAAAGGTGAACACACATGATAGAATTCAACCAGATAACCACTTTATTCTTAGCGACAGCTCTTTATTTACTCGGCATGGCACTCGTCAACCGAATTGGAATATTAGATCGATTCCTTATTCCTGCGCCGGTCGTCGGCGGTCTCATCTTTGCAATCGGTGCGCTCATTCTTCAAACAACAGGCATCGTAGAAATCTCACTCGATACATCCTTACAGTCACTGTTCATGATTGCATTTTTCACGACAGTCGGACTTGGAGCGAGTTTTAAACTCATCAAATTAGGCGGTAAACTGCTTGTCATCTATTTATTACTGTGCGGTGTAACCGTTTTCATGCAAAACGTCATTGGCGTCTCTCTCGCGAAGGTTTTTAACATCGAGCCTTTGCTCGGCGTCATGAGCGGGGCCGTATCAATGAGTGGAGGACATGGCGGAGCAGCAGCATATGGACAAACAATCGAGGATCTCGGCATTACATCCGCAGTAACAATCGGGATGGCTGCAGCTACCCTTGGACTCATTTTCGGTAGTCTTTCAGGCGGCCCCATCGCACGTCATTTAATCGGAAAGTATAATTTAAAGCCTAAAGAAGGTGCAGTTGAAGAATATGTAGAACAAGACGAAAAGCCAATTGGGCAACATTCATTCATGATTCAAGTGACGATGATCACGTTATCTATGGCAGGTGGAACGATGCTCGGTGATCTGTTCACTGAAGCAACCGGTTTTGTCCTACCTGCATACATTGGCGCCATGTTCGTTGCAGTTCTACTCCGTAACATCGTCGACCGTTTCCTTCCTGGAACTGTGAATATGAAAGAAATTAACCTGATAGGTGATGTCTCACTCGCCATTTTCCTGTCCATGGCACTTATGAGCATCAAGCTGTGGGAAGTTGCTGGCCTTGCGCTTCCACTTGTCGGCATCATCGTGTTCCAAGTCGCATTCATCGTTGCTTTTGCTATATTTGTCATGTTCCGCGCACTTGGTAAAGACTACGACGCAGCCGTCATGGTTGCCGGTTTCCTCGGACACGGTCTCGGTGCAACACCAAATGCGATGGCGAACATGGGCGCAACTGTCAATAAATTCGGACCGTCCCGCACAGCATTCCTCGTCGTCCCGATCGTCGGCGCGTTTCTTATGGATGTAATTTTCAGTGCACCTATCATCATTACAACAATTAACATATTAGCACCGTAAGATAAATGGAGAGAGGTGCCTCTTTGAGAGGTACCTGTGCAAGAAACATTCATGATAATTCAAACAACTCGCATCATTATACAAATTGTTCAAACAAAAGTTAATGCAGCAGACTCGCTAATGAATAACTATTCAATTGTCTTGTATTGTCTGAATCGTGTTTTGCACAGGCACCTTAAAATCGGGAGGGGATAAATTGGCGAACATAAAAGAAACAATAGGGCTTGCGGTTATCAGCTTGTTGTTCAGTCTTTTCACATGGGCTTTAATTTCATCCTACATAGAGGAGTACGATTTACTTTCTATGGAACCTGCGTCGGGAATCGTTACTGAGAAGACAGGAACAAAAAGTTTATTCAAGCCACCTGCCTATCATGTGCGAGTACTGTTGCCGAATGGGAAAGAATCCCCTTACTTGCATCGTGTTTCAAAAAAACAACTAAATGCTATATCAGTTGGTGATCGGGTGGAGGGGTACTCGGCACATTCGGCGGACTTTTCAACAATCCGTGATATTTTCTACGACAGCCTTTTTTACTTCTTCGGTATTATCATTCTAGGCTTCATCGCTTTTTGTTGCCTCGTCGCTTTCGTCTTTTCCATACCAGGCATTGAACGCCTTGAAAAGAAGACACCTTCTAAACGCAAGAAGAAACGCAAACGGAAAAAGCGCAACAAAAGCAGAGAGCAAGTGGAACGGAGCGGCTGGCGGATTGCATGGAGTGTCATTTTCATTTTCTTACTCTTTCTTACCCCGGCTGCCATAAACACAGTGCGTAAATTATGGCCGTTCGGAAAAACGGAGAAGCACGCCATGATTGTAGATACAAATTCTTATGTGACCTATCGAAGACATGAAGACTCCTCTTACGAACTGACTATTTCCTTCCTAGATCATGCAGGCAATCACATCCGAGTAATCAAAGACGTCACAAACCATACGTATCAACAGTACAACATTGGCGATATTCTACCGATTACATATCGCAATGCGAATCCATATGATATATTTGTGCCCGGCACTTCCATATGGGATATCTATTACGCAGTATTGACAGCAGAGGCATTCGTTTACATGGTCATTATTGCGGTCACTGTATTTGTCGGATGGGCGTATTGGACTGGTGGTAGAAAGAAGAAAGCGTAAAAACTAAAGACTCCTGTCAGAAATGGACGACTACCAATGCAAGCAACATGATTGAAGAGTCCCTAACACAGGTGTCCAACGAAAAAAACAGGCCAGATCCACGCGTTTCCCGTTAGCTGGAAAATGCAGTTGGATCTGGCCTATTTCATTCACATGATTGGTCGCTGTTGCTCATTCATTTGTCCTTTGAATGAAACCTGCGATGCAAGGCGTGCACATTGTCTGCAAGTTCTGGTACGGGGCCATCCACACGCGCATGACGGATGATGTCTTCGATGGGATATGATTTTACGGCTGAGGGGCCGACACCCATCTTTTCATTCCACTGGGCAAGCTGTTTGGACGAACTGGCGTAGACGATGCGTCCTAAACCGGCGAAGCCATGAGCCGCAGAACACATCGGACAATGCTCGCCGGATGTGTAAACCGTCGCTTCTTGCCGCTCGTCAGGCGGTAGATGCTGCGCTGCCCAGCGTGCGATTGCAAATTCAGGATGTTGCGTCTGATCACCGTCGCCGTCCCGGTTATGATCTTCAAACAGTACTTCACCGTCAGCAGAAACGAGCACCGAACCGAATGGTGCATTCCCTTGCTCCAGCGCTTTTTCCGCTAGTTCTACGCAACGTTGTAAATGTTTCATATCTGTTTCGTTTACCATTAGAACATTCCTCCTTACTCTTCTCTGCCCGATTTGTGTGTGATTGTAACATCGTTATACCCTATTAAATCCTGGTACATCCTCTCAAACAACTCCGTGGGCATAGTGAAATGCGTCGTCTTATCAGTCCCCACATACGTCACAAGCTTTATTTGGCCATCCTTCACTTCCGCTTCCAGCAACGCATTGTTCCATGTGTCACGGACGGACACGGCTGTCCCGTTCTTCTTTGCCTTCTCTTTGTATGCGTACTGCATGTCCAACACCCCTTTACTTATACAAAGCCTCATCGACTTGGATAGTCTGATTTTCTTCTAGTAGCAAGCTTATGAACAACTCCCTGTCCTTCGGTGAGACAAGCGACATCCCATAAGTACCGTACAAAATCTCAATCCGATTGATCGACAGGGCCGGTGCAGAAAGCGGGTTCTTTGTCGCCGTCAGCTTCCTGATGTCCGCAATCTTCACCTTACTCTTGAATGGACCGGATATGATGATAATCAACCCGTCCTCCACTCTATAACCGGTGCCGAACCACATCCACAATAGAAAACCGACTATAATAGTAGTGATAACAATCCCTACCACACCGACCGGTTCTCCCCCAAAAATGTAAGCAGCCATACCGAACAGCACAAATCCCCAGACGAGCATTGCCAGCCATGTATCTTTTTTAGACGGGAAATACATAATGCCCCACCTCTTTCGATGAATAAAGGAATGAATTTTCGAATTAAAAACGATAACTACTATACGACTCGACTAGCTAAAGGTTTCGTTTAATAATAAAGGTACCTGTGCAAGAAACATTCACGTTAATTCAGATAAATTGAATAAAAATACTAAGACACCTTCGTAGATGTATTAAAAGCTTAATTTTCATGCAATTGTAGTGTATTTACTGAATAGTCTCTTGCACAGGTACCTATGATTGGATTCCTTCTAATACGGACGATGAACTTTCAGCAACTTCAAAACCTCAAGCAAACGCTCCACTTCCGCATCTTCCAAAGGTTCCATCACCGCAATCTGCAGCCAATTCCGTTCCACTAAATACTTACTTTCATAATGGACACGGAAGCCGTTTACAAACAGATCATCGCCGAGCCGTTTAGAGGAATCTCCTTCCGGAAGCACGAGAGTAATGACGCTTGACTTCGTAGCTTCTTCCGAAGTGAGTAGCGCATAATCCAGCTCACGGATTCCTTTGCGAATACGATTCGCACTCGCTGCAATGTGTTCCAGATGTTCTTTTGTTTGGTTCAATAAATTCCCGAGCGCAACATGCATTGCTGCCAGCAAATTAGACGATTGCGTAAACGGGATACCAGCCTTGCTCGCATAGAGCCCAATATCCAAATAACGCGGCAACGCATCATCCGGTTCCAACGCATCTATATGGAACACAAGCGCAAATCCAGCATAACTTGCAAGCCCTTTTCCACTCACTGAAGAAGCGAAGTCGACCTTAGTCAAATCCACTGGAATTATGCCAAGTGAACTTGCACAGTCGACGGCCACCCGGATACCGTGTGCATGACAAAGTGCGGTAATTCCAGCCAGATCATTCACTACTCCTGTCGACGTTTCAAGATGGGTTAACCAAATCCAATCGTATCCCCCTAAACGAAGCAGTCTTTCCACTTCATCCAGACTAAACGACTCGCCCCATTCTTTTTCCAGGCAATCAAACGACAAACCAAATCGTTGCGCATGATCAGTCAGACGTTGCCCAAACTCACCGTTAACTAGTATGAGCCCTCTACCACTTACTCTCGACAACTGAGCCGCCACCGCATCATTTGCAAGTGTTCCCGTTCCTTGCAACAGTTGGACATGGTTCGCGCCAGTCAGTTCCCGCAACTGTGCAGTCACCGATTTCAACAACCGTGCATAGACGGGCGACCGGTGGGATAGCGGTTCTTTCATCATCGCCTGCCGTACATTATGGGCAATCGATACAGGTCCCGGTAGCAGATTCACCATTGGTAGATTCATGCGCCCCGCTGCCCCTTGTTCGTACGTATCCATTGTCATGATCATCGGCACATACTTCGCTTCTTCCGTCCCGACCGGTTCAGCAAACTGAACGTATCCCATCTTCCGGTACAACTTTAACTCCCGCACTGTACCTGATATCACAGCCGCATCAAATCCAGCTTTCAAGCACCAGTTCACAAGGGCTTGCATCATACCGAAAAAGGCACGGCCTGTACGATGCGCCGGATCGACTGCAAGCAATCGGATTTCGACGGGATAATTCGGCAGATTCGCCAAGTGGTCTTCAATCGGACCGATCTTTTCGTCGAGTGAAAACGGACGCACAGACCGCAATGCAATCATCCCGACCAACTCTTCCTCCTTCATGCAAAGCACATATGTATTTTCCGCGTGGAATCGGTCTACCATCATCCCGTCCTCATTTGGCGCATGCTGCGGAATCTCCTCCACAAACGTTTTATAATTCAGCTGATGAATTCGCTCTTCATCCTGCGGCAACATCGCGAGTCTGTAATAGTAAGCCATTATTGTTGCTTCCTTCCTTCGTAAGCTGTTTTATCTAGTTTATAACTAGTAAAGGTACCTGTGCAAGAAACATTCATGATAATTCAATCAAATTGAATTAACATACACTAAAACCACGAAGATGCAGTAAACGTTTAATTTTTATGCAATTGTAGTGTATTTACTGAATAGTCTCTTGCACAGGTACCTAAACTCTATTGAACTTTCAAATTTGTTCAAGTATAGTAGAATACGATTGAATATTTAGAAATGGTGAATGAATCATAATATATATATAAAAGAGGGTCGCTTTGATGAATTGGAATTATTTAAAACATGAATTTCTAATTACAGCAAGAAGCAGACGGTCTATTCCTTTCGTTTTCTTTGTTGCCTTTTTATTGTTCAGCTTTTGTTTAATCTTATGGCCGTATGCAAATACGAAGGAAGGCTTCAATAAAAAGGAGACGGTGGAGCATTTAGCGTATTTGGATGAACAGATGGATTTAAGGGAAAGTATCGGAAATACAGGACTTGTTTTTAATATGCAACGCATTAAAACATTTCTTCAAGTAGGAAATCCTGTGTATGCAAAGCTTTCCTACGAACATGATTTGTACTCAGCTATGTTGGAATCTTTTGATGATCGAAACTTTGAGCGCATGCTCCAATTACGAACGTTTTATTTACAAAGTAATCCGAACGAATATTTAGAGGATCGTTTTTTATTCCAAACCGCCCCGTTCCCTATTAAAGACCGGGAGCATGCATACCAACAAACGATGATGAAATATGAGGATTACCTCAGTAAAGATCACCCGATTACATTTGGGTTGATGTATGAGAAGACTGGGTTGCAATCATTGCAAAATTTCCTTCAAAACTACGGGATGTACATGCTTTTATTTTGCGTCATTTATTTCAGCAGTGACATTCTTTCGAGAGATCGAAAGCATCAGTCAGTACTTCAAGGATTGCCCCTATCCTGGTACCGCCAGTTGAACTTGAAATCACTATCGGTATTTCTTTATTCAGCAGCGTTCATTCTCGTCTTCACCGTTGTCGGAATGCTAATCATGACGATTCAGTTCGGATTTGGACATTTCGATTTAAATGTTCCGATTATGATCGGGCAACAAACGATGTCACCGGAGGATTACAGTGTTATGTCGCTTGCGGCCTATTTAGGGAAAACACTCGTCGTCTTGCCGTTGCTCGTCATCTTGTTTGTCAGGTTGAATGTCGTTTTAGGATTACTTTTTAAGAATGAATGGGTTGTACTCTTTATTGGCAGTCTGATTTTGTTCTCAGAACGGCTTTATTTTACGCGATCGACGAGGGAATTGTTCGGCAAGGACGTCAGCCTGTTCCCACAGACATACTTTGATTTCGGGAAAATTATTGATGGGGAAAAGAACTTTTTGCTGAACACGGAAACGATTTACTATGCAAAAGGCATTATCGTTCTTTTGATTACCTACCTCATCATTGAGGTCATCCTGTTTATTGTTTCTTTATTCATGAATAAGCGCCGATTCTATTTAGCAAAGTAAAAGTGGGAAAGGAGGAAGGACATGTGGATGTTCTGGAACTATTTAGTATTTGAAGCGAAGCTATTACTATCGAATAAGAAAAACTGGCTGCTAGGTCTTGTACTCATTCTCTTTTTCCCAATTTATTATTCGCATTACAGTCAAACGGACATTGTTGGGATTAATGAAAAGAAGAATGCAGAAGCTGAGAAATTCATTGACCTGTTTGATACATTTCCCGGTTCCGTCTGGATGACAGACGAAGGGAAAATAATTCGTGAAATATTGAAAGAACAAATTAGCTTGATGAACTGGCAAAGGCTTTACTTAAAGACGGATGGCAATTCTGATGGCTATTTCGGCGCAGGCACCAATTTCGAGAAGTATTTTGAAGCAGGACTCCAGCTGAACGAATTACGTCTTGATTTGCATCGAAGAGGAAATAAAGGGATTCAACGGGATCATATTATGCCTGTTAATGAAATACTAAAAGAAAATGCACTCTACCGATATCACATAGAGCATGAAATTCCTCTCGTCCAAGATCCATTCAAAGCGAATAATTACATACAGGTCGCATTGAATCTACTAAGCGGAACACTGTTTTGCTTGCTTGTATTGCTCATGGGCAGCAGCATGCTTATACATGATCAACAACACCCTTCCCTCTTGAAAGGTTTTCCTATTTCATTCATGCGGAAAACTATTAGTAAGGTTGGCGTCCATTTTGTGCAGCTCATGCTTTTTATGTGTGCAAGTATAGGGATTGGTATTTATTATGTTGCGCGAAAAACGGGGTGGGGAGATTTCAGAGCTCCTGTACTCATTTATCAGGATGCGGATTTCATCGCAGTATCCGTGGTGCGCTATTTAATATACATGGTCGTAGCATTTGCTTTAATAGCTCTGTTACTGTTGCTCGCATTCCTTTTACTTAATCATGTGACGAAGAATTTGTACGCTTCAATTGTCATCATCTTATTAATATTACTTTCCCCGCAGCTTCTTTTAGCTATAGGAGTGGAGACCAATTGGCTCTATCCACTGAAATTCATCGACATCGGAGCTGTTCTAAGTGGCGATGCAGCGCAGGAATATGGTATTGATAATCTTGATTTCAAGCATGCATATAGTTGGCTCGTCATCCTTAACTTGCTTGTCATCTCCATTTTATACGGTAGAAACAAGCTAATTTACAGGAAAAAAAGTGGACATATTACACAAAAATCAGATGAAAGGCTGGGTGAAGCAGGATGAACAATAGAAATCGCTTCAATGCCAAAAGTGCCGTAATCGGAATTTTTGGTTCCATGTTCCTTTTGTCTGGTTGTCATAATTTACAAGGAACGAATCAGGAGATAAGCAACGCGTATGCCGACAACTATGAAATCAGCGGAACGACACGAGATGACATTATCGGACCGGTTCACCCTGCCATTTTCACGACAGTAGATCGAAGCAATAAAGGAGCAAAAAGAAAGTATGGTCCGGTAAGTTCAAAAAGCGGAGTAAAGCTATCGCTTGAGACTGGAAGGTATGTACTAACAGGACATCCTACAGGGAATATTTTTATTTATGATGAAAATGGTAACTTGCTCGTTCAGGAACTTGTAGGGGAAAAAGTCGGGGTGCCTACTTTGACTGCTGACATCGATTCAACGTTCAGCGTCGTACTGGACGGAGGCTACGACATAGCAACGATCGAACCAGTAAAGACAGCGCTATCTACAGAGTTGACCGCAGGCATATGGGATGTCGGGTTGGATATTGAACCAGGAGAGTATACAATCAGTACCCCGAATGGATATGGCTTTGTTCAGATCTTCGAACAAGGAGAGGAACCCCGTCTCTTCGAATTGACTGCAGGCGGATTGACGTACTCTAAAAGCCTCGTTGAACTGAAAGAAGGCCAAAAGGTACGCGTGTCAAGAGTTTCGATAGTTTACTTCGAAAGGACAAGTGAAGCGGATGGGGATGACTAGCTCAAGTTAACTGTATAAGAAGAATGGATACTCATTTACCATATAACACGACTTCACTCATCATTAAATAGAAACCGAATGAAAGACAGTGCTTCCCCTTTGTGGAGTGCCTGTCTTTCATGACCTCAATTATAAGTCATCCTCTTCCCAAGGATCGATGTCTGCATAAATTTGATAACCATTTCCCCAATGTGTCCGCATCCAATCGATCACTTGTGCCGCTTCTTGTCCCGCATTTTCATCAACGCTTTTTACATCGTGTAATTTAGCCGCACACCAGGAAGGATCAGGAAAATTTTCAAACCACTGTTTGTCGTCGTCTTCCAGCGGATCTGTATAACACATACCATCATCTACCGGGAGCATTTTCGGCCAATCAAGCGCAAGCCCCGCGTCGTCCATCCATTGACGGATGTCAAGGCCGACCGTGTAAGGTAACATGTACTCCGCTACATCATCTTCTTCATTTGTAAAATGCAGCCGATACTCTTTAGGATTTTCCTGCTTGAACATTTTTTTAAAGAATGATTCTTTCGCTGTCGCGTCTACAACTGTAAAATTTCTTATCGCCATTAGCCTGACTTTATCGGCATATTGCTCAGTCGAGCGATTAGGGTACCTTTCCAACTCAATTTTTCTCAATCTATCCAATTCCTGTTGTTCCGCACTTGTCAGTTTTGAAAGCAATTCCTTTTTCCGAAGATCCGGTATTCTGACGGCAGATTTTCTTAATACTTCTTGATTCATCCTATACGCCTCCTGATGTTTAAATTAGGTTAATAACGTATTCGACATAATACTGTGAAACCCTCTAACGTTTAAGGTACCTGTGCAAGAAACATTCATGATAATTCAATCCAATTGAATAAAAATACACTACAACAAACGATACAGCATTCAACATGTACTTTTTATGCAATTGTAGTGTATTTACTGAATAGTCTCTTGCACAGGTACCTAATGTTCATCCAGCATCTCTGCAAGCTTTTCTTTCACGGCTTCTGTTGTCACAAGACAGCTCACCGCAGAGAGCTTCGTCTGGATCATCAACTCGTAGCCCTTATTCAATTCAGTTGAATGGCCATAAAATCGGTGATGAATATCGATTGGGATGAACTGATAGGACTGTATCTTGTGCCAATGTACGAACCGCGAGCCACATAGTATCCCATCTTCCTGTACAACAAACAGATTCCATAGTTTTGGTAAATTCAAAAGTACTGGAACGAGCACGAAAAGTGTTAATAAATTTCGTTTCAACATGGCGATTTCTACTATGGTACCTATACTCAAAAACAAAATGAATAAGCTATTGAACCAGACAGCCATCTTCTGTCCCGAGATAGTCGGCGACCCGAGCGGCTTCTGCGGTATCATTTGGACACCTTCCCACTCTTCTTTCGTCACCGGGAACACAACAGGTTTCCTCATTTTCACTAACACCTGGACGAACCGGATAACGAGATAAAGCATAAAAGCGAGCATAAACGAGCCATAAACGGCGAATATCATGTCAATCCCCCTGAAAGTTTGGTTAAAAGAATTCATCCAGCAACTGATAATAATGAACTTTCTCAGCATCCACTTCCTCCACACCATACGCTTTCTGATATACATCCAATTATAAGATGTAGAGTATGCCCGTATCAGAATCCCTGATCGAATGCGCCACCAAACCATAAAAACAGGAAGTAGGCCAGTAGGATGCCGAACAGGATGATACGCATATATGCACTCGTATCCTGGTCATCTTTACGGATATCACGGATGCCTGTCGTCAGGGAAACAAATCCTAAAAGAATCATAAAATAAATGGTAAATTCATAGCGTTGGGAAAAAATCAAGTAGGCTGCAGCTATGACGACTAATGGATAAAAGATCAGATCAAACTTTGTCATGGAAATCCCTCCATATCCCGAAACAGTATACGAAAAGCCCTCCTACGACAACGCAGGCTGCTCATGACCTACAAAACGACGCGCTTTCGATTCGTTTCTTTTGTGCTATTGTAGCCCACTTGCTGTAGAAAAAGCCATATTTTCCCCGTTTGTAATTAGAAACCAAACAGTAAATACAGCTTTCCTCCCGTAAAAGGCAGGTCACGGGCAAACATGCCAATCCACTTACACAATTTCTATATGACTGTAACGGCGAATGTAGACAGCGACGGACACTTGTAAATGACCGTAACACTGGATTTAATAGATAAACGGGTACATCGTATAATTCGATGTACCCGCACTCCCACAATCACGCGTTACCACTTTCGCTAACCTGAAGCAAATCCCACATATCAGCAAAAACAGCCTCGTCCATTTCAAAATAGACATCCATTGCGCCATACAGGATATATCCGTCCCCCAGAATCTCCAGTTCGACAGTCGTGCCGTCTTCCAGATGTATCGTCAGTTCCTTGGCGCTTTCGCTGTTACGCAGTTCGTCCAGTGCTTCCTGATTGTGCTTACGCAATTTCGGTTTCACGTTATTCAATTCCGCTACAAAGGCGTTCAGCACAGTCGTATCGGTGACGGGCTTGAAATTTTCAATGCTGTTATACCATTCATCACGCGTTCTCCAGTATGCAGTGGACACGTTGCCAATCATGTTCAATTGACCGAACAGATCCGCTCCGCTGCTGATCGTGATGCCGTTCAGGTTTTCATAGAATTCTGAATGCGTTTCACCGTCGTGCTCGATATAAATCATGATCCTGAAATCAGAATCATAACCGACTACCGTATAGACATCCACTCCGCGTGGAATCGTCGACGCCAGCTCTTCCCCATACGCTTTCCTGCTGCTCCATTCGTCAATATTTCCTTTCGTCACACCGATTTTCTCTCCCACAAGCGTTTTAGCGAATGCCGGCTTGATTTTCGTATTTGTCTGCGTATACACTTTTCCTTTATAGACAATCAACCCGACCATGTCCATGTTCTCCGTATTTCCTTTTGGCAGCTTGATGGCTGGAATGAAGATTTCACCGCTTTTATTACCGATAGCTCCCTGTCCCCCGCCCGCTTCATTCAAATACGAAGAGCCGATTAGCAGGAATGCACCAAAGGAGAGGAACAAGGCTGCTGCGATACTGATACCTGTCAAATTCAATCGTTTTCTGCTCTTCTTCATTTCTAAACCGGCTCGTGTAACACCCCGTTTACTTCGATCACTCAATTCCGCAGGTATGTCAATTTTGTTCATTTCATGTTTCACCTTATTGTCCATATCGCTCATCCCCTTCCATCTCCGCACGGAGGTTTTCCAGTGCGCGGTACAGAATCGTTTTTGCTGTTCCTAAAGGAATATCCAATGTCTCGCCAATCTCTTTGAATGTCAGCCCTTCATAATATTTCAGCATGACAACACTTTTCTCGCTTTCATTCAACCCGTTCATCAAGCCGTCCATTGTCACCCTGAGGTCGATATCTTCCTGTATTACATTAGGAATATCCCCTTCCGTCCCCTCATACAGTTGGACGTTTTTTTTATTCGCTCGCAACACATCAAGCGAACAGTTGATAGCAATCCGAAGTAGCCATGTTTTAAAATACGCTGCTTCTTTTACACTCTTTATATTCTTGAATGAACGGTAGGCCGTCTCTTGCACGACATCCAGTGCATCACTCGGATTTTTCACATACAGGAAAGCCATCCTGTAAATATCCTCTTCAAAAGGCTGGAATAATTGCAAAAACGACTGCTCATTTCCCTTTTGTGCTTTTTTCATCAGTTCCGACAAACGATCACCTCCAAGATTGCATCTTCATTGATTAGACGGGGCGTTCAGCGATTTGGCTCTACTTATCTAAGATAAATTGAAGAAGTTCCATATTCAAATATTTTTCTGAAACTTTGAAACTTTTTCTGTTATTCTGCGTCTGTAAGGTACTTTACAAGATAATTGGGAGGATGAAAAATATGAAGCATAAACTATTTTCTGTATGTGGCGCAATGTTACTCGCATGCAGCATGTCTGTAACGAGCATGGCGGCAAACACACAGGTATTTCCTGATGTCCCGCCATCGAAGCACTTTGCGGAAGCGGTCAATGAGCTGGCGGCACGCAATGTGATTGGCGGATATACGGACGGAACATTCAGACCTGGCGATTCCATTACCCGGGGACAAGCAGCGGCGATTATTGTGAAGATGACAAAGCTTGATACGTCGAAAGTGAAAGATCCGAAGTTCAAGGATGTCTCTACGGCAAACGGATCCTTCGAGGCGATTGCCGTATTAGCGGAAAAAGGCGTCATAAACGGCTACGGCGACGGGCGTTTTGGACCGAATGACTCCATTACGCGAGCACAAATGGCTTCTATTATAATTAAAGCATTTGAGTTGCCGCTGTATCGTGATCCTGATTACGGATTCAAAGATGTCGCGTATAAAAATGGGCATCGGGACGGCATTTACAGTCTGTACCAACTCGGCCTTACGACGGGTACTTCCCCTGAAACATATAGCCCGAATGCTCCTATTACGAGAGGTCAGGCGGCCAAATTATTGAAGGCGTCTGAAGAAGTGAAAACCGGAATTCTGACGTTGCACGCAAAAGACTATAAATGGAAACGATTCAATGACGTCAGTAAGACAAACTCGGATGTATTCGATATTGTGGCAGACAGTGAACTGCCAAGCCAGGTCAATTTACAGACAAGGATTCATATTGTTCCGAAGAAAGAAGGAACTGGGACGCTCACTTTTTCAGGCGCCTCACAAGAAAATTCATCTGATAAAAACTATAGAAAAATGAATGTACACGTTGCACTAGTGAATGGGGAATGGGCAATTTCATTTGATGAGACTGATGAGATTTTCTCTACACCTGTTCAGCTGTGGAAACAATATGAACAACTTGAACAGAACGAAAGGTTTATCGGCGCTTCCTCCATTACGCTTGCTACAGCAGACGGAAAAATGGTGAATGAAAACGTGGAATTTACACGCTGCGATAATTTAACACTCCAAAGCTGCAACGTCATCCAAATGGATCAAGCCGGGGAATTCATTGCGACAGTAACGTATACGGACGGCGAGGAAATACGCTATCATATCCTGTCCAGTGAACAGGATGACAAGTTTCATTATCAAACCTACATCACACAAATCAAACCCGATGAAGTGGTGACAATATGGGAAGGCGCTCTACTTGGTAAGCATGTGTTGCCAAAAGGAAGTGAGCAGATTGCGACAGTGACGAGAGATCCGGGATCGAATGTGTTCCGCATTACACCGAAGAAACCGGGCGAATTCTTTATCGACTTCCCGGATAGCAAGGTGGCACCGGGCAGTCATCGGATCTATTACGGAATCACGGTGAAGGTCAGCCAGCTGGGACCTTATCTGCATGTCAGTGCGATGAGCAGTGAGGAAGATGATATGGTTTTTGATTGAATTTTAAAATCGGTACCTGTGCAAGAAACATTCATGATAATTCAGCTATCTTGAATAAAAATACAATACAAACACAAGAAAGACAGTTTCATAGGTTTTCTCTTGACTACTTATGCAATTGTAGTGAATATACTGAATTATGTCTTGCACAGGTACCTAAAAAGCATCTTGAATTTTAAGATTTTGATTCTTTTCTCATAGGGACAATCATACAATCTAGTGGTCACTTTACAAAACAATGAAGTAAAACTAGGAGGCTTATTTTGAAAAAAATCAAAAAGCTAGGTATGGTTGTCACCTCTTCGGTGTTGTCTATTGGTATGTTTTCATCCGTGGCGGATGCTTCAACTTTACACAATGGACAACTAGAAAAGGTACGGATTCAAGTCGCATCCACTGATACGATTATTACGAAAGAGGAATTGATCAAGAAATTCAAAAAGATGTTTCCTAACCAGTTTGATTTCTTAACGAACGGTGATTTTCAGATGAGCAGTGCGCATATTTATCCTGAGGATGAAACTGTGCGGCATTCGTTGAATTTCACAAAGTTGGTTAGCGGAAAGAGAGTGTATGGAAATATCGGTTTTGTCGGAGAGGATCTGGATATTGAACACTTTTCGTACCAGCCTCCTAACGTCAAGGATGCTTTATTCCCTGCAAAAGTATCAAAAGAGGAAGCCAGAAAAATAGCGGAAGAGTTTATGAAAAAGTCACTGGGTGGCAAGGATTATCAATTGGAAACGAATGCGTACAATTATTATCCTCAACAAATTTTAACAGAACCAGTACGCTACTCTTTCTCCTTTGCACGTACGAAAAATCAAGTTCCGATTGCCGATCAAAGAATGGAAGTATCTGTGTTAGGTAATGGTGAAGTCGTGAGTTTCTATAAGATGGCTCCTCAAACCGGCTCTTCCACTTTTGATGCAGTGACGCAAATTAAAGATAAAAATGAAATGGTACAACAAGTTAGAGCAAATCTTTCTGTTGACCTGAATTATCACATTAACTATGATTACCAAACCGGGGAACGCAACGTAGAACTTGTCTATCGACCAACGGCAACATTGCAAGGCATTGAAGCTGCAACCGGGAAATGGATGACTGCGGACGGATACGCAACAGACCTTCCAGCAAAAACAAAAGTTGAAGCGATTTCCGCGAAGCCTCTTCCAGCAAAACAGGATGGCATTACTGTAGAAGAAGCGAAAAAAATTGCCGAGCAATTCCTTGCGATCGATTCGGATAAGGTTAAATTAAAGATCGAAGTCATTCAAGAGAGGGAAAATTATAACGGTCAGACTGTCATTAGCGTGCAATATATGTATCAGTATGCGAATGGAGGAAATGGATCCAGCATAGAAATCAATAAAAATACGGGTGAAATCGTCCAATACTATGATATGAAAGAGCATATCTTCCAGGAAATTGGTGAAAACGATAAAACGGCTCCCCCTCTGTCCAAACAGGAATCACTCGCCAAAGCTGTGAACTATGTGAAAGAATGGGTCCCTTCTTATGTGCACAATTATGCAATGCCTGTAACAGATCCGTATTTTGAAGAGAGAATTAATTCTTATCAATTTGTATTCCCTAGAGTTGTGAATGGGATTATTGTCAATGGCGATCAAATCCATGTTGGAATAGCAGCTGATGGTTCATTAAACAGTCTGAATGTCAGTTATCAAGAGATTGAAGGTTGGCCATCAAGCGATGAAATCATAACTGAGCATGAGGCGAAAAAGATTTTGGAGGAGACGCTTGACCTTAAACTCTCCTATATGAAAAAAACTGAAAAAGAGAACCACTATGATCTTTTGTATGTACCTGTTTTCAGCGACGATCCATTTAGTTACGTGAATGCGAATACAGGGAAATGGACTAACTTGTTTAGCGGTAATGGTTCGATAGTTGTCACTCATCCTTCGGCGGAAGAGGAGCTTAATTATCTCATTAACGCCAAAGTTTTAGATGTGAAGGATGTGAAAAGCTTTAACGGGGATGCTGCCATTTCAACTGGCGAAGCATTGAAAGCGCTCATGAATTCGCTTACCTATTTCTATTATAACGATTATTACTATGGTCAAGAAAACACGAACCAAACATTTGCTAATATCGATCCGAAACACCCGTTATATCAAGAAATTGAACGCGCCGTTGAATTAGGCATCATCAAAGCCGATACAAAGAATTTCGATGTCGATGCTCCGATTACGAGGGAAGCACTTTCGGTGTGGATGATTCGTATAATGGGGCTAGAACAGGCAGCAAAGGATGCTAACATTTTCAAGCTTAGTTTTGAAGATGCTGAAAAGATCCAGTCTTCGAATGTCGGTTATGTAGCAATGGCAAACTCGATGGGCTTAATTGAAGTGGAACAAAACCGGTTCAACCCTGACCGTGAAGTGACATATGCGGAGTTGGCAGTATCCACGATTCGCCTGGCGCATGCAATGGCTGAAGGCGGAAGAGGTTTGCGGTATTAGTTTGTGTGCCAGTCACTCACACAATTCTCACACAATTGAAGAGTCATTGAAATAAGAATGCCCGTACAGGAAACAGGCGTGAACCGTTTCCTAACACGGGCATTCTTACTTATCATAGTGGCATACATAAGATTACTATTTGTCTAATATGATAGGCTTGCTTATCTTTACAATTGAGTTCATGGTCTGAATCGTTTCGTCCGCAGCATTTTTTCCGCTAGTGTATTCTCTTCAGTAAAACGACCCCGTATCCTCTTTTCGATCTTTCAATTCCTTCAGTACAAAAGCCCGGTACTCGACCCATTCTGGAAACTGATAAAAGAAGTTCACTTTTTCTTCTGAGATCGACTGAGGGCTGTCATTATAAGGCGTTAACATAAAGTGAGAAAAAGACTCCGCAATATCTTCATAAGGATCTACCGTAGCATACACTGACACAAAGGATTCTTTGTTCTTTTCATAAAAAGCAACTCTTTCTTCCGTAGTTTTAATACCTGCATCTAACCACTGCTCCTCATAATCCTTCAAAAAAGCTTGATAATAGAGATTCATATAACTGCCAGTGTTATAACACTCCCAGTACTTCTTTAAATGAAATTGATCTTCCGGACAAGTATCCGAATTGACAAAATCCGCTTTATTCCACAACAGCAAGTGGCCATATTCATGAATTAATGTACTGATAGTAGCAGACTGAAGCCAATGTGTTATTAAATTTGAAGGCAACATCAATTTCCCATCATACGGATTAGCATTCGGGTAAATATCCTCCCTGAAATCAAGGATTTGCAAGTTCCCTTTATTTCGATCGAACAAAGCCAGCACGACATCAGCTATACTTTTAAAGACACTCTCTTCTTCACCTTTCGTCAAAACAAATTGATCTTCTATAATTTCATAGCGGGCGATACTGTTGTCTTCATCCATCATATCGTTAGCGGCAAAAGCAAGAACAGATTTATCCTCTTCCGTATTCACACTCAAATATGCCCTATTATCTCTTTGCTTTAACGTCCCTGAAAAATCAGTAAAATAATCACTTCCGTATGTATCCCCTAAATCGCGGCACTCACCAATTGTTTGACATATCTCCGAATCAATCGGTTGCGACCAGTAATCATTAATCTCCGCTACATCCACTTGACCAACCTCTTCAATATTCTTCGACTCCACCAAGTCGGCAACTGCCTTCTCTTCCTCTTGACATCCCGCAAGTAAAACCAAAATTGCAGTGACTCCCCCGATGATCATCTTCTTTAACTTCCTCATCCCCATCCACCCCTCCAATAAAAATCATCTATGCTAAAAAGAATATTTAAAATTGTTCGCGACGACTAGTATACGTTTATGTTGTCTGAAGGTTTCAATTGATTTGCGTGCTATTTGCGTGCCAGTCACCCACACAATTCCCACACAACTCTAAAAGCCGCCAACCTCATACAGGTTAGCGGCTTTTTCTATATTTTATCCTTCCCAGCCGAACACTTTCCGGTCCCAATGGCGATGTGCCGTCACTGCATCGACGAATGCTTTACCAAACGATGAAGGGTCCAAGTCCGCAATCACTCCAGGTCCCTCTGCTGCTGCTGAAGCGTCAAAGAACGTTTTACCCGTGGACGCAACGCCAATCGGTTTGTAATGCTTATACGTTTCGTTGATGAACTCAACCATATCCATTGTGAATTTCTTCATGTTATCCGCTTCTCCACCGACTACATAAATGGCATCATATAATGTCGAATGAACGGTTAAAAATGTCTCATCGACTTCAACCGCCAAGTCGTTTTCACCATAGACGACACCGAATTTATCACTGACGACATCGACCGTCATGCCGGCTGCCACACATGCATTGACGACTGACTCCACTTCATCGCCGTCAAATCCTTTGCCGATAAGCACAGCCACTTTTCGTGTGTCCGGTAGTTTCACAGTCTCCATTTGGCTTAATGCCGGCGACGTTTCAGTCACTTGTGATTCTTCAACATCAGTTGGAAACTCCGCTCCAACAGCTTCCGCCACTGCTGTCGCGAGCCCGACATCTACATTTGCAAACATGTCGACAACTTGCTGTCTAATATTTTTACTCTTCACTTTCCCGACTTCGAAGCTGAATGCATCGACGATATGTTTTTTCTCTGTTTTCGACATACTGTTCCAGAACAACTTCGCTTGTGAGAAATGATCTTTGAAAGAATCACTTCGTGCCTGGATTTTCCGTCCTTCCACTTTTTCTTCATAATGGACATATCCACCCTCTTCTTCACTCGACGTCGAAGGGGTGTTATCTGCTAACGAGTTTTTATGATAACTCACTTGTCCGACATTGATCGTCTGTCTACCATAGCCGTCCCGCTGGTTATTGTGGAAAGGACAAACTGGTCGGTTAATCGGCAGTTCATGGAAATTCGGTCCACCTAAACGAATCAATTGTGTATCTGTGTAAGAAAACAATCTTCCTTGCAAAAGTGGGTCGTTCGAAAAATCGATACCAGGTACGACATGTCCAGGATGGAATGCGACTTGTTCCGTCTCAGCGAAAACATTGTCCACATTGCGATTCAACGTCATCTTCCCAATAATTTTCACAGGCACTTGTTCTTCAGGCCAAATCTTTGTAGGATCGAGAATATCGAAGTCAAACATGAACTCATCATTTTCGTCAATGAGTTGGACACCTAACTCAAACTCGACAAAATCTCCCTTTTCAATTGATTCCCACAGATCTCGACGATGGAAGTCGGGGTCTTTCCCGCTAATTTTCTGTGCTTCATCCCAAACTAAGGAGTGGACACCTAATTTCGGCTTCCAATGGAACTTCACAAAATGCGCTTTCCCTTCTGCATTGACAAAACGGAACGTATGGACGCCAAACCCTTCCATCATTCTGAAACTGCGAGGAATGGCACGGTCTGACATATGCCACATGATCATATGGGCAGATTCCTGATTGTTTGCGACAAAATCCCAAAACGTATCATGTGCAGAAGCTGCTTGTGGCATTTCGTTATGCGGTTCGGGCTTCACTGCGTGAACTAAATCAGGGAATTTAATCGCATCTTGAATGAAAAACACCGGCATGTTATTACCGACTAAATCATAATTTCCCTCTTCTGTATAGAACTTAACAGCAAAGCCGCGCACATCCCGAA
This sequence comes from Sporosarcina quadrami, assembly GCF_014836615.1. Taxonomy (GTDB): domain Bacteria; phylum Bacillota; class Bacilli; order Bacillales_A; family Planococcaceae; genus Sporosarcina; species Sporosarcina quadrami. Next base: position 19,784 of record NZ_JACSQN010000008.1, on the reverse strand, counting down.
CCGTCTCAGCTGAACCACGACTTCCTGCCACTGTTGAAAAACGCGTAAATACAGGGGTTTTCAATCCAGGCTGTTGTAAAAAAGCTGCCTTCGTATAGTCTTTCATCGACTCGTATAATTCAAATTCTCCGTGAGCAGCAAAACCTCTAGCATGAACAACACGCTCAGGGATGCGCTCGTGGTCAAAGTGTGTCATTTTTTCACGGAAATGAAAGTCTTCCATTAACGTCGGTCCTCTGGAACCTGCTTTTAAGGAATGTTCGTCTTCAGCTACTTTCAACCCTTGATTGGTCGTCATTTTCTTACCTTTATCGAGTGAGCGGTACTGATCGAGCTGTTTGTCTTTGCTTAAGCGATCGTTGTTTGCAGTCACATCAATTCCTCCAGTCGGTTTAGTATAGTCTCCTACTCTATTCCCGACTGGCCAATCTCAAAACGTAGAGAGAATTGTATGGGTGCCAGTGGTCGACCCCCTTATAATGGACACATGAAGTGTTATAATTGTGCAACCAGTATATATAGGAGGTTTCATTATGGGGCGCTTAAATAGGAAACGAAAACAGCAAGCTTCCTTTGAACAAAAAAAATATGCAGTTCTTGAGATTCTAGAAAAAGGCCGTCATAAGAATGAGGTCGCCATTGAATTAGATATTCATAAAAATTCCTTAACGAATTGGATAAATATTTATAAAGAAAAAGGGATGGACGGACTCCGTTCGTCAGATTCTGCGAGAGAAACTGATTATCATTCGGAATTGGAGCGCTTACGAGAGATTGAAAAGAAATACAATGAACAATTAACGGAGATTGAAATCCTAAAAAAGTTCCAGGCCTTTCTCAAGTAGAACGAAACGCCAAAGGATATGAAGCCATATCCGCCTTGAGAGGGGAATATACAGTAAAGCAGTTATGTAAGGCAATTGGTGTTTCACGCGGCGGTTATTACGCACATCTCGGCCGCCCAGTAAAGGTTGCATCGGAACGAGATACGCAGGACATTGAAAAGATCCAATCGCTCTATAACAAGAATGGTGGAACTTACGGAGCGAAGCGTATAGCAGGAGAGCTGCGCGCGAATGGCTACATCGTAAACCATAAGCGCGTAGCACGCCTTATGAAAGAGATGAATCTAAAATCCAGAATTCGAGTTGCCAAAACCAACAAAGAGTCGAAGAAAAGTAGTGCCGGCCATGTTTATCCCAATCTTCTTGAACGCGATTTTAACGCACTTTTGCCTAACCGGAAGTGGGTAACCGATATGACTGAGCTAATCGTTAAGGATGTAAAGTTCTATATTTCTGCCATCATGGACCTATATAACAGGGAAATCATATCCTTTGTCATCTCTTCAAGTCCCAATACCGATTTGATTAAGGAAACAATTCACTTGGCAATGAAAACAAGAGGATTGAAAAATCTCGAAAATGTCGTCATCCATTCGGATCAAGGTAGCGTTTATCGTTCATTTGACCAGTTTCTACTAGCCAAGGAACTAAAATTCTTGCCTAGTATGTCACGCAAAGCCAACTGCTGGGATAATGCGGTCATTGAGAGTTTTTTCTCGCATATGAAAACGGAATATCCATGTCTCTTCCCAGTCTCCACGCCAGAACAGGTACAAAGAGACCTTTATAAGTTCATTAAATATTTCAATGAAGAACGCAGTCAGAAGAGATTAGGATATTTATCACCGGCTGCTTATTTAAAGACGGTTTCTCTAGCTAGTTGATGCACAATTATGTGTGTCTAAAAAAGGGGGGCTTGACCACAGTCACTCACACAATTCATCAATTCCGAATAATAATGTAAACCAAATACAAGACATAAGCCGCGGTAAGCACGATTCCTTCCACCTTGCCAATCTTATAGCCCGTCCGAGCGAAGATCAGGAGGACAATCGTCAGAATGATCATGAACACGACATCCGTCAATACTTCCCCGCTCACAGATAACGGAGAAATAACCGAAGAGACACCTAGTACAAAAAGGATGTTGAAAATGTTGCTGCCAATTACGTTTCCAATCGCTATTTCACTCTGCTTTTTCAACGCCGCCGTGATGGAAGTAACAAGTTCAGGTAAAGAAGTACCGATTGCAATGATTGTCAAACCGACCAATGTTTCACTCATACCGAGCGAATAGGCGATTTTTGTTCCGTTGGAAACGACAAACTGACCGCCGATGATAATCGCTACAAGTCCTATAAGTGTAATGAACACATTTTTTCCCCATCGTACATTTTCCGGTACTGGACTGTCCACCGCATCACTACGGCTTTTCAATCCATTGTCGATCACATAATACATGAAAATCGCAAGGAACAATAAGAAGATAAGCCCATCCGCACGCGTAATCATATTGCCGCCAAGTCCTTGCAAAGCAACGTCACTCATAACAATTAGCAACGCCACACTGGCAAGCAACGTGAAAGGAATCTCTTTTTTAATGCTGTCGCTTTGGACCTTCAATGGATACAAGAAAGCTGCCACACCTATGACGAGCGTAATATTAAAAATATTGCTGCCCACCACATTACCGACTGCAACACCTGCAGTACCTTGCAGCGCAGCAATAATACTGACCGTCGCCTCAGGAGAACTTGTCCCAAACGCGACTATCGTCAACCCGATCAAAATCGGCGGCACACGGAGCAACCGGGCAATCCCCGAAGCCCCATCAACAAAATAATCAGCGCCCTTGATGAGCAACGCAAACCCTACAAGCAAAAGAATATATGTCATAACGTATTTTCCTTCCCTGATGCCAAAGTTTTATACACGATGGTATTGTGCTTTAGTATACCCTTTTGGCAGGGGTTGTGAAAACTAATTTTCGGTCACCCTAGAAGGTATTCTTTCGAAGGTACCTGTGCAAGAAACATTCATGTTTATTCACACAATTCGCATAGATATTCATTGAAAATTGTAAGAACCTTGTATTCTTAATGTTCAACATCTATATTCATGTAATTGTAGTGTATTTTCTAAATTCAATCTTGCACAGGTACCTGATTTTGATAGCTAGGCCATGATCACATATACGGGATAAATGCATATACTCTGTTAGGAGTGTGATACTTTGGCGAATAATGATAAAAAAAATTCCAAACAACAACAATTAGATGAATTCCGGAAATTGAATGCAGGCAAACCGATGACGACGAACAATTCCATCAAGATTTCGGATGATGAGCGAATACTGACAGCGGGCAAACGAGGACCTGGGCTCTTGGAGGACTTTCATTACTTCGAAAAGATGACGTCTTTCGTACACGAGGAAATCCCGGAACGCAAAGTGCATGCGAGAGGATACGGAGCGCATGGCGTATTTGAATGTTACAAATCGATGAAACAATTTACAAAAGCTGGATTTCTGCAGGAAGCTGGAAAGAAGACGCCATTGTTCGTCCGTTTTTCAACGGTACAAGGCAGTAAAGGCTCGAAAGACACAGCCCGGGATCTGAGGTGCCTCGGTGTAAAATTTTACACCGACGAAGGAAATTACGATATGACGATGATAGGTTTTCCAGTTTTGATCAACCAAGATGCAATGAAGTTTCCCGACATCATTCACGCCTACCAACCCGAACCGCGTACCGGCATGCCGCAAGCTTCCGGCGCACATGACACATTCTGGGATTATGTTGCGAACAATCCTGAAGCACTCCATATGACATTATGGGTTATGTCTGATCGGGGCATACTTAGAAGTTACCGAATGATGGAGTCTTGGTCCGTGAACACGTATCTATTTGTCAATGAAGCAGGTACAGCCACTTTCGTACGATTCGCTTGGAAACCTGTCCTCGGCTCCCATCCCTTGACGATGGATGAAGCACAGAAAATCGGCGGCATTGACCCTGATTACCATCGACGCGACCTACGTGAAGCGATTGACCGCGGCGCTTTTGCCGAATATGAATTAGGTGTGCAACTCATACCGATGGAAGACGAGCACAAGTTTGACTTCGACATCCTTGATTCCACAAAGTTCTGGCCGGAAGAGATTATTCCCGTTCAAATCATCGGGAAAATGACATTGAACCGAAATGTAGACAATGAATTTGCAGAAATTGAACAGGCTGCCTTTAATCCTGCAAACGTCGTACCCGGTATCGACTTTTCCACCGACCCTGTATTACAGGGCCGGCTGATCGCTTATAAAATCGCCCAATATCATCGTCTAGGCAGTAAGAATTATGAAGATTTACCAATCAACCGTCCAGTTTGTCCATTTCATAATAACCAACGAAAAGGCTTTATGCGTTACAACATCGATGTCGATGAAACTAGTTATCATAATAATTCATTAGAGAATAACACACCATACACAACACCCCCTGAAGATGGAGGATATGCACATTACCCTCTGAAAGTCGAAGGTGAAGTCACTCGAAAACGCAGTGTAAAAGTGGACGATTACTTTACACAGCCGCGAATTTTCTGGAACAGTCTAACGGTCATTGAAAAACAACATATGATAGAAGCGCTCAATTACCAGATTGGCAGCGTAAAAAGTGAATCAGTCAGACAGCAATGTGTTGATATGCTTGTGAATGTTGACAAAGAAATGGCTACCATCGTAGCGGATAATATTGGTGTAAAGCGGCCGGAAGGAAACAACGTGCCGGTCTCGACGAGTTACCCTTCACTTAGTCAATCGAGCACACCGAAATATGCTTATTCGATGCGTGTCGGTGTATTAATCGGTAATGGATTTAACGCAAAAGAAGTCGCAGAAACTATTCGGGAACTAGAGAAGTACGGCGTCTGGGTCGTCATCGTGAGTGAAATGCTTGGGACTGTGATAGCAAGTGACGGAACAATCCTCGTTGTAGATGAATCATTCATCACGACGAGTCCTTATCTTCTCGATTCTCTATATATCGTAGGCGGCGAGTCCGGTAACCAACCAAGTTTTGACTATAACATCGCCGATTACATCCAAGTCGCTTATAAAAACTATAAACCGATCGGCGTGGCAGCGACCGGTCAGGACTATCTCCAAAAAGCAGCTAACATGAACATGGCTGGCGTTGTATTTGCAAAAGATAATCCAAATTTTGAAAACGAATTCATCCACGCCATCGCTCATATGCGTTTTTGGGACCGGAAATAGTAGGAATAGTGTGAGTGCCAGTCACTCATACAATTCATCTTTGACACATAAATACGCCATGGACGTTGTATTATCAACGTCCATGGCGATTTTTGGAATTAAAGAAGAAGGTGTTTACTAGTTTTACATAGTCCCCTACGGAAGATCAAGCTTCTCCCTTCAATCAAAAATAATTCCTTCCGCCACTCTGTTTAACCCACTACCCCATCGGAAATAATAAGTTGATCATACAAGAGGTGGTGGCTTGCAAATGCAAAAAAAGCCAGTGATTAATTGGGCGAATCGTAAAGCCTATAAAACAAAAAACTTATGGGCAGGGATTTTATTTGGCTTGGGATTTGTGGCGTTTATAGATGAAACAGTTTTTCATCAGTTGCTGCATTGGCATAAATTCTATGATAAATCGACAGTAGCAATCGGCCTTGTATCAGATGGACTATTCCATGCTTTTAGTTGGTTCGCAACGGTGGGCGCACTCTATTTGGTGGCGGATTTGCGTCGGCGAGATGCATTATGGCATAAGGTTTTCTGGGGGGGGAAGCTGATTGGGGGCGGCGCTTTTCAGCTGTATGATGGAACAATCCAGCATAAGGTTATGCGCATTCACCAAATTCGATATGACGTCGATATTGTACCGTATGATGTCATATGGAATGGTTCCGCAATTATTATGATTGCAGCCGGTTTCCTGCTCTTACGTTCAGCGAATCAAGATGCGTTAGGAACAAGGCGGGTGGAAAATCGTGTTGCATGAATCGTTTTTCGTTTTGACGAATTGGTTGTTCGGGATTCTAGCTCTACTTGCGATTTCGTTATATGTATTCGGTGTTTATCGATCAAATCAGAACACGCGTCTTCGAAAGTGGTCCCACATGCGTCTCATTTTCTGGATAAGCGGCACGATTATTTCAGCAAGTGCGCTGTTCGGCCCACTGGCAGTTTTGTCTCATGCTCATTTCACCTGGCATATGACGGGTCATCTATTCCTCGGAATGCTTGGTCCTCTTCTAATGGCACTAGGAGCACCGGTAACACTGTTACTTCGGGCACTTCCTGTTCAACAGGCGCGGATTGTGAGCCGTTTTCTCAGAAGTCAGTTCGCCCGTTTTTATATCCATCCAATCACAGCTGCCGTTTTGAATATCGGAGGGCTGTGGCTATTATATACAACCGGATTATTTACAATGATGCACAATTATTTGTCGCTATATGTGTTAGTGCATGTCCAAATGTTTGCAGCCGGTTATTTGTTTACTATGTCCATGCTCTATATCGATCCCGTATCTCGCCGATTTAGCTACCGCTTTCGCACAGTCGTATTTATTTTTGCGCTTGCAGGACATGGCATACTTTCGAAGTTCCTTTACGCCTATCCGCCGCAAGGAGTACCTGTTGAAGAAGCGCGAGTAGGGGCAATGTTAATGTATTACGGAGGCGACGCGGTGGATTTGGTCATCATTTTCTTACTGTTCAGGAGCTGGTACCAATCGGCAAGCGCACGCCAACCCATCGTTCCGACTGCCGCACAATTGTAAAGGTACCTGTGCAAGAAACTTTCATGTTAATTCATACAATTTGTATATTAATACAATATTATTTCATAAACGCATATGAGACAATCTTCTGATTTCATGTCTATGCAATTGTAGTGTATTGTCTGAATTGAACCTTGCACAGGTACCCCAAATTAAATTTACTGAACTGGCAAAAATGCGACTTGCCAGATGCCATCTTCGTTTTTAATCATCGAAAAGCCAGATTTCTCTTCGCGGTCCCCATTTGGATAAAACTCGATGTACCCTTCGTAGTCTCCTGTTTGTACAAATGAGCCTTTTTCAAGCTTCCTAAATGTCTGCAGTGCCTGTTCCGAGGTTCCACGATCAGCTAACGGTATTTGTTCATCCTCTTCTTTACTCCAAAGTATATGATCTTCCCTGTCCGTGTAAAGCGCGTACGCCGTTTCAAAATCTTCGTGATAACTGGCGTAGGCATAGAGCTTCGCAATGCTGATCGGTTTAAGACCAGCTAACTCTTTCACGTCATGCTTGAGCTTGAATCTATCATAAACCTGTTGCTCAAAATCATATAGGCCCGTGCCGCTTTTAAACTTCGCCACCCACTCGTTATCATTCCAAATATCAGGGTCGATGATTTTCTGCTCATACCCGCGCACCAAATAGTCATACGTATCTTTCCCGCCCGTATACCAGTCAGCAATAACCAGCTTGCCATCTACATTCCGCACAAAGAATTCCGTCCCCTCTCCATATCCTCCTCCATAATGCTTTTGGATGTTTACAGGGATGTCCAAATACAGATAGCCTCCCTTTTCATCCTCCGAAAACTTCACTTCCCAATCACCAATTTCAAGTTGCTTCACCTTACCATCCAAGCCGCCGTACTTTTGAAATTCAGCATACACTTTCGTTTCTACATACTCTTTAAGGTTCTCGTTCCCGATAAACCGATCCAGGTCAATCTCCGTGCCGTTCCAAATCGCCTTGTAATAATCCGTCAATGCATCCACGCATAGTTCAACCGCTGTTTCTGCATCCTGCATGGATAATTCATTTTCATCCTTTGCAACGTATATAGGAGCAGGCTGCGTTCCAGTCTGCCCTTGACTTGGATGAATTTCCGTCGAAGCCGGATTGTCCGGCAAAGAGGCTATCGGACTATCTTCGCCCATTCTTTCCGTCGCAAAATAAATGCCAGTAGAAGCCATGACCATGATGAGCAATCCACTAACAAATGCAGGCAAGATATAGATTTTCTTCGGCTTATGAATCTTTTGAAAGACGGCATTCTTATTCTTTGCTCCGAACTGCGGATCTTTGAAGACCGTAGCATCTAATGACTTTTTAATATTCGTCAATGGATCTTTCAAGAAAATCACTCCTCTCCATGTTCTTCATTAATGCTTCCCGTCCTCTTTTCAAACGGGTTTTGACAGTGTTCGAATTGGACTTTAACACGTAACTGATTTCCTCAATGGACAGATCATCATAGTAGAAGAGGAGAATGACTTCCTTATATTTAACCGGCAACCCTAGGACAAGCTGCGCCAACTTCTCATTACCGCCTTTCGTGACCGCTGCAATTTCGGGCGATGGCTGCGCTGATTTTTGGTAATGAAATAAATCATTATTCACGATTACTTTCTTAAACCAAGAAGTCCTTAAAACGTCTTTGCACCGATTCACAGTTACCCTGTATAGCCATGCCTCAATAGAATCCAATTCCAGAACATGACGACGTTTCGTATAACAGACATAAAAGACATCCTGTACGACTTCCTGCGCTTTCCCCCAATCGTTCAAATAACTGAAAGCCAGCTTCGTCAAGCGTCCTCCAACATCATCCATCAAACCGGAAAGCCATACTTCCTCTTCGGTTTTAATCCCGGACTTTCCCATTTGCATTCCCACCCCCTCCACCTTCATTCCATACAATCTTACCTCTAAGACGAGTCCAAAGGGGCAGTAGGTTTCATAATTTGAAAAGAACGAGTGACAGTCACTCACACAATTAAAGGTACCTGTGCAAGAAACTTTCATGTTAATTCAGACAACTTGTATAATAATACGAAATTATTTCAGAAAGACTTGCTAGTAAATCTTTTAATTTCATCTTTATGCAATTGTAGTGTATTGTCTGAATTAAACCTTGCACAGGTACCTTTATTAATAAAAAAGGAGGAATCAAATGTGATTATTCATCCAATCAAAGCCTTTTCAGATAATTATATATGGTGCATTCAAGCAGACACAGAGACAGTTGTGGTGGATCCGGGGGAAGCGGGAGTTGTTCTTGATTACCTTGATGAAAAGCAGCTTCGTTTGACGGCCATTCTGTTGACGCATATGCATGAAGATCATACCGGCGGGGTGCGGGAGATTCTAGCGAGTCATCCCGAATGTCCTGTGTATGGACCGAACGAAACGAAAGACTTGGCGGATCAGATTGTAAAGCCAGGGGATTCTTTTGACTTGTTGGACCAAACGTTCCACGTGTACAAATCAGGAGGTCATACGCATGGCCATATCAGTTTTTTAATGGGAGATCATCTATTTTGCGGCGATGCCTTGTTTTCAGCGGGATGTGGCCGGGTTTTCACCGGCGATTACGAAGCGCAATATGAAACGTTGCAGACATTCAAGCACTTGGATGATGAGACCCATGTGTATGCCGGTCACGAGTATACCGAAACGAATTTGCGTTTTGCAAAAGACAGGCAACCGGAAAACAAAAAAATCGCCAACGCATTGGAAGCCGTCCAGAAATTGCGTGCTCAAGGACAGCCTACACTTCCGTCAACAATCGGTAAGGAGAGAGAGATCAACCTCTTCCTGCAAGCGGAAACAGTGGAGGACTTTATCGAATTGCGTACTGCCCGTGATGACTTCTAGAACACTTATTGGGTTGCTTTTTGTCGAATGATTTTTCGCATCAAGTGTACGGATATAATATCTATGATAAGATTAAATCAATAAAATTATGGAGGATGATACCATGGATCAAGTACTTGTTGAAATTTGTTTGCGTGTGAGAGACCTGGATGCGACATTGGATTTTTATACGGAGCTTTTTGATTTCGAAGTGGCGAGCCACAGAAAATTCCCTGAGGGTAAATTCGATTTAGTCTATTTGAATTCACCAGGTGCTAACGTACAGATTGAACTGACGTATAATTATGACGCAGAGCCATATGTCGTTGGAAATGGTTTCAGTCATTTAGGGGTAACCGTCAATGACTTGGAAAAAATGCATGACATCTGTAAAGCGTCCGCTTATGAAACAGGCGAATTGAAAGGCCTGTCAGGTGGAACGCCTCACTACTTCTTCGTCACAGATCCTGACGGCTATCGTATTGAAGTGAAGCGCAAGCACTAATAAATTCTATAAAAAATCAGTACAAGCCTGCCCCCTCTCTCCTTCCAAAAAGGAGAAAGGGAGGCAGGCTTTTTTGGTTTTATAACTATCAGTCACTCAACCAAGTTCCGCAATCCGGTCACGGTCGCTTGCTGTGAGTTCAAAGTCGAAAATGTCCAGACTTTGTGCTTGGCGCTCCTGATTATGCGACTTCGGAATGACGATGACGTCGCGTTCAATTTGATAGCGCAACACGACTTGCGCGTAGGTCTTGCCGTAGGGCTGACCGATTTCATCCAGCACTTTCCTTGCCTTTTCATCAATACCACCGAGTGGCGACCAGGCGACCGTAGCAATGCCGTGCATTTTATCATAAGCGATTAGGTCTTCATTCCAATGGCCGACTTGGGACTTGATTTGATTAACCGCTGGGGGAACGTTGCTCTTTTCAAGAAGTAAGTCTAGATGCTCTTTTTTGAAGTTAGACACACCAATCGACTTGAACACACCGCGATTATAGTAGTCTTCCAATATCCGCCACGCTTCCAGCATTTCCGCATCCTGATCCCATGGCGCGTGAAGCAGGAACAGATCCACATAATCCGTCTGTAATTTCTCCAGGCTCTTGTCAATTTCAGCACGAGCCCAGTCTGCGCCTCCGCAGCCTTCAAATGTATTAAGCTTCGTCGTAATGAAGAATTCTTCACGCGGCACAAAGGATTTCCGTATCCCCTCTCCCACAACTTCTTCGTTATTGTATGCTTGGGCACAGTCTAAATGACGGTAGCCGTTTTCAATAGCCCAATCGATTTCCTGGGTATCCCCTCTTAACGCGCCTCGGTATTGGTTGCCCTCTTTCCCATACGTATTCGTTCCGCTGCCGACAATCGGAATGGCAATGCCGTTATTCAATGTACGTTCTTTCATCTGAATCCCTCCTATGCTTGTGAGTTAACTGTACCGATACGAAAGCACAGAAGCAATCTATCTGTTCAGTCAATTAAGACTGACCTTCATACAATGCTAAAAAACCATTGGCAGCATGACAGGCCAATGGCTGTTTGTTGTTCATCGTCAGTTATTCCAATAGTTATTGGCAAAAGCGACGGTTTGAAAATGTAGGGCGACCACTTGTGAAACTGCGATTAAACTATTCGCGTCTGTAGAATAAACGGGACGCAGCAATTTCCTGATATCCTCAGAAGGCTGTGTGAGTTCTATCGCTTTTTGCGCAAGGTTCACGGCTAATGCATAGCCTTCTTCCGGGGTGCTTGTGCGCAGCGTTTGCAGCCCGCCGTTTGACATGACTTCCACTTCCTTTGCTTCTATTCTACTGGTAGCTTATGCAAATTAAGGAGTGATTGTTTTCGTGCAAAGATGGATATCATAGAAAATTCATGAGAAAGAGTATCCTTTCCTTCATTTCATGTCTATATAGCATGTGAGAGGAGGGGATGATAAATGGCGACACTCGAATTCAGAACAGCAGTCGGGAAAGTCTATTTCGATGGCGGGATGACAGATGAAGGGAAAATGATCCGCAAGTCGAAATCGTATCGCAACATTGCACAAGCGGCAACGGCTGACAACTTACATCTGGCACTTTCACAATTGGCACAGCTCTCAGAAAGTCCGTTCATCGGAGCAGAGAAAGTGGAAACAACAGACATTATGAACTAACTAGAAAGGGGAGATGGAAATGGCTAAGACATTACAATTAAACTTCGCGACGGCTGCAGGGAAACAGACATCCCTAACTGTGGACGAGCCACGGGCAGACTTGACACCTGTCGAAGTGGAAACAGCGATGCAAGAAATCATCGATTCACAAGTGTTCCAAGTAGATGGTTCTTTTCTCGCAACCGTCAAGAGTGCCCGCATTATCGAACGTACTGTTGAAGATCTGGTAAAAGCATAAACGCAAAAAGGCTCTCCAGCCGGTCTGGAGGGTCTTTTTCATTACATTCCAGCCGCTCTTATCTTTAGAGTAAGGAGAATCTATTTTTTTAGTTGTTAACGACCTACTGTTTAATTATCTCAATATTAGCACATTACGTACATAAAGTTTCTCTTACAATAGAAGATTGCTATAATTATGACACTGAATCAAAAGATTTTCGTGATAGAATCATTCATATTAATTCAGAGCGTTCACGCGGGAGTAGTTTATTAATAATTCAAGAATAAAGGGGATGGGAATATGGCAATGCCAACGCATATTGTCGCTTGTGGAGGACTGGTTGAAGATGCTGACGGAAATATATTGATTGTGAAGACGCATGACGGGGGCTGGGTGTTTCCTGGCGGCCAGGTGGAAGTCGGAGAAAATCTGATCGATGGCGTCGTCCGCGAAGTGAAAGAGGAAAGCGGTATCGATGTGGCGGTGTCTCATCTGATCGGAGTCTATACAAACTCTGCAATTCACAAATGGTATGACGGCGTGACGGATGTGCCCACGAAAGTGATGTTCGATTTTGCGTGCACACCGATAGGCGGAGAACTCTGCACATCAGAAGAAACGTCCGACTGCAAGTGGGTAGCGAAGGAGGACGCACTCGACTATATCACGCAACCTGCAATTCGAGCGCGCATCGAAGAGTACTTCAAATTCGATGGAAAAGTGGAGTACCAGGAATATGTCACGCATCCTGAGTTCGACTTGAAACTGAGCAGGAAATTGTAACGGCATACGAACAAGCGGAGGGACGTCCCTCTGCTTGTTTTCTTGTTGTCCAGAAAGTTTTCCACTCAGCAGCTATCCCTGTTTGAGTCCCTGAGTCGTCTGTTGGAATAATGGTTGTGTTGTCGTGTGCACTGACAAACACTTTGGAATCAACTGAATCTGGTATACTTATGAAAAACTACAATTCGGATAAACGCTATAGCGTTATATAGAAAGAAGGGACGAATAATGTTATGGCTCTCTCTCATTATACTTCTACCAGCGATCCCTCTTGGAGGATTCGCTTATAAACGTCTTTTGTTACATGAACGGGCTGCAAGCAATTTGGAAATTGATTATCCACAGAAAGAATATCCCTATAACGCCAGACGTGTATTGAAGAAAAAAATGATTGAATTCGACAAAGCGTTCTACTTTAACGATCCCAAAGTGAAAAAAGACCAGTTCCATTCCATCATGTATAACTATCCTCGGAACCATTCAAACCAGGAAACCTTACACAATAGATTGCAACTATACCGGACAATGAACCTTGAAAAGCAAGCACTGACGCTCATTGAAAAAGCTTTGCCAATTGAGCTGACACTGACAAACCAAATAACATATTTCAAGAACGAACTGATGAAGATCCAGCAAACGAAGAAAAGAATCCTTCAGCATGAATTCTACTCGTTCTTTCCTAAGCTCTATTCAAAGAGAGTAAATCTTCTCGATACGTTCGCGCATAACTATCAGCTGATCTTAGAGAAGTTAGAAGATGAATTTCGTAGTTTTGAAGAAGCGATAACCGAATTATCGAGGATGAAAAAGAAGAACCTCCTGCAAAAAGCAGGTCAATTCACCATGAACGTCATCACAGCCCCCGCTCGTCACGTACTAGGTATTATCAATAAGGATACCCCGACGGACAAAGATGCGGCAACCATCATTGTGGAGTTGGCAGATGTAACGATTGCCATCGACAAAATCGAAGGAATTAAAATTGAGGATCCCTTTGCAGATAGATTTGACAGCGACAAGCCATTTAAGTTGAAAGAGTATGAGTAACGGAGTGGACAGTATAGTAAAAGGTACCTGTGCAAGAAACATTCATGTTAATTCAGACGATTTGGATATTAATACAAGATTATTTTAGAAATCCACATTACTCAACATTTCAATTTCATCTTTATGTAATTGTAGTGTATTGTCTGAATTCAACCACGCACAGGTACCCGGTTTTTAAATTGCAGTGTTTTGAGCGTAATGTTGAAAAAATGCATGACACCATCCGAAAGTAGAATGGGATCATGCGTTTTCGTTTTCCGTTCCGTTACATATCAGGGTTGATGTTAAAAATAGGGAGGACAGACACATTCACTATGCCATACATTTCCTTCACATGGATCGTCATCCCTGTATCTATCCCTGACACCGCGTCACCCGGTTGACCAAGCATCCAGTAGATATCATTTTCAAACGCAATATCAATCGTACCTACGCTTTTCGCTGTAATATGGAATCTGCCTGTACCCGGCTCTCGCTGTACTATCGCAATATCCTCGGCGTTTTCAGTGAGTATTGTATGCTTCCCTATATTTTTTGCAGCTTGTTCATCATAGGTATAATATCCATCGTATGACGTCGCTACATCATAAATAAGTGACGGTTGCTCTTGTAACACCTGGGTATCATAATAAAATGACCCATCCTTCGGCACTTTTGCTTCAATGGCGAATCGCACATCTTTTCCATTGGTAAAACGCACAGTCGCAATGTAGTCCCCCGGCTTGTCGATACCGATATACTTACGCGTAGGATATTGATACGTTCCGAATCTGGCATCATCGTTCACCAATGTACCATCCACTGTAGAGAGGCGAACACGCTGGATTTTTTCCCCTGTAGCCATGTCGAATATCGCAGCGGTTGACAAATACTGATTCGTTTCCTCAAGCGTCAGCTGCAACTCCCCGTTCACTTTTTTCACTTGTACGTAATATTTTTTAACTACTTCCTTTGAATCTATCCATCCCCCTAAAGCTAGTGTACCTCTTCCTTCTTTCAATGGAATCAATTGAACCCGCCCGTCCGTTGATGGGTTTTTTCCATACGTATAGATCGATTGAAACAACTCATTTTTATTATCAAGATCCTGATAGATGCCACCCGATTCCGAACGAACACTTATCCTATCGAACCCTAATTCATCCGCCCGTACCGTAACCATCACTGGCTTCGATTTCTCGGTTTTTGTCAATAAAACTGCTGCTTGACTACGCGTGATCTGCGCATTGATGCTGAATCTGTCAGGAGACGTACCTGAAGTAATACCGAGCCGATACAGGATGAGAACATTCGTACCATGCGATTGATACTCCACTACATCCTTGAACGGATTTTCAGTATCGTAGAAATAATAACGCGGCAAATCGAATGCTTTCACTATGATCGAAGCAAACTGACCCCGTTTCACCGGATCATTCGGACCGTAGCGGCCGTCTTCATAGCCGCCGATAATATTGGCTTCGGCAAGTGCAGCGATTGCTTGGTAGTGGCCGTTTTTTGTCGAAACGTCTGTAAATCCGGGATTTTTGACGTTCGTCGTGTCCAATTTCAACATCTTCGCAATAATGGAAGCTGCTTGCCCTCTTGTAATCGGATTCCCCGGTTTGAACGTACCGTCTGGATAACCACCAATGATAGTACGTGCGGCCAAGTCGTTCACCGCTTTTGCGTATGGCTGCTTCGGCGAGACATCCTTAAACGGTTGGCTGTTTGCTGCTACAGTCGATAATGGCATACCGCAAGTTAATACAATTGCACAGAATACTGTTACCAACATCTTTTTCATTTTATATCAACCTCTCCTATCTATGTAAGCAACGTACAGACGCAGAAACCCGGAAATAGTTTCAAAGGTTTTAATAAAATTTCAAAGTGAAAGGTACCTGTGCGTGAAACATTCATGTTAATTCAGACGATTTGGCTATTCATACAATATTATTTTAGAAACACTATTGTTTCAACACTTAGAGTTCATATTTATGCAATTGTAGTGTATTGTCTGAATTCCACTTTGCACAGGTACCTTTTTTATTTCGACCTTTATCGGCTATACTATAACAAAACGACATAAAGGGACGATTATGGAAAAATTACTTACAGACATCATACAAAATGAAGTATCTTTTGCATGGCTTTATCAATTTTTCTTAATGGCGTTCGTTTCAATGATTCCCTTTGCGCCTATTCCTGTACTAGCTGCATTCATTGCAAGCAATCATGCTTTTTTTACGGGTTTTACCATTAACATGCTTGGGACAACGTTCGGGTCCTTTCTTTTATTCCTCTTCAGCAAAAGCGTGCTGCGCAGTGTCTCACTTAACTATGTAACGAAGAAGAAGCATTTATCGAAATACCTTGCATTAATCGAAAAAAACGGCTTTTTAGCTGTCCTGCTTGGCCGCATCATTCCAGTTGTCCCTTCTGCAGGCATTAATCTGCTTGCCGGCATCTCAAATGTACGTGTCGGGACCTTTATCGGCGCAACCGTCCTGGGCAAGCTGCCGATCATACTCGGCTATTCACTCGCAGGTCATCAAATAGCAGCAGGCAATTGGGGGACTGTATTAATGATCGCCCTGTATGTACTTATTCTATTTCTAATAGGTGTGAAATTAAAGCGGAAGTGGAGCAGTTGAATCCAACCGCGTGCCAGTCACTCACACAATTGAATTGTGTGAGTGACTGGCACCCAAAATATTTATTTCCTCCAAACTTTTCGATAGTCCACCCGTCCATTGCTATCCAGTTCAATGTTGGCATATGGGTTTTCTTTCGTTTCATAGACCGTGTGAAAACGGTGATTGCAAAAGAAAATTGCATAATTCGACTTCAAAAACGCTTCGATTTCGAAGTACATTTCCCACCGTATAGATTCCACTTGAGCACTTCTGATTCTCTTGATTTTCTCATCTACATAACTCTTCATTTGCTCGTTTAAACACTGGTAGATGATGAGCTCGTTAGACTGCAAAGCAGTAAGGAGTGATAGTAAACGATCTTTCCCTAATGCAATGCCTCCTACAAAAAGGTCATACGTCGCCATGCTTTCGTCGTTGACGATTTGATGAATATCAACAACATCTAATGTCGAATCAATTCCCATTTTACACAGTTCATTGTGTAGATGCTTTGCCGCCTTCTCATGATTAGCGCCCGGTCGAATTTGCTGTGCGGCAATTTTTAGAGGGAGGCCTTCATAATGTACTTTCCCACCGATTTTATTCAACCTAACATTTTGAGAACGGCTCGATAGAAAGCTCACTGCTGCAACTTCATTATCCAATCCCTCGTTTCGAATGTTCCCCGATTGAAGTCTCGTGTAGATTGCCTCCCGTAAGGCTTCTTGCTGAAGCACTCCCTCTTTCAAACAGTTGAACATTACAAAAGTCGCTCCATCCTCCATTCGCTTCACAGGTTTCCACGTAGAATCAGGAGCTTGTAAGACAAATGGATGAATTGTTTCCTCTTCATAATTAGAAGGCGTTTTAATAATATGTATTTCGTCCAGCCATGGCCTAGCTGAAAAATACGAATGATTCACTTCCAGTCGTATGATATTTTCATCATTCTGCATCAGTCGAAAAGGACCACTGCCGACAGGATTGCTTGCAAATTTTTCAGGATTTTCACGCACAATCTCCATCGGGACAATAGAAGCCTTGACCCCCGCCAACATACGTGGGAATAAAAAATCCACTTCTTTTAACATAAAATGAACAATGGTTCGTCTCTTACTGTCAATCTTTTCGATATTCGCAAAAAGCTTTGTTTCAGTCATCAACCTTTCAAACGTTGACTGAACATCTGAGGATATACACTCCCTTCCGTGATGGAAAGTGATTCCTTTATGAAGATAAAATGTCCAATGCTTCCCATCTTTTGTCTCCCAATGATGCGCAATACTTGGCTTTAACTCGTTCGTAGCGGTATCGTATTCGACTAGTCGATCAAATAGTTGCTGAACCATATGTCCATCGTGCCGGGAGATAATCTTCATAGGATCCATGACCAATCTCGTTTCATAAAATGGATAGCGTAAAATGTCCAAGTCCCGATTATTTACTGGTTGTTGTGCCAGCCCTAAATTCTGCGGAAACCATTGTTGAAAGTTCTTTTTTCCTTGCTTATCCATTGACTCCACAAGCGAAAACGCATCCTGATATCGCCCAGCTCGCACCAGCTCTTTCGTTTGGTTCAATAAAATTTCATCACTTGACAACTGGATAGTAATCTTTGGTTTCTTCCCCCTCCCCTTTTGCGTAATCCACTTGATAGCCCCTTCGCTATGCAAAACGTTCACAACGGTTTTCACATGTCTTTCAGAACAATTCAAAATGTCGGCAAGAGAGGCGACTGACGTTTCCTCTTCAATTCCTTCTATAAAATGTTTCGTCAATTCAAGTAGATGATCCACATACTTCACAAGCCATCCTCCTTCAGTTATCTAAAGTTTTAAAAGGTGAACTGCAAAATAAATAACGGACACTTTTACTGCACCTTTTATTATTCTACACTTCTTTTATGTGAGAAAACAATTGGAGGGATGAAAATGAAGGCAGCTTCAGAGCTTTCACTCGTTAAAAACAGGGACTTCTTACTTTTGTGGGGGAGCTCGACAATTTCAAGTTTCGGCATGCAAATGTATAGCATTGCGATTCCGTTGCTCATTTACGATCTAAGCAGATCCGCATTGGCAATGAGCATGATGCGAGCAATTGAATTTTTTCCGAATATCTTTTTGGGAATGCTTGCAGGGGCGTTGGTCGATCGGTTAAATCGGAAGACAATGATGGTGTGGACAAGCTTTATTCAAGTGCTATCAATGTGTGGAATCGTTACGTTGCTGCTGACAAATCATATCGAGCTTTGGCATCTCTACATCCTCGGCTTCATCTTGTCCTCCGCAGGGTATACGTTCGGCAATGCCAATCATTCCGTACTTCCCCAAATCGTTTCAAAGGACCAATTGACTTCAGCTAATGCCAAGCTATCGTTCATTGATACGCTGATTCGGATGATCGGGCCAGGGATTGCCGGTGTACTGATCGCCGTATTTTCCTACACGTCGACGTTAACGATTTACCTTGTCTGTCTGCTGATCATGTATATATTCATGCAATTTTTGAATGTCCCGCCTACTGCGAAACGGGAAGACACGTCACATTCCATCTGGAAGGATATGAAGGAAGGAATTTTCGAACTGTTTAACAATAAAATTCTATTAACGCCAACCATCGCAGTAATTTTCAGCAATTTCGCATCCAGTCTCGTCATCGGCGTACTCATCTTCTTCGCGACCGATCAACTCGGCGCAAATTCTAAGCAAGTCGGTTTCATGTTTACGATTTCTGCAGTCGGTGGGCTTATCGGCGCAAGTCTCATCAGCAGAATCCGCAAGCGTTTCGGCCGTGGCGTCATTTATACATACTCGCTAGTCTTTGATATCATCTCCATGTGCCTGCTGCTATTCGCCCAGACATGGTGGACAATCGGCATCTCCCTTGCCATACGGACGTTCTCAACGACACTATCCAATATCGTCTATTTCACCATACGTCAGGAATTCACCCCGAATCATCTGCTTGGAAGAGTCGCGGGAACGTCATCCATGCTTATGAAGTTAACCCTTCCGTTAGGACTCTTCATCGCGGGACTATGGGCGGAATGGTTTCCAATACGAATATTGTTTTTCATATCCATGTGTATTTTTATTATGCTTTTTGCTAGGCTGTTCTTTCATCCGTTTAAGAAGCTTGTGTGAAGGGGGTATGATTGTAAAGGTACCTGTGCAAGAAACATTCATGTTAATTCAGACTATTTAAATATTAATACAAGAAAATTTTAGAAACCCTAATATTTCGACACTTCCATTTTATCTTTATGCAATTGAAGTGTATTGTCTGAATTGAACCTTGCACAGGTACCTCACACTAGCGTTGCATGGTAAGAAAAAACAGTAAGAGCGTACAAAATATTACAGAAAAACTCTTGCAAATAAACAAAAAAGCTCCTAATGTAGATAGGGAAACGACGACTAAATCAGTTCCCTACACTATCAAAAGGA
>NZ_JACSQN010000007.1 GCF_014836615.1 Sporosarcina quadrami | reverse complement strand
ACGCTGGAAGAGGAGGCAGCCACCATTCGCACATGAAGCTTGATTCCGCAGGAATCTTTGGAGACAGCCGTCCAATTCAGCGCGTTTTTTGGAAGCTTGATGTAGGTACCATCAATAATTCGAATGGGTCCTACATTTTTATTCAGGCCTTTGGCATTGCCTTGCAATGTCCAATACATAACTCCCAATTTGCCAAGAAGGTCAGCCAAATCCGCTGTATTCAATTCATTTAGCCGCCTACTAAGCTGAGAGTGACTGACGGAACTGACTCCGATCTCTTGTTGAAGATCCTTTTTTGAACGGATGCCAACTTCAATCTCCCTAAGACTCTCCCACTTGCATAAATGCGCCATGATGAAGATTTTCACCACAGAAAGATCTGTAAGCTTTTGCGTTTCATAATTCTTTAGCGGACAATCCAAGATATTACTCGGTAAATTTGATAAGTATTGACGAAAGACTAAATTTTGGTTTACACTTTTCATGAGCTTGCTCCTTTTGATAGTGTAGGGAACTGATTTAGTCGTCGTTTCCCTATCTACATTAGGAGCTTTTTTGTTTATTTGCAAGCGTTTTTCTGTAATATTTTGTACGCTCTTACTGTTTTTTCTTACCATGCAACGCTAGTGGGTACCGTCAAAATTCCTCCATGTCTTCTTTATATGCTAGGCAATAGAGGCAGTAGGATTCGTTTGTTTTGGTTAGTGGATTGGGTAGATAGGTGGTTATTAGGTTTGTGTTCATAAATGGTGGCGGTGTTAAATTGTTATGTTTGTAGTACATGAATGAGCTGTAAAGGTAATCTTCCATGTTTATGACTAGCGGAATGGTTGTATCGATCGGATTACGGTGGATGTAGCTGCTGATGGATAAAATAGCTTGTGGACTTTGAATTAGTGCAGAGTAGTAACGTTTTTCGTAGATGCGCCCGACGTGGTCGTATCTTTTAGAATAGTAATCGCTGTATCTTCGATTGATGTAGGCCATAATTTTACTTAGATTCGTTTCCGAACGGATGATGAGATGGTAATGATTGCTCATAATGCAATAGGCAAGCAGTGTAAAGGGGTGTTTGGCGTACGTGTATTCCATTGCACGCATTAAGTGTATTTTGTCTTCATGTGTTTGAAAGATATTGTCTCTATTGTTCCCGCGCATGCCGACGTGGTAATAGGCATGAGGTCGCCAATCGCGTTTTCTTCTTGGCACATTAAATACCTCCTGTTTTTAGTGTGTCTAGTAGGTCAGGTTCATTCATTTTCCAACGAATGGCTTCTTGTAGTGCTTCATCTGAAATCGAAGATGACCCTTCTAAGTCGGCAATTGTCCTTGAGATTCTGAGTAATTTTAGTTGCGTTCTGTTGCTCCATTTTTGCTCGAAACAAACTGTTTGCACAAGAGATTTCTGTTTAGCGGTGAATCGGCATGTCTCTTCTAATACTTGCAAAGGGACAAATCCGTTCAGCCATTCATTTCCATACCGCTTTCGTTGTATAGTACGTGCACGTGTTGTTCGCTCTCGAATAACGGAAGAGTCTTCTGTTGTTGAGTGAGCTTGAAAACCTACACTTTTTAGAGGGACAATAAAATCCAATCGATCTGATAAAGGGCCAGATGCTTTCAGTTGGTAGCTGGTCACTTGTTTTGATGTGCATGTGCAATACTTTTCGTTTGATCCGGCGTATCCGCAAGGGCATGGATTGGTGGCGGCAATTAAGATGAAACGCGATGGATACATGACAGTTTGCCTTACCCTGCTAATCGTAACTTCGCCCAATTCCATCGGTTGGCGCAACATATCTAACGTTTTACGCGGGAATTCACCGAGTTCGTCAAGAAATAAGACGCCGCGATTAGCTAAAGAAATCTCGCCAGGCTTTGGAAAAGTACCACCTCCTATTAAAGAGATAGAAGATGCAGAGTGATGGGGATGTCGATAAGGTGGGCGTGCCGACATTCCGCGGTTTTCCCGAGCTAAATGATAAATGCCGTATAATTCAACGATTTCTTCAGGAGTTAAGTCGGGTACTATCGTGTGGAAAGCATCAGCCAGCATGCTTTTTCCACATCCAGGGGGTCCTGTCAGTAAAACGTGGTGACATCCTGCTGCTGCGATCTCAAGAACTCTTTTCGTTTCCTGGTGACCGCGTATGTAGGAGAAATCGGCTATGGATTGCTCGATATTTGATAACTTCATTCCTTCTATATGTAGTTGTTGAAATGAGTCAGAAATGGAGGGAGAATGACCGTTTAAATAGGAGATAAGTGTTTCCACGTCAGGCAGGGGAATGATTTCTACGGCTTCTACATGTTGCAAAAAAGAAACATCGATAGGCGGGATTAATATACGTTTAAAGCCGAGGGCAACAGCTTGTTGGATTGCAGGAATCATCCCGTGAAAGGGGACGAGTTCGCAATTTAAGGACAGTGCTGCGATGACGCACGTCGATTCATCTATAGGCAATGGTTTCTGCATCACTTCTTGAATGACAGCGAGTAACATAGCACAGTCAAAACCTGTTCCACTCTTCCTGATATCGGCGGGCGAAAGATGTACCGTTATCTTTTTCATCGAAATATCGATGTTCATAGCATGCAAACAGCTGAGAACCCTTTCTTTTGATTCTTTAATGGAAGCATCTGGTAAACCAATTATGACAAACTGCTCCCGATCCATTCTGACATTCGCTTCAATTGCCACCTTATGTCCTTTCATCCCTTGAAGTCCGACACTCATAATATTCGTCACGATTGCTCTCCGCTCCCACTACTTTTTCTTTGACTCTACTGTAGATGAATGGAACTGGCAATTGTCAGAAAGAAATATTTTGACGCATAATTTAGCGGAAATAAAGAAAAAGAGGGGTGAAATCAAGTTTTGAGCAAGGTTTGTCGGTCAAATTAATATTTTGAAATAAGGCGGTACCTGTGCAACGAACGATTCGAAAAATACACTACAATTGCATAAACTGATATGCTGGATTGTGATATTCATTCAGTTTAAAGGTCGATTGATTGCATTAATAGTACTTTTAATGAATAGTCATAAATGTGTCATGCACAGGTACCCGCGCAATTACTGTTGAAGCAATTCGTCTGTTTTTAATATCCTCGTTTCATTCTTCCTACATAATGCAACGAGTAAATAGACAATTGGCGTATCCAATATAGCGATTGCGAACTTAAATACATATTGACTGACAATCATGCCTATTAAGACAGAAACAGGCATCGTACCCGCAAAGGCGATTGTAATGAAAATCGTCGTATCAACCAATTGGCTTACCATTGTCGATGCATTATTGCGCACCCATAATTGCTTTGTGCCATGCTTTCTTTTCAGTCTATCAAAAATGCTGACATCTAAATTTTGACTAATTACATACGCGGTAAGACTCGCTAATGTCACACGGAAACCGGCATTGAAAATTGTTTCAAACGCTTCTTGGTGCTCATACATTGGTGCTGCGGGTAAATGGATAGCAATCCAAATGAAAACGATTGACATCAGTTGTGCAATGAATCCTGTCTGCACGGTCTTTCTTGCAACATCTTTTCCGTAGGCTTCAGTAAGTACATCCAAAATAGGATAAGTGCAAACATAAATAATTGCGGCGGCGGGAATGACTATCCAACTGCCAATGCTCATTAGTTTAACCGCGACAATATTAGATAAAATCAATAGTCCTACGAAAATACCACTTAAATAGTATCTCATCGGTTATCAACCTTCTCTGGATACATATCATGGTTCATCAAACGATGCTCCGCCATTTTTTCGTATTTCGTTCCCGGCTTACCATAGTTGCAATATGGATCGATAGACAGCCCGCCACGAGGCGTAAACTTCCCCCATACTTCAATATACCGTGGTGCAATCAAATCAATTAAGTCATTCATAATGATATTAACGCAGTCCTCATGAAAATCCCCATGATTCCTGAAGCTAAACAAATAAAGTTTCAACGCCTTACTCTCCACAAGTTTCATGTCAGGCACAAAACTAATATACATCGTCGCAAAATCGGGTTGGCCAGTCATAGGGCATAGTGACGTGAATTCTGGACAATTAAATTTCACAAAGAAATCCCGTTCTGTATGGACATTATCGACTGCTTCCAAAATAGATGGATCATATTCATACGCATATTTCGTTTTTTGATTGCCTAGCAATGTTAAGTCGCTTAGTGTATTTTCATCTCTTCCAGCCAAATAAAAAACCTCCCTGAAATTTTTGTCAGGGAGGGGCCATAGAATTGGAAAAATAAAAGCCATGTCGAATGGACATGGCGTAATTTCCGTCATCCATAGTTTTTTATAGAGGGTCGCTATGAACCTCTCCCGAACAGGGTTATACATTTCGTGTATGACTTTACCCTATAACCCCAACCCTGTCAACACGAATTGTTTGGGTACCTGTGCAAGAGAGGATTCTGACAATACACTACAATTGCATAAAAAAGAGGAGAAGAAATGATGTTATCGAGTTTTCTATGTTGGAGATGTGTATAATAATACGGATTTTCGAATTGTCATAAATGTTCCATGCACAGGTACCTTCCAGATATTAAGTCTCGGGAATTGTCATTACTTCTTCAATATCAACTGTCGTTAAGAAACCTTCAGCTTGCATCCTCTGAACGAATTTCATTAATTCATTTTTCATCATGAGGATTTCGACGTCTTTAATTTCAAGGGGAGTTTGTTCAAGTTGCATGTTTAGACAAATCCTTTCTGTGTGTTTATAGTAGTTCATTTGTATTTGTGTTTAATGTTTTATTAATACTACTTTCGTTCCTTGTTTAAAGTATAGCATGTTTCATTAGCATAGAGGAAAAGTCTAAGTTGGGACATTTTTTTAAAAAAGGCTAAAATATTGATAGGTTTTGAATTAAATTTCCCAACGATTAGTGGTATGATTAATATTAACTATGTCTTATGATAGAGGAAGAGGGGTTGTCAATGAAAATAGGACATGTCATTCGGGCAGAACGGGTCCGGCAAGATATGAAACAAATTGTTCTGGCAAAAGGAATCTGTACTCCTTCTTATTTATCTAAGATTGAACGGAATTTAATTGCCCCCAGTGAAGATGTTGCTGAACTCCTTTTGCTGCGACTCGGTATGGATCCTGAAAGTTTTAATAGCCCCGCTGCTCAAGGAAATGAAGAGCGATTCTACAAGACAATGATGGACAGTTATCGCAATGTCATTGTAAAAAGGGATAAAGCCTATACAGAGCAACAGTTACATATCCTTATTGAGGAAAATGCACTTTCTTACGATGACTCAGTTTACTATACGTATTTACTCATTATATTTCGCTTCCGGTTAATAGTAGGTGGGGATTTGGAGGAACGGAGAAAAGAATTAGATGCGTTGGAAGAGCTCGCAGACTACTTTGATGAATTCCAGGTGTATTTGTTTAATGTGAATAAAGGGTTGTTTTTTTATGTATCTAATTTCTCAGTGAAGTCAATTGAATCTTTTGAGACGGCTTACTTACTACTCGAAGACTTGGGGGTAGATGAGTGGGAAATTGCTGAATTTCATTATATGTTAGGTGTTGCCTATGCCGCTGATGATCGTACACTTCATTCGATAGAACACGTTAGGAAAGCGCTAAGTTACTTTAGTGGGCAGTTTCAAATGAAGAGGGTCATGGATTGTTATATTATAATGGGAGTGAATCAGAAACAGTCTACGAATTACGAAGCTGCATTGGAATCTTATCTTAAAGCTAAGCAAATCTGTGAAGAATTTAGACTGAGTCAAAATATGGGCATCATTTTACACAATATAGGCTCGTTGTACAGTTTCATGGGAGAAAATCAAAAAGCAATAAAGTTTTTCAATGAAAGTCTTAATGACAAGTACGAGTCTAAAAAGGAACAGCTTCTTACGATGTTATGTATAGCAATGGTTCATTCTAAGGTAAAAGACCACGAACGTGTTCTTGAATGGTGTGATAAAGGTATACAGTTGTATAAAAATCTTAAAGACGAAAGCCTTGCCTCATACTTCCATGAACTTACCTTCTTACAATCATTAAACAGTGAGCAAGGTTTAGATGAAAAAATTGCCAAAACCGCTATAGCTTATTTTAAAGAAAAACAGAATTATCAACTTGTTTCAAAATATTGCATTGCATTTGGAAAATGGTATTTTAGTATGAATAAATATAAGTTATCCGCTTTACTATATGAAGAAGCACACAATTATGGTAATATTTATAAGAACATAACGGAATGGGAGGACATGTAATGAAAAAACTTTTATCAGTAGTATTCATTTTAGCTTTATTGGTTTCTTTTTCTACACAAGACAGAGCATTGGCTAATTCTAAAGATGAGCTACCGAAAATCATGAGAACGTTTTCTATCTCTCTAGCAAAATAATGTCCTAAAAAACGTCCTTCAACGGACGTTTTTTATATAATGAAATTGTATTCCTTTCGCTCTTCATATATCCCATCCAAATAATTTCCAAGTGTAATAACCACCCATCACCCCAACTCCTTCTGATGCACCTTCTTCCTCTTCAAATAATCCTCATCTTCCCTGATCCTGTCCCAATATACTTTAAAAATCCTCGCAGACTCAGCCTTTTCTTCATCAATTTGCCGCTCTTTTATAGAGCCGTCTTCATTATACTTTCGTCCACCTTTGTAATTCGTGTATCTACGAGCGCGTGTGTACCCCATCTGGATGAATTTTCGTGCCATATCCATGCCGACAAAGTCATCAGCATTTCTGTATTCCTCGAACAGTTCATAGATTTTCTCGGCGGATTCCTTGGCGATCTCAGGTGTCTTGAATCGCCAATAGGGGAGGATTTCACCTTTGTATGGTTCGACGAGTAGAACGCCTTGTTCTCCTTTGCCAACTCTGTATAATTCAGGTTGTTTGCGCAAGTTGAGGTTCTTATAGTCGAGATTGTAGTCGAATGCCATTTCACATCACGTCCTTTGCACTTCTTTTCCCGATGAGAGGACAATGAAAACGGCGAATTGAGTGTTTCGTCGGATCATGAGCAAGTCCCGTGCTTTCCTATCTTGGTTACGTTTCGATACGCGCGGTCTAGCTAAGCCGCACCCACAATCTCCCCATAAAAAAACAGCCAAGCCCGGTTCAATCTGAAGTTCGGATGCTTGGCTGTTTAGTTTTTGTAGTTACACCTTGAATTCCTGTATCGTTTCTTGCAAGTTCATTGCTTGCTTACTTAAATCGTGTGCGACGCTGTTAATCTCTTCGATTGTTGCCATCTGATTCTGAA
The DNA here is from genome assembly GCF_014836615.1 of Sporosarcina quadrami. Taxonomy (GTDB): domain Bacteria; phylum Bacillota; class Bacilli; order Bacillales_A; family Planococcaceae; genus Sporosarcina; species Sporosarcina quadrami. The sequence continues at coordinate 209,066 of NZ_JACSQN010000007.1, read as the reverse complement.
CGGCGCTTGCGTTTTGTTCAGTTTTACCGGAGGCTTCGTTAGCTTGTGTTGCGATTTCCTGAATTGAAGCTGAAACTTCTTCGGCGCTTGCTGAGATTTGTTCAGTGGCGGCGGAGATGTCTTCGATTTGAGAACCCATTGCATGGATTGCTTCGATGATTGAAGTGAAGGCGTCTCCTGCTTCGTCAATTACTTTGACACCTTCTTCGACATTTTTCAAGCTGTCGGATACGGCGTTTTCAACGTTTTTCGTATCTTCTTGGATGCCGGCAGTTAAAGTGACGATTTGGTTGGCGGATGACTTCGATTGCTCAGCCAACTTCCGTACTTCGTCAGCGACGACAGCGAATCCTTTACCGTGTTCTCCAGCGCGCGCTGCTTCAATTGCCGCGTTAAGTGCAAGAAGATTTGTTTGTTCTGTTATATCTGTGATGACTTTCGTGATGTTCTCAATTTCTTCCGTCTGCTTGCTCAACCGCTTGATAAGTTGGCTCGTAAGATTGGAGGAGTCGTAGATGACGGCCATCTGCTCATTAGCGTGCTTCACGGCTTCTCCCCGTTCGCGTGCCAAATTCTCTGTCGTCGTTGCACTTTCGTTCAAAGCTTGAGCGGACTCTGCAATACGGTGAACGCCAATAGCCGTTTCTTCCATTGCCATTGAACTTTCTCTAGCAGAAGCAGCGGAAGTTTGCGCACCTGCAGAAACCATTTCCATGCTATTTGTCATGTCTTGAGAAGATCGTGTTACTTCTTCTGTGCTCGCGGATAATTCCTCTGCTGAAGCTGTAACGTGTAATGCATTCTCATTGATGCTGCCAATTAACGATCGTAAATTCAGTTTCATTCGATTAAATGCTGTTGCAAGGTCTCTAATTTCGTCTTTAGATTTTACTGTAATATCTTCTTGCGTCAAATCTCCATCCGCAACGACTGTTACATTTGAAACGAGTTTCCGGATTGGATTTGAAATGGAACGTTTAATAAGGGTAGCAAGTATTAAAGCTAGTATTGTATCTACAATAATGGACACGATCATTCCTTCTTTTGCTACTGAAACGGTTTCAGCAATCTCACCATACTTTTGGAACATATTAGTTCGTTCGATTTCTAGAATTTGCGATCCTACCGTTTCGATACCAATGCTTGGTTCTCGCACGACATCATTCACCAATTTATCAGTATTAGTGGAACGATTGCTTTTAACGCTGTCGATAACTGCTGTTGCGCCTTCATCGAATGCAATGATATGTCCATCAATTTCATCAAGTAAACTAGTTACCTCTGCGTTTGTGGATGAAGTGCGGAGTGCTTCTACAGCTTCTTTCAAAAGAACTTGATGCTCTTTAAAAAGGTTAAGTGTAAAATCTTCGCGTTCAGTTACGTAAGCACGTAAAAGCATGCCTTGCATCGCCATCTCTTTTTGTATTGTTTCAGCACGTTGCATTTGCTGTACATTTTGCTTGAGCATTTCATCGTAGCTATTTGTTACATTCATTACTTCTGAAAAGCTATAAACTGCAAACATCAGTAGCAAACCAATCATAAGAATAAAGCTACCGTAAATCTTTTTACCTATTGTCATTCCTAAACCCCTCTCACTATGTAAAAATCTCTATCTACCTAAATGTATCGGCAAATATTACTAATTATATAGAGGGGAATCAAAATAAAAACGAGACATATGTCATAAAAAAAATAAACACCTGAACACACTTTATTCTATTACGTTAGGGGATGAATTGAGTCTATGAAATTTCTAATTTACATGGTTTAGATTAACAATAAAGGGTAATGAAATAATGTAGTTAATGAGTATGATTTTTCAATCTATTCAGGGAGGAGGTGACTCAAACTTGAAGAGAATAGTCATAACAATTACAGCTTTATGTTGTTTGTTGCTTGTTTCGACGAAAACTGTGCAAGCAGAGGAGAATGGTAAGCAACGCCGTGGATTACTAGGTGGTTTGCTGCAACAAGTAGAATCGACTGTTAATGAAACCGTGAATGCAGTCGGCGATGTAGTTGGCTCAGTAGTTGAAGGCGTAGATAAGACGGTGGAAGATACTGTTTCTTTGACGAAAGAAACCGTTGAAACACTCACCGATCTTGAGGAGAAAAAGCCAGTTTCAAAGATTGTCGATAAAACGGTGAAGCATGTCGGGAAAACAGTGGAAAACGTCGAACCAGTGCTGAAAAACACGACAAAGACCGTCGACACTGTAACGTCTGAAGTAATCGGTGTAACGGAAGAACTACCTGAACTGCCTGTTGTGACACCAGTTGTCGATGAGGTCGGAAAAGTTGTCGATAAAACTGCGCAAACGGTGACTGGCACGGTGGATAAAACGGTAGACAAGACGGTCGAAACGGTAAATGAACTTCCCGTTGTTGTTGAGGAAGTAACTAAGCCGGTTAAAGAGCTTCCTGTCGTTGTTGAAGAAATCGTCAAACCAATTAAGCCAGAACGTAACCCGGAAATCTCGGAGGTAATTGAGCCTTCCAAACCGGAGGCAATCCAGAAACCAGCTGTATCAAAAACACCGGAACGTGTAAATGAAAAGAATGAATTCACCGACAATGCAGAAGTTGATTCAGCACTTCAGGCAGTCGATACAACGGTGTCGGAACCGGTTGAACAGACTAAACCTGAAGTAACAGAATCGGCTACTGATATTACTTTGCAACCTACTGCACAACCGGAAACCTTTGAACAGGAAACAAAACCGTTTGCAGAGGAAGCTATAGCAGAAATACCCAATAAAAGTAAGTCTCAAACTAAAACAGTTAACGGAGAGATCAAGACCATTGAAACACTTGATAAGACAATGAAACAAGCAACTCCAGTCAAACCTGAATCGCCGGCTATACCGCCTAATAAGCAATCTTTGTGGAATAGTAATCCGGTGACGATAACAACAGCTACAACATCTGTCAGTTCAGTATCTGTAGCGCATACCGGAGTTGCGGATTTTTTCAATGGCATCGTCAATTGGCTAGATATGCAAGTGTTGCTAGAAGGCAGACAGTGGATCCTTTTGAGTGAAATTATGAGGAACCAATGGACTCATGCACCACCCGGGCAACCGCCCCAACTAACTCCTTTTTTACAAATTAGTATTCAAAACTAAGTAAAAAAGGAGAGAGTTGAAAATGAAAAATACATGGAGAACATTCGGTACACTATCACTTGGCATCGCTTTGGCATTTGGCATGACGAATTCGGTTGCAACGGCTGCAGAGCCCGATACATCGAAGGAGGTACTGGTGGACTCAAAACTTGTCGACATCAATCTTCCGAAATTACCGATTCTTGGAGAGGTAAAAGTGTCCATCCCTTCAACGAAAACTGATGAAGAGAATCAATCGCTCATCTCAGTTGAAGTGAATGACGGTATTTTGGATGAAGTGAATGTGGATGTAGGTACAAAAAGTGAAACGACAGAAGGCGGTACAAAAGAGTCGCTCGCTACTGTCGAAGTGAAGTCTTCCATCACAAATGATGTAACGGTGGATGTTGGAGTTGCTGACGAAAAAGATCATGCATACGACGGCGGACTTGTCGAAGTGAACGCGGAAGATCTGCCGCTTCTTGGCGAAACGCATGTAGGCGTCATCGACAAGCATGCGAAAGACGGAGAAAGTCAAACTGTATCTTCCGGTTTGGCACAAGTGGATATCGACGGAAATCTGCTTGAAGACACGTCTGTACAAGTACTGGCTGCAGACAAAACCATTGATGCAGATGGCGATGAAAACAGTAATGCTGTAGCTGATGTATCAATCGGTGGCGGCATTTTGGATGGAATTGTCGACGAAGCGGATGTTCCTGTCCTTAAACGCAGTGAATCTAAAATGGATGGAACGAAACTGTCTAAATCGTCCATAGCATCTGTCGGATTGGCGTCGGACTTGACTGAAGATGTTCAAGTCGATGTCGGTTCAGCACAATCACAGACAGATGAAGATTCGATGTCATTTGACGGCGGTCTTGTAGACGTGAACGCTTCCGATTTGCCTTTGCTAGGTGAAACGCATGTAGGTGTGCTGGACAAACATGTGAACGTGGACGAAGAAAGTTTGTCATTCAGTTCAGGTTTAGTCCAAGTAGGCGTAGACGGTGATTTGATTGAGGATACGAATGTGGATGTTTTGTACAAAAACGGTGAGATGACAGAAGACGGTCTGTTAGTGACAAACGGTGTCGTGGGTACGAACCTAGGGCTCACTGGAATCGACCCAATCACTGTCGATATTGTAAAGACAGAAGAGCTCTATCCAATAGGAGCTGTAACTCCTCCTTCTACTGGAGGAGGGGACGGCGATGACGGCAACACGGTTCCACCGACAGTAATCGTTCCTGTCCCTGGCGACGATGATGGCAATGAAGATGGAAATACCGTTCCACCAACAGTCATCGAGCCTGTTCCAGATGATGGTAACACGGTTCCGCCGACAGTAATTGTACCTGTTCCTGGTGGTAATGGAAATGAAGATGGAAATGCTGTTCCACCAGCAGTAATCGTTCCAGTTCCTGGAGATGAAAACGATTCATCCATTGGAAATGGAAGCGGAACAGACGGTAATGAAAACGGTTCTATGAATCCCGACAGCAATGAAGATGGTACAGCTGTCGTTCCGGGAGACGGTTCGGAAACACCTCCCGCAACCGACAACGGTGAAGTGGATGCGGATTCAGGTGAGCGTGATAATGGAACAGTTGATGGGACAATGCCAGGAAAAAATCAATCGTCAACAAATGGCGGTAAAAGAGTACTATCGGCCTCTGTCATAAAGGAAGCAATCAATAGCCAACCAACGAGAGGTTCATTGCCACAAACAGGTGGGATCTTTGACGGAAAACGTTTGGCTGTGCTTGCTGTGCTGTTGCTGATTAGTGGTGCAGGTTTGCGGAAGTTCGGCAAATCTGGACAACCGGCAGCGTGAAAGCGGTGAACAGATGATGAAGAAAGTAATCAGATGGTCTGGAACATTGTTAATGATAACTGGCGTCGGTCTGCTTGTTTGGTTAATGAACGGCAAAGCCAAAGCTGACGAGCATGAGCAACAGTTGTTGCACGCATTCCAGTCGATGCAAGCAGAAGTACCTAATGCCAATAATCGACAACCACAATCTGAACGGACTTCCCGAAAAGATCGAATTCAACAAACAACCGAACAAACACAAGCAAATAATCCGATTGAAGGGATGGAAGGCATATTGTCCATTCCTTCGATAGAGATGGAAGCACCCGTCATGTATGGCACGGACGCTGCGATTCTCGACCAATCACTTGGTGCCATTGAAAATATGGATCCGCCCGGGGCAGTCGGCGGTAGTTATGCTATCGCCGGGCATCAGGCGCATGTATTCGGAAAGTATTTCAACCGGTTGCATGAAGTGGAAGTCGGTACGGAATTTACGTTCCAAACAACAAACGGAGACCAGACGTACAAAGTATTCGATGTCAAAATCGTCCAACCGCATGAAGTCGATGTGTTGGATCCGGATCCGGAAATCGCACTGATGTCGCTCATCACGTGCTACCCGGAATACTCCAATACGCATCGTCTCGTCGTGCAGGCGGAGCTCGTGAAATGAATAGGGTGAAGAAAAAATCGGACAGTCCTCTTGCGCAAGGGAATTGTCCGATTTTTATGTTTAGGAGTAGCTAATTTAATGAAAAATGTTGAGAATTCTGTATACATTGCTATACTAGTAAATAGTGGGATTTCGAAAATCTAAAGTTTACTAGGGAAGTTGGGATGAACAGGGATGAATCGTACATTTTTAAAACATGAGTTTTTAATTACGGCAAGAAGCAGAAAAAATGTTCCTTTCCTTCTATTTATCGGTGTTTTATTACTCAGCTATTGCCTTCTTATAGTCCCTAACGAGGAGACAAAGGAGACATTCAGTCCTGAAGCGACGATTGACTATTTGACTAAGCTAGAAGGAGAACAGCAACTGAGGCTCGATAAGGGGAATACGGGTGTCATCAGAATTACAGGGATGCCAGTTTATGCGATGAACGACAATAGTTATTGGATGTCTAAAAGTTTTCTGAATGCCTATGAGAATAAGAACTTTACACGTTTTCTCCATTTGCGGTCATATTACTTGGAAACAAACCCTGGAGAGTACACCTATGATGAAACGATGTTCAAGTTTTCACCCTATCCAGGGAAAGATCGTATGCATTTATATGAACGAACGATGATGCGTTATGAAAACTATTTGACGAAAGAGCATCCGATTACATATGGCTTGATTATGGAGAAGACGGGTTTGCAGGCGTTGCAGAAATTTTTGCTCGATTACGGCATATACTTCTTCATTTTTTGCGCAATTTTCTTCAGCAGTGACGTATTGACACGTGATCGAAAAAACCGATCAGTCCTACAAGGAATGCCGTTGTCGTGGTATCGCCAACTGAATTTGAAAACGGTTTCAGCATTTCTGTATTCGAATCTCGTCATCTTGGGAATGGTTGTCATCGGCGTAATGCTCATAGCGATCCAATTTGGTATTGGTCATTTTAATCTGGATGTACCAATTATGATTTCGCAACAGACGTTCACTCGTAAAGATTATGCTGTCATATCCCTGGCAAAACTTCTCTGTATCATTGCCTTTGTGCTACTTTTACTCGTATTCCTGTTCGTTAGACTGAATGTCATTTTCAGTTTGCTTGTGAAAAATGAATGGGTTGTCTTGCTTCTAACGACAATCATTTTATTTTCGGAACGGATTTATTCTGCAAGGACGACGAGGGACCTGTTCGGTATTGATATTAGTTCATTTCCGCAAACGTATTTCGATTTTGGGAAAGTCGTCACAGGTGAAAAGAATTATTTGATGAATATAGAGTCCGTGACAGTCATGAAAGGTTTAATCGTTCTGCTTATTACAGTAGCAGTGATTGAAGTGTTGCTATTCGTCATTTCCAAGATTGTGAACAAACGACGATTTTATCAGACGCGCTAATGACAATGGGGAAGAAAGGACATCATTATGAAGTGGAATTATTTATTATTCGAATTAAGACTGTTGCTTGCTAATAATAAAAACTGGCTGCTTGGTATAGCAGTTATCCTAGTCATCCCGGTCTATTATCTTCACTATAGTTCGCTTGAAGTAAAAGATATACAGACGCTTAAAAATGAAGAATCTGGAGTGTATTTCGACATTTTTAACTTTTATCCGGAGGAAAGTCGCGATACACCTATTGGAAATGAAATCTACAATAATTTGACCGAACAAGCGTCACTCGTCAATAGTCAGCGTTACGCATTATGGAAAGGCGAAGTCAATCATGAAGAATATATTCAAAGTGGAATAAAGCTGAATGAATTGCGTTTGCGTGTCCATGAACTTGGGAATGAAGGCATCCAATCTTCATTTATCATTCCCAAAGAAGAGATTTATAAAGAGATTGCCTTATTAAACTACTATAGGGATCATAATTTGCCGCTTGTGAAAGATCCATTTGTTGCGAGCAATTATTTACCTATATCACTGAATTTGTTAAGTGGCGTGCTATTCAGCATGTTCGTCTTGCTCATCGGGAGTAGTATGTATATTCACGATCAGCAGAAAAAGACTGTCATGGGCGTGTTCCCTGTCACTTTCATGCAGAAAGTTTTTACGAAAGTCGGACTCCATTTTGCGCAGGTAATGGTCTTTTTAGGGCTTGGCGTATTGGCAGGAATAGCTTTTGTTGCAAATAAAACAGAAATAGGCAACTTCAATACACCTATTCTTCTGTACGAGGACGGTAATTTCATTGCCGTATCAACATCACGTTACTTAATGTATTTGTTTGTAGCTTTGGCATTAATTACATTGTTATTACTGTTCGCGACAGCATTTTTAAATATCGTCACAGAAAATCTATACGTAAGTCTATTGACGATTTTATTCGTAATCGTCTTGCCAGTAATTTTGAGTCTAGCCGGTTTGCCGACAAAATGGCTGCAGGCTATTGAGTTTATCGACATTGGTTCGGTCATGAATGGTGACGCTGCACTACGTACGGGAAGTAATACGCTCGACTTCAAACATGGTGTCGTTTGGCTTGTCAGTTTGAACGTATTCATGGTCGTTATTTTATATGTAAAAAATAGAGCAACGTACCGTAACCGCTTGACTAAACCGGCTATTGAAAGGGGAGTGGCTGGGAAATGAAAAGTACATATTCGCGCATGCTCCCAGCCTTTATCGTTGGATGTCTCATGCTATCGGGTTGCAATCCGATGCAAGAAAAGCCATCGGATCAAACACTTGCCTATATGGAAGATTTCCAATTGTTCGGGCCGGAGAAAGATGAGCTCATAGGTGAACTGAATCCAGCAATCTACAGAACGGTCAACCGTAGCAATGAAGGACTTGATCAGCTACCCATTACAGTCGTTCCGCAAGAAGGCGTGAACGTACAAGTTCCGACGGGACGGTATATGATTACGGGCTATCCTGTCGGGAATATTTTCGTCTATGATGAAAACAACGAATTGATTGTCACAGAAATCGTAGGGAGCTATTCAGATGCAAGTGCAGCAAGCTTAACAGTCGATATCGACGCTTCGTATACAATCCGGGCGGATGGCGGGTATGAGTCCGTAAATGTGGCTCCCATTCCGACAATCATGAGCCCAGAATCACTCTCTAATGGTTTATGGACGGTTGGGATAGATATTGAAGCAGGGACATATAAAGCGACGCCAGCGTATGGTCACGGGTATTTGGCCATATACGAAGAAGGGAAAGAACCGGTGTTGTATGAGCTGATCGGTGGTGAAATTGGAAAGACTGCAAGCGTAATTGAATTGAAAGATGGCCAAGTTGTCCACTTAAAGAAGGTGTCTGTAGTGCTGCTTGAAGCTGTGGAATGAACATGAAAATGAACCATACGGAACTCTTTATGAGAGTAGTATGGTTCATCTTTTTTTGCGTGCAAGTTTGCGTCTTCGTTTCAAACTCATCACGGCACTATAAATGAGCCGGAAAATAAGCAGGAATGTGAACGCGCCGGACGCATCAAGTATGACATCCTGAATGGTAGCAGTTCTTCCGCCGGTGAGTGACTGGTGGTATTCATCCGCCATCGCGAATCCGACAGTGATGATGAATGCCGTAATCGTGCGCAACCGAAATTTCGGTAATACATAATAGACAGCGAGCGCGAGCAAGCCGAAGATGAAAAAATGCGCGGACTTGCGCAAAAGAAATTCCACGAAGTAATAGTAGCCGCGTTCTTCAACAGAGATCGTTTTCCCCCAATACGGGATTTGCAATTTAGCAAGCTGGTTTTCCATTGGTTTGTCGGGCAGCAACGTCTGAAGTGTCGGCACAATCGACTGTTGCTCGTATGTCTGGCTGGATGAAACGAATAAGACGGCGATGATCGCCAATAGAAATAGAAATTTTCTCATATGGAAATTATACTATGATTGGAAGTAGAGAGCTAGAAGAAGGGTGTTTTATTTTACGCATGACAAAATAGTGCGCGCCCGTCATGTCCATCGTGCGGTGGGTGGTGTTGAGGTTTGCGGTGCGGCGTTGAGCGCCGCGCTCGTAAAAGCGTGTTGACACCGCCCATATAAGCCGGTCACGCGCTCATATCCATCGGTTGTGCGCTCGTAAACCTTCCAGCCGCGCTTGTAAAAGCGTGTTGACCGCCCATATAAGCCGGTCGCGCGCTCATATCCATCGGTTGTGCGCTCGTAAACCGTCCAGCCACGCTCGTAAAAGTGTCCACCGCCCATATAAGCCTGTAATGCGCCCGTATAACGAGCTGACGATGCATTGTCTAAATAGAAAAAAGCACTTTCCCCGTGCGGAAAGTGCTTTTCACTTTTACTCAACGCTCTCAAGAACTGACGTCACTTTAAACGGTGCATCATCTTCCTCTGAGTGATACTCACGCATAATTTCACCGTATCCTCGCGCGAAATAACTTCTGTTATACGAATCATCGTCAAATTTTTCTTCAAGAACTAAGACGTCCGTAAATTTCTGTAAAGGTGTTTCGACGACATCATCGACGGAGATGACTTTCCAAACGTCAATTTCAGTACCTACTTCAAGAGGAAATGACAAGTAGGTCTTATTCGGTTCCATGTTTGCTAAGTCTTCGAGTGTCACTTTGTCGTCTTCGTTCTCGGAAGGTCTTTCTTGTAAGACGACGATTTTATCTTCATCCAATCGATACGATTTGATCATTTCGATACCACCATTGTCCTCATACACATTGACGTGTGTGTCATCGAGCCATTCCGTCCGCGTCCTGTAACTGGAGAATTCAATGCCGTCTCCTGTAAACTGTGCAACGGCCCCATCTTCCATAAAGAAGTCCGATAAGTTTCCAGCTTCCACTTTGTTTTTTTCGGGTTCTACATTCGTTACTTTTTCTGGCTTCTCTTCATTCACTGCACCGTTCCCACCAGATATGCCTTCGTTCTCAACAACTTTATCTTTGCCGCTACATGCAGCGAGCAACAGCGTAAGGGCTGTGAGTACAATCCATTTATTCAAATTACATCCCGCCTTTCAAATCGTGTAATCATATATGTAGTCTGTGCTATATTATTTTTTCCATAACTGATGAATAGTTAATTCACTAAAAAACAATCTATAGCAGTCATTCCCTATTGAAATAGCCATAAAACGTAGTATGTATTTTGACATGATATAATGATTTGTAAAGACACAAACTGGGGGAAGTAAAATGGACAAAAATTCGGCATTACAACAGACTTTCGAACATTCACGCACGTATTTTCCAAGTCTCGGAGATTCATATAAGGGACATAAAATCCTGTTCATGGATAATTCTGCGGGGGCGCAAGTATCAAGTTTCGTCATAGACCGTGTGAAAGATTATTATATTCATCGCAACGCACAAAAAGGGACGATATTCAAAAGAACTGCTGAGATGCAGGAGAGAATCATCGAAGCTAGGCAGATGGCCGCGGATTTCATCGGAGCGGCGGATCATTCTGAAATTGCATTCGGATTGAACGCGACGAGTTTTTTTCATCATTTTGCGCATCATTTAGGGCGTGATTTAAAAGCGGGCGACCATATTATTATTACAGAGGCCGACCACCATGCGAACGTTGATCCGTGGCTTGAACTGGCAGAACGCGGTATCGTCGTGGATGTCTGGACTGTCGATACGAATGGCGATCTGGATTATGAACAGTATGAGCAGTTGCTACAGAATAAACCAAAAATCGTCGCGGCCGGTTGGGCTTCTAACGCCACGGGGACGATCCATGACATGGAACGCCTAACTAGGATGGCGCATAATGCAGGTGCGCTCGTTGTTGCGGATGGTGTGCAGGCAGCAAGTCATTTGGCAATTGATGTGAAAAAGGCAGGCGTAGATTTTGCGGCGTTTTCAACGTATAAAATTTTTGGTCCTCATATGGGTTTCTGCTACGTAAACCGTGAAAATTTAGCGCGTCTGGATGGTTGGCGCATTCAGAAGGAATTAACAGAGAGTGCATACTTTTTTGAAGTGGGATCTCAAAATCATGAAGGAATTGAAGGGTTCATAGGTTCGATGGAGTATTTGGCACAATTGAGCGCTGATGCCGCGGGAAATGGATTGGATATTGACATGACGCCATTACGCGATGGCCGACAGGCGAGAAAAGAATTTGCGGGGGCGATGTATTGGGCGCATCTATATGAAAAGCAGTTGTCTGCGTATTTTCTTGCGCGGTTACAGGAGATTGACGGCGTTGTGCTGTACGGAAAAACGGCTGATTACGTGGATGAACGGTTGCCGGTTTTTTCATTCAACATCAAAGGCTTCGAGACGGATAAGCTTGGGCATGCTCTTGACGCGGCGGGTGTCGAGGCGCGAACAGGGAATTATTTGGCGATCAATTTGATGAAGCGGTTGGCGGATGAGTTCGGTGGCAGTGCATTGCGTATTAGTCTTGTGCATTATAATACGGTTGAGGAAATTGACCGGTTCTTTGCGATTTTAAAGAGGATCGTCGGTAAATGAAAATGGTGACAGGTGTCCGGAAGATTTCGGATTGCCTGTCACCATTCTTTGTTCCAAATAGGTGCGAATAGTTTTACGCCGCGGCGGTTGACGGGAAGTAGTTTCAAGTCCGCGATGAGATGACTCGCGTATCCTGCTGTGCCAGCGATAAAGAGTCCGTCGATTGGCCATTGTAGATGGATGTGATGCAAGATGAATGCATAAAAAGCGAGTCCGATTAGTGAATGTGTGTAGGAACGGTGCGCAAGGAACGATGCGATGATGATGTAGCTCCCGGCGAGCAATATTCCGATGGATTGGTGCATGACGAAACCGATGGCCATGACAAGGATTCCGGTCAGTGTGAGCATTCTTCGTTGTTTAATGAAGCGGAAGATGACGAGAAGAAGTGCACCGATTCCCGCGAATATGATAATGTTCGGCGTAATGCCGGTTTGGAAAAACTGGAAAATAATCGCGATGAGCAAGCCCATTCCGACGAGCCGCATGAGCCATTGGCTGAATGATTTGGATAGGGTGATGCGGTTGCTCGCTGTTCCGTTTGTGTCAAGATCCGGCACGAGGGCAGATATGCTGCCGATAATGGCGGACGTTGTAATTGTTAGTGGGTCTGTCGCGTCGATTTGAAAGCCTGCGATAGCACCGACTGCGGCACCGATGTAGGCGTGTGAACTGCCTTTCATAATAAAACCTCTCTCATTGGAATGCTAAGTTGTTAGTGTGATTATCGCGCAATGGAGTGGCGGATGCAAAGAGATGATTGATTCTGAAAAATAGTTGGTGTAAATGTTGAAGTTCGGTGTTACAATTATTTGTAAAATAGGTTTATCAAGGAAAGAGGTTTTGTTGATGAAAAGAAAATCAAAAGGGTTCATGGCATTGTTCCTCACTGTTAGTTTAATGTCTGTACCGTTTCAGTCCGTTGACGCTGCACCTGCTAAGTTCAAAAACTGCACAGAATTGAATAAAGTGTATGCGGGTGGAGTGGCGAAGGATGCGAAAGTGACGAATAAGGGTGGAAAGACGAAGTACAAGCCGCATGTTTCTGCTGAGATTTATAAGGCGCATACGAAGATGGATCGCGATAAAGACGGTATTGCTTGCGAGCGGTAATCGTTTCGGTTATCTGAATTTGCATGTGAACATGGATTGAGCTTTCATGTAGCGTGTGATGATGCGGGCGTGCCGACCTTCTTCGGTGTGGTCGCTCGTGTATGGATGTAGTTTTTGAAGGAATTCCTTGTCGCACTGGCAACGGGTTTTGTGTGATAAATAGCATTCGTCATGGGCTTTGCATGCGGCATCGACGCGGTTGATTGGCTTTCCAGGTCCGCTGCAACCTGGGCCGCACCATTTGTATTGTGGGAAAATGCAGAGACGGGGAGATTTGAAACGTCTTCTTTTCATGTATGGCACCTCCAATCGTTTGTGATGGTTATTGTATAGTATTCGGATGATAGAATGGGATTTGTATAGTTGTAATGGGGGAGACGTATCGGGGTAGTTGATATGTCTTTTTTTGTATGCGGCTGGTAGGGAGCGAAGTGATTGATTGGTAAAGGACATTTAGCGCGACATAGTGTAATAAACTACTCATTTGTAGGTGACGCGCGCTCAATCGCATACCGCAACCGCTCAATCCGGTCCACCTTCCGCTCAATCGCATGCCGCGACCGCTCAATCCGGTCCACCTTCCGCTCAATCGCATGCCTCGACCGCTCAATCCGGTCCACCGTCCGATCAATCGCCGCCCGCAACCGCTCAATGAGACCCGCTCACCAATTGAACACAACAAAAAACAAGCCAGCAAAAAGCCTGGCTTGGTTGACGTACTCATTCAGCAACAACAGGTGTGACAGGTTGTTTCTTTTTCTCCGACTTATCCACAACGGCTGCGCCGACGATATCGCCGACGACGTTGGAGGCAGTTCCACCCATGCCGATAATGGCGTCGACGCCTGCAATCAAGGCGACGATTTCAAGTGGCAGACCGAACATGACGAGGACGGCGGATAATGTTACGAGACCCGCTGCTGGCACGCCTGCTGTACCGATCGACAATAACGTGCCGATGATAACGATGACGAACAAGTCAGCTGCGGATAATTGCAAGTTCGTAATGTTGGCTGCAAAGACGATGGAGATACCCATACGCAATGCGCCGCCATCTGAGTTAAAGATGGCACCGAGCGGCAAAGAGAAGTTCGCGGTCTTTTCCGAGATCCCGGCATTTTTTGCTGATTTGATAGCGATTGGCAAAGATGCAAGACTGCTGGATGTAAAGAAAGCTGTTGACCATGCTTCTTTCGTGTCCTTGAAAAACTTCAATACAGGTTTGCCGGAAAGCTTGAGAAAGCCTGTGTAGACGAATAACCAAAGTATGAGTAGCCCTAAGTAAAAGACGGCTAAAAACATGAGTAAAGATTTGAAAGTTTCCCAACCTTGGCTACCGAATGCAACGGCACTAATGGCAAAGACGCCAATCGGTGCATACATGAGAATACCACCAAGCAGTTTGAAGAACATCTCGTTCAATGCGACGACGCCTCTATCGAGAAATTCGGCGTTTTGCTGCATTTTTTCATCTTTTGAAAACCGCATCGAAGAAATCGTCATTCCGATAATGATTGCTAAAAAGATGATCGCCATAAGATCGCCGCTTGCAAAAGCTTGAAATAAATTATTTGGTACCATTTGTAGGAGGATATCAGCGAATTGCGGTGTCTCTTTCGCTTCAACGGTCACATCAGGCAATGTTAAGTTCAAGCCCGGCTTAAACAGAAGTGCAAGGCCGACACCGATACCGACCGCAGCTGCAGTTGTCGCAGCGTAATAAAGAATTAATTTCCAGCCCATGCGTCCGAGTTGGGCAATGCTCATTTGATCGACAGCTTTGACCACTGTCAAGAAAACAACTGGAATGGCGACGAGGCTTAATAAATTGATAAGCAAAATACCAAACGGTTTGAACATTTGCATTTGCTCACCGAAAATCAATCCGGCAATGATTCCGAGCGCGAAACCGATTGTCATTTTTAACGCAAACGGCGTGTCACGATACTGTCTCCAAATTGTATGTATCATTCGTTCACCTATCTCTGAGTAGTTTGTCTATGCCTTGCTAAGTATAGTGTAACCAACATTATACAGTCTACTATCATGCTTCTTTGCTAGAAATGCTTGTATATAGATTGTAATGAAATATGCTAAGATGGAATGAGTTTTGACATAAAGGGGCTTTTCATTTTGAATTTACGTACATATATTAACAAACATCGGTTTTGGGTGCTTGTCCTTATTGTATCAATATCGGGGTTTTCACAAGGGATGTTATTACCGCTCATCTCAACGATTTTCGAACGCGACGGCGTGTCAAGTTCGCTCAATGGATTGAATGCTACGGCGTTATATATCGGGACGCTGCTCGTTTCACCGTTCATGGAGGCGCCTCTGCGCCGGTTCGGGTATAAGCCAACTATAATCGCAGGCGGTATTTTTGTCATTGCCGCGCTACTGTCGTTTCCGTTATGGAAAAGCATCGTTTTCTGGTTCATCCTCCGATTGCTGATCGGCATCGGGGATCATGCGCTGCATTTCTCGACACAGACATGGGTGACAAGCACATCTGCACCGAATCGACTTGGCCGTAATATATCTATTTACGGGTTGTCTGTCGGCGTCGGTTTTGCGGTCGGTCCAATGTTTGTACCACTTGTTGACGTGTACGAAGGATTGCCGTTCATCGTTTCAGCCTGCCTGAGTTTCTGTGCATGGACGCTTGTCTTCATGCTCGACAATGATCATCCGGAAATTATGGTCGGTGAGCTGTCACAAGGTCGTTTCATTACACGCTTTAAAGCAACATTCATCGTCGCATGGATCGCGTTTCTCGGGCCTTTCGGATACGGATTCCTTGAATCATCGTTAAATTCAATGTTTCCAGTGTATGCGCTTCGAATCGGCATTCCGCTTAGTATGGTGTCGCTGATCATCCCGGCATTTGCGGTCGGTGGCATCATTTCGCAAATTCCACTCGGCATTTTGTCTGACAAGGTCGGCAGAAAACCGATCATGTTGTTGACGCTAGGCGGGTCAAGCTTGGCATTTGCGGGTGCAGCGCTAATGGGTGCCAATGCAATTGGAATTTTAATAATGTTCTTCATTGGCGGGCTGTTTGCGGGTTCGATCTTTTCACTCGGCATTTCGTATATGTCCGACTTGACGCCGAAGTCGCTGTTGCCGACAGGGAATCTGATGTGTGGCATCTTTTTCAGTATCGGAAGTCTGACGGGTCCAATCCTCGGTGGCTATTTCCTTGAGATGCAGCAAGGATTCAGCTATCTGTTCCTGTTCGCGTTGTTCCTAGGGACATTGTTTATTGCGACGCTGGTCGGTCGGATTCCCAAATCGAAAGAACTTGCTGGTTGATGTGTCATCAGTCAAAAACCGTGAGTTGTGCAGGGGGACCTTTTGTCGAGGCTCCCCCGCATGCCTCACGGTTTTTTCAATTCAGTATAGATGACGAGACGGTTATCATGTGTTTTTGCTTTGCGGTCGAACACACCCGTACAAGTGATGAGATTCAGCGTACTCGTGTAAGTAAATCCGAAAATTTTATCCACAGGTGCGTTTTGTCTCGGATATTCCTCTTTTTTCGTGACAATGAAAGTCAGTGCCTCGTCATCGCCATGGACAATGATTTCATCCCCGATTTCCAATGTCACCAGTTTGTAGAAGACAGCAGGTCCTGTTAATGAATCTACATGCCCTGCCATGACAGCACTCCCTTGAGATCCAGGCTTGACACCAGGAGAGAACCAGCCTACATGATCCGGATTTTGAGGGACGCCCATTTGACCGTTTTCAAGACGACCTACTTCTTCGATCACCGCATCGACATGTAAAGCAGGAATTTCAATTCGTGTAGGTTGAATGCCTACTCGATTATCTGTCAGCGTCAGCCCTTCCGCAGAAGGCGCTGGGATGGAAGTAACGATTGCATCCTCAACAACTTGTTCAACTTCCGTTTCTGGTTGCGATACGTCGACGGGCTTTTTAGGTTCATCAGCGATAGAGGCTTTTGGATTTTCCGTGTTGGATGCACAAGCTGTCAGCAGAACAATACTTAGTACGAACAGGATAGTCTTTACAAAGAGATTTTTCAAATGGTGTCCCTCCTTTCTGGTCACAGTCCGCTAAATTACTGTTCTTTTACAGTCTTTCTACGCATCAACACAGTACCCGCACCGAGTGCAAAAATCAAACTTGCGACAATCCATAAAACTGTATAATCCGGTCCGTCTGACATCCCGCCAAGACCTGTTTTTGGCATATCGGCAGGCATTGCACTCGTGAATTTATCAGGATATTGGTCAACGATCGCACCGGATAAAGCTGTGCCTACTCCGAACATATGGCTATATGCTTCATGGATATTATCGTATGTCGCATCATAATCACCGGCTACATAATTGTCGAATGCCATCAGCAATTGATCGACGTGGCCTTTTAAACCTTCTTCTAGGTCTGCGGCTTTCAGTCTGCCTTCAGTTGCTGTATCCAAAAATGCTGCTTGTGTAACGCGGTACGCATCGAGATCTGCCATCGCTTTCTTCTGGCCGTCAGCATCTTTTTTTGCAGTAGCTGTGACGTAGTCAACAAAATAACCGATATGGCTATTCCAAATTTCGTTGAACTGCTTAGCACCCTCTGCGCCATAGACGGATTCGACAGAAGCAGTAAGATCTTCTGTGTTCTGATTCAGCGTAGCTGCCGCTGTTTCAAAGTCAGGTGCCCCGTCGATCCCTTTTTGCATCGTGATGATAGCCAGAGCAGCATGCGCAGAGAATTGGTTGTTCAATGCTTCACGTAAATCTGCGGCCGGTGTGTCGACGGTATGGTTATCGAATTTCTCTGGGAACTGATCCGTGATCGCCCATGACAATCCTTTCCCTGTTCCAAACATATGGTGCATCGATTCGTAAAGGCTTGAGTAGGCTTTGTCGTAGTCGCCTGCGACATAATTATCGAATGCCCAGATCAGTTGGTCGACGTGCATTTTCAATCCTTCTTCAAGATCCGCTGCTTTCAAACGGCTGTCTGTCGCTTTGTCGAGGAAGTCCGCTTGTGTGACACGGTATCCGTCAAGGTCTGCGAGTGCTTTCTTTCGTCCATCTTCATCTTTATTAGCCGTTGCAGTGACATAGTCAACGAAGTAGCCGATATGACTGCTCCAGATTTCTTTGAATTGGTTCCCTGCATCTTCACCGTAAACGGATGCAACAGCAGCAGACAGTTCGTCCGTATTTTCGCTAAGTTGTGCGGCTGCGGCGTCGAAGTCTTTCGCACCGTCAATTCCTTTTTGCATCGTAACGACTGCGAGGTATGCATGTTCAGATAGGATGCTGTCAAGTGCAGCCCGTAAGTCTGTTGCAGGATTTGAAACTTCCATGGATGCCGGTCCACCATGATCGTGGTCTGCAGCAAATGCGAGTGGGACCCCCGCAGGTAGTAGTAATGAAACACTTAATGGAATTGCGATTAGTTTTTTCTTCAAGTTCATGTGAATCGCTCCTTTTCGGTTTTGTATATAGCTAACGGAAGGAGTTGTAGAATGGATCACTATTTATTGAAAAAAGTTTTCGGAGAAATGAAGAAAGTCCATTGAACCTTGTCATACTAAGGTTCAATGGACTTTTGTTTTTTGAATTAAATGCCTCCTGCTAGTACAAGTGAGCCTTCGGGAGCAGGTAAATCAGGTTCTTTTTCAATCGTAATCGCAATTGTATCCCATTTACCGGTCAAGTCTTTCAAAGAGTGACTAACGGAACCTTTAGTGGAATCCAGCACGCCGGCAGGGTATGGTTTCTCACCTTCAATGACCCATACTTGATACAGTTCACCATCTGCTAGAGCAGGCAAGTTCGTTGAATCGACGATTAATAGTTCCTCACCTTTGTTGGATAGAAGCATCGCGACTGCAGTGGCATTTTCATCATCGACTGTCGATGCCAACGTTGTTTGGGCGATCAATTCGACATCGCTCATTGCAATTTCCGGTTCTTTATTGGTTTCATTCAATAAATAAGCATTTGTGACGATCGATGCAAATAACGCAGCTGCAAGAGACGGAATTGCGAAATTGAACCGTTTCTGTTTCGGACGCTCCGAGGTTTCTAAAGGAGTCGGCACGATTGTTTCCGGAGAATTTACGGGCGTTGCAAGTTCATCGATGGTTGCAAAAATGCGTGATTTCATATCGCTTGGCACGTCAATCTCTTCAGATAAATAAGGCAGGTCTTCTGTCAACAATTGCAGTTCCAGTAATTCTTCCTGACAGGAAGGGCAGTCCGTCAAATGGTTTTCAAATTGTTGTTGTTCTTCTTGTGATAACGTTCTATTGAAATAATCTATGAGTTGATGGCATTGTTCAATCATTCGAAACGCCTCCTTCCTGTCCAATTAATCCTTTTAAATGTTTCAGTGCTAATCGGATCCTGCCTTTCACCGTTCCTAGCGGCAACTTGCAGTGATCTGCGATTTTTTGTTGGCTCAATCCTTTGAAATAGAAGAGCTCGATAATTTCCTGCTGCTCAGCTTTTAACTCACGGATGGCTGTATGTACATCACTCCGCTTTTCATTCCACTCGACTTGCGCTTCTGTGGATCCTGGCTGCTCGATAAGCGAATCTTTTTCAATCATCTCTTCGTGATCATGTCGCTTCAGCCGGCGAATTTCGTCTATCGCTTTGTTGCGTGTCATCGTTAATAGCCAAGAGGAGAATTTACCTTTTTCATCTGTATAAGAAGCTGCACCGTTCCACAGTTTCAAGAATACATCTTGTGTCACTTCTTCAGCAATGGTGCGGTCATTCGTAAGCCGGAACGCGAATGAATAAACGAGCTTTTCATACCGGTCGTATAATGTTTCAAAAGCAGCACGATCTTGCATGGCCGTTTTTTCGTAGAGGATTGTATCATCCAGAACAGTCATAGGATTCTCCTTTTTAGATGTTTCTATTAGAATACCATAGGACTGAACATAACCTTACTTACGAACGGTCTACATAGCTAACGTTGAAAAACGAAGGAAAGATCACTTCTTTCGTGGAATTGCTTCCTTCCTTCTATAATCGCGACATTTCTGTGCATGCTAGGAAGTAGGAGGTGAAGATCCATGGGGAATAAAAACAGTAAACAAACGATGAATGAACGAACGCATAATCCATTTGATACGTACCAAAACAAAGACAAAGATGCGAGCAACAGCAACAATAATAATCCGTATGACAATCAAAACGAAGAATTTTCGACAGAGTTCGATGCGAAAGTGAAAAACAAGAATAATAAAACGAATCATGATAAAAGCCAGACGTCCAACCGGAAAAAATAATGCATGCCGTCAGCCGAGAAATCGGCTGGCAGTTTTTTAAATAGAAAAGATCTCTTCCTATATAAGAGTTTTAGAACTCGTGGCAATAGGGTATCTTCTTTATACATATAGAGTAAAAATAAAAGAGGTGAGTTTTATGACAATCGATAATGATCTCGACATTACACCTATTATGGCAGTCGACACGATTGAAAAGTTAGCGGGAAAGTTTCCTGGTTTCAGAAGGGCGCATGCAAAAGGAATCGCATTTGATGCAGTCTTTCAGCCAAACGGAGCGCTTTCCTCATATACGACTGCGGATCATCTGCAGGCGGAAGCAGTGCCAGCGATCGTCCGTTTTTCACACAGTTCTCCGAATCCAGAATTAAACGAAGCGCTCATGCCGATTAAAGGGATGTCCGTCAGGTTTCAATTACCTTTTGAAAAACACACAAATTTGACGATGGCGAATATACCTGTTTTCATTACGAAAACTCCGGAAGACTTTGTCAGGCTATTACAAATGATGTCTAAAGAATCTCAGCTTTCTTTAATGGAAAGGTTTGAAGTGTTTAGGAAATCGCCTGAATTTGCAACAATTCCTGATTTGCTAAAGTCGTTGAAACCGGTATCGAGTTTCGCAGAAGAAACGTATTATGCATTGCATGCGTATTATTTAGTCGACAGCCACATGAATAAGCATGCGGTGAGATTTAGGTGGGTACCTGTTGAAGAGGCGTTAGAAAAAATGGATTCTTCATCAAAGAAAGATCTTGAATCGGAACTGGTACATAGATTGGAACAGGGAAGTGTTCAGTTCCGCCTTGTCGTTCAATTGGCGGAAGCAGGAGACGACGTTAACGACTCTAGTGTTAAATGGCCGAAAGAACGGGAGTTAGTAGATGCAGGCGTGCTAACGTTGCAACAGATACGAGAAGATTCAGCAGAAAAAAGTATTTTCGATCCAACCGTGATTGTAGATGGACTAGAATGTTCTGATGATCCTGTATTGCATTTCCGTTCGCCTGCTTACGCAGAATCAGCTAAACGCCGTCATGCGGAACGTGAAATTTAACAGAATAATCGACACCCTAAAAAGGCAGGAGAGAGGTTATCCCTCACCTGTCTTTTTAATGTTGGAAATGAATCAAAAGATGTGTTTTGCCACGCAACGCCCACACCTTTATGAACTTTTTGTGACTGCTACGTTTAAGGCTATTAAAATTTCAATCTATCAGTTATTATAGAAGAGGATTAAATGATAATCGTTCTCATTTGTTAGATTTATGGAAGGGTTATGCATGTGAGGAGGTAAGTTGACATGATTAGAAAGTGGTTTCCAGTTCTATTGTGCACCGTTTTTATCATAGGCTTGTCAAGTATTATTCAATTGCCTAAGGCTCTCGCTAAGCAATTGTCTGACGGAATTTACTCTGTCAATTACGAGTTATTGCAAGGGGATCGCGATTCGGTTTCGATCGGCAATGACTACTTTGAGAAGCCGGCATTGTTGAAAGTTGATGGTGATAAACGTTACATGCAATTTACTGTCAACCATAGCACATGGGTGAAGGAGCTACAATCTCGAAATGGCGATCAGTTCAAAGATGTTGACGTCGTCAGTGAAGATGAAGAAGCTGATACGCGTATCGTTCAGTTTACATTGGAAAACGATGCTGCAGAACCTTTCCCGATGAAAATGCATGTCCTCATCGAAGAGATGGAACCGGTATATGATCATGCGTATACGGTCCGTATCAATGTCGACTTGGATTCTGCCACTTCTGATGAAGCGGGATGGATCGAGTCTTCCACTACAGGTACTACAGGCAATACCCTATATATTGTGTTGGCGATGATTGCGGCTGTGCTCATTGGGGCAGCTGTCATTATGACGCGATCCAAGAAAAAGAATAGAACTTAAGAGGAGAAGAGACGAATGAAGAAAAATCTTATGGTGTTTTTAACAGCAATTCTATTAGTATTTACAGCGTTACCAGCATTACCTTCATCAGCTGCTGAGACGGAGGGGCAAAAAGAGCATGCTTATGAAATGCCTTTTAAAGTGTGGAAGCAAGATGTTGATGAAAAATCTACTGCAGGCGATTATTTGAAGAGTCCGTTGACAGTGAAAATTGAAGACGGTAAGGCGTTTGCTTATGTCACACTTCTTCAAAGCCAGTTCTGGCAGTCATTGAAAGTACAAGACGGTAAAGATTTCGTCGATACGACAGTCGTTAGCGAAGACAAAGATTCAAGAGTTGTAAAGTTTGAATTAAAGGATTACACGAAGCCTGTAAATGTTAAAGCACATATTATCGTTACTGGAATCCCAGGTATGCCACCATACGATCACGTGTATGACCTGCGATTCGTCATCGATAGCAGTAACGTTCCAACTGGAAAGCCTGAAACTGATAAGCCTGAAACAGAAAAACCGGAAACAGAGAAACCGGAAACACCTGAAGTTTCTGTAGAAGATGGCGAGTATACAATCGGTTATAAAGTATTGCATGAAGAGGAAGAGAAGGATTCTTCCATGATGAGATATATGGAAACACCTGCAATGGTCTCTGTGAAAGACGGTAAGAAAACAGTTTCATTGAAGTTGACGAATAACGAGCAGATTACTGAAGTACAAGTGAAGAAAGACGGCGAATTTGTTGATGCAACAGTCGTGAGTGTTGATGAAGCAGCAAACAGCCGCATTGTTTCATTCGAAGTTGCAGATCTTGCAACTACAGTTGATATGAGCTTTACCGTTTTTGTTGCTCAAGCAAACCACACAGGCCACTACAAAGCCCGTCTAGTTCTTGACCAAGACAGCATGAAGCCTGTAGTGACTGAAGAAGAACCAACTGAAGAGCCAGAAGAAGAAATCGAAGTTCCAGTAACTTTCAAGGATATTAATAACACATGGGCGAAGCCATATATCGAAGCACTTGCTTCAAAAGGATTCGTCAAAGGGAAGACTGCAGATACATTTGCACCGAACGATAAAATGACGAGAAGCCAATTTGCATTGGTCATCGCACGTGCATTGGATCTTCCGAAGCAAGATGCGGAAGGAACATTCTCTGACGTATCAAAAGAAATGACGAACATCGTCCAGGAAGTTGAAGCAGCACACCGTGCAGGCATCATCAACGGGGACAATGGTAAATTCAATCCGAACGCAGAAATTACGCGTCAGCAGATGGCGACAATGATTATCCGCGCAATCGAATATAAAGATGCAACAGTTCTTGAAAACGTAAAATCGGATATCGTATTCGCTGACGAAGCGCACATCAATGACTACGCGAAAGAATCTGTAGCATTGGCTGCAGGTCTAGGCATCATTGACGGCAATGAAGTCAAAGGCAAGAAAATGTTCGAACCGAAAATGGGCGCAACTCGCGCGCATGCGATGAAGATGGTTTACAACATGTTAGAAGCAATTAAATAATTACACACTCCATTGCCGGCGTCACTGATCCAAGTGACAGCCGGCGTTGTGTGTATATAACTGAAGGAGTCTACGATGAATACGAAAAAAAGTTTTTCGGTGATGATCGCATTCCTGCTCGCGTTTTCCATTATCGCAACGGTACCGATGCAAGCTTCTGCGGCGACGACTTTTGCGGATGGGGAGTACACGGTTCCGTTCACGGTGCTTAAAGATAAAGGCAATGAAGTATCAACGACTGCCGATTATATGGTAAGTCCCGCGAAAGTGCATATACAAAATGATAAAGCGACTGTGACTGTAACGTTGAACAACAGTTCCTGGTGGCAATATTTCAAAGTGAATGGCCGAGATGTACAGGTCATTAGTGAGAATACAGGTTCTGATAAACGTGTCGTTAAGTTCGATGTGGCGGATCTGAATCAACTCGTCAATGCTAAAATCCATATTATCGTAACGGGCATACCAGGCTTTAATTATGATAATGAATATGATATCCGCTTTAAATTCAATACAGCTTCCATTCCAGCACCAGAGAAGCCGGTCGTGACGCCTCCTGCGAAAGAGGAGAAACCACCTGCAAAACCGGTCACAAAGCCTGAAGTGAAGCCTGAAACGAAGCCACAAGCAAAACCTGAAACGAAGCCAGAGAGCAAGCCGCAGACAAAACCAGAGGCTAAACCGGAATCCAAGCCTTCCGATAAAAAGGAAGAAGTTTCGAAGACGGAAGATAAAGGTCTGGTAGTCGAGAAGGAAGAGAAAGCCGTTTCTGAAAAAGAGGAAGATGAGAAAGCCGATTCCGGAAAGACGGAAACGGACAGTACGGAAGCCGAGGATGACGCCACAGTTGAAGAAGATCCGGCTGACTCGGAGATTGAAGAAGAAGTGGAAGTGGATGAAGAACCGACAATCGAGGAATCGGCTGTGGGTGAAGTGGACAGCGACAAAGATGAAAGTTCAAACATGGGATTATTCATCACTCTAGCAGTTGTCCTAATCGCACTGATTGCTGGTCTTGCGGCGTTCTTCGCTTCAAAGAAACGCGCTCGCAAGTGAATGCAGGCGTAATGAGGAGTTGTCTGAAATGAAAAAAGCCCTAGGTCTGGCTGGTATAGCTTTATTGCTGATGCTGGCTGCCTGTTCCCAAGACGAAAGTGCCGCAACCGGAATCGGTGACATCCAAAAAGACGGTGATCGCATTGTCGCCACGACTGTTGCGCTGACTGAAATCATGGATGCACTGGATATCGATCTTGTCGGTGTCCCTTCAAGCTATAAAGATCTGCCTGACCGTTATACAGACGCGAAAGAAGTCGGCAACCCGATGAGTCCCGATATGGAAACACTGTTAGCGTTGAAGCCGACAGAAATCTATTCGGTGACGACATTGAAATATGACTTGCAAGAGATGTTTGATGACCGCGGCATCGATATGACGTATGCAGATCTCGAGAGTATCGACGCGATGCACGCAGAAATCATGCGCATCGGGGAAAAGTACGACAGAGTGGAGCAGGCCGAAGCGATCATTGCTGAGTTCGAGGAAAAGTCTGCTTCGATTGCGGAAGCGATTAAAGGCAAGAAGCAACCGAAAGTGCTCATTCTGATGGGGATTCCGGGCAGCTATCTCGTTGCAACGGAACATTCGTACATCGGAGATCTAGTGAAGCGCAGCGGCGGTGTGAATGTGATTACGGGCGAGGATGTCGAGTTTTTATCGTCCAATACAGAGTATTTGCAGCAGGCGGAACCAGATGTCATTTTGCGGGCCGCTCATGGCATGCCTGAACAAGTTGTAGCGATGTTCGATGAGGAGTTTCGTGGGAATGATATTTGGAAGCATTTCGATGCTGTGAAAAATGGTCGGGTGTATGATCTGGAGGAGCAGCTGTTTGGAACGACGGGCAACTTGGCGGCATCAGAAGCGCTGGTTGAGCTGCAGAAGATGCTCTATCCCGAGCAATGAAGGCGGGTAGCAAAATGTCTTGGATGAATAAGAAGTTTTTCAGTTTCATAATTGTCATTGCATTGCTCATTATCGTTTTTGTACAATCGGCGCTCACGGGAAGCATACAAGTGACGCAGTTTGAGCTGATCCGGGGATTGTTAACAGGAACGGATGATAATGTAGCAATCATTAAAGATTTGCGATTGCCGCGGATTTTGATTGCGGTTGTCGCAGGGGCAGCGTTGTCGGTTGCGGGAGTTCTGTTGCAGGCGGTCATGCGTAATCCACTCGCCGATCCTGGAATTATCGGGGTTTCAGCAGGCGCAAGTTTCATGTCGATTGTGCTTGTCGCGTTTTTCCCGACGTTATTCTTTTTTGTTCCATTATTTGCGTTTATCGGCGGAGCGATTGCGTTCCTGCTCGTCTATTCACTGTCGTGGAAATCAGGACTTGATCCGTTACGGATGATTCTGATCGGTATCGCGATCAATGCATTATTCACAGGGCTCAGTCAGGCAATCGGGTTCAGTGGCGGTGGATTGACGCAGTCGATGAGTCAAGTGACGACATCGAATTTGACGATGAAGAAGTGGGATGATGTCCATGTGATCGCTCTATATGGCAGCATCGGCATCGTCCTGTCATTTTTCGTGTTTAAATGGTGCAACTATTTAGCACTTGAAGATAAGACTGCTAAAAGCCTAGGCGTCAATGTTAATCTAGCGCGTTTCGTTATTGCATTGATTGCTGTGTTGTTGGCGTCAGTCGCTACAGCTATCGCGGGAATGTTTGCGTTTGTCGGTTTGCTCGTCCCACATATCGGCAGGACGCTTGTCGGCAATGACCATAAAGTGCTGATCCCGTTTTCCGCACTTGCAGGCGCACTTCTCATACTGCTTGCGGATACGCTTGGACGGGTGTTGATTGCACCGAACGAGATCCCAGCCTCAATTATCGTGGCGGTAATCGGAGGTCCATTCCTCATATTCATGTTGAGAAAGAGTGATCGCATTTATGGATATTAAAGATGTGACGTTTTCATATGACAAGAAGTCGACGATTCTGCACGGCATCGACAGTTCGATTGAAACGGGGAAGGTGACAACGATTATCGGGCCGAATGGCTGCGGAAAATCGACGTTACTTGGCGTTCTGTCCAATCACTATAATCCACAGAGCGGTGAAGTTGTGCTGGATGGGAAAGCATTGACCGATTTCAAACCGAAAGAATTGGCGAAACGGCTGGCTGTCGTCCATCAGCAAAACAATGCGCCGTCTGATATGACTGTCGAGAAATTGACGGCATATGGACGGATCCCTTACAAGAGTTTATTTTCCTCGTCGACGAAAGAAGATGAGGAAGCGGTCGAATGGGCACTTGCGAGCACAAATCTGCTGGATAAGCGGAAGAGTCCGATCGATCAGCTATCTGGCGGCCAGTTGCAGCGCGTATGGATTGCGATGGCATTGACGCAGCAGACACCGTATCTGTTTTTGGATGAACCGACGACGTATCTTGATATTTATTATCAATATGAATTGCTGGACCTCGTCCGTTCGTTGAATAAACAGCATGGCATCTCAATCGTCATGGTATTGCATGATATTAACCAAGCCATCCGTTATAGCGATACGATTATAGCGATGAAAGACGGCAAGATTGCAGCTAAAGGAGCACCGGATGACATCATTACAGCGGAATCGATTAAGGCGATTTATGGTGTGGATGTCATCGTGAAGCATGATGAGCAGGCCGGGATGTATATAGTGCCGGTGGGGATTTGATTGTCTGGACGTCAACCATGTATGAGACGGGTTGGCGTTTTTTTGTGTGGATTATGTCTTTTATGGGCGCACGATTGCACTTTACGGGCGAGCTCCCGACTTATACGGGCGCGCAATCGCACTTTATGGGCGGGTCCCGGACTCTTATGGGCGCGCGATTGCACTTTACGGGCGAGCTCCTGACTTATACGGGCGCGCGATTGCACTTTATGGGCGGGTCCCGGACTCTTATGGGCGCGCGATCGCATTTTACGGGCGAGTTTCCGACTTATACGGGCGCACTCCCACCTTTTACGGGCGCGCAATCACTAAGTGGACAATATGTTGAGCGGTTATCAGCCGATGTTGAGCGGTTATCGGTCGTTGTTGAGCGTTTGTTGACCGATGTTGAGCGGTTGTTGACCGATGTTGAGCGGTTGTCGGTCGATGTTGAGCGGTTGTTGACCGATGTTGAGCGGTTATCGGTCGATGTTGAGCGGTTGTCGATCGCTTGTCGCCACATATTAATCGGCAGCCGCTGCCTATTGCGCACGCCCTAATCCCTTCAACCTATTTTTCAAAAAGATGTTGACAACAAGTTTAGTAGTCTTTATACTTCATATTATATTAATGTTCTGATTTTCAGAGAACATTTTTTATTACCGTTAACTTGTACCTACAACCTAACAACGTGATGTCGGTAAAAAGCCTCTTTCACTTTCTCATCTTGTCTTCGTCGTATAAATCCAATAAGATGAATTGAAAACGATTACAAGAAAAGAGTGATGAAATGGTGAGGTTGAAAGATATTGCGGAGCATGTTGGTGTGTCAGTAACGACTGTCTCGCGTGTCATCAAGAATGATCCGACGCGAAACGTCGATGCGGATATTAAGAAGAGAGTGTGGTCGGCCGTGAAGGAACTCGGTTATACACCGAACGAACATGCGAGACGGCTTGTGAATTCAGCCAGCAGTACAATTAAACGGACCCATCGGATTGCTTGGTTGGCGAGTCCGAGGCTTGCGGACGAAAATCCATACTTCTCTAAAATCTTCATGGGAATTAGCGAAACGTTTGCGAAAGCGGGGTATACGCTTGAACTGATCAGCATGTCGGATTTGCAGGATGAAGCCGTTTTTCATCGGTTGATCAGAGAAAAAGAAGTGGAAGGCATTCTGCTCATTGACCGAGTGGAAGAAGGGCTGCTACAAGAAATGAAGAAACTTGTCCCTGTCGTCGGAGTCGATTTCAATTACAGCGATCATTCCATTTCAACGGTCGATTATGACCGTGAAGGTGCTGCTTACAAGGCGATTGAGCATTTGGCAAGCAGAGGACATAGTAAAATTGGTTTCATTGGTGGAGAAATTGACGGTGAGATGAGGTTCGAAAAGCGGTTTCGCGGTTACAAAATGGCGATGGCCGAATTTGGTTTTGACCTGCATGAACCATTCGTCATCGATTCTGGATGGTGTATGAATAAGGCGTATGTTAAAACAAAAGAGTTATTGGCCAAACCTGAAAACGAACGTCCGACTGCGATTCTTTGCGCAGGTGATTTATTGGCGATAGCTGCCATGAGATCTGCACGTGAGAACGGTTTGGACATCCCCCGCGACATTGCGTTCGTTGGAATCGACAACAATGAAATGGCTCAATATGTCGTACCACAACTAACGACAATCTCAATACCTCAATATGAAATGGGCGTTGTAGCAGCAAAAACATTACTGAACCAAATTGCAGATGAACAGACGATGGATTTGAAAACATTGCTCCCTTCAACGTTGTTAATTCGCGAATCAACATGAAAGTCCGTGATTTATTCACGTGAACCATTAGGGAAAACGTTTTCCCGAATAACGGAAAACTATCCAACAATCATTTATACATACTAAAAAAAGAGGTGCAGACATGAAAAAAGTGAGAATCGGCGTTATCGGAGCAGGTCTAAGAGGCGGTTTGTCTCTTTATTGGCATAAGCCTGAAGGTGAATCTGAAATCGTAGCACTCGCAGATATTTCAGAAGAACGTCAGCAGAAGTATCAGGAAAAGATCGGAACACCGATCTTCCTGACGAAGGATTACAAAGATCTGCTTGTACGTGATGACATCGACGCGATTGCTGTCCTGTCACCGGATTACTTGCATGAAGAGCATGTGATCGCTGCACTCGAAGCCGGCAAGCATGTGTATTCCGAGAAACCGCTCGCCATCACAGTCGAAGGATGCGACCGGATAATCGACGCATGGGAGAAATCGGGCAAGCATCTGATGGTGGGGTTCAATATGCGTTATATGAGCATGTACCAGACGATGAAAGGGCTGATCGATTCCGGCGCAATCGGAGATTTGAAAGCGGTTTGGGTCCGTCACTTCGTCGGATTCGGCGGGTATTTCTATTATCATGACTGGCATGCGCTGCGTAAGAATACGACATCACTTCTGCTGCAGAAAGGATCGCATGATCTCGATGTCATCCATTGGATTACAGGTCGTTATACAACGAAAGTTTCTGCTTTCGGCGGACTGGATTACTTCGGAGGGGATATGCCGAACGATCTTACTTGTCCCGAGTGTTCGCTTAAAAACGAGTGTCCGGAATACGTTCCGCACACGTTCACGGAATGCGCTTTCCGCAAAGAAGTCGATGTCGAGGACAATAATATGCTCATTATGGAGCTTGAAGGCGGCGTGAAGGCATCGTATTTACAATGTCATTTCACACCAGATTACGAGCGGAACTATACATTCATCGGCACAAAAGGACGCATCGAAAATGATGATGTCAACGATAAAGTGTATTTGAAAACACGCAAGACAGGCACGTGGAATGAATACAGCGATGTCACATACGACATGAAACCGGAAGATGGAACGCATGGTGGTTCAGATCCGAAAATCGCACAAGACTTCATTGAACTTATCCTCCGCGGCAAACAACCGCTGACAACACCTTTTGCCGGCAGAATGAGTGTTGCAGTCGGATGTGCAGCGACTGAATCGATCAGATCAGGAGGAGTTCCAATAACAATTTCTCAACAATCCAGTTTCATTAAAAACTGACAGCTTCAGAGCGAAAGGGGTGGTTGTATGGCGAATGTCAGTGAAGCGAATGAGAAGTATGAAGTGAGTGGGAAAAGTGAAAAACGTCAAATGCAAAAGGAAGTGAAGCGAAAAGCACGGTCGAGATGGCGGAAAGCGGTCATGAAAAATTGGCAACTGTATGTATTGCTTTCACCAGTAATACTATACTTTCTCGTCTTTCATTATTTTCCACTGTACGGTTTGCAAATCGCGTTCAAGGACTTCATCGCTTCAAAAGGAATTCTTGGGAGTCCGTGGGTAGGTTTCAAGCATTTCGAGCGGTTTTTTGACAGTTACTACTTCTGGCGGCTCATTAAAAACACGATTGGAATCGGCGTGTTCACACTCGTTGTTTCATTCCCGGTTCCAATTATATTAGCCCTTCTATTAAATGAAGTGAAGAGTCTCAAATATAAAAAATTCGTTCAGACAGTGATTTATGCACCGCACTTCCTATCAACGGTCGTCGTTGTCGGTATGCTTCTCCTCTTTTTAAAGACGGACGGCATGATTAACCAAATTATCAAGCTGTTTGGCGGCACACCGATAGATTTCATTTCAGAACCGAGTTGGTTTAAAAGTTTGTATGTGTTCTCAGATGTATGGCAGACGATGGGATGGAGCTCGATCATTTACATAGCGGCACTTGCGGCAGTAGACCCTGCCCAGCATGAAGCTGCGATGATTGACGGAGCTTCACGGCTGCAACGGATTTTCCACATTAACATTCCGGCAATCATGCCGACGATCGTCATTCTGTTCATTTTAAATGCAGGATCGGTTATGGCAGTCGGTTTTGAGAAAGTGTATCTGATGCAAAACGATTTGAATATGTCCACGTCTGATGTCATTTCGACATTCGTCTATCGGAGCGGGATTTTAGAAGCACAATATAGCTTCTCCGCAGCGGTTGGTCTGTTCAACTCACTTATTAACTTCATCATGCTCATCATGGTGAATCAGATTGCGAAGAAAGTGAATGAGACAAGTTTATGGTAAGGGGTGGCATGAATGAGGGAATCTAAAACGGATCGCACGTTCATCATATTCAACTACATCTTCCTGTCCATCGTCGCTTTGCTCGTCATTTATCCGCTAGTGTTCGTCGTAAGTGCGTCGCTTAGCAATCCGCAATACGTCATTTCTGGCGAGATGTGGCTATGGCCAAAGGAATTCACGTTAGATGCATATGAGAAAGTGTTCAAGAACAAAGACATTATTAATGGGTTTGTTAACACCGTCAAGTATACCGTTGTCGGTACAGCGTTAAACGTCGTTATGACGATACTTGCTGCCTATCCACTGTCTCGACGAGATTTAAAAGGACGCGGCGTAATTATGGCATTCATCGTCTTCACGATCTTCTTCAGTGGCGGTCTGATCCCGACGTACTTGCTTATTAAAGATTTAGGCATGCTCAATTCATTTTGGGTCATGATCATTCCGAATGCAGTAGCTGTATGGAATATCATCATCATGCGGACGTTTTTCCAAGCCATTCCACATGAGCTTGAAGAGTCTGCCATGATTGACGGCTGCGGAAATTTCAGGATTCTTTGGAGCATTGTGCTTCCACTATCATTCCCGGTTATTGCAGTTATGGTACTATTCTACTCTGTTGGCCACTGGAATTCCTATTTCCAAGCGTTGATTTATTTACAAGATCAGGACAAGTTCCCGTTGCAATTAATTCTAAGGCAAATCCTCATCCAAGGTCAGATGGATGACATGATCCAAACGACATCTGAGAGCTTTTTGGCACAGCAATTGAGTGTGGAAGGATTGAAATATGCGGTACTGATCGTCGCCAACCTTCCGATGCTAATGCTTTACCCGTTCTTACAAAGGTATTTTGTGAAAGGTGTCATGATTGGTTCACTAAAAGGATGATAAAGGGGAGAAATTTCATGAGAAAAAGACGGTATATGGGGATGGCAGCAAGTATGTTGCTTGCAGCTAGTATTTTAGGGGCATGTTCGGATAAAGGCGGAGCGATTGAAAAAGGGGCAAATGCAGGGAATGTAAATGAAACTGGTATGCCGATCGTTAAGGAAACGATTAAAGTGGACGGCTTTGCAGCGAAGTTTTTCGCTTCCCAAAATTGGGACGACCTCATGCTATGGAATGAATATGAAGACATGACAAATATTGAAATGGATTGGACGACTGTCCAGACAGAAGCGCTTGCTGAAAAAAGGAACTTGCTGCTGACAGGCGGAGACTATCCGGAAGTGTTTTTCGCATCGGCATTCTCTAAAACGGATCTTATCAAATACGGGGAACAGGGAATTTTCCTTCCCTTGAACGATTATATCGATAAATATGCACCGAACTTCAAAAAACTACTCGATGAATATCCTTCCGTCAAGCAAGGAGTGACGATGGCGGATGGCAATATTTATGGATTCCCGACAATCTATGACCCACAGTTCGAAGCATTACGAGCCGGAGCACCATGGATGAAGAAAGAGTGGCTTGATAATCTTGGATTGAAAGAACCTGAAACGACTGAGGACTTCTATAAAGTGCTGAAAGCGTTCAAGGAAAATGATCCGAACGGCAACGGCCAGCCTGACGAGATGGGTTGGGGAGGCGGGTATGGAATCGATACGTTCATCAACTTCCTGCGTGGAAGCTTCGGTCTCAATAAACAAGGTTCCATGAATATTAATCTCGACTTCAAAGAAGGGACTGAAGAGTTCCGATTCGTTCCAACAACAGATGAATACAAAGAATTGCTCATGTATATGAACAGGTTATACAGTGAAGGTCTAATTAACAAAGACGTCTTTACGACAACACCTCAGGAGTTCACCGCGGAATCGTCAAAAGGGCAATATGGCTTCCTGAATTCCATCGATCCCGAAGAATTGATGAAGTTGGACGGCTATGTCGGCATGCCGGTACTTGAAGGTCCTAATGGAGAGCGTGCATATAACGCCGTATCCAACGGACTTGGAAACTTGGGTATGTTCGTACTGACAGACAAGGCAGAAAACCCGGAAGCGATGGTCCGCTGGATGGATTATTTCTATGGGGATGAAGGAACGAAAATGTTCTTCATGGGCTTCGAAGGTGTGACGTATGAAGAAAATGAAAAAGGTGAATTCAAGTATTTGGATGTAATTACAGACAATCCGGACGGGTTGAATATGGACCAGGCGATTAGTGAATACCTCACATGGCCGGGCGGTTACTATCCGGGAATCGTCAAACAGAAATTCTTCCAAGGTGCGGAGTCAAAAGATAATTCACGCCTGAATGCTGAAAAGGTTAAACCTTTCCGAATTAAAGATGATGACATTTTGCCAGGATTGAACTACACAGTAGAAGAGAATGATCAGGTAGGTGCCATCATGACAGACATCCAGACGTACATTAAGGAAAGCACTGCGGCATTTATTACAGGCAAGATGGACTTCAGTAAGTGGGATGAGTATGTGAAAACAATCGACAAGATGGGCGTCGATAAATATATGGAAATTGCTCAAGGCGCTTATGATCGCATGAAAGACGAATAAGAAACAATCAGGCTTGTACAGCAAAGGGGATCCCCGTCATAAGGCGGCGGAAGTCCTCTAGTGTACGAGCTTTACCATTTACAGGAGGTGACGAAAATGCCTATTACAGGATGGAAAGCGAAACTGTATCAGTTTGTTGAATTTGTAACGATGCTTGCCGTACTTCAAATGATGTGGATTGGACTGACATTGCTTGGACTCGTCTTCATTGGAATCACACCTGCAACTGTTGGTTTGTTCATGACGATACGAAAGAGACTTCGTGGTGAAGACGATTTGAAAACACTCGCCAAATCGTATTGGATATCCTATAAAGATGAGTTTATCGCTTCCAATAAAATCGGACTTGTCTTAATCGGTATCGGGTATTTCCTCGTCATCAATTTTCGGATTGTAACAACGATGGGTGGCTTATCCGGTTTGTTCCTGCTGACCGTAATGATTATGATCATGGTCCTGTATGGATTAATCGTCATGAACATTTTCCAAGTGTATGCGCATTATAATTTGCCGTTTACACGCTATTTTTCAACATCCGTCCTTTTGACGTTATCGTTTCCGTTACAAGGGGCGGGATCTATTATCGGTTTGTTCGTGTTGTACAGGGTTTTTCTCATTATCCCTGGACTCCTTCCGTTTTTCGGCATAAGTGTAACAATCCTATTCTTAAGCTGGATGTCTTCAAAGATATTTCAGATGAAAGGCGAGTTGGATGGTACACTAGAAGTAGAGAATGGCAGTGTATAAATTGCAAAGGAAGGAATTTATATGATGGATAAAATCTGTTTAGTGAACACAACTGTCGTATTGGAAACCGAAGTACTTCAGCGTGCATTCATCCTTCTTCAAAATGGGGAAATCTCATCCATTGGCCAGATGGATGATTGCCCAGAGCTCAATGACGATTTGGAGTGGTTTGATTGTACCGAAAAGACAGTCATGCCTGGCATGATTGACATTCATGTCCACGGAGCTGGTGGTGCTGATTTCATGGATGCGACTCCGGAAGCTGTCGATACAATCGCGGAGACGCTTGCGAGAGAAGGAACGACTTCTTATCTTGCGACTACAATGACAAATCCGGCAATCCAAATAGAGGATGCACTCCGAAATATTGCAGCGGTTATCGGTCAAAACGACGAGAGAAGCAAACCTGAAATGCTCGGTATCCATTTAGAAGGACCTTTCATTAATGAAATTCAAAAAGGTGCGCAGCCTGCATCGAGCATACGTACACCTGA
The DNA here is from genome assembly GCF_014836615.1 of Sporosarcina quadrami. Taxonomy (GTDB): domain Bacteria; phylum Bacillota; class Bacilli; order Bacillales_A; family Planococcaceae; genus Sporosarcina; species Sporosarcina quadrami. Next base: position 173,667 of record NZ_JACSQN010000007.1, on the reverse strand, counting down.
CGTTCAGACATTCGACGCGTGGCAAAGATTATCAGGCAATACTATCCGAATTGTAACGTTAGCGCCAGAACTGGATGACAGTCATTTATTGTTGAAAAAGCTCCAACAGCAAGGCGTCATTGCATCGATGGGGCATACAGATGCTACGTATGATGAAGTGAATGCAGCAGTTGAAAATGGTGCTACCCACGCGACACATCTTTTCAACGGGATGCGCGGTCTGCATCATAGAGAACCAGGTGTCCTTGGCGGCGTATTAATGAATCCGCAAGTACATGTCGAAGTCATTCCGGACGGTTTTCATTTCCATCCGGACTTGTTGAAAATGGTGTTGCAGATGAAAGGGATCGACCATCTTCTCGTTATTACGGATGGTATGCGTGCTAAAGGGATGCCTGACGGTAATTATGATCTCGGTGGCAATACGGTTACTGTAAGCGAAGGGAAATGTACACTTGAAGGGGGTACTTCATTAGCAGGTAGCATTGTTACGATGAATGAAGCGCGCCGAAACACCGCTGAATGGCTACAGTTATCGCTACCTGAGCAAGCGAAAGTCACATCCTTGAATCAAGCAAAGCGTTTACGGATTGACGACCGAAAAGGTAGTATTGAAGTTGGTAAAGACGCAGATATAATCGTTATCGATAAGCTAGGAGACGTCGCACTAACAATTTGTAAAGGGCGTATTGCATATATGAACGATATCGCGTTCAGTGATTAACCTATCGACTTCACATATGAAAAATCGTTAAATTATGTTAATTTAAGCGAAGTGATGATATATTGGGAGAGTAGAACTACTCAAAAAGGATGAAACACAATGAAACCTCTAGATCAAGGCAGCATCATTCCGCTCTATTATCAAGTGAAAGAACGTTTAGATGCGCGCATTAAAGCGGGTGACTGGAAACCTGGCGATAAAATTGACTCCGAAAACCAACTTATGACCGTTTTCAACGTGAGTCGCAATACAGCAAAAAAGGCGATAGAAGAAATGGTGCAAGAAGGGACGCTTTACCGGATCCAAGGGAAAGGGACATTCGTTGCGCACCCGAAATTCGAACAATCACTCGGCGGGTTTTACAGTTTCAGTCAAGTGTTAAAGGAAAAAGGATTCAAACCTAGTGATATTGTGCTGAAAGTGGAAGAAGTTGTACCATCAGCAGCGGTTCAAGCAGGCTTACAACTACAGACGGATGAAACAGTTATTATGATGAAACGGATTCGTTGCGCTGATGGTGAACCAATCATTTTGGAATCATCGTATATGCCAAAATCGATCGTAATGAATAAAGACGATTTACAACAAGTCGGAGGGACTTCTTTGTACGATTTGTTGGCCGCAAAATACGGTGTTACTGTCGTCCGTGCCAAAGAAGCATTCGAACCGGTTTTAATACGTGAACATGAAAGTATCCACTTGAAGACAGAAGTTGGTAAACCAGCTTTACTGCTTGAAAGAACAGCTTACGATACAAACGATACGCCCGTTGAATTTTGCATTTCCATCGTCAGAGGGGATCGATGCAGATTTTATACGGATTTAGTATAGGGCACATAAATTCGTTTATGTGTCCAAGCTTTTGCAACCACTTGTACCAACAACCCACTAATAGAAATGAGGTTTTCAAATGACATTAGTCACTACGAAACATTTAATGGAAGATGCTTATGCAAATGGATACGCAATTGGCGCATTCGGCGTGCACAACCTTGAAATTATGAAAGCAATCATAGCGGGAGCAGAAAAGGCGAATGCCCCTGTCATTTTGCAGACGACTTCCAGTACATACAAGTACATCGGCATGCCTTATATGGTTGCACTTGCAAAGGCTGCAGCTGCACAAGCGAAAGTTCCTGTTGCCTTGCATCTCGACCACGGGGAATCGCTCGAAAATGTGATGGAATGCTTGAGAAGCGGTTATACATCAGTTATGATCGATGGTTCATCATTGCCCTTTGAAGACAATATCGCTCTAGTAAAGCGAGTTGTTGAAGTCTCGAAAGCTGTAAACGTTCCTGTAGAAGCTGAACTAGGAACAATCGGTGGAGTAGAAGATGATCTGAAAGTCGATGAAGCAAGTGCTTTATTCACAAATCCAGAGATGGCCGGACGATTTGTACAGGAAACAGGTATCGATTCATTCGCCCCTGCCTTCGGTACAGCGCACGGTGCTTATAAAATAGAACCGGAATTACAATTCGACTTGCTCGATCAAATTCGCCAAGCGACGAATATTCCGCTCGTTATGCACGGTGCTTCAGGGGTACCGGATGCAAGTGTGAAGAAGGCAATTGGTTTAGGCGTAAGTAAAGTGAATTTCTCTACTGAATTAAAGGATTTGTTCGCAAATGAAATCCGTTCGTTTTTCATCGACAATCCAACTGAAAATGACCCACGTAAATATTTCCTTCCGGCACGCGCTGCATTAACGGAACTAGTTGAACAGAAAATCAGGATGCTGCAACGATGATCACTGCCATTACATTGAATGCGGCAATCGATCAAATCTATGAAGTGAATTCACTAGAAATCGGTGGGGTAAATCGCATTTCTACCGTAACGAAAGATGCAGGCGGAAAAGGAATGAATGTTGCCAAAGTGCTTCAAGCATCCGGCGCTACAGTCGACGTCGGCGGGTTTGCAGGCGGTGCTAACGGGGAAAAGATTTGCCAATTGCTTACTGCACGTGCATTGCCAAATGAAATGATCAGCATTGCTGATGAAAACCGAGTATGCCTCACTATTCTCGACGGCTCGGACGGTCGGGGAACTGAACTACTTGAAAGCGGTCCAGTCATCTCGCGTGACGAATGGTCAGACATGTTGAAATGGCTCGACAAGAAATCCAAAACAACAAAATGGTTTGCATTATCCGGAAGCCTTCCTGAAGGGGTTCCATCTGATGCCTACAAGCAAATGATCAACATCATCCATTTAAACGGAGCAAAAGCTGTTCTAGATAGTAGCGGACATGCATTGAAACTCGGCATCGAAGCGAAACCATTCGCCATCAAGCCGAATGAAGAAGAAATCGCAGCTATACTTGGGAAAAACGACTTGTCAGAAACCGATTTAATTGAAGCAGGAAAACAGTTTGTCGCAACAGGAATCGAACATGTCTGCTTCTCACTAGGCGGAAACGGAGCCCTTATCATCAATGAATTAGGGGCATACAAAATCACAGCTCCTAAAATAGACGTCGTCAACACAGTAGGCAGTGGCGATTCATTCGTCGGAGGCCTCCTATACGGATTCGCTACAGGCGAAGACATCGAAGCAACCTATAAACGCGCAGTAGCAAGCGGCACATCCAACGCCATGCATAAAGCTATCGGTTACATTGAAATTAATGATGTAGAAGCTTTTATGGACGAGATTAGTATTGTTAGGGTTGAAGAATAGAGATAGCATTTTATAAAGTGGCATCTAGATGATTGGAGCGGAAGGCGGCGACTTCTGGGGATGTGCGTGTCAGGTGAGGCCCCGCAAGGTCGCGTAGCGAACGAGGAGGCTCACCGTACGCCCCCCCGAAAAGCGTCCGCCTGAAGCGCAAATTATCGTGTTAATAATACAATTGGAATAGGAGAATCACCATGCATACACATAACGAAATCATCAATCAGGCAGACCAGCTACAACGAACATACGACATACTAAAAAACATGGATTTCGACCAAAACAGCGTAGACCAAATCCTCTTCACCGGTTGCGGCACGTCATTTTACCTTGCATCATCAGCCGCAAAAATCTACCAATCCGTCACAGGGCAGTTCGCCGCAGCCGTACCGGCATCGGAGCTATTCCTACACACGTCCACACTCATCGTGCCGGATAAAAAGTACCTGATTGTCGGCATTTCAAGATCAGGCACAACATCTGAAATCATTCTTGCGCTCGATCATCTAAAAGGCAACGACAACTTGCGTACGCTCGCACTTACATGCAATTCCAATACACCGATGGCTGAAGCGGCCGATCAAGTCATTGCGCTTGACCATATTTCAGAGAAAAGTGTAGTTATGACACAGTCATTCACGAACATGTTATATGCATTGCAACTCTATGCGGCAAAACAGAATAATTCCGAACAGGACTTGGCACAACTCAAACAAGTGCCTGGAATTGTCAAATCTACTATAATGGATGAGAATGCGACAAAATCCCTCGCAGATGATTTGACGAAAACAAGATTCATATTCCTCGGTTCAGGTTCCTACAACGGCTTGGCAAAAGAAGCTACGTTGAAATTAAAAGAAATGACCCAAACAGAATGTGAAAGCTATTCAAGCCTTGAATTCCGTCACGGGCCAATCTCAATCGTCGATGAGTCAACGGCAGTCATCCTGCTTGCACAAAATGAAACGGCTGCATATGATCAGGAACTGGTAAAAGATATTCAGCGTCTTGGTGGACATATACTGGCAATGGGTCCTCTCGCTGAAGGTTTCCAAGCGGATGAACAAATTATACTGACAGACGAAATCGCTGACAGGAACCGTCATGCGGTGTATATGCCTGCATTACAGTTACTCGCGTATCACCGCGCGATCCGTCTTGGATTTGATCCGGATAAGCCGCGCAACTTGACGCAAGTTGTAAAATTGTAAACGGAGGTTTGAGCTATGAACTATATTCTGACAGCTGATATCGGCGGCACGAAACTTGCGACAGCTTTGTTTGATGAAGCAGGCGCACTAGTTGAGCGCCATGAAATTCGGAGTGAAAACGAAGATGGAGAAAAGCTTTATTTTTCACTTGTCGAGTCGTTTGAGAAACTTTGTAAACATCAGGAGATCTCGTTGAGCGAGATTGCTGGAGTGTCGCTCGGTATACCCGGTATCGTAGATGTGGATGCGGGGATTGCCATTTTCCAAAATAACTTGCCATGGCGCGATTTTCCCCTGAAAGAAAGATTGTCGGAACTGTTTACGAATGCTGAAATTATTGTCGATAATGATGTGTATATGGCGGCGTGGGGCGAGTTTGCGGCTCGAGGTTCCACGCATGAGTCGTTTGTCTATTTGACGCTCAGTACAGGGATTTCCTGTTGCACGATTAGTGAGGGGCGCTTTTTGCGCGGTGCCGGAATGGCTGGTGAAGTCGGTTTTGCATTAGTAGATGAAGACGGAGCGACATTGGAGAATACTGTTTCTGGCAATAGTATGGAACGCTTCGGGCGTATCGTTTTTGGTGATCCTCAACTGACGCTTAAAGAGATGATGGATTATTATTATAAAGAGGATCAACGGGCAGTCAGTATTGTGGATAAAGCGGTACATGCGATTGCGAACGAACTTCATCAAATTTTGCTGTTTGTCGATCCGTCTTGCATTGTCCTCGGTGGCGGCATCTTCAATAAACATCCTGCACTCGTCGAAGCTGTGCGCAAAAAGTTCAGTAAGCTTTTGGTACACGAACTGTTCAAGGGGAAAGAAAACCGGATCGAAGGTAGTATTCATAAAGGCGAGGCTGGTTTGCAAGGTGCGTTGGCCCGTTGTGTAAAATGAAGAAGAACCCCCTCATTCCTAGTCGAATGAGGGGGTTCTTGCGTGTTATCGAATACGCATTTCTGTTTCCTTATTGAAGAAATGTACGCGGTCCATGTCAACGGCAAGTGTCACTTGCTGCCCAGGCGTCATATCCGTATCTGCCCCTAAGCGGGCAACGAACGGGTGAGAACCAATTGACGAATAGACCATGAGTTCAGCACCAGTCAATTCTGCTACATCGACGAGTACATGCAAATGGGCAGTCGACAAGTTGCTAAGCATTTCCGGGTTATCATATATATGTTCAGGACGGATCCCAAGCGTTATCGGTTTGTTCAACTCACCTTGCTCTTTTAATAGCAGTAGTTTGTCATCTGGAACGCGGAGTGAAGTATCCCCGACTACAAAATGTCCATCGATTACTTCACCTTCGAAAAAGTTCATAGCAGGGGAGCCGATGAATCCGCCAACAAAAACGTTTTCCGGATTTTCGTATACTTCTTTTGGTGTGCCGATTTGTTGAATGAGGCCGTCTTTCATAACGACAAGACGTGTCGCCATTGTCATCGCTTCCGTTTGGTCGTGCGTTACGTATACTGTTGTCGTTTCTAGACGAGCATGCAGTTTTGTAATTTCAGCTCGCATCTGAACTCTCAGTTTCGCATCCAAGTTCGATAAAGGCTCATCCATTAGGAATAGCCCTGCATCTCTGACAATCGCTCGTCCGAGTGCAACACGCTGACGTTGTCCCCCAGACAACGCTTTTGGCTTTCTCGTTAAATAATCGTCCAAGCCGAGAATATTCGATGCGTTCTTTACACGCTTGTCGATTTCCGCTTTTGAAAACTTCCGCAGCTTTAACCCGAATGCCATATTATCATAAACGGACATATGGGGATAAAGTGCATAGTTTTGGAACACCATCGCAATGTCACGGTCTTTTGGTGACACGTCATTCATCACTTTTCCATTAATGCGAAGCTCGCCTTCTGTAATTTCCTCAAGCCCTGCAATCATACGCAACGTCGTTGATTTCCCGCAGCCTGAAGGTCCTACGAGTACGATGAATTCCTTATCTTCCACTTGTAAATTGAAATCAGACACGGCTACCGCGTCATCCCCATACTTTTTATAAATACCATCGAGAACTACTTCTCCCATTTACCTCACCCCTAATTTTGTATGTAACTTCATCATACTGAATGTACAGAAAATGATGTATGGACATAGTGCACAACGTTTAAGCCGAGTGCATAGTGCACATTGAATTATTGCTTTGAAGCGAGTAAACTCGCAAAGTAAGCGACGAGTGCCCCTTCAAAATTCCTGACAGATAAGCCGGTAATCTCTTGGAATTTTGTTAGCCTATAATTGAGCGTATTTCGATGAATGTGCAACTTCTCAGCAGTGACAGAGCCATTAAATCCATTTTCGAAAAAGTAACGAACCGTTTTCAATAATTCATCTTCCTCGAGTAGTGGTATGAGCACTTCGTTCTGAAGGATTGCCTGTAGATCAGCCGATAATGAATCTGTAAGTAAGGACGGGAAAATCTTTTCCATCGTAAAAATACGCTCACTTGGTAAACGGGAAATCGAATTTGAGAACAAGTCTTTTTCTGTTTGGAATTTAATAGGGAAGTCTGAATCGGCTTTATGGAACTTGCCGATATATAGTCTTGGTTTACTGAAAAAGTCGTTTTCCAAGACAGCTGCAAATGAGCTGAAATCATCTGCTGAGTATGTATAATGCGCTTTTTTTTCAATAAGAAATGCTGTATGGGGAGAAGGGTGCAACAGTATCATTTCATCTCCGAAGAAAGCTTGTACTGCTTCCTTCATGCTTGCACTATCCATGCCTTCTGTAGAGAAAGTCAATTGGATAATACGCATCTCTTCACTAGTAAGTAACATCGAAGGTCCAGTGCCGGCCAAGTAACGCATCCAATGCGTAGATTCAGAATTTTTAAGAGAGAAAGAATCATTTGTTACATAGTTGAAGAGGCTGCACAGCAATTTGTGATCTCGTGTTGAAACTTCGTGTTGGTCGATCACGATCCAGCCTTTTTGTGATAAATCTTCATAAATATATACGTCGTTAGGAAGTGAAAGTGGTTCCTCGATGACAAAGCGGAAAGATGGAAAGAGATCAGTTAAGTTAATGGTCACAGATTACTAGTCTCCTTTCTACGTAGAAATAAAATATAAGTTAATATTACCATAATGACCTATATTCAGCCTGATGAATGAGTCGCATTATAAGGTTTTCTTAGAGGGTATCAAGGGAATGATGTAGGAAATATTGCATTTATCTCGGGAATTCGAACTCTATTCGTGCAATGATCTTACTAAGTGTACTATCGTGGATTATTCTCAATTGTTTTGTCGTTATTTCCCGGGGAATGACTGGCTTTACTGCACGGAATTCGACAACTTAGCCGTTTGTGCGCTTTATGTATTTGTATCGATTGTTTGAATCGCTTGAAATTCCTTGATATGCTAAGAAAGTGACTAAATCGGGATATTCGATCTGCAAACTGTCTGTCCACGGAGTCACAAAAATCATGCGAAATTACACAGAAAGGGGTTGACGTTTATCCAGTCAACTGAAAACTTACAGCCAACTGAAGAAGTTTCATCAGACGATTATTCGTTAGATCGGGTTCCGCTCAATGAACGGAACAAAAGCTGGTTAAGCATCACCAATATCACATTTGGGATTGCGACAGCTATCTTTTATTTCCAAATGGGAAGTGTCATGGCACTGAAATTCGGTGCTATTAACGCAATGATTTCTTCCGCATATGCGATTATCGTCGCAGGGATGCTTGGGACAGTCATTGCTTACTTGTCTGCAAAATCCGGCATGAACGTCAATCTACTGTCACGCGGTGGGGGATTTGGCTATATAGGATCATCTCTGACGTCATTAATATATGCGTCCAATTTCATTATGTACTGTGCCTTTGAGGGACTCATCTTAGTTTCCGCTGTTCACCACTTCTTTCCTACACTTCCTAAATGGGTACTAATTATCGTATTCGGTTCCATCGTTATCCCTCTGAATTGGTTTGGCATAGAGCAATTGGACAAATTACAAAAATGGTCCATGCCGGTATTTATAGTGTTTTTAATTACAGCAGTTGTCGTCTCTTTCTACAAAATCCCGATTTACGAAGGATCCGTTTTCACGTATATGCCTGAAGGTGTTACGATTGGTGGAGAGGCCTTGTTGTTATGTATTGGAATGCACCACGGAATTATGGGTTTGACAGCATTGCTTGCTTCCGATTATGCCCGTTTTTTAAAACCGGCAGACATTAAACTGGGATCTGTCATGATCGGGTTCATTCCACAAGTTTTCTGTTTCGGAGTAATGGGGGGACTTGGCATCTGGTTCGGTGTCCGATTCCTTGAAGCGGATCCAGGTGTCTATATCGTCTTATTGTTAGGTATCGGTGGTGCATTATTCACGATGCTGACGCAATTAAGGATTAACGTCACGAATATTTATAGCAGTTCGTTATCGCTGTCCAATTTCTTTGAAAATATGTTTAAATTCGAACCGGGTCGACGTTTTTGGGTAGTTGTATCCGGCATTACAGCGATTGTTCTCATGCTGTTGAATATAACTGAACATGTTGATACATTGATGACATTTCAAGGTGTTTTCCTATTGGCTTGGGCAGCGGTCCTTGTAACGGATGCACTTGTCGTGAAAAAAATGTTGAAAATCGGCCCGAATTATTATGTTGCACGACAGAAATTCTTATATAAGTGGAATCCTGTCGGCACAGTGTCTTTAATTGTAGCAAGTCTGCTTGGCACTGTCGCAGCACTCGGCTACATGGGTGTGTTCCTCGAGTCGACTGCAGCATTTTTTGCAGCCATACTTGCAGCCGTATTAACTGTACTTATCGCAGTGATTACAAAAGGGAAGTATTATTTAGTTAGCGAACCTACTGATATACTCGAAGAAGACAAATTAGGATAAGACAGAAAGAAGTCAGCCAACATATCTATTGGCTGACTTCTTTTTAGTTCATTTAACAAGGAAATCATACGATGCGACGCGCTTTTTCTTACTGTTGACATAATTGAACATCTGACCCAGCCCATGTACGGGCAGTTCATCAATGAGCTCACCGGATAGAAGATCGTACGTGTCGATTGAATAGGCTTCGATTGATTTGTTATAACGGAAGAAATGGAGGTTCCCACCTTTGAAGTAGGTCTGTTCATTCAATTTCATACTCCCCTTACTTGCTCCTTCAAGAGCAATGACTGGTAGAATCTGTTCTGTCGTGAAATCAAATCCATGCACATCGCCTGCTCCATCCACATAATGGAATACACCGTTAGAGATGGTTGCTGCATTCCTCAAATTATAAGGAACGCGAACACGGTAATCATCAGCGTCTTTATATGTGAGAAAAGGGTATACATCAGTCTTTTTTGTCTCGCCATTTATTCTGTACAAGTCGCTTGTCAATTTTTGCGTGTCGCTAATTAACATATAATAATGACCATCTTCGATGAGAATTGGAGAGAGTCCTAAACGGTCGCCAATTTCGCCTAACGAGACGATTTCTTCGATGTGGATGTCTTTTTGAAGTGGAGTCTTGTATAAAGAGATCGTTTCTTCATCACCCGCAATGAACGTAATTTCGTCTTCAGACATGCCGGACATATGCATATAATATGGAATATGAGCCGTTTCAAATCCTGAACTGTCTCCGATTCTTATATTCGATGCATAGTCGTTTTTGTCTGTAAAACCCGAATTATAAACACTGAAGAATTTGCCGTCTTTGTAACCAGTAACTTCGCCGGTATGCTCTTCGATGTCAGCTTTGAATTGCTTTGTTTCGTTGTCATCAATAATATACACATTGTTTCTGTCTTCCATGAAAAACGAGTCGCCCTCCTGGTGGATTGTTCCGAGTTCCAAGCCATCCATCTCCCAAAGTTTTGTATTTCCTTTTTTGTCGATGAATGCAACGTAGCTTAGTCCGTCCCGATTCATATCTTGATCAGCAGTCGTGGAAAAGTAAAGGGATGCGATGGAATCTGACATAATTGCCGGCAATTCATCAGAAGAAACCGTGTCCGCTTTTTTACCGAACACGTAGAAAGAAGTCGCACCAATTACAAAGAATAGTGCCAATGCCGCTATAATGAAAATCCATTTTCTCTCCATTTCATTTCACACTCCCTGTCATATGTAGTAGAGCAAGCAAAATGATTATGCTTGCTCCAATTGACTTACCTCACTGTGCGTTTATGAGCTGTCTGACTAGCATCTCGGACATCTCGTGGATAGACGCCAAGCCCTTTATTGACATCAAGGTCCATATTTCCCTTCACCTTATACGCTGACCAGATCAGTTTAGAACAGTTTTTGTCTCCGTAGTGACTAGTGTTGCGGTTATTTGCAAAGTTCAAGGAATACTTCTGTCCTATTTCGCCGAATGCCCATACAGCGGCATTCTTTTTCACTGTACTGGAAGCGGAAACGGATCTGACGACTGCTCCTCTGTCCACTTTTCGCACATTGGCAGAAATGCTGCGTACCCCTGAAGGATATATCGATTCTACAATTGTATTGCTCGTGTAATAGAGACCGACATGCCCGTGGTTCACGTATGCAGTTGAGGAAGGTGTGTAATAGAAATCGCCTTGTGCGCTAGGGCCGACGATAAGTAGTGATGTGCTTCCTCCACCAAGCGCATCCATTTCACCTGAAGCCGCTAATTCTTCTGCTAATTGAGCTGCTTCTTCTTCTGCCATTCTGTTCTGCTCTTCGATTTCACTGTACATCTGGTTGTAGATTTCCTCTTTGCTCATGCCCATTGTCAATGAGAGTTCTTCCACTTCCAGTTCGAGTTCTTCAGCTGAAACGCCAGGCTGCATGACAAGAATCTTGTCGACGGTGTTTTCGAATTTCTTATCAAAGTTGTTACCGAAATCTTTGTTGAAGGAAGCTGCCTGTGCATTGAACTGGACACTGCTGACAAGAATGAATGCGATGAACATTGCTGAATACTTTTTCATCCGTCTCTCTCCTTGGGAAGGCAACCGGCCGAGCCACCTTCAAAATGTATGTTGTCCAACATAATTCTATTATACCAACAATCTATTAATAATCGAATTTTGGGAAAATACTTATTTTGTATGTATTCGAGTAGGAGTGAATGGACCTTAAAGCTTTAAACTTTTGCCATATTACAATAGTAATAAGAAAAAAAGGTTTTTAAATGAAAATTAATAGAGGCATTGGCGAAAATCTTCATACAAAATTCTTTTACAGTGAACGATGCATATTGATTAATAAATCATTTGTAGAAACACAAAACAAGTACTTAAGAATGAATAATTAGAATAAACCGAAAGTTGGTTGTCCAAGACGGCTGAAAACCCTACAATGAAAATAACAATGATGTTAGAAGGGGAGAAGTCTCCATGCATATCGGAAGCAGGCTGAAAAGGTTGCGTGAAGAGAAAAATCTATCTCAAAAATCTATCAGTGCAGGTATTGTTTCGACTTCACACTACAGCAATATCGAAAGTGGACGTTTTGAACCATCAAGTGAAGTCCTTTTCTTGCTTGCGGAACGCCTAAATGTTCCTTCTTCGTATCTTCATAGAATACATGAAGAAAATTTCAAATTGCAGAAGCTGTTGATGGAATATGAACGGTTGATTGCTGAAGAAAAAGGGGGAATTGATTCTTTTTTAATAAAGAATGATAGCAATTTCCTCTATATCGCTTCATTGAAACAAGAAATAATGTACAACGTATTAAAGTATTTGGAACATCTGAAACTAGGCAGAATATCCGATGCGCAAAAGCACTATCGTGAAGTAATTGCTTGTATACCGAAAGGCTACATTGCTGATGCTAATCTCTCTATACTTGAGAAATACCAGTACGTAACAGGACTGTATTTTTATTATGAAAGGAAATATGCAGCAAGTATTGGGCATTTCAAAGAATCCCTTCATCTAAGTACAGATGAATTAATGTCTGCGAAGATCAATTACAATCTCGCGTTGGCTTATTACCATGAGTCAGATTACGGATGTACGCTCGTTTATGCGAAGCAAGCACTACGATTATATATGGACATGCATTGTTGGAAAGAGTGTGGAGATTGCTATAATCTTGTAGCCGCGCTCTATATCGACCTGCATGAATTGAATGAAGCTGAAAAGTATATCAACAAAGGATTCAGCATACTTGCAGAAGAGGTAACGAACACTTACGGGAATCTCTATCATAATCTGGCAGTCATCCACAATGTAAAGAAAGAATATGTACAGGCTTTGGAAATGGTCAACCGGAGTCTTGAAGTGAAAAAGGCTATCCGTTCTAGTAATCAATTTTCTTCGAAAAAGCTGAAAATCGATATGCTATTTGAACTTAAAGATTTTGAGACGCTACAAATTTGTTTGAGACAATTGAGAGAGGAAGTGTCAAACGAATTAGAAGAAGCCCATCTCCTTAGAATAGAAGCGAATATGTACTTTTCCATGCGAGAATACGAGCAGTACGAACGGCATATGATCCGGTGTATAGATCTGTTCTTAGAGAATGAAGATTGGATGAGTTTAAAAGACGTTTCCCGTGAATTCTCCGCATATTACGCTGATCAGAAGAAATATAAAAGTGCTTATACTTATCAAGAATATTCTACGCGCTCTTATCGTCATATGATGAAAGAATTGAAAGGTGGTGAAAAGATTTGAAAAGGAAATGGATGAAGTTGTTACTCTGTTTCAGCTTGCTTGCAGTTATTTCTACAGGAAATATGGAAGCACATGCACCGAAAGAAAGACCTGAAGTCAGCCCGCCACACTAAAAAGCATGACCGGGTGAAAAAACCGATCATGCTTCACGTTCAATTTTTTTATCCGAAAAATGTCTCTTCAAATTCCGCTGCTTGCAAGGTGCCGTTTTCAATTTCCTCGACGAAGTGACAGGCGGCTTGATGGCCTTCTCTCATCCCTTCATGGACAATCAATTCAGGCACGTCCACTTTGCATTTATCTTGAGCGAATGGACATCTTGTATGGAAACGGCAACCTGCTGGCGGATCAATTGGAGAAGGGACGTCGCCTTTAAGGACGATATGCTTCTTCACGGCCTTAGGATCCGGTACAGGAATTGCAGATAACAATGCTTTCGTGTATGGATGTTTTGCATTCTCGAAAATAGAGTATTTGTCCCCGATCTCGACAATTTTTCCGAGATACATGACGATGACGCGGTCAGAAATATGCCGGACGACACCTAAGTCATGTGAGATGAACAAATATGTCAGATTGAATTCCTCTTGCAGTTCCTCAAGCAGATTCAACACTTGTGCCTGGATGGATACGTCTAGTGCCGACACCGCTTCATCACAGATGATCAGCTTTGGATCTACAGACAAAGCCCGCGCAATTCCAATCCGTTGTCGTTGCCCACCTGAAAACTCATGGGGATAACGATCCGCCTGGTATTCATTCAACCCTACAGTTTCAAGCAATTCAATAATCCGCTTCCTGCGCTGTTTGGCAGGGAGTATTTTTTGAATGGTCATCGCTTCATCAAGTACATCTGCTACGGTCTGTCTAGGATTGATGGACGCGTATGGATCCTGGAAAATGATCTGTAAATCTTTCCGGTGCGTCCGCATTTCCCGTTTAGACAATGTTGTCAGCTCGTCGCCGTTGAAGACGACGGATCCTTCAGTCGGTTCCTCCAGTCTAAGGATGGCGCGTCCTGTAGTCGACTTACCGCAACCGGATTCACCTACGATACTTACCGTTTCACCTTCGTGAATCGTAAAGCTAATGTCATCAACTGCTTTGACATGATTCACGGTCCTACCCATCAATCCGCCTTTAATCGGAAAGTATTGTTTCAGACCCGTGACCTTTAGCAATTCTTTTTTCACCATAGACAGTCACCTCCGCTTCGCCTTCCCATTTTTCAGAATAAATCCAGCAACGTACATCATTTCCATCATCATCTTTCAGCAGTTCCGGCATTTCCCGTCTGCAAAGATCTGTAGCAGCCGGACAGCGTGGAGAAAACCTGCAACCTGTAGGCATTTCCTTTGGATTCGGAACGTTCCCGCGTATCGGTTCAAGCTTTTCGATTTCTACGTCATGACGAGGGAGTGAGTTCATAAGTCCGATTGTATACGGATGCTTCGGCTCTTCAAATAATGTGAAGATATCCGAGTATTCGACAACCTGTCCAGCATACATGACCGCAACAAAATCACATGTTTCCGCGACAACGCCGAGGTCATGCGTAATCATAATGACGGACATGCCGAAACGTGTCTGCAAGCCACGAATCAAACCGAGGATCTGTGCTTGGATTGTTACGTCAAGGGCAGTTGTCGGTTCATCTGCGATAAGCATTTCAGGATTGCATGCAAGTGCAATTGCAATCATGACCCGCTGCCGCATGCCTCCGGACAGCTCATACGGATATTGTTTCACTCGCTTGTCAGGGGAAGGGATACCTACCAGTTTTAATAATTCGATGGATCGTATATTTGCTTCTTTTTTTGATAGTTTCTGATGTTTTATAATGGACTCACTAATTTGCTGGCCGACTGTAAAGACAGGATTCAATGATGTCATAGGCTCCTGGAAAATCATCGAGATGGCGTTCCCACGGATTTCCCGCATTTCTTTATCTGAAAATGAAAGAAGGTTCTTCCCTTTGAAATTGATTTCTCCACCGACAATTTTGCCGTTTGAAGCGAGAAGGTTCAAAATGGAAAGCGCCGTAATACTTTTACCAGATCCCGATTCGCCGACGATCCCGAGCGTCTTCCCTTTAGGTAGGATGAAACTAACACCGTCGACGGCCTTCACTTCTCCTTCATCTGTATAAAAGGATGTGCGGAGATCCTCCACTTTTAACAAATCCGTTTCCATCGTGACACACCTCTTTTCACACTTTTATCAATTAAGGTCAATTCGTTTATTCAGTAAGCGGTACGAGATATCGACGAGTAAGTTGACAAACACGAACAGGAACGAAATGATAAGTACCGTCCCTTGAACAATCGGGAAGTCACGTGTCCGTATTGCATCGATCGTCAGACGACCCATGCCGTTAATGGCAAAGATTGTTTCAGTTAGAACTGCTCCTCCGAGGAAACCACCGAACTCAAGACCAACAACTGTAATAACAGGAATTAAAGCATTCTTCAACGCGTGACGGTAAATGACAACACGTTCACCCATCCCTTTTGCCCGTGCAGTACGGATGTAATCCTGTCCAACCACTTCTAGCATGGAT
This sequence comes from Sporosarcina quadrami, assembly GCF_014836615.1. Classification (GTDB taxonomy): domain Bacteria; phylum Bacillota; class Bacilli; order Bacillales_A; family Planococcaceae; genus Sporosarcina; species Sporosarcina quadrami. The sequence goes on along the minus strand of NZ_JACSQN010000007.1, from coordinate 157,863 downwards.
GCTCGTGTCATCCTCGCAATGATTGCTGCTCCACCTGTACCAAGTGTAACAACAGGCAAGATTACTTGTTTCCAATCATCGCCCCAACCGGAGGCACGCATTTGAGGCATCCAATCCGGCATCCAGCTACCGATAGCAAACCACTGGATAAGCATAAGACCAAACCAGAAGTTCGGCATGGATAAGCCGAATAAGGCGACAATCATGATTGTAACGTCAGACCAAGTGTAGTGCTTTACTGCTGAAACGATCCCAGCTATGAGACCTATGAAAACGGCTAGTATGGTTGCATAGAAGGATAACTCTACGGTTACCCAGAACCGTGCTTTTATTTCATCCGCTACAGGACGTCCACTACGGATGGAGTTGCCAAGATCACCTTGGATGATATTGCTCATATATTTGAGATACTGCTTCGGCGGCGGTTCATTCAGACCGAGTTTTTCCCTGATCTGTTCCACCGTCTGCGGGGAAGCGGCTTCGCCTGCGATCATCTGTGCCGGATCACCCGGAATGAGGTACATCAGCGAAAACACGAGAATTGATACGCCGATCAGCACAGGGATTGTCTGGAGCAGGCGCCTTATAATAAATTTTGTCATGTAAGTGCCTCCTCCTTCATTTATTCATCTTCGGATCCAGTGCATCACGCAGACCGTCACCGAAAATATTGAAAGCTAACACGAAAAGGACAATCATCAGTCCAGGGAATAAAACGAGATGCGGTGCCTGTTGCATATAAGCCCGCCCTTCACTGAGCATCGCACCCCATTCAGGTGTCGGAGGCGGTGCGCCAAGTCCGAGGAACGACAGGCCACTGGCAGTTAGAACGGCAGTTGCGATTCTCAATGTCAGTTGAACAATGATCGGTGACATGACATTCGGCAGAATATGCTTGAAGATGATGCGGGCATCTGAAGCACCGAGCGCTTTCACTGCATCTATGTATTCAAGTCTGCGAACGGACAATGTCGAACCGCGTACGATTCTGGCGAATGCCGGTACCGAGAAGACCCCGACGGCTATAATGAGATTTGTCAAACTTCCGCCAAGCACAGAAACGATTGCGAGTGCAAGGAGAATTCCAGGGAACGCAAGCAGGATGTCCATGATCCTCATGATGACGGTGTCGAGTTTCCCGCCGTAGTAACCCGAGACGATACCGAGGAAAACTCCGATGATGCCACCGAGAGCGACCGAAAAGAATCCAACGGTCATTGTAATGCCCATACCGTGGATAATCCGCGTGAAGATGTCGCGGCCGTAGTTATCCGTACCGAACCAGTGTTCAGCTGACGGCCCTTGAAGTTTGATGGAAATTTGCGGCAGGTTTGGATCTTGGGTCGTCAAATAAGGACCGATGATTCCAGCAACGAGGAATACGAGAATGAGAAGTCCGCCGACAACAGCCGCTTTGTTTTTCCGTAATCTGCGCCAAAGATTTTTATAAGATTCGACACGCGGGTTAACTGGCTTTCTGATCGTACCCGCAACAGGACTTTGTTGGACCATAGTAGAACACCTTCCCCCTAGTAATTTTCATAAATCACACATTAATTAGTATCTTTATAGATTGACAGTAGCATAACATGAATGGACGAATTTAGGTATATCATTTTTTATAAATTTGGATTTGAATGTGAATTCTTTGTATTGGATTAAAAGAAGCTTCATCTAATAGGCAGATATTATAAGTGTTAGGGGAGTTGATATGAAGTTATATTATTTTGTGAATTAAATTTTATTCAATGCGAATTATTCTGAAAAGGATTGTTTCTTTTTTGCTTGTATGCTATATTTCATTTTACTAGCGTATTGTCCGGGTCAAACGGCAGTGCAATAGGCAAAAACAAAATGGGGGGTAACAAATATGAAGAGAAATGGTAATCTGAAGTGGCTATTAATGCTAATTCTTGCCTTTTCGATGATTCTCGCGGCATGTGCCGGCGGTGGGGGAGATTCATCATCGTCATCAGGTAACGGAGACTCGTCCAGCGGCGGAACTGATGGTAGCAAAGAAGAGGATAAAGGAGAAGCGAAAGAAGGCGGAGATCTGATTCTTGCAGTATTATCCGATGCATCTTCATTGGATCCAGCTGGATCGAACGATGTGCCATCTTCCGTAGTTCAAGCGAATATTTATGAAACACTTGTAAACCGAAATGATAATAACGAAATTATTCCAGGCCTTGCTGAAAGCTGGGACGCTATTGATGACACAACATATGAATTCAAACTGCAACAAGGTGTCAAGTTCCACGACGGTGAAGATTTTAATGCTGAAGTCGTGAAGATGAACCTTGAGCGTATTCTTGACCCTGATGTTGCATCACCACGTTTCTTCCTTTACGAAATGGTAACTGAAGTAAATGTAGTAGATGAGTATACAGTACAAATCAAAACAGATTATCCATTCTCACCACTTCTAGCGCACTTATCTCATAACGGAGGTAGCATGGTCAGCCCGAAATCGATTGAAGCTGATTATGAAGCGATGAAAGGCGGAAAAGATGCAGGTTCTGTTGTTTCTTTAGATCCAGTTGGAACAGGGTATTTCAAATTCGATAGCTGGACACCTGGCGATCAAATCAAACTTGTCCGCAATGATGACTATTGGGGTGACAAAGTTCACGTCGATTCTGTCACATTCAAAGTAATCCCTGAAAGTGCTGTACGTAACGCTGATCTTGAAACGGGTCACGTTCATATCGCTGATCCATTGCAGCCGAACGAAGTTGCCGGTATCGAAAACAGCAGCTTTGCAACGGTCAATCGTCAAACATCATCAAGCCTTGCATACCTAGGATTCAATACGGAAAAAGCACCTTTTGATGACCCGAAAGTACGTAAAGCTATTTCCATGCTCGTAAACAAAGAAGACATTAGTGAAGGGGTTTACGAAGGTTTCGGAACACTTGCAAAAGGACCTCTTGCTCCTGGTATCTTCGGATACAATGAAGACGCTGAACCAACTGCTTATAACGTTGAAGAAGCAAAGAAACTTCTTGAAGAAGCTGGATATGCAGATGGATTCAAATCATCTATTTGGACAAACGACAACCCACAACGTCAACAGATTGCTGTTCTTGTCCAGGCTGAATTGAAAAAAGTCAACATCGACGTTGACATAAACGTCATGGAATTCGGTGCGTATCTCGACAAGACTGCCGCTGGTGAGCATGACATGTTCATCCTTGGTTGGTCGAACTCTACAGGTGACGCAGACTACGGTCTATATGCGCTGTTCCACTCCTCACAAAAAGGCGACCCGGGTAACCGTTCGTTCTATGAAAACGCTGAGGTCGACGAACTGCTGAATCAGGGACGCCGTGAATCGGATCCTGAAAAGCGCATTGAAATCTACAATAAAGTCCAGGAGCATCTGATCGAAGATGCACCAATGGCGTACTTGATCCACACGGAGTACCTGACTGGCGTAAGTAATAAAATCAAAGGATTCTCCATCGATACTTCAGGTATCTACCAGTTGAAAGATGTTCAATTTGTAGACTGAAAACAATAAGAAAAGGATGCTATCTTCGCGGATAGCATCCTTTTTCGCATTTTATTCGTATTTTGAGTGACGCTTACGCTGTTCCTCTTGTGCGCTTGACACCTATAACCATCAAGCTGATAGCGCTCGTCAAGTTCAGAATGAGCGCAATGCCGAGCAAAATCCACTGGGGTGTTTTAGGGATGGGTAAGGTGAGCGCCAGGACTAATGAAAGGGTTCCGAAAATTAGTAATACGATCAGATTGGGGATTTTATTTAACAAAGGATTTGCCTCCAGTATTATACGTACATAATAATGATGATAACTATGTAGAAGCCTTATGGGGAGCGGTTATCCATAAGGCTATTAAAAATTATTCACATCGCTTACTACTTATTTCTCGGATAATCTTTTGGTGGGACGAGATTGAAGATGTCATGCTCTTCAAACGCATCCACTAGGCGATCAAGCCATTCAAAGTAGTCACGCATGTATTCGAGTTTTTCAATATCTATTTCAAGCATAGCCTTCAAATCATCACTTATATCCTTATTCTCGTATAAATCCTTCATTTCACTTAAGGATTTCTTGACAGCAACAGCGTGTAAAGATATAGATCTTCGCCACTTAATAGAGAACAAATCAACAAAACTTTGATACCAATCTTCTTTGACTTGGTAAAGATCTTTACGGACTCCACGTTTCCAAGCACGTTCCACCAATTTCAAGTCCGATAATGCTCTAACAGAAGTGCTCATACTTGTTTTGCTCATTCCAAGCTCTTCAGTCATATCGTCCAATGTAAGCGGTTCGTTATGAAAGAACATCGTGCCGTACTGTCTACCGGCAGAAGGTGTCAGACCGTATAGATGTATGTTTTGTGCGATGGTTTCAATAATCCGCTCGCGTGCTTTATCAAGTGCTTCTTTACCGTCCATAAAATAACTCCCTCACTAACTGTCGTTAGAATAAATCTCCGTTTTCTTACTTAAGCGTATTATAACTAATTTTAAATTGCAATGATAAGTATTTCTTTGTACAGTTTTTACTGTACAAACAATTAATTTAGTGAAAACGGTTGTAAATGATAATTCTAATGCATATACTAGTAGATATTAATTCTCAATGTTTAGGGAGTGTAGGCATGGATGACCAGATAAAGAAAATTGAAGTAAGTAATACGACCAAAATCTTTGGGAAGCATAGTAAGCGAGCTGCCCAACTATTGGCCGAAGGAAAAACGAAAAGTGATATTTTGAAAATGACTGGTGCTACAGTGGGCGTTAAAGACGCTTCTTTTAATGTTTATGATGGCGAGATTTTTGTCATTATGGGACTATCAGGAAGTGGTAAATCTACGTTAGTCCGCATGTTGAACAGACTCATTGAACCGACAATCGGGAAAATCCTTATTGACGGTGAAAATATTGTCGGGATGAACAAAGAGCAATTACGAGATGTGAGACGCAAAAAAATCGGAATGGTTTTTCAAAATTTTGCTCTCTTCCCTCATAAGACAATTCAGGAAAATACTGAATATGGGCTTGAAATCCAAGGTATAACGAAATCCGAGCGACAAGAGAAGGCAAGAGAATCGTTGAGACTCGTTGGTCTATCAGGGTATGAAGAACAATATCCGAGCCAATTAAGTGGAGGTATGCAACAGCGTGTAGGATTAGCGCGTGCGCTTGCTAATGATCCAGATGTCTTATTAATGGATGAAGCGTTCAGTGCACTCGATCCGTTAATTCGGAAAGACATGCAAGATGAGCTTTTACAATTACATCATGATATGGGGAAAACGATTATCTTCATAACACACGATTTGGATGAAGCATTGCGCATCGGTGATCGGATCGCTTTGATGAAAGATGGGGATATTGTTCAAATCGGGACACCTGAGGAGATTTTGATGAATCCATCCAATAAGTACGTAGAGCGATTTGTGGAAGATGTCGATCTCTCCAAAGTATTGACGGCGGGTCATATTATGAAGAAAGCGGATTCAGTTCAAGTGGACAGAGGTGCTCGTGTAGCATTGCGTCTCATGAAACGTTTGAATATCTCTTCAATATATATTGTGGATAAGGGAAATCAGCTATTAGGAGCCGTAACGGCACAAGATGCTGTACAAGCTTCTGAGACCGGAAAGTCATTAGAGGATGTTCTTTTGAAAGATGTTCCGACAATTTCAAAAGATACGGTTTTGACAGACTTATTCGATGTTGTATCGACGACTACTATTCCAGTAGCAGTTATAAATGAACAAAAACATTTGGAAGGCATTATTATTCGTGGTGCACTGATCGGCGCTTTAGCAGGCGACGGGCAGTTTATTAATAGTAGTGAACGTACGGTTGAAACCGTAAAAACAGAAGAAATCGAGGTGAAAGATAATGAATGATTTGTTACCTCGATTACCATTCGCAGATTGGATTGATACAGGTGTCGATTGGCTTGTTACTCATTTTGGTACTGTGTTTGATGGTATTTCCGCCTTCTTAAAAGGTATTGTCGAAGGGGCAGTGGACGTAATGGCGCTAGTGCCATCCATTGTCTTGGCTTTGTTGTTCGCTTTACTCGCTTGGTTTATTTCGACACGGCGAATAGCGATCTTCACATTGGTCGGTTTACTGTTCATTGATTATCTTGGTTATTGGTATTCCATGCTACAGATGCTTTCACTCGTCATTACATCAGTAGCGATTGCACTTGTCATTGGGATTCCACTTGGCATCTGGGGTTCACAGAACTCGACGGTAAAGAAGATCATCAATCCTGTTTTGGATTTGATGCAAACGATGCCGGCATTTGTATATCTGTTACCGGCCATTTTCTTCTTTGATATCGGTGTCGTCCCAGGCGTCGTCGCTTCGGTCATATTCTCGATGCCACCAACGATTCGGCTTACTATGCTAGGAATTGAGCAAGTTCCGAAAGATTTGATCGAAGCGACTGAAGCATTTGGCTCAACGTCATGGCAAAGGCTGACAAAAGTACAGATACCGTTAGCAAAACAGACAATTATGGCGGGAGTTAATCAAAGCATCATGCTTTCACTATCCATGGTCGTCATTGCATCCATGGTCGGTGCACCAGGACTCGGTGAAGAAGTGTATAGGGCAGTGACACAATTGAAAACGGGCATCGGTGTTGAAACCGGTGTTTCCATTGTTATTGTCGCAATCATACTTGACCGAATTACACAACACGCAGGAAAGAAAAAACAAGGGGGAACTTTAACATGAATTTGAAGAAAAAGATGTTTGGACTAGGAGCAGTTGCAATACTTGCAGTAGGATTGGCGGCTTGTGGAAATGAAGACGACAACACTTCAGCAGACGGTGGCGACTCGACATCTGTCGGGAAATCTGTCGATTATAAAATTACTGGCATCGATCCAGGCGCAGGTATTATGGAAGCGACTGAAAAAGCGATTAAAGAGTACGATCTAGACAAATGGGATGTTACAACAGGATCCGGAGCTGCAATGACTGCATCCTTGAAAAAAGCATACGACAAAGAGAAGCCGATTATCGTGACTGGATGGACTCCACACTGGAAATTCGCGAAATTCGATTTGAAATACTTGGACGATCCAAAAGGTGTTTACGGTGGAGAAGAACAAATTAAGACGATTGCTAGAATAGGTCTTGCTGAAGATATGCCAGAAGCCCATCAAGTCCTTTCCAATTTCCATTGGACAGAAGAGGATATGGGAGAAGTGATGGTAGCGATTCAAGAAGGGGAAAAAGAGGAAGTTGCTGCCCAAAACTGGCTTGATAAAAATGCGGACAAACTTGCAGAGTGGACAGACGGCGTCGAGAAAGTAGACGGCGATAAGATCAAACTTGCTTACGTTGCATGGGATAGTGAAATTGCAAGTCATAATGTGATGAAACTCGTTCTTGAAAATGTTGGTTACGATGTAACATTGACACAAGTTGAAGCAGGCCCACTTTGGACTGCAGTAGCGGAAGGCAGCGCCGACGCTTCATTGGCAGCATGGTTGCCAGTCACGCATAAAACGTATGTAGATAAGTTTGAAGGCAAGTTTGAAGATTTAGGAGCTAATATGGAAGGTGTTAAAATCGGACTCGTCGTGCCTGAGTATATGGACATTGATTCGATTGAAGATTTGAAGTAAGCATTCAGATTCAAACCAATAATGACAAAAGCCCACGGGGATATAATCCTGCGTGGGTTTTTGTATTGTGGAAACCACAGATACACGCTGTCTACGTTTCGTTGCGCGTGCTACGTTTCGTTACGAAGCAGTTACATTTCGATACGGCGCTTTTACGTTTCGATACGCGGGGTCTACGTTTCGTTGCGCCCGCTACGTTTCGATACGAAGCCGTTACATTTCGATACGGCGCTTTTACGTTTCGATACGCGGGGTCTACGTTTCGTTGCGCCCGCTACGTTTCGTTACGAAGCAGTTACATTTCGATACGGCGCACTTACGTTTCGATACGCGGTGTCTACGTTTCGTTGCGCATGCTACGTTTCGATACGAAGCCGTTACATTTCGATACGGCGCACTTACGTTTCGATACGCGGGGTCTACGTTTCGTTGCGCGTGCTACGTTTCGTTACGAAGCCGTTACGTTTCGATACGCGGGGTCTACGTTTCGTTGCGCCCGCTACGTTTCGATACGAAGCGGTTACATTTCGATACGGCGCACTTACGTTTCGATACGCGGTGTCTACGTTTCGTTGCGAGTGCTACGTTTCGTTACGAAGCAATTACATTTCGATACGGCGCACTTACGTTTCGATACGCGGTGTCTACGTTTCGTTGCGAGTGCTACGTTTCGATACGAAGCAGTTACATTTCGATACGCGGTGTCTACGTTTCGTTGCGCCCGCTACGTTTCGTTACGAAGCAGTTACGTTTCGATACGCGCGGTTTATGCTATAAACATCTAACCCACAAAACGCGCAATTCAATATACAAAAATAATATTGACAACAACAAACAGTTTCTGTATTCTGAATTCAGTGTACTGTATACAGTCGACAGGAATGAGGTGGAACATATTGTCGAACTTCGTTGTAATGAAGACGACTCTAAAAGAGCAAGTCTACGACTATTTGAAAAATGCGATCACACTCGGGGAAATTGCACCCGGGGATAGGTTAATAGAAGAGAAAGTCTCTGAAACACTAAACGTCAGTCGAAGTCCTATCCGTGAAGCGGTGCGAATGCTGGAGAAGGATGGTTTGCTCAATGTGAATGCGTCCGGTGGAGTTACGGTTGTCAGTCCGACGATTGATGATTATCGGCATTTGTATGAAGCCAGAGTAGAAATGGAATCACTTGCAGCGTACTATGCCGCGAAGCGCAGAACGCCGAGAGAGTTGGAAGAGATAAAGTTGTTCATTGACGAAATGGAAAGGGAAGTGGCGGATAACGATTTGAAAGGAATGCTTCAAGTGAATTTTGGATTCCATGAAGCAATCGTAAGAGCGAGTCAAAACCCGTTTCTCACATCCATGACATTACAACTCCGTGGTGTGAACAGTTTTTACCGGAAAGCCATTCTTGAAGGCAACCCCGCTTACATGCGTGATGCGCTTAAAGATCATCAAGATATCTATCATGCAATAAAGAATCAAGAGCAAGATCATGCCCGCCAACTGATGCGGCACCATATTGAACGGGATTATCAGTCGTTCATGAAAGTGGTAAATAAGTAGGAGGGAATCATTTGTTGAATCAACGAAAGCCTTTAGAAGGAATTAAAATATTAGAACTCGGAAACTTGGTGGCGGCACCATTTGCGGGAAAACTATTTTCTGAATTTGGAGCGGAAGTCATTAAAGTGGAAGAGCCGAAAAATGGCGATCCATTGCGTAATTGGCGTGTCATGCACGAAGACACTTCAGTTTGGTGGTATGTGCAAAGTCGGAATAAGAAGTCGATTACAGTCAACTTGCGCGAACCTGAAGGTCAAGAAATCATCAAGAAGCTCGTCGCTGAAGTCGATGTTGTACTTGAAAACTTCAAGCCGGGAACGCTTGAAAGATGGGGACTCGGTTATGAAGAGATGAAAAAGATCAACCCATCAATCATTTTGACACGCATTTCTGGATACGGACAGACGGGACCTTATAAAGAGAAACCTGGTTTCGGAAGTGTTGCGGAAGCGATCGGTGGCCTGCGTTATTTGACAGGGTATCCCGATCGTCCGCCAGTACGCGTTGGCATTGCGATTGGTGATATGATCGCGGGCTTATATGCGGTCATCGGGACATTAATGTCATTACGAGCACGCGACACGGATGCGGATAAAGAAGGACAAGTGGTAGACGTTGCGCTCTATGAAGCTGTTTTCAGTTTACTTGAAGGGATTCTGCCAGAATACGATTTGACAGGACAAGTGAGAGAACGGACAGGCAGTACTCTGCCGGGAATTGCGCCTTCGAACACATACAAATGTGCAGACGGCAAACACATTGTTATCGGCGGGAATGGCGATAGGATTTTCCAACGTCTTATGACTGCGATCGGCAGAGAAGATATTGCGAATGATCCGCTTTATTCAACGAACCAAGGCAGGGCAGATAATGTCGAACTGATTGACGGACTCATCGAAGAGTGGACATTGCAGCATCCGTTAAAGGAAGTACAGCGTATTCTTGATGAAGTTTCTGTTCCAGTTGGACCGATTTACGGCATTCAGGACATTATGGCAGATGAACATTATGAAGCGCGCGATATGTTGAAGGAAGTTGAGTTGCCGGACGGGAAGAAGTTGATGGTGCCAGGAATTGTACCAAAATTGTCAGGAACTCCAGGAGATATTGGTTGGACAGGACCGTCACTCGGATCCCATAACGAAGAAGTGTATAAAGAAATGCTCGGTTTATCCGATGAGGAATTTGCGCAATTAAGATCGAAAGGAGTTGTTTGAATGCCCGATGTTACGATTATCGACGTCAGTCCAAGGGATGGTTTGCAAAATGACCCAAATCCAGTATCTACAGAAGAGAAGCTTCAGCTTATCAGGATGTTGGTTGAAGCAGGCATTTCTAAAGTCGAAGTGACATCATTTGTGCATCCGTTAAAAGTGCCTCAAATGGCAGATGCAAGTCAGTTAATGGATACGATGGATTCAATTCAAGGCGTAGAAGCGATTGCTTTAATCCCCAATCTGAAAGGATATGAGCGGGCAAGAGTACATCAGCTCACTGAACTGAACTGGGTCAGTGCGGCGACGGAAACGTTCAATGCGAAAAATATCGGCATGTCCATCAATGAAAACATGGAACAGTTTCTGGACGTTTTACAGATGGCTAAGAAAGATGGCATTCAAACGTGTTTCTCAGTAGCGGTCAGTTTCGGTTGTCCATACGAAGGTGAAGTTGCTGAAGAGGACGTACTGAACATCGTCAAGCGTGTTAAAGAAGCAGGCGTCGACCGGATCGGCATTGCGGATACGATAGGCATTGCAACACCAGATCACGTTGAACGTTTAATGAAAAAAGTGTTGGCGATTGCGAATGGTACGCCTGTTACGATTCACTTGCATGATACGAGAGGGCTCGGCCTGACGAACGCATATGCAGCCTATCAAGCGGGTGTACGGATATTCGAAACGTCCGCCAGTGGAATCGGAGGTTGTCCGTTTGCGCCAGGTGCAGCGGGGAACTTGGCAACCGAAGATCTTGTTTATCTGTTTGAAAGAATGAATATATCGACAGGAATCGATTTTGAAAAGTTGTTGGATGCAGCAGATTATGCAGCGCTATTATCAACAAAAACGCCACTCGGACGAATCCGTCACGTGGAAAGAAAACAGGAAAAGGGGAATGAAGGATGAAAAAGTGGACACTGGGATTACTGATTTCATTAGTAGGATTGCTCGTTTTATCGGCGTGCGGGTCAACAGATAAGAAAGACGATGGAGCATCTGCGAAACCGGCTGACGGAGATGGCTATGAAGAAACGACAATCCGTCTAGCGTATAACTTGCCACAAGATCACCATATCGCAATCGGCATCGAGAACTTTGCGAAAGAAGTTACAGAGAAGTCCGATGGCAAAGTGAAAGTACAAGTTTTTCCTGCAGGACAATTATTAAGCGATAAAGACATGAACCAATCTATCCTTTCCGGTGGCGTTGAAATGGGTGTAAACTCTTCAACACTATGGTCTTCGACAGTTCCAGCAATGGGAATCTTTGATGTCCCTTACATCTTCAATGATTATGCTGCAGTCGGTGAAGCGGTGAATGGCGAATTCGGTGAAAAACTGAGTGGAGCTATGGAAGAAAAAGGCGCGAAAGTGTTAATGTACGCTGACTATGGATATGTGCAATTCGCTAACAACAAACGCGAATTGAAGAAACCGGAAGACTTCAAAGGCTTGAAAATCAGAAGTATCGGTGACTTGCCTTCTGAATTGATCCAAGCATATGGTGCTTCACCTGTATTTATGGGTGGCGGCGAAGTGTATATGGCACTTCAACGTAATACGGTAGATGGTGCAACATCCGGTACAACAGCGATGCTTCAACGTAAATATGATGAAGTGACAAAGTATTTGACGGTTAACAACTATGCGTACCTTGAATTCCTATTAGCTGTGAATAAAGACTACTGGGACAAGCTTCCTGCGAAAACACAGGAGTTGTTAACAGAAGTTGCAGCTGAAACAGAAACGTGGATCCGCGAGCAAGCTGAAAAAGAAGACACTGAATCTGCGAAAGCGCTAGAAGAAAAAGGAATGGAAGTGTACTACGTTCCTGAAGATGAGTTGGATATTTGGAAAGACGCGGCAGCGCCTGTTCGTGACGTATTCATTGAAAATGCCGGCGATCTTGGTCAAGAATTACTGGATTTAGTAGATAAGAAATAAAAGAAGCTAGGGGGGACCGCTTATGAAAAAGGTCTATACATTCATGGATCTGCTCATACGATGGGGCGCTTATATTGCAGGCGTGCTTATCTTGATCACGACTGTCATGACGTTCTATGAAGTAATTTCAAGGTCGTTTTTCCATAAACCGACTTCATGGGCGACGGAGTTATCCATCTATGCGATCATTGGCAGCTGCTTCCTTGGCAGCGCCTATGCGGTTCGTACCTATTCGCATATTACAGTTGATTTATTAATTAACAATGTCAATGATCGAATGAAAACGTTGCTTGCCTATTTGACGAATTCACTCGGCCTCGTTTTCAGCATCATCTTCACAGTTTACAGCTATTTGCATGTCGTAAAGACGTTCAATTTGCAAGTCACTTCCGCATCACTGCTCCGGATTCCGATGTATATCCCGGAATCCCTACTCGTGATCGGTGGAGTACTCATGTGTATTGCGTTCATTATGCAAATTATCGACGGCGGCATACATAGGGGAGGAGAAAACCTATGAACATATTCTTTACAGGTGGATTAGGACTTCTTCTTGTCATTGGACTACCGGTTGCATTTACATTGAGCTTGCTCGCAGTTGCGGGAATGTATTTCTTTAACGGCGGGACGTTCGCGTTTGCGCAAATTCCGATTATCTCCTATAAGTCGTTGGATGATTTCTCACTCACGGCACTGCCGATGTACGTATTAATGAGCCAAGTGCTCGTCGTCAGTGGTGTCGGTCGTGATTTGTATGAAATGGCAAGCAGATGGTTCAGGCATTTGCCTGGTGGACTTGCGATTGCCACATTATTCTGTTGTACGATTTTCTCTGCAATTTCGGGCTCAAGTGTCGCGACTGCAGTTACTGTAGGGGCAGTTGCTCTTCCTGAAATGGTACGCAGAGGCTACAACAAGCGACATGTACTTGGATTGCTTGCAGCTGGAGGGACATTAGGGATCTTGATTCCTCCAAGTATCCCGATGATCATCTATGGTTCAGTTACAGGAGAATCTGTCGGGAAGCTATTTGTAGCGGGGATCGTACCAGGTATTGTTCTGACATTGGCCTTTATGATTTTCTCATCTTACCAAACGCGTCACATTAAAGATGTACCTGCGACATGGGCTGAACGGTTAGAGGCCTCTAAAAAGGCGATTTGGGGTTTACTATTGCCAATCATCATTATCGGTGGAATTTACAAAGGGGTTTTCACACCAACTGAAGCAGCGGCTGTAGGGGTTGTGCTTAGTTTCCTAATAGCGATATTCATCTATAAAAACATGACGATGGGCGTATTAAGGGAAATTCTTGTATCGACGGTTAAAACAAATGCGATGATTTTATTCATCATTGTTGGTGCGATGTTGTTAGGCTATATCCTGACAATCCTTCAAATTCCACAAACAATCGTCAACTTTGCGACATCACAGGATATTTCACCATGGATCATCTTCATCCTGATCAATATTGTATTATTGATTCTTGGAATGTTCCTGGAAACAGTTTCAATTCTTGTTATCACGCTTCCAATTCTTTATCCGATCATCATGGCACTCGGATTCGATCCGATCTGGTTCGCCATCATTATGGTCATTAATATGGAATTGGCACTGATTTCACCACCAGTCGGTCTAAACCTCTTCGTGTTGAAAGGGTTGAATAAAGAGAATACGATCAGTGAAATCGTCAAAGGGGTCATACCTTACGCAGCCATCATGGTCGTATTCATGATCATTCTCTCATTCTTCCCGGAGATTGCGACGGGGCTCGTCCATAACGACATCAAATAACAATTGCCCACGCGGATATTTACTGCGTGGGTTTTTACGTTAATTGAAACTATTTAAAGGGTATCCCGTAAAGTATAGAAGGGGTGATTCGATGAAAATGATGAAAGGGATTTTGACACTACTAATTGCCATATTTCTGTTCTTACCAAATCAAGCGCATGCTGTCGATTTTTCCATCCCTGAAGTGACGATTGATGCGTACTTGCAGGCGGATGGAAACGCAGAAGTAGTGGAACACCACACATATGACTTTCCTGGGAAGTTCAACGGATTGATCCGTGGATTGATTCCGAAGAAAGGTTCGAAAATTACTGATTTTAAAGCTTCTGAAAAAGGAACTCTATTGGAAGTTGAGAAAATTGACGGAGAGTATCGAATCCATCGAAAAGGGAAAAAAGAGATTGTTAACGTTGAGATAACGTATACAATCGAGAATGCAGTAAAGAAATTCGAAGATGGCACTGAGTTTTACTGGCCTTTTTTCGATGATCGGAATGAAACGGATTATGGGAATATGACTGTCCGTATTCATCCGCCGAAACGGGTGGAGACGGCAGAGTTCCTAGGTTATGGCGCTGCAGAGCGATCTGGCTCTGTGGATAAAGATGGCATTGTCACGTTTGCGATGGGGAAAGTGCCTTCGGGAACGAACGGCGATATCCGCGTTGTGTATGACAATGCTCTATTCCCGCACGTGACATTGGTGCAAGGCAGTGCGCTGAAGGAAATGGAAAAAGACCGTAACATGCAAGCGTTTCTGTATGACAACAGGGATACTGCAGGACTATGGGGCTGGCTATTGTTCGGCTTGCTTGCATTATTGGTTGCATGGGGAATGTTGAAAATGCGTATTGTGAAACAGCGCAGCCAGCGGGAAGCACGGGCGCAATTTCCGGAAGGTTTCTTCGTACCGAGCGAGAAATTGAGCATGCCGGCGACGATTCTATACGTTAAAGGCGGTCTGTTTTCGTCTGAAATGATGGTTGCCGCCCTGTTGGATCTAATCCGTAAAGGGTATGTAGAACAACTGTCGGAGAAAGATTTCAGATTGGTTGACGAGGAAGTGGAATTTGAACATGAACGAGCTTTGATCGATTTGCTGTTCCGTAAAGCCGGTGACGGTACGAATTTCAATATGGACGATTTGGTCAGCTATACGAAAAATGAGTTGAACCACCCTGCTTATAACGAAGGATTCGCCGCTTGGCAAAAAGGTGTGCGTGATGAAGTGAAAGAAGAGGATTTGATCGAGAAAAAGCCGAAGCTCCGTATGAATTTCATCTTGGCAAGTATCGGCTTTGTTGTCGTTGCGATCCTTTTCGGCATCTTCTCGCATTTCATTTCAATGCTATTGGCAATCGCGGCGACAGTCATTACGCTCGTGGTCGGACTTGTATATCGCCCGCGGACTAACGAAGGGCATGTGCTGTATGAAGAGTGGCAGCATTTCAGGAATGCATTCGAATCGTTTGGCGATTTTAATGCAGAGAAATGGCGTTCATTGCCGACCGATGAACGGTTGCGTGCCTATACGTTTGGCGTTGGAGTACAGGACATCCACATCCAATCTGAATTGGACAAATTCGAGCAGGCGAATGCACGATCAACAGAATCTGCGTCAAGCTACGGATTCAACTACATGTATGTGAATCCCGTTTTACTGACAACCGTTTTCGCATCCGCAACAACTACCGCATCGGCAAGTTCCAGCAGTTACTCTGCTTCTGGTGGCGGCGGGGGAACCGGTGGCGGCGGAGGTGGATCAGGAGCGTTCTGAATGGGGGCAGCCAACTTTTGTTGGCTGCTTTTTGGTGTGGTGCGCCTCGCTACGTTTCGATACGATGAGGTTACGTTTAGATACGGCGCCTCTACGTTTCGATACGCGCTGTTTACGTTTCGTTGCGCGTGCTATGTTTCGATACGATGAGGTTACTTTTCGATACAACGCCTCTACGTTTCGATACGCGCCGTCTACATTTCGTTGCGCCTGCTATGTTTCGATACGACGAGTTTACGTTTCGTTACGACACCTCTACATTTCGATACGCGGCGTCTACGTTTCGTTGCGCTCCATTAATTCCATCGTCTCATAAACAAAAAAGTGCCTGCCAATCAAGCAATAATAGATTGCATGATTGGCAGGCACAAATTCTAATTCATTACTCCGCGGGCACTCGATCTTTCCTGCTCCCCATCCACCATCCGATAGCAATCAGCCCGATAATCGACGCAAAAAGCACAAGGCTACCAGTCATTACAGTAATCTGATAATTCTCCGCTAGCACTGCAATTTCACCGTTTGTAATACGGGCGACGTCAAAATATGTGAATGGCGAAAGATGAAGAAAATCACCGAGCAATTTGTGGCTACCTATATAACCGGCTACTATCGTTGCGGCCAAAGTACCGATGACGCCCACTTTGCTCCGGATGAATTGAGAAAGGAAGATGGATAACACGATAGAAAACCAAAAGACCAGCAATAGCAATGCTACCGTTTCAAGTAGATAATTTCCTAGCGGCATAAGATGGAATCCTTCAAGAATAGACGACTCGCCATCGACGATAGAAAAAGGATCATCTATCCATTTCTGATCATAATGCAGGACTGGGTGAGCCCAGTCGCCAAATCGATTTGCCAACGTACCGATGAAAACTAATAATCCGAAGAAACCGCCAAAACCGCCAATCCCAATAATAGAATTCGTGAACACTTTTCCAAGAAACAGGTCGCGTTTCCTGACTGGCTGTGTCAGAAGTAATTGTAACGTTGGCCTTTTTCCTCTTTCACTTGCAAAACCTATTCCGACCAGAAAGAGGATGATAATACCGGGAATTATATAAAATTTATCTGTCAAGTTCAGGTAGAGAGAAAACAGGCCACTATTCTCCACTTTTTTATATAAGTCATGTATATATTTCTCGAATTCCTTGTCTCCATCATAACTATCAAAAATCGTCGGTGTAAAATCCCCTGATAAAACAGGCCGAAGATTACGCTCCAACAGCCATTTCTTTTCCGCAATGCTGACTGCATATGTAAAGGGGCTGAAATAATCGGAGACAGTTTCCCGATCACGCCATTCCTCATTGAGCGCAAGCTGGTATTCATAAAAAGAGATCCATTGCTTCTGTTGATAATTGTCAATCGCCTCTAAGCGCTTAGCATTTGCATCTCTGTAACCCTCTAAGCGCTCTTCTAAGATCTGCAGAGACTCTGGATCATTATAATAAGCAATCCAGCTTTCATCACCTTTCTCCTCTGCCTTTTTCTTTTCCTCATCGAAGGAGGCAATCGATTGCTCAGAACGGTAGATCCTGTTAACATTAGCATCTTCCACGAATTCTTGTATGGATTCGAAGTACTCATTTTCTTTAAGCCCTGTCTGATGTGTAATAAAAATATAATCCATGGCTAATAGAAGTGCTAACACAGTCGCTACAGGGACAAATAGCGGGTTGCGTCTCATTTTTCGCCACTCAAATAAACTTACTTGCAACACAGGAGGCAGCTTCCTCTTAACCTTTCCATTAGCAAAAGGTCTTTTGTTTGAAGAAGCTTGAAACAAAGCCGATGTTCTTTCGGGCATGACGACTGCTCCGACCAGCAAGAGGAGACTCCAGCTTGCAACGAAGATTAGCATCCACCAATCGGAAGTATTCGGCGCTTTCTCTAGTAATTGAGGAAAAAGAAACAGACGGAATGGATTCCATATTGCATTAATACTGTCTAAAGATAATGTCGAAAATACTCCAATAAGCAAGACAAATCCTGTTAACATGTATTGGGTAAATGAATTTCTAACGAATAATCCTATGAAAATAGTAAGACTCAAGGTAAATAAGCTTGCTATGATGAATAATAAGATTGCCCTCATCAGATAATGTCCTGTTGAGATAATTGAAACCGTATCGCCTGAAGTGACAACTGCCGGATATTCAAGGAGTACGGGCAAGCCATTGTGGACGATGGGAATGACAATACTCGTAAGAATGCCTATGCCAATATACAAGAGGGTCATTAAACATACACTTATGTATTTTCCTGCAATCAAACGCCATTTCGCAATCGGTTGTGTCCTGACAGTCAGCCAAGTTTGCTGTTCCTTTTCTGTCACAACAAGGTTTCCGAAAAGAAGTATGATCAGCCCTACTCCGACAACTCCAAATAATATTTTCGCATTCTCCTTCAGAAACAAAGCTGGGGAAGTGGGAAAGTCTTCATCCTCGTAAGCAAGATTGTGACTTAGCATCCATTCATTTCTCTGCATCGTCATCTCCCGTTCAATGTCGCGCAAAGCCAGGAAACTATTCTCATAGCTTTCAAACAGTTGCATATTCGCTAGAAATTTCTGTTCAATTTCAGGAATGGTTTCCCATTCTTCATTGTAAATTGCGCTTTTCCACTGAAAAAGATCTGTAGCCATCAAGTTTGCCTGTTCGAGTTGCATCTTCTGATTTTCATCTAAGCCGACAGACCGCTTTAGATTAGTCAAGATTTGATACACTTGATCCGACTCTGAGATAAAAGGTTCAATTTTCTCTAATGCTCTTTCTTGAAACTTGGATGGTGGGGAAACGTTTTGGATGTACAAACCTGCGGTGATGAAAAGAGTGAGGACGATTAGTACGAGTAATTTCTTTTGACGCAGCATCTTTTTGAGTTCAAAACGAATGATATCCAGTTAGCACGCCTCCTTGTTATTGCAATCCAACTATTATCATACCGCTCTATTATCTAATAATATAAAATAATTGTACTATATGCAAAAAAAATGTCAACAGTTACCAGGTGAACACTTATTTTAATTAAAAGACTCTCAATAGAATCATGTACTAGAATGGGATATTTTCTAAGAGTTGCTTGTTAGGGTGCTGCTAATTTTGTCAAGCAAGAGTGTTAATTGCGAGTATGCTACGTTTTGATACGAGCCGTATCCGTTCGTTGCATGGATTACGTTTCGATACGACGCCTCTACGTTTCGATACGCACTGTTTACGTTTTGTTGCGCGTACTAGGTTCCAATACACACGTTGGTTTACATGGTGTTGCGAATGTTATGCTCCAAGAATGATGTATCTCAAAAGAAAAAAGTCGCTTTAGCGACTTTTAACGACTGAATTTACTTCGGTTTTATTCATTGTATAAAAAGTTTGAGGAGCATTACCAAGACGACGCATGCCTGATTGGCTAAAAATTATGCTTGCGGCAGCACTCGATTTTAAATCCAGAAAAAATCGTAGTTGCTTATTCGAAATAGTATGCCCAATAAGCAAGAACCAATCTTTAACAGACGTTTCCAAAGCACGAGGATCCTTTTTTTTACACACGGGACAAATCCATGAATGGCCACGTTTCCGATCCATCGGATTATGACAAGAAGAACAAAGTACACCTCTGATCAGATGTGCTGGAGTGATTTCATATCGCTCACAGGCGGGCGTCATGCGCCAATCCACTTGATTGGCTATAATCATTTCTGCTATGGAAGTGCTTGGATATGCTTGAAGTGACTCTGTCTCCGTTAGTAATCTTCGGATATATCTTGGTAGTTGTTTTGCGTATTTAAGTGTGAGAGAATCTGGAAATACAGGGATTTCAGTCTGTCCATTAGCCATTACAAGTATAGGTATGATGGGAATTGAGATATTGCGCTTTTCTAACCAAGTCTTCAGCCCGACTGTTGCACGATCTAGTTGGTGAATGATGCAATCGTATTTATCGGTTTCACCATTTGAAGTGATTTTAGTCGTTTTACCGCTATCTTCATTGAAATTCACTGTACCGGCATAATATTTTACTTCTAAAAGGATAATGGAGTGTGGAGAAACGATTAGGGTGTCAATCTGTATCTGGAAATGGGGATTGATTTCCAGACGGATGTCCGTTAAAACTTTTACTCCTCGGGGGTAGGAGATTTCTTGTAGTACACGATCAACATAAATTTCGCCTGCGAGTCCCGCTTTCAACTGATGGTACTTTGTTTGGATATACGCATACTTGTGATGACTAGTTGGAAGTCTGACCGCCAGTCTTTCCAACTGAATCAATTCTTCAGGCGGGTGCCTTTTCATAAATATTGTTATCAAACCCTTTCGATAGACTATTCAATCAACAACAGATTAACAAACTCTCAGCTTTTAGACAAGTATATTCGGAAAGATGAATTATGGGGTCAAAAGTAGGTCGATAATTAGATTTTAGTATTAATAGGCTACGTTTCGATACGGCGCCTCTATGTTTCGATACGGGCTGTTTACGTTTCGTTGCGCTCGCTACATTTCGATACGACGAGGTTACGTTTCGTTACGACGCCTCTACATTTCGATACGCGCCGTTTACTTTTTGTTGCGCTTGCTGCATTTCGATACGAAGAGGTTACGTTTCGATACGGCGCCTCTATGTTTCGATACGCGCCGTTTACGTTTCGTTGCGCTCGCTACATTTCGATACGAAGAGGTTACGTTTCGATACGACGCCTCTACATTTCGATACGCGCGTTCTACGTTTCGTTGCGCCTGCTACGTTTCAATACAGCCCCGCTACATTTCGCGTATGTCACACCCTCCCATGCGAATCATGAATGTTTCGATATCTTTACGCAGCATCTGACAAGATAAGCTGTCGATGGACGTTACAATCTTTTTAAATATGTATTTTCTCCGTTGATTTCATCAATTTCCATCGAAAGAATTTGATAGGCATCTACACATAAGGCTTGTATAGTCAGAGTAGGAAGTTAATTAATTGGGAGGGGATGAGCGTTGGGGAAGATAGCAGCTTTAGTGTTAGCGGTCGTTGTTGTCCTATGCAGTTTGGCGATTGTTTGGAGTGTAGGTCCTGCGGTAAGTATGCTGGCGAAATATGAATCGGATTACGAACGATCGAAAATGTTTTTTGATGCAACATCATTTGAAATCGGAAAAGTGGAAGGCAAAGAAATAGTGTTGCGTGGAGGTAAATAAAGAAAATTCCATTATCTGCTCGCAAAATAAGATTTATATGCTACTATTAGAAGACATATATAGTCCTAATAACTAGCTGATATAATCTTTTGACCTACTATTGAGTAACAGGAGTGGAGTTATGGAGACAGAAGACTTGATTGCGTTGCAGAAAAAAGTGACCGAGTTACGTGCTGAAGGAAAGTATAAAGAGACCATTGAAGTGTCTATGCGATTGTTTGAGTCTGGTTACGTCAATAAAGATTATAAATCGATTTTGACTGCGCTTATTAATCAAGCAGCTTCCTACTATTGTATAGGTGAATTGCAAGAATCGTTTAATTGCATCGATACGTACTTGGAATATTGCATTGATCATGGTGATGATACAGACAGGCTGAATGGCTACAATATCCTCTTTATTATTCATGAGCATAATAAAGATTATCAAAAAGCGAAAGCGACGCTCAATAAAGCAATTGATTTAGGCGGAAAACTGAACCACTTTAATATCGTCAGCAATGCGTACAGCAATCTTAGTCATCTCTATAGTGAAGAAAAGGCTTACGACAAAGCTTATGAATACAGCTGTAAAGGTTTGGAAGCGGCTAAAATGCATGATCCTCCCACACCGATTTTGGAATTCCGTGTGAAATTGAATATGGTTAATGCGATTATCGGACTTGGAAACCTTAATCGTGCAGCAACCTTAATAGAAGAAATGCGTCAAGAACCGGCTTTGGCTACATTTATACGTGAACAAATCCAACTAGATGATTTGTATGGTCGTTTATTGATGAAAGAAAATCAGTATGAGGAAGCATTTGATTCATTCACAAAAGCGAAAGAGTTGGCGGAACGTGTGAATGACCTGAACTTGCTTAGTGAGTTGCTCGAAAAACGTTGTACAGTATGTGAATTAATGGGGAATATAGAACTAGGATTCAAAGCACAACAGGAATATATCGATGTGTTGCACAAATTGAGGGAACAGGAACTTGTCATGACGGCGATGCGGTTGGAAGTGAAGCATGATCTTGCTGCAATCGAGCGGCGTGCAAACCGTGATTACCTGACAGGGCTATATAATAGAAGCTATATGGAAATCGCGACAGATGAAATGCTTGAAAAAGCTTCGATTGCAGGTGAGCAAATTAGCTGTATCGCGCTTGACCTCGATAACTTGAAAGTGATGAATGACACGTTTGGCCATATGTTTGGGGACCGAATCATTCAAGAAATTGCAAAAGTATGTAGTGGTAAAATCCGGAGTGATGATTTGATGGGACGCTTCGGGGGAGATGAGTTCGCGATCATTTTAAAAGGTGTGTCACATGAACAAGCTCGAATCAAAGCGGAACAGCTCGTTGAAGCCGTACGGAAATTGAAAATTGAGAAGAATGGCGTCATTATTCCTGTGTCTGCGAGTCTTGGGATTGCGGACAATGGCAACGGGACAATTACGACATTCAAAGACCTTTTCCATGAAGCGGATATGGCACTTTATGAGGCGAAGCGAAATGGCAAAGACCGGATTTGTGTAATGGGATGAGAGAAGATGGCGCGTTCGACAGCCTCTTCTTTTTTTATTTGCAAAGTTTGTCATTCATTACCGCTCTTCTGTACAATGAGGAAAAGGGGGAGTGGAAGATGAATAAAAACCATTGGGACACGCCAGAGAAATTACGTAGCCTTTTATGTGAGCTCGTCAATTGGGATAGTCGGACACTGACGGAAGGGGAGCGGTTCTTTTCATCGAAGTTGATGATGAAACTCGAAGAACTTCCTTATTTCAGGAATCATCCTGAATATATTAATCTGTTTGATGCTGGGCTAGGTCGGCAAGTTGTGACAGCGCTTTATAAGCATCCAAAAGCGACGAAGACGGTCGTTCTGATCAGCCATTTCGATACAGTGTATACGGAAGAATACGGTGCGCTTGAACCGTTGGCATTTTATCCGGAAGAATTGACGAAAAGACTGCACGAACATAAGGATGAGTTGTCAGAAGACGTATTGGCAGATTTGGAATCCGGAAACTATCTGTTCGGCCGCGGGACGATGGATATGAAAGCGGGACTGGCATTACATATGCAATTGATTGAGAAAGCGAGTGTCGAGCAATGGCCGATTAATCTGTTGCTCGTGACGGTGCCTGATGAAGAGGTGAATTCGGCGGGCATGCGGACCGCCGTGACCGAACTCGTCCAGCTGCGTGAAGAATTCGGGCTTGATTATACATTGTTTTTAAATGGCGAACCGTCTTTCTCTCAAGGTCCAACAGATACGAAGGAATATATCTATTCCGGGACAATCGGCAAAATAATGCCTGCTGCGTTGTTCTACGGAAAAGAGACGCATGTAGGGGAACCGCTTAAAGGGATGACGGCCAATTATATCGCGTCATTTGTAACACAGGAACTGGAGTGGAATCCGCTGTTATGTGAAACGGACCGTGGAGAAGCGACCCCGCTCCCTGTTTCATTGCAACAAAAAGATCTGAAAATGGAGTATTCAACACAGACTCCTTATCGGGCTTCGGCACTTTATAATGTCTTTCTATTCAAACGGACCGCTGCGGAAGTGATGGAACTGTTCACTGAAGTGACGCAGACAGCGATCGATAAGTGCAATAAGCGGTACAAAGAAATTTGCGAGCGTGAAAATATCGAAGGGGTAGGCGAAGTTCGGGTTCTGCAGTATGATGAGCTATTGACATATGCGATACAAAAGCTCGGCAAGAATGAAGTGTGGCGGCTGAGACAGGATGTACTTTTAAATGACGTCTGGGATGATCGGGAAAAGTCTCTGCGAATTGTGGATAATCTGCTCATCCAATGTCAGGAGCTGGCGCCTGCAACCGTCGTCTTGTATGCACCACCTTATTATCCCGCCGTCAATTCTTCAGATGATCCGTTAGTCATCAAATCGATTGAATTAATGCAGCAAACTGCAAAACAACAGTTTGACGTCACGCTAGATCATATCCATTATTTCAACGGAATCTGCGATTTGAGTTATGTGAATTACAGTGATTATACAAATAGTTGGACAGCATTTGAACGGAACACGCCTGTGTATGGCGACACGTATTGGATTCCGTTTGAGGATATGCAAAGCCTTCAGGCGCCGGTGCTGAACGTTGGTCCTTTCGGTAAGGATGCGCATCAGAAAACGGAGCGACTGCATGTGGACAGTGCTTTTAAGGAAATGCCTGTGTTGCTTGAAACATTGATAAGAAGCTTGATGGAATGAACGAATTACAAAAAAACGAGCCTATCACAATAGATAGGGTCGTTTTTTGTTTTGAATTATGAAAAAAGGCCATTAACTAAAGGAGACTTTACGTCACATGCGAAACACGCCTTCTTCTTGTATGAAATTCAAAAAAGCCTTTACAGTGTAGTAATTCTCAGATTCTTTTGACCCATAAAGCCAAGTTTCACGCTGTAAAGGTTCGCCTAAATGGTTGGTAAGAGGGGCTCTCCAAAGCGACTTTTCCTTTGATAATCCCAATTCGGTAAGGAAAGCATAGCCAAGCCCAGCACGAACAATCTCAAGGCAAACATCTCCATTATCGACTTCCATAGTAATATTAGGAGGCTTTTGAAAACTTTTTGACCACCAAACATCAATTAGCGACTTTAGGGATTGATTGGTCTTATAGTTAATCCTAGGAAGCATAGGGAGGTTTTCAATTTCCACCTGTTCATGTGAAACTAAGTAAATGGTTTCTTTAGTAAGAAATTGTTTGAAATGAAGCCACTCCAAATCCTCACGTAAAAATGCGACGTGAATTTTCTCGTTTATTAATAAGTCGGTCAAATAAGGACTGAACCCCGTTAATACATGTGGCTCCACTTCAGGAAACAGTTTCAGGAATTTAGATAACAAATTAGGCAGTATATATTGTGCAATGGCATTTGAAGCTCCGATGTATATCTTCCCTTTTACAAGTGACGACATAGAGAGGACTTCTTCCCTCGTGTTCTGAAGTTCCTTCAGCATCTTTTCAGCGTATTGAATGACATATTCCCCTTGGTGATTTGGTTTAAGTCCCTTATTTCCGCGAATGAATAGCTTAGTCCCGAATTCATTTTCGATTTTATTAATGCGGTAAGTCAACGCAGGCTGTGTAATGAAAAGTTCCTCAGAAACCTGTGATATATTTTTCCCTTCTCCTATTTTTGTTAACATGATCCAATCACGTTCTTCCACGGTTAACACCCCGGTATAAAAATATTTTATAGGTACATATAAAAATCGCTTAATTTTAATTATAACCGAAAGCATTTATACTAGTAAAGTAAGAAGTCAGAAAATTATTTTTGTAATCGCTTGAGATTAGCCGATTCAAATGGTGTTGGAGGTATGACAGATGAAGAGAAAAGTTGGAATAATTGGTCTTGGAAACATGGGAAGTGCTATTGCAGAAAAGCTTGCAACCCAATTTCAAGTAATCGGTTTTGATATTGATGAAACAAAACGTGAAGCAATGAAAGAATTTGGAGTAGAAGTGGAAGCTTCGATGGAAGCGGTAGTTAAACAAACGGATGTTGTTTTTCTATCCATGCCGAAAGCGTCTATTTCAAAAGGCATCGTTCAGCAAATCAGTCCAATGATGGAAAAGGATGCAATCATTGTTGAGACGAGCACAATCTTGCCTGCAGAAGTGGCGGAGTTGCGGGAAATCAGCCGTGAGTATGGCGTCCAACTTATTGATGCTGCTATTTTAGGTGGAGTTGGTCATATGAGAACTCAAACGGCAGCACTGCTTGTCGGCGACTCGGACAATGCGGCAGATCGAATCATGGAAGTTTTGCAAGCGATTTCATCAGAAGTGCAAATGATGGGTGAAATTGGTGCAGGTATGGCTGCCAAAATTATTAATAATGGTGTTGCTCATGCCGTTATGAGTGTCATTGTAGAATCATCGGCACTTGCACTCAAGCTCGGTATCCAACCGGAGAAAGTGTATGAGCTATTAAGAGGTGAAACGGCATTGCTAAGACCGTTGACGCATCGTTATCATGAACGGATCCAAAATGGCCAATACGCGGGCGGGATGTCTACAGTCAATGCAAGAAAGGACTCTACTCTGTTTTTACAACTTGCCCAAGAAAAAGGCGTGCCATTATTCTCGGTTCAAGCTGCGCATTCAGTATACGAGATGGCAGCGCAAGAAGGTTTCGGCGACGAAGACTATGCTGCGATTGCAAAGCTTTGGGAACGTTGGTCTGACATCGACTTTACAAAATAAAGGAGTGATTTGCATGGAACACTATAAAATGCTCATTAACGGTGAATGGAAACAGGCTTCTACTGAAGAGTCATTGCCAGTCATCAATCCGTATGACAAACAGCAGTGGGGGACGATTCCACTTGCCTCAAAAGAAGATGTGGAGCTGGCAATCGACGCGGCTCAACATGCTTTCAACAATACTTGGAAAAAGATGAATGGGTTCTCCCGAGCTAAGTGTATGTTGAAATTGGCAGACTTAATTGAGGAGAATACAGAAAAATTAGCTATACACGAAACAAAAGATAATGGTAAAGTCATTCGTGAGACAAAAAAACAAGTTCCATTCACAGCAAGAGCACTTCGATTTTTTGCTGGGTATGCGGATAAGATTTACGGAGAAACGATTCCACTCGATAATATGAATTTATTCGATTACACAATGCGCGAGCCTGTTGGTGTAGCAGTTTTAATTACTGCTTGGAATTCGCCGATGCAATTGCTCATGAATAAGTTGGCCCCAGCATTGGCTGCTGGAAACTGTGTCATTGTAAAACCTTCCGAACATGCTTCTGTATCTACATTGTTGTTTGGAGAGTTAGTGGAGCAGGCAGGCTTCCCGCCAGGCGTTATTAATATCGTTACAGGCGACGGTAAAGTGGGTGACATGCTCACGAGTTCAGATCGTGTTAATAAAATCAGCTTTACAGGAGGTTCATTCGCAGGTCGTTTGATTAGCAAAAGTGCAGCGGACAATTTTACTCCTTTAACGCTGGAACTAGGTGGTAAATCACCGAATATCATCTTTGAGGATGCGGACTTATTGAAAGCGGTGCCAGGTGCAATGGCAGGGATCTTCGCTTCTAGTGGACAAACTTGCATTGCCGGCTCAAGGTTGTTAGTGCAAGAATCCATCTATGATGAAGTTGCGATGCGGCTCGCGGAAAAAGTAAGTCACATCAAACTCGGAGATCCAATGGATGAGTCGACGGAAATGGGACCTGTAGCAAATGAAAATCAGTACCGATCGATATCTAAGATGATTGAAAATGTCGAAGCTGAAGGTGCGAAGATTCTAATCGGTAAAGATGCTGAATTACCGGGGGAAGGCTACTTCATTCGCCCAATGGTTCTCGTACATGTTGACAATTCGATGACCATCGCCAAGGAAGAAGTTTTCGGCCCTGTATTGAGCATCATTCCATTTAAAGATGAAGAAGATGCAATCCGCATAGCGAATGATTCCAAATACGGACTTGCATCAGGGATTTGGACGTCTGATCTTTCTCGAGCGCACCGTGTTGCAAGAGAGTTGGAAGCAGGAACGGTTTGGGTGAATACGTATCGGACGAGTGCTGTACAAGCACCATTTGGCGGCGTGAAACAAAGCGGCTATGGTCGCGAACGTGGCTGGCATTCGATGTTAGACTACACACGGGTCAAAAATGTCATGATAGATTTATCAAGTGAAGCAAGAGATCCGTTTTCCATTAATGTATAAGGGGGAGAAAAAAATGAAAAAATTTATATTGTTAGCATTTATGGTTGTTTTGTCTGTCGCAATGGCGGCATGTGGGAAAGATTCAGATCAAGCGGGAAAAGCAGATGCAGATTTCCCTAAAAAGCCGATTACATTAATTGTTCCGTGGTCAGCTGGTGGAGGAACGGATACAGGTGCACGACTTCTTCAGCCGTATTTGGAAGATGAGCTTGGCGTGACTGTGAATGTTGTGAACAAAACAGGCGGTGGCGGCTGGGTTGGCTGGAATGAACTAGCAAATGCAAAATCTGACGGCTACACAATTGGACTAGCAAATTCACCACATATCATTACAGGCTATATGAATCCTACATTGAAACGGGATAAAAGTTTAGATGACTTTGTCGGTTTAGGCATGCACGTAATCGATCCGGATATAATTGCAATCCGTAAAGATGAAAACCGTTTTTCAACAATAGAAGAGTTGGTCGCTTATGCAAAAGATAACAAATTGACAGTTACTGCAACAGGCGAAGGTACAGATGAACATTTAGTGATTTTAAGTTTTAACAAAAAGTATGGTACGCAACTGGAAGCTGTGCACTTTGACGGTGCAGCGGAGAGTCGTGCTGCTGTACTAGGTGGACATGTCGATTTGTTAGTTGCTAATGCTGGAGAAGTATTAAGTTTATATAAAGACAAAGAGATTAAAGTACTTGGAGTAGCTGCATCTAAACGTTCTGAGTTCATGGAGGATGTACCGACATTTGAAGAAAGCGGATTCGAGATTTATCAAGAATCTTCACGTGGACTGATTGCACCTAAAGGGTTGGATCCAGAAGTTTTAGCTAAGTTGCAATCTGCGCTTGAAAAGGCAGTTACGAATGAGGAGCATATTCAAAAAATGGCGGATCTCGGTTATGGTGTGAACTACGAGAACGGTGAAGATTATATGGATATCTTGAAAAAGGATGAAGAAGCAGTAATAGATTTAAAAGACCTTTTAGGTTGGTAATGGTGAAGTGTAACTGAGTTTTGGATAGATCCAGTCCACCACTATAACTAGTGATGGACTGGTTATTACGATAGTTCTTTATTCTAAGTAGTAGAAGGGTGTGAGCTTAAATGCTGAAACAATTACACCATGACGTGTATGCAGGTTTTATTATTTTAGTGACTTCAATGTTTTTTATAGTGCAAGCAAAGGGGTTTCCTGAACGTGCCGCTTTATTTCCATATTTAATATTAGGATTGTTCATCTTTTTCTCGATACTATTGCTCTTTAATGGATTTCGAAAAACTACAATGCGTGCAAAAGCGATAGACGTACCTGCCGCAGATGATGAAGAACAGCTATCATTCAGCATGATTAAAATGCCTGTTCTCATTTTAGTGACTGTAACAATCTATGTCATCCTTATTAATGTTTTAGGATTTTTTGTTTCCACTGCAATATTCATGATTGGAATTCTATTTGCATTGGGCATGAAATCACTTAAAGCGTATATTTTGACGATTGTATTTACACTACTTTTCATTTATCTTCTATTCGTAAAGTTACTGCATGTATTTCTACCGACTGGATTACTTTTTTAAGAAAGGGTGCTTGAAATGGATACTTCTATAATTCTACAAATAGTAGCAAACCTCTTCACTGTCCAAACGCTCATCGCCCTTTTCGTAGGTGTGGTCGGTGGAATTGTCATCGGAGCTCTTCCAGGACTAAGCTCGACGATGGCGGTTGCGTTGTTAGTGCCAATTACGTTTGGTATGGAGCCGGTTGCAGGCCTTGTCATGTTGACAGCAATCTATACTTCTGCAACATATGGGGGTTCTCTTGCGTCAATACTGCTTCATACACCAGGTACTCCTGCCTCAGCAGCCACAGCGTTGGATGGTTATCAATTAACACAAAAAGGTATGGCCGCAAGAGCGATTGGGATTAGTACTGTATCTTCGATGATCGGTGGTTTTATTAGTGGAGTTGCATTATTGTTCTTAGCTCCACCGCTTGCCAAGTTATCATTGATGTTTAGTGCACCTGAATACTTCCTGCTTGCCATTTTTGGTTTAACAATTATCGGATCCTTATCTGGTGCATCTATGGTTAAGGGACTGGCATCAGGAGTTCTCGGTTTATTAATTGGAACAATTGGCATTGACATTATTACTGGATTTCCACGTTATACGTTTGGCAATGTATCATTGGAGTCTGGTATATCTCTAGTTCCGGCTTTGATCGGTCTATTTTCTTTATCGCAAGTGTTCATCATGCTTGAAAAGAAAGATGGAGCGAAGAAGGAAGTAGTTAAGCAAAAGCTAACTAAATTATTACCTAACCGGGCAGACATGAAGAAAACACTTCCGACGATACTAAGATCTTCTGGACTTGGTGTTCTTGTTGGGATTTTACCGGGAGCCGGCGGGGATGTCGGTTCGTGGGTCGGATATAATGAAGCAAAGCGTTTCTCGAAAAACAAAGAGGAATTTGGTAAAGGAAGCATTGAAGGAATCGCGGGCTCTGAAGCTGCAAATAATGCAGTTACGGGTGGAGCGCTCATTCCGTTAATGACACTTGGTATTCCTGGTAGTTCAACAACTGCAGTTTTACTTGGTGGATTAATGATTCAAGGACTTGTGCCAGGTAATGAATTATTCACAGCGAATGCCACGATTAGCTATGCGGTAATTATCGGGTTCATCGTAGCAAATATATTAATGGGGATTGTCGGGCTTTTTGGTGCAAAGTATTTCATCAAAGCATTAAAAGTGCCCCCGAATATACTCATTACAGTCATTATCATTTTATGCGTCTTAGGTTCTTACGCTATTAATAATAGTATGTTCGATGTGTATATGATGTTGTTCTTTGGCGTATTAGGATATTTGATGCGTAAAACAGGTTTCAGTACAGCACCTGTCATTCTAGGAATGATACTAGGGCCAATT
Organism: Sporosarcina quadrami; assembly: GCF_014836615.1. GTDB lineage: Bacteria > Bacillota > Bacilli > Bacillales_A > Planococcaceae > Sporosarcina > Sporosarcina quadrami. The sequence continues at coordinate 127,096 of NZ_JACSQN010000007.1, read as the reverse complement.
GCTGAAAAGGGACTTGGGCAATCATTGGTAATGGGACAAGGACATTTGGTGGAGTTCTTCTTCTCTAGACCGATTAGTGTCGTCTTCATGATCTTGATTATCCTTGCGTTGCTTTCACCATTTGTGTTGAAACTGATACAAAAACGACGTCGTACTGTTGTTTGAAAAAAATAGAAAAGCGGTGCTATCAGTAAAATCAATAGCACCGCTTTTTTAGTCTTACTTTAGCTTCCGTATGTCAATGAAAGACTTATACCTCAACTTCCACACCATATCCATTTTGCACTGCTTTCCGATAAACCCCTTGCGCAACGGCCAAGTCGAAATACGCAGCGCCAACACATTTGAAGAACGTAATCTCTTCAGTGTTCTCTCTAGATATAACTTTATCTGTGACAAGATCCATCAGTTCCCCGTGCAGCTCATCATATGACCAATCATCCTGTTCATTCGCATAAATGATTTCACCGGCTTCCTCTTTCACGCCGCCTTCATCATCCGTCACAATCTTGTCGCATCGTTTAATGAATGTATGATCCACTTCACGCATAGTTGGTAAATATGACCCGACCCCATTTACATGTGTGCCCGGCTGTACATCTACACCATCAAAGACAGGCGTTTTCGAACGCGTACTGCAACAAATAATATCCGCCTGCCGCACTGCCTTAGCTACATCTTCAATAATTTCGAATTCAATGGAACTGTCAACGCCGAAACTGACTAAGCGGTCTTTGAACTTCACAGCTTTCTCAGTCGTTGGATTAACAAGCAACATCTTCTCGATTTTCCGTACCGCAAGCACGCCAAGCACTTGCTCGAACGCCATTGCACCTGTTCCGATGACGACCAATACTTTTGAATCTTCACGTGCAAGTTTATCAGTCGCGAGTCCGCTTAACGCCCCTGTCCGCAGTCTCGTCAAATACGAAGCGTTCATCATTGCGAGATGTTCGCCATTTTTCGCATCTGATACAAGGATGACTCCTTGCGTCGTCGGTTTCCCGACAGCTGGATTATCCGGGAAAATCGTCACCGTTTTAACAGTCGTCATTTCATTCTCCAAGTCTGAACTCGGCATATATAAAACGGAAGCGCTATGCTGCGGAAACTCGATGACTGTGCGATGCGGATTAGCAATTTGCTCTTCCGCTTTCGCTCGCAATATATGTTCGACATCCACTAATGCATCTGCCATAAAATAATGCTGTTGAATTTCTTTTTCATTAATAATTAACATCTAATCCGCTCCTTCAAAATTATTGATCGAGCGCTTGATTTTTCCGGTCTTTCACTGCCCAGATAGCAAGTAGTGAAACAACCGCGGTGAAAATGATGTAAAGCGCAACCGGTATATAAGAATTATTAAAGTTTGCTAGTAATGCAGTGGCAACTAAAGGTGCTGTACCCCCAGCAACTGCTGCACCGATCTGATAACCGAGTGAAATACCTGTATAACGAACTTCAGCTGAGAAAATCTCAGAGAACATCGTCCCGAGAACTGCCGTAATTGGTGCCCAGATGACGCCAAGTCCAATGACAGTGGCAATGACAAGCAATGTAACTGAACCTTGGTGAATCATCCAGAAGTACGGGAATGCGAAGATAATCATTCCGACAGCACCCCATACGTATAAAGGTTTCCGGCCAACTTTGTCAGACAGTTTACCCATAATCGGAATAAGAATCGTCGTTACGATTGTCGCAACCATGACTGAATTTAATGTCGCTGTTCTTGAATAGTCTAGATACGTCGTTGCATACGAAACGATGAACGTACTGAAAATATAGAAAGGAGCCGTCTCAACAACTTTTGCCCCGATGGCTATCAAAACTTCACGCCAATGCGTTTTCAATGTCGTAACGATTGGGAGCTTTGGAATTTCCCCGCGTTCCTGAACCGCTTTGAATGACGGTGTTTCATCGATCCCTTTACGGATCCATAAACCGAATACGACGAGCAATGCGCTCAAGATGAACGGTACACGCCAGCCCCACGTCATGAATGAATCTTCAGGAAGCATTGTCATGATCGACAACGCGAACGTACCAAGCATCATCCCGATTGTAATTCCCATCTGCGGAACAGATCCGAAGAATCCGCGTTTTTCAGGAGGTGCATACTCAACCGCAAGCAATAGCGCACCACCCCATTCGCCCCCAATACCTAACCCTTGGATTAGACGAAGTGTAATTAAGAGAATCGGCGCCCAAATACCGATTGCTTGATATGTAGGAAGTAACCCCATTCCAAATGTTGCAACACCCATAAGACTTAGTGTGATAATGAGCGTTTTCTTTCTTCCAATCCTATCCCCAATATGACTGAAAATAATTCCCCCAAACGGCCGGATGAAGAAGGCGAGTGCAAATGATGCATACGCAAGCATAAGTCCAACAGTCGGATCTTCATTGACAAAAAAGACCTGGTTGAAGACGAGCGCAGCGACAGTTCCATACAAGAAGTAGTCAAACCACTCAATCGAGCTGCCGACGAGACTTGCGATCAATACTCTGTTCAGCTGTTTCTTTTCCATTATCCATTCCCCCTAGTAAAAAATTGAAGTACCACTTCAATTGCATTATGCCTATCATAAATATATACTAATATTCTGTCAACATAATTATTTAGGAGAATGAAAAATGAGTGAAAACCATATTGGAGAAAAAATTAAACAAACGCGACAACAGCAACGGATGACATTGAAAACGCTTGCAGAAAAAACTGGGTTTTCAATTAGCTTCTTATCACAGCTTGAAAGAGGGAAATCATCAACGACATTGGAATCATTAAAAAAAATCTCCATTGCATTCGGTGTAAATCCGAGCATCTTTTTTGAGGACGAACATCGCGATGAAAATGGAATACTTATGATCAATAAACGCGCAGATCAGCACAACATCTATTACAAAGATCTCGGAACGATGGTTACGCAACGTGATTTCGTCCCACTATTAGTCATGTTAAAGCCAGGGCAGACGGAAGGGAATCTAATTACCCATCGGGGGCAAGAATTTCTTTACGTCATTGAAGGGAAGCTAACTGTCCAACTTGAAGAACAACTTATCGAACTCGGACCGAGCGATTCATTTATGATCGATTCCACAAAACCGCACTATTGGTACAACTACACAGACAGTGAAGTGAAATTACTTTGCGTGACTTCAGAAGGATAAAAAACATAAAAAAAGACAACTGACACATTACAGCTCGTGTCAGTTGTCTACTTCCTCAATCCTTCAAATCGTCTTCATCTTGAATGAGCCAAAGACTCGCTTCATCTTTGTCCTTACTAATGCCTCTCAAATCAATGATTATCGGATCTTTCGAAGCTACATCTTCATCAAATTCAAACGTAGATTGTGTAGGGATATAATTTATTGAATGGTTAGTTGGATTGTCCTGTCGACGCTCTTGTTTTGCGAGCATATGAAGATGTTTCCGTTCAGGTGTTGGAGTGCCGCGTACGAGTGAAGGCCGCGGTCTGGGAGCAGCAGTGGACTCGTAATTTGTTGTATCGTACAACGCTTCGCCACCCGCCTTCCCTAAAAAACGTCCCTCTTGGGAAGTGAACTGCGCTTCGTCCTTTACTTCCATAACACTGTCCCTATATTCGTTTTTTGGAAAACCATCGTTCCCGATAGATGTTGGAGACTCGTCATGCTGTTCGTTCAGTCGCTCCGCCTCTGAAGCACTATGGTCGAACGGATTTGTTTCCGCTTTTTGACGTTCAGCGTTGATTTCATAAGCCGTTTTTTCAGGTTCGCCTTCAACATACAGCAGCCATTTTCCTGCCTGTATTTCTGCCTCATATTTCCGCAAATCCGCTTCATCAAAACCGACATCCACTAACATGCTGCGCACATGATTCTCTCCTGATATATAGCCGATGAAACGATCGAGCCAATTTGACGGCACAGACTGGATATCGTCATAAGTCTTCCGACGCACCATTTCGACATCTTCTTCGTTTTTTGCAATTACATACATATTTTCTGGAGTGATGCCTTTACGATCCAACTCCTCTATTGCACCAATTAATGACGCTTGAGTATCATACAAACCAATATAGGTTCTTTGAATCATATATATCAACCCTTCTTTCCTTATTTTCTCAACTATAACGTACAGCAACTATACCCGTTTTTACAGAAAAATAACTTTTTACTTGAAATTAACGCCATTTTACGGTACACCAATTACCCATCTAAATTTGAGGCTGAATCGGTAACTTTTCGGACTAATCCGAACTACATTTTGTTGTATGATAGAACTCATGGCTTCATTACGAAAAGAAAGATGGAAGGAGGATGTCACTGTGGAAAAAATGGAAATAATGCACTGCAGACTCGATCTGACAACACGCGCCAAAAAGGAAATCGGCAACTGGGTGACAGACGAATATGCCCTATTTTCAAAGCAAGATAGCTTCGCGGTATATATCGAAAAACTGCCGGCAAAACAAGACAACATGACATTCTCCTTCTACTTTGATCCACAGGGAAATCCGCAACTGGCGACACTATTGAATGAACGCGTCGCCGTGCTTGAATGCGTCTACAAAAACGAAGGGTTCCTTGCGACAAGCTTCCGAGTGAAAGGGCGTAAAGAGCCTGTTCGAACTAATCGCCGACTCGGTGTCCGCTTGGCTCTCGCAGTGAATCGGCGAACAGGTACACCGATGCCGATTCAACTGTATACGAGCCTACGGGAATTACCAATCGCACAGGAGCGTTCCGAATATGTTGAAAAACGGATTGCAAGCTGGGAAGGCTATTTGCGCATTGAAGAGAAAAACGCTGATGTTGCAGATGTTACCATCCAATTTTCCAATCCCGTTCTTAATGAATCATTCAGTGTCCTAACAATTACTTGTCACGGGTTAGAAGGAAAACAGTGGCGGTCAATACAAGGGTTCAGCGCGAAAATTAATGGCTCAAATAGTGATATCGGACACGTTGCAGATACGAACCGTAACAAACGGAATGTGAAAATTGAGTTAAGCAGGAAGTCACAATTGCTGGCGCGACAAGGAAGTTTATTGCCAAAACAGACGGGGGAAATGACATTCAGCAATTTTGCTGAACTTAGCCAGATCCGTCGATTACGCAAAGGTTTCAAGGATTTGCAAGATGGATTCGCCGCAAACGCTAATTTGGAAAAAGTGCTTTTCGAAGAACGGCCCGTCGTACAAATTACAAACAAGAAACTCGAGCTCGATTTTCACCATCCATTGAATGAGTACCAACAGGCGGCGGTGACAGGTGCGATGTCAGCGAATGATCTGTATGTCATCCAAGGACCGCCTGGAACTGGGAAAACGACAGTCATTTCCGAGCTTTGCCATCAGCTCATGAAAGCTGGACAACGGACTCTCGTCGCTTCGCAGTCTAATTTAGCAGTGGATAATGCACTCGGACGTCTGCTCGCCGATCCAGGCATCCGGATATTGCGCTACGGCAGAACGGAAAGTATCGAAGAAGAAGGCAAACGGTTCATCGAAGAAAACGTTGCCCTTCATTGGCGGGACGAGACGCTGGCAGCTGTAAATGAACAGCGGGAACAGCGAGCTGATCGAGAAAACGTTTTGAAATTGGAACTTGCGCAACTGGAAACGCAAAAGACACAGTTGGCGGCAGAAATCACAGTTGTTGAACAGCAAATTGCCAATAAGCACGAAGCGCAAAAGCAACATAGGGAGAACAGTCAAAAGCTGAAATTGTTAAAACAGCAACAGACAGATCTACAAGAAAGTTTAAAGGAATTACGAACAAGCCAACAAAGACTAAACGATGATTTTGAACAAGCTACAAATAAGATAAATCGATTAGAATCGGAACTTGAGTCGACACGTATCCTTCCTAATGAACGTGTCGAAATGGATGCGAATGAGCATGAACTTTTAACACAACGTAATAGAATCCGTTATTTCCAGACAGTAGAAGCAATCGGCTATGCAGAAATGGAGATCCGAAGGCTAATGGAAGAAACGAACGAAAAACCATCCGCTTATGACCAATATCCACGTTTTCTAGAACAGTTACCATCCATTCGAAAACTGCAGGAATTAGAAGAGTTGTTCGAGGCGAGTCAGCTGGAACCCTCATTGACGGCGACGCTCGAAATGAATGCGTTGCGACGTCTACGGGTTGAAATAAAAGACGGTACGTATCCATACGAATTGTTGGAGTGGCGCGAGGTCGCAGATCGTCTTGAAAAAGGGATTAGACATGCAGAAACACTCCTTCGCACCAATCAATATGCAATTGAAAAAGTAGGCAGTAAAAAAGAAGATAAATATAAAACACCTGAAGAAATGCATGAGATGCTTGATAAAATCGGCAAATTCTTCATCTTACCTGCAACAAAAACTACATTAGCAATGCCGCAAGGGCCGGAGAAATCAAGATTGTTAGATCGATTGGCTGAAAACCTTGCGTACTTAAACGGAAAAGCGTCTGAAGTAGCTGCCCAATCGACCATTATTAAGACTGCGTCAGACCGGGAAGCGGCCGCTCGTTTTTCTTCATTGAAAAATGAAATTAAAGAAGAAATGGAATTGGACATTCTACAGTTCGAAAGCAAGCAAGCGGCTGTCCAATCGATTATTGATGGACACCAAGAAGAATTGCGGAGACTGAAGGACGAAAGTGATACACTTGCTGAATTGGTCGATGAGCATACGGATCAGGTGGAAGTTGAAACGCGAATTGTACAACTTGAGCATGTAAAAGCTACCTTTGACAAGAGGGTAAAAGCTGCTGAAGTTTTGGAGGAAGCAATGAATGTGTGCAAAGAGCAGGCGACTGGAATATCGACTCAACTTGAATTAGTAGAGCAGTCCCTACTCGTTGAAATAGATAAAGAAAACGTGATTTCTAGTGACATTGGAGTGCTTGACGGTGAACAGGAAAAGTTGCTCGTAATCGTTCAATCTGAACCTAAGAAACGTTTAGAAGAAATTACAAAGCTCATTACTGTTGCTTCTGAAAAAGAAGAAACGATCCAGAAGGAAATTAGCCAACTGCCAATTGCGCAAGCATTGCAAGATGAATGGAGCGAAATGTTAGCTAGTGCGAGTGATTTCGACTTGGATGAAATCCGTAAATTATATGTAAAACACGCAAACGTTATTGGTACAACGTGTGTCGCTTCCGCACGCAAAGACTTTATGGAAGAGTATCCATCGTTTGACGTCGTCATAATCGATGAAGTGTCAAAAGCGACGCCGCCGGAGCTTTTATTGCCAATGCTTAAAGGGAAGAAAATTATTTTGGTCGGTGATCATCATCAATTGCCACCACTTGTCGGAAGGGAAACGATGGAGGAATTTATCGAAGAAATAAAGGATCCCGCCGAGAAAGAAGTATTGCGCGGTATGCTAAAAGAGTCGCTATTTGAGCGGTTATTCAGAAGTTTACCGAAGCAAAATAAGATGATGCTCGGTATCCAATATCGGATGCACGAGAAAATCATGTCTACAATTGCACCGTTTTATACAGAAGGCGACTACCGCCTGCAATGTGGTCTTCCGGACTCGGACGCGGCGCGTGATCATTTGCTTTCATCTGCGCACATTCGCCGCGATAACCATCTGCTGTGGTTTGATATGCCGAACGAACCTGCATATTTCGAGGCACAAGTTAAAGGCGGTACGAGTTTGTACAATGAGGCGGAATTGAACCGGATCAGTGAATTGCTTACTGAACTCGATTGTGCAGTGGATGAAGCAAAACAGGATGGTCGACTTGGTGCCGATAAGAAGAAAAGTGTCGGTGTCATTAGTTTTTACGGTGAACAAGTTAAACGTATTGACAGACTGATCGAGCAGGAAGTGATGCCGAACCATTTGCATTGCCGGACAGGTTCTGTCGATAAATTCCAAGGGATGGAAATGGATATTATCATTTTAAGTTTTGTCCGTAACCACGACCAACCAAGCGGAACAATCGGGTTTGCTGAGGATTATCGCCGTTTGAATGTGGCGTTGTCACGAGCACGGGAATTGCTCATTATCGTTGGAAGTGCCGATATGTTCATGAAGAGACCGAAAAGGATTGCAACACGCGAGATGTACGGACAATTGGTAGAACGTGTGAAAGCGCAAGGCGGATTCATGGATTTGGCAGCGATAAGTGTCGGAGGGGAAGAGTAAATGGATTCAATAGAAAAGAAGTTGCGGGATGAACTGTTACGGAATCCCAATGTAAAACTATTGGAGACGGCAAAATGGTCCGTGCCGATCCAGACAATCGATATTTCCTATGACACCGTAAAACGGACGAAGATGGATATTTTAATGAAGATGCTATTGACGGCATTCCGTACAGCCGCGTTTTCGTCCGCAGAAGAAGTGAGCAATATGTTAGTTGTCGAACCGTTATTCATTGAAGATATGATTGAAAAGATGACAATGACGGGGATGATACGGCAAACTGCTGATACGATTGTGTTAACTGATACGGGCAAGCGGCAACTGGAAAGTGGAATTTACGTTCAGCCTCCTGAAAAAGATGAGGCGACGGTCCATTATAGCCCTGCTCATGAAGCGTTTTTAACAGGTGAAGTAGAGGAAGCTGTAAAGGATACGTACCGTTATGCACCAGATAATCGGAAGTTGACCACTTTTAGCGATGATGATTGGCGTCTCGCATTGGAGCAATTGGATGTTCTTATTCACGATGAAACCGGACAGACAACCATTCAGTCAATTTCTGCAGTGACTGAATTGGATAGCGTGTTTGCATCTTGTATCGAATTTCAGCTGCATCAAGTGGAAGAGGATCGTTATTTTGTGCGGATATGGAATGCGATGACAGGACGGTGGGATGAAGTACTTGAGGATAAAGTTATGCAGAAAGAACTTGTGGCTTGGCGGAAGAAGTTTTCTTCAGAGGACGTATAATTAAAATGAATTTACAAATCCTAAAAATGACATGACGTAATCAAAAAACCGATGGAGGTGAATGGTATCCATCGGTTTTTCTATGTTTTATCCTTCATATTTAGCTTCCAGGTCATCGAGCGGGATAGGTTGATAGTTCGAGGAGTCTGGCTTATTTTGTTCGGATTCGGAATTACGAATTTTGTCGAGCTCACCTTTAATGTAAAGCAATAGAGCGCCTTCTTGAATGGCATCAAAATATTGTTTTGCTTCGTTGTTCGTAAAGCCTGAGTCTCGTAACATTCTGCGCACGTTATTCTCACCTACGAGAAAACCGAGGAAGCGATTAAATAAGTTAAACGGGGAGTCGAGTCCCTCTTTCGTTGCATGCGTTTTTAATTGTTCTACAGCAATTTCATCTTTCATAACTATATACATTTCGTACTCCTTTACTCCGTTAAGCTTCAAATCTTGAATTTTTGCGGCCAATCGCTCGTGGGTCGGGAAACTGCCGATAAACGTCTTTTCCATGTTCCTACCTCCTAAAACGCGCTTGTCCAAAGAAGATACCCTTGTTTTTACGGTCGGAAACCCATTGCGAATTAATGGGAGTAGGATTTGTGTGGTTTTATGTGTTTGGTAATGGGATTTTGTTGGTGTAACGGAGGCGTGAAAATAGTGTTCGCGCTCATAAAAGCCGTCCGTGCGCTCGTAAAAGCGATGTCCACGCCCGTAAATGGCATACGCGCGCTCGTAAAAGCGTTATCCGCGCCCGTAAATGGCATGCGTGCGCTCATAAAAGCGATGTCCGCGCCCGTAAATGTCGTATTCGCGCTCATATCCAGGTCACCGTGGACCTACTCAATGTCGTGCGGCAACCGCTCAATGTTACCATGGTACCGCTCAACATCGCCCAAGAACCGCTCAACCACAGCAGAAAACCGCTCAATATCGCCCTAAACGCTCAATAAAAAAACTCCCCGACCCAGCATGTGCGAACATACCGGATCGAGCAGTTAATGTTTAATCAAATCAAGCCCATCAACCAAGGGGCAGCGTACAAAATCATGAACATGACACCATAGTTGACGCCGTGGCGGTGGAGGAAGCCTGCGACAAGCGCTACAAGCATGACCCCGAAAATGTTCACCCAGCCAGCTTCCATGAAAGCAAGCATGACAACAAGTCCGGCAAATAGGCCGATCAATGCTTCATGTGGCACCCACTTAAAAACAAATGCACAAATCTGATTCGAATATTTAATCGTTGCATAGAACGTCATAACGATTGCAATCGAAGCACCGATCAAAGTGGCAATCGCGATTTCTCCCATAGACATAATGTGATGAATGTTATTTTCAGGTGTGAATACGGGTGGTGCATTGAATAACGCGTTCGCGGGACCGATTGCCATTGGTGATAGCGGCAATCCGATCGCGATTAACGGAATCAGTGTCCCTGAAATGTACGAAGCATTTGTCAGCCCGTCCATTGTTGAAATCGCGCGTGACGCACGTTGGACAGGATCTTTAATGTGTCTCGTCAAGAATTCACCAAGGAAAATCGTCATTCCGACAGGTGTCAGGAAGAATGTGAATGTACCGAGAGAACTGCCGAGAGCAGATGTTGCAACTTCTTGTTTTGTTAATATTTTAAAAGGATTTGGGAATCCCTTCACTTTTGGTTGCGGTTTGAATGAAATTTCTTTTTCACCGTGTATTTCTTCACGGTCCCGATATTCTTTGCTCATCAGTTCAAACAGTTTGAACACAATAGGACCGATCGTAATTCCGAGGAAGAAGGAAACGAATACCGTCTTACCTTCAGGAACAATGCCGATATCCCCGTACAACGTCCGTAAACCTTGAATGAGTAACGCAAACGGGACGATCATTAGCAAAGAAAGAATTTTGTTCGCTGATAATAAAGCAAGGAAAATGGCACCTAAGAAAAAGATAAGTCCAGCGTACTTACTAATGGATGATGCATAAGGAATGATTAAACTTGCTACGAGCAAGCTCAATGGAATCGATACGATAGTACCGATAACAGATCCTGAAGCCATTTTACGGATACTGACATCAGGCAGACCATGTTCTTTTAACACCATCGCATGCTCAACCATCGGAGCTGCCATGACACCGCCTGGAATTCCGGCTACTGCGACAGGAATGGAATCCGTCAGTTTCTTTGCAACAATTGCAGACATGAAGAACGCAAGAACGACATAAGGAGATACGTTCAACAACACAAGTGCCAGTGTGACGGGTGCCAATACTGCGGTTTCATCCGTGCCTGGAGCAATCCCGATAAGTGTGTAAAGAATAGCGGCTGCAATACTCGCCAGTATCATCAACAGTACGATTGATAACGTCATCGGTCCGTCACCTCTGTTTCTTTTACAATTTTACGTTTCGGTTTAATGACGATGCTTGTTATGATGAATGCTATGAGACCGCCCGTCAGACCGAAAACAAGTGGCATAGGTGGCTCATTTGGCGCAATAATATAGCCGCCCAATGTGAATAGTATTGATAGTCCGATAGAAATGAGTAAATCACGTAAGTTTACGTTATCTCCCCAAATATCGTAGAATACCCCTTTTTTCTTCTCCATGTAAACCCTCCTTAATCGTTTGAGATGAATATCGTCAACACTTTTGCTTCTAGTGCGTCTATAGGTAAAAACACGTGGGGTGTTTTGCCTTTGAAAAACGCACTATCCCCAGATTGAAGTATAGTTGTTTTTCCGTCATATGAAAAGTTGATTTTACCGGACAGGATATAAATGAACTCATCTTCCTCGTGCGTATAAGGCTGTATTTTATCTTTTCCTGGAATGACGGTGACGATAACAGGCTCAATTTTACTGTTTGTCGATAAATTTGCAAGTGATTGATATAAATAGCTCGCTTCTTCTCCTGCCTCAATTGTCTTACGTTGTGCTGCTTTCATGATAATAAGTTCGGCGTCCGATTCTTCCTGTAACAGCCAGGAGAGCGTGACGCCAAGAACAGAAGCAATTTTGGACAGAGTCGCGACAGCAGATCCAGTTTGTCCATTTTCAATTTTTGAAATGAGACTTTTTGTGAATCCGGTCAATTCTGCCAATTGCTGCTGTGTCATATCTTTTTTTCGTCGAAGCTCTTTAATTTTCTTACCGATCAAGTTAGGTTGCATCGATTTCCTCCGCGTATTATTTTCTATTGTTCAGAAATTCTTTAGCGGCGTCCATTCTCACATCGTTATGCTCAATCATCTGTGCTTCCAACCAGTTAATCTCTTCGGCATTTCTTCCTACTTGTGAAGCGATATTGCGTGCGTGAAGTGTCATATGTCCACGCTGTATCCCTTCAGTTGCAAGGGCACGGATAGCACCCATATTTTGCGCAAGTCCTACAGCTACAACAAGTTGTGCGAGATCTGCGGCTGACTGGATATTCATCATTTCAAGAGATAATCGGGCGGTTGGATGTGTTTTGGTCGCTCCCCCGATGATACCGACTGCCATTGGCATAGTCAATTCGCCATGTAACGTTTCGTCTTGAATCGTCCACTTTGTGAGTGCGCGGTATTGACCATCTCTTGCTGCAAATGCATGCGCACCTGCTTCAATTGCGCGCCAATCATTGCCCGTGGCAATCAAGACAGGATCGATGCCATTCATAATTCCTTTATTATGCGTAGCTGCACGATATGGGTCAGCTAAAGCGATTTCGTTCGCAAGGACCATCCGTTTAGCCACTTCACTCCCTTTAAAATCATCTGTATCCAAATCATTGAATGGAATGGCCACTTTTGCAGTTGTCAGTCGCTGATCGGCTAAATTACTTAAAATCCGTAATAGCACAGTTCCACCCGTCAATCTCTCGATATCAGGCGTCAATCTTTCAGCCATCGTATTCACTGCATTTGCGCCCATTGCATCCAAGACGTCGACATGCAGATGGATAGTGAGCACTTTTTCACCCGTTCCAAGGATAAGAGTACGCAACTCAATATCTTTTACACCGCCACCTAAAGCGACGAGCGTCTTGTCGAATGAATTGGCTTTTGCTATCAACTCATCTTTAGCCTGTGCTACTTTCACTTGAGCCTCATCCATATTATCAACATGGATGACATGCATCTGGCCGATCATGATGGAATCCTTGTAGATTGTTGTGAAGCCCCCTGATTTGCGTACAATACGTGCCATATTGGAAGCGGCAGCGACGACAGATGGCTCTTCAACTGCCATTGGGATAAGTACGTCCGTGCCATTCACTGTGAAATTTGTTGCAAGTCCAAATGGCAATTGAAATGTTCCGATGACATTTTCAATCATTGTGTCTGCCGTTGATAACGGAAGTGCTTTTTCGTAGTTCACAAGCAAATCCAATTTGTCCATATCGACAGACAGTGCTAATGCCAAAGCAGATTGTCTTTCTTCCACTGACATTTTAAAGTATTGAGGTATTCTTGAGTTTCCAGTTTGCATAGTACCACTCCTATTAAAATATTTTCATTCAACAAAGTTGAACTGTGTTCAACCTGTATACAAAAAAATAAAGCGCTTTCAAATATGTTAACATGAGTAGTTTTACAAATCAATATTATTTGACTATCATTTTTGGCATGAAAAAAGGCACCCACATTTATATTGCGGGTGCCCGTATTTACTCATGTTTCATCCGTGCTGCTTGCATCTCTTCTGCAGAAAGAGGGTCGTATCCACCGAATCTTGATTCATCATGAATCGTGTCAATTATGGAATCATCTGCAGGATATCCTTCTGTATAGATGATCATTGAGCCGTTCATGACGCGTTGATAGTAAATGTCAGCTTCTTCTTTTGAAAATCCTACATCAGACAACATGCTACGGACGTTGTCTTCACCTGTTAGAAAACCGAAGAAACGGTTGAGCATGGAGGAAGGGGACGATTGTAAATCTTGTGAAATGGAACTCTTTAAATCCTCCACGATCAGCTCGTCTTGCGCGACGATATAGATGTCTTTATCGTTCACGCCAGCTGTCTGCAATGCTTTGATTTTAGAATACAACTGATCTCTTGTGTGATAAATTCCGATGAAAGTCTTTTTCATGTTCTTTCATTCCTTTCACGCAAAATTAATATGGATTTTCATCTTCTGGATAACGTTTTTGAGGAGGATTTACATCGTCCACAGTATTCAAATCCTCCAAGTCATTAGCTGGTAACGTTGCAAAGGTGTCCAGTTCAGGAGAAGATTGTCCACTAAAACTACCTAATGGAGCGTTGTCTTCATGAATAGGGGCAGGGTTCTCATGTACAGTGAAGTCTCTTTTGTTATCACGCGGTAATTCCTCATACATACCTGCTGCTTTAGGCGCATCTCTATAAGTTGGCGTTACTTCATCCACAAGACTTTCCGTATAGGCGGTGTCTTTTGAAAACGATGCTTGTGGCGACGTATCATCGTACACTACATTGTCGTACGCATTCACAGCATTGGCACCAAGATTCGGATCTGTACCGCTGTTCGTCATACCAAAGCGATCTCCTCGTTGCACATGCAAGTTCTTCATTTCACCCCTGTCCACGTACAATAGTTTGCCGCCATTTTGGATCTGTTCATAATAATTGTCCATATCTCCTTCAGGGACACCGACTTCCTCTAACATGGAGCGCACATAATCGCTACCGGTCAGTATATCCATAAAACGATCAAACCAAGATTCAGGAGCTGTTTGTACATCTCCGTATTTCATGCCTTGGAACATCGCTACATCCGTTTTATCTTCTGCAATGACGTAAATATTTTCACCTTCAATCCCTTGCGTCTTCAAATCATCGATCTGGGCCATCAGTTCCGAGTCATTATGATACATGCCGATAAATACTTTTTTATCCATAAATGTTCCCTCCTCTTTGTGATGGTGCTGATACTATGAATACCCATAATCCAGTTTAAAAAAACGCAAAGGTAGTTCGCTTGCTTGAAAATGAAGCAAATAGTCGCAATAAAAGCGATATATTTTTATTTAATTGACCTATCGGATTTGTTATGAATCTTGTATAGTTAAGTGAACTACTAGAGTTGGAGGGAAAAGGTACATGCAGAAGAAAATCATAAGTATATTCATGGCGATGACTTGTCTGTTAATCGTCTTCAACAGTGCATCTGCCGCATCGATTTTTAAAGATGTGGACGATACGCACTCTGCAAAAAACGAGATCGCTTATCTTGTGAAACAAGGGATATTGACAGCGGATTCGACTGCTGTTTTTGGTGTAGGCGACTCGATTACTAGATTAGAAGCTTCTGAAATGATTGTAAAAGCATTAGGGCTGGAAGTTGGAGAAGGGTTTGAAATGACGTTTACCGATGTTGACGCCGATCATCCTGGGTACGCAACGATCCAAGCAATCGTCCATGCTGGCATCATGGGTGGTAACAGTGAAGGGAACTTCATGCCTGATGATCATTTGACAAGAGGCCAGATGGCGGGCATTTTAGTTAAAGCGTTTCAATTGGAAGGAACAACGACGTATCAGTTCCGTGATGTGAATGAAACGTACTGGGCAGGCGACGCTATTAAGACGTTTTATGTTAACGGAATTACAACGGGCTATGAAGATAATACATACAAACCCGGCGCGTCGTTAACGAAAGCGCATTTCTCGACGTTCCTTGCACGAATCCTTAATCCAGACTTCAAACGGACTGTAGCATGTTACGAACCTGATAATACAGTACGCTATGCAATACGTGTGCCAGTGACGAATGTTTGGGCTTCTCCAAACAAAATCCGTCCAATCGATGCCATTTCAGTTATCCCGAATCCGGACATGAAAAAGTGGTCAAAGAGCATGACAGTTGCACAGAAGAATTGGCTCGTCGGGCGCACAGACACTCAAGCGACGTATGGTGATGAAGTGGAAGTGTTGAAGACGAGTGGAAACTGGATGTATATTGCGGTGAAAGAGCAAGTGAAAACGGGTAATCCGAAAGGGTATCAAGGCTGGGTACCGAAATCGCATGTGAAAGCGTATTATGCCAACTATGAAAATTGTGACATTGCGATTGTCGAATCTAAAATCGCTACGTTATACAATGAACCGAAATTGCATAACAAATATGCGTTCACAGACATAAGCTATTCTACGATTCTTAAAGTGACGAAAGACGAAGGGGACTGGCTTCAAGTACAAACAGCTACGGACGGTGCGAAGTATGTCCGTAAGCAAGACGTTAAGATGTTCGATAAATACAGTTCAGTGCCTAAACCAAAACAAGCCGATATTGTTAATGCTGCGAAGCAATATTTAGGTCTGCCATACTTATGGGCTGGCGTTTCTTCGTACGGATTTGACTGTTCTGGTCTCATGTATGCAGTGTACAAAAATCATGGAATAATCATTCCACGCGATTCCTTTGTTCAAGCGACACACGGGACAGCAGTGAAACGAAAAGATCTGCAACTTGGGGATTTAATGTTCTTCGGTTATAAAGGTGGAAAAGGGAAAGTGTATCATGTTTCGATGTATATTGGAGATGGCAAGATGATTCACGCTCCAAGTTCATCAAGAAGTGTGGAGATCATCTCGATTGAATCAGGACTATACAAGACGAATTACGCAGGTGCACGTAGATATTTAAAATAAAGCAATGAGCGCTTTTCCGGTTAAATGGAAAAGTGCTTTTTTAAATCGTTCTACTACTGTTGTTCTATATATGAAAGATGAAGATTATAGTATAGGAACATCATAGGGGGGATGCTATGTTCATTGACGGAGTGTTTGCGGGTGGTGGCTTGAAAGGGTTTGCGCTAGTCGGTGCTTACCAGGCTCTCGAAGAGAAAGGTTACAAGTTCAAACGAGTAGCAGGTACAAGTGCAGGGGCGATCATTGCTTGTTTTATTGCAGCTGGTTATTCAGGAAAGGAAATCGAAGTAATGATGCAAGATGAGGATCTGCAAAATTTACTCGATCCACGTAAGACAATATTGCCTTTTCCGTTTATGAAGTGGCTTTTCTTATATTGGAGGATGGGGCTTTATCAAGGGCAGGCGTTGGAAGATTGGTTGTTTGAGAAGTTGTCAGCTAAAGGGTTGTACACGTTTTCCGATTTGCCTGAAGGATCCTTGAAACTTGTTGCTTCTGATTTAACGCATGGTAAGCTGATTGTACTACCTGACGATCTTATCCATTACGGGATAGAGCCGGGAACGTTTCCGATTGCACGCGCACTTCGCATGAGTTGCACGATTCCATTCTTCTTCGAACCTGTGCGTTTTAAAGCGCCGACAGGGGAAACAATCGTTGTGGATGGAGGAGTGTTGAGCAATTTTCCAATGTGGATTTTTGACGAAGAGAATGGTAATAGAATTCGTCCGTTAATTGGCATGAAGTTAAGTCATCGGAAAGAGGAAATGCGTGGCAGGGAGATTAGCAATGCGCTGAATTTGTTCGAAGGACTGTTTTCAACGATGAAAAATGCGCATGATGAACGTTACATCTCTAGAAAAGATGAAAAGGATATCATCTTCATCCCCGTCGAACAATATAGTGCAACCCAGTTTGCGCTTGAAGATGAACAGAAAGAGGAAATGATGCAAATCGGTCGTTTGAAAACGATGCAGTTCCTCCAGACATGGCCCTATTCAATAGAAGGAACTCATTACAGAATCAATCGGATCGTCTAAATGAAAAGAGGATTGCACATGAATGAATGTGCAATCCTCTTCTATAGTTGTTAACGATTAAAGACGCTTGAAGCTGTGGAATTTGCTCTTCCAATAGCTATTGTTCAAACTGATTACTTGTGATTTCTTCCCACCAGCGTGAACGAATTTGTTGTTTCCTACATAGATGCCTACATGTGAGATGCCTGCACGGTAAGTATTTTTGAAGAATACAAGATCACCAGGTTGTGGATCGCTCACTTTTGTTGATTTTGCATATTGTCCTAGTGTATCACGAGGAACTGTCTTGCCTGATTTCTTAAATGCATATTGCACGAATCCGCTGCAGTCAAAACCTTTAGTAGTTGTGCCACCAAAGCGATAGGGAATACCTGTCAATCCTTTTGCTGTATGGACAACGCTATCCGCCATTGCAACATTGTTCGTGGAGACAGACTTCTTTGTCAATAAAGTGCTCAGTGCCCAGCCAGACTTTCCGTTAACCTTAACACTGTACCAAACTTCTTTACCTACTTTTTTCTCTCCTGTAACAGAAACTTTCGTGCCTTTTTTAGCTAATGTGACAATCTTATGGTCAGTTCCTGCTCCGGAACGGATGTTGACATTATGTGCTGTTGTATAATTTCCATTATGTACAGATGCTGTTTGAGCTGAACTAGCGCTCGCTTCAGTCTCTCCTGTTGTAATTCCGAATGCTAATGAGCCTGCTACGAGTAATGATAATGCAACTTTCTTCATTCGTATCCCCTATCTACCACTGATCGACATGGTTTTGAATTTTGTCTGTTGTCTACTGATCACTTGTCCTATACTAAAGCCTAAACATTACAGAGAGGGCTCATTTATATTACAAGCGTGTTACATAGTATTACGGAGGTTTAATATATCCACGATATGGGTATGCAGGACAACCTTGGAGCTTCTATTAAGTGTTATTGAAAATTTATATCAGTTTTATTTTTAAAAAATAAAAGGAAATATCAAAAAGACGTCGAATTTACACTATGAGAGATGTGTTTACTAGTTATTGCTATATCTAAAAACATAGAGCTAGAAACAAAATACTGAAAAGGATGGTTATCCAGCAATGTATGTATTAGGTATTGATGGTGGCGGGACACAGACAACAGGCATCGTCGCAGATGAAAGTGGGAACGTTTACATGCGCTGCGTAACAGGCAGAAGCAATCCAAACACACTTACTCAAGAAGAGTTTGAAAGTGTGTTCAACAGCATGCTACGTCTACTAAAGACGCAAAACCCACTTATTTTTAATCAACTATCCATATGCTATGCAGGTATTGCAGGAGTAGGAGAGAGTGGGAAGGATAAAGAAGTAAATGCTATTCTCCAAAGAAATCTACCAAGGCATACTAAAGTGATAGTTAACAATGATGCTATGAATGCTTTGTACGCGGGCACTTTAGGGAGAGAAGGAATTGTCCAAATTGCAGGGACAGGCGCTATTACATTAGGCGTTAATAAAAGCGGAGAAACAGCTCGCTCAGGTGGATGGGGATATTTATTCGATGATGAGGGAAGTGGTTTTTATTTAGGCAATCAAGCTTTGAAAAGAGTGTTTGAAGCCTATGATAATCGAGGACCGTCTACCACATTAACTTTACGTATTCTTTCATATATGGACGTAGATTGTGTTCCCGCTCTAATTACGAAGATTTATGGTGAAGAACATCCACGTTCAGTCATCGCACCTCTTGCACGTTACGTCATTGAAGAGGCGCAAGCAGGGGACATTGTAGCAAAAAAAATTGTGGACAAAGCGTGTGAAAAAATGATGCATTCAATAGAAGCATGTCATAATCGTTTGTTTAATAAATATCATGAAACAAAAATTGTTTTATCTGGTGGAGTATTTAAGCATGCTGAAATGTTTATAGAAAGATTTTCGCACTTAGCTCAAGATTCTATTCCGCTTGGAGTATTTGTGCAGACGCAAGTACCTCCTGTTGGGGGAGCTGTACTTGCAGCTTTGGCTGAAGGGAATATACAGATGAATCCTGACTTTATAAAAAAATTCAATGCACAAATTGTTGATGACGTTTTAATCGATGATCACAATAGTGGAGGTGAAATACGTGAAAGAAGCAATTAGAACATTTATTCAAAAGGAGATTGAACAAGGGGTCACACCGGGGGCAGTTATTCGAGTTCGACATAAAGGGGAGATTATCCTTGATGAATCTATCGGAACAAATAGCTTAGAAAATGATCAAGTACCGATTACTTCACGTCATGTTTTTGACATGGCGTCTCTAACAAAAATAATGGTTACACTACCCGCAATCTTGCAATTATGTGAGTTGGGTGAGCTCTATCTACATGATAAAGTATCTACTTTTTTGCCTGCATTCAAGTCGCATGGAAAAGAACACTTAACTATACAGCAACTATTAACACATTCTTCAGGTCTTATCGCACATAGGCCATATTTTGAACGGAAGCTATCAAAGCAAGAAGTGTTAACGGAAATCAATGAGGAGCAATTGGTATACAAACCAGATACAGCTGTCATCTATAGTGATTTAGGTTTCATTATTCTAATGGATATTATTGAACATATTACAAAACAATCTCTCGATGTCTATGCAGCTGAACATATTTTTAAACCTCTATCCATGAAAACGACTGGCTATTTGCCAAACTTCAACCGAACGCAGTATGCACCAACTGAATATCTTGACCATCTTCAAAGTCATAAATACGGCATTGTCCATGATGATAATACTGAATTTATGGGTGGGATCAGTGGGCATGCAGGGTTGTTTTCAACTATGGAAGATTTATCGATTTTCACAAAAATGCTGGAGCACGACGGAGTATACGAAGGGAGAAAAATTGTGGATTCGAATTGGTTAGCATTAGCTAGAAAGAATTTCACTCCATATTCTGATGAGAGTAGAGGACTTGGTTGGCAATTAAAAGGAAACGGTGCGAGTCCAGTAGGAGATTTAATGTCAGCTCAAACTTATGGACATACCGGTTTTACGGGAACTAGCTTTTACATCGATCCAGTAAAAGAGATAACGGTAATGCTTCTCACGAATAGAGTGTATTTTGGACGCACTCAGTCGATGATTCGTTTACGACCACGGTTACATAATATCATCTGTACAAGTATAGAATGCTGAAATTAGTATGTGAAATTCTTGGAATTCAGACTTGAGGGGGAGCAGCATGAGCTTAACGAAAAAAGTAGGGAAATTGATGGTTGCAGGATTTAAAGGGACGACAATGTCCGAAGAAATTAAACAATTGATACATACATACCATATTGGAGGAATTATATTATTTGGCAGGAATATTGGTACACCTGAAGAAATATTGAAATTGACAACTAGCCTTCAATTAGAAGCAAAAAAGGCAGGATATACTGCACCACTACTCATTTGTATAGACCAAGAAAATGGCGTTGTAAGACGTCTTGGAGAAGGAACAACAATTATTCCAGGTGCAATGTTACTTGGAGCAACCCATGATCCCAGCAATGCAATGTTTGCTGGAAAGATGACTGGAAAAGAGTTGAAAGCATTAGGTGTTAATTGGAATTTGGCGCCTGTGGTAGATATTAATAATAATCCCGATAACCCTGTTATTGGTGTTCGCTCATTTGGGGAAAATACTGCCGAAGTATCCAACATGGCAAAAAATTCGATGTTAGGGCTTCAACAATCAGGCGTCATGACAACGTTAAAGCATTTCCCTGGGCATGGAGATACAAACGTCGACTCGCATTTAGACTTGCCGATCATCAAGCACGATTTAAAAAGATTACACGCTGTTGAGTTAGTCCCTTTCAAGACTTGTATTGCTGCAGGTGCAGATGCGGTAATGAGCGCACATGTATATTTTCCGACATTAGAAAAAGTTGATAATGTCCCCTCGACATTATCACATTCCGTTATTACTGGACTTCTTCGAAAAGAATTAGGATTTGATGGAATCATTACAACAGATTGTATGGAAATGGATGCAATTGCAAAAGGAATTGGGACAGTCGAAGGTTGCGTTCAAGCCGTACAAGCCGGTGTGGATTTTGTAATGGTTTCTCATTTGCATAATTTACAAGAACAATCAATCATCCAATTAGAACAGGCAGTTAGGGAGGGACGTATAAGTGAAGACCAAATCGATGAATCTGTTAAACGTATTGAAAGTTTAGCGAACAAATACACTTCTTGGAAAGAAATTGAATCGATGAATACATCGCTTGTGGAAATTGGTTCTATACAGCATCGAAATGAGATGAAAGAGATTTACAAGAAAGGGATCACGGAAGTGGTTGGTCCTGGAACACCAATTCTTCCAGAAAGCCGTGTTTTACTAATTTATCCGACTAATGAGTATGCATTGATAGTCGAAGACAAACGTTTCTCCACGCTGACGATGAAAGAACAACTAAAAAAAGTACATCCAAATGTAACTTCCGTGGAAATTAAGACATCAGAACATGAAACTGGTAATGGTGAGCTCATTGAAAAAGCTAAACAATACGATCATATCGTTGTTCTAACGTTAAATGCTGTTCAACATACTACTCAACAGCAACTAGTGAAAGATCTTATAGACGTTGGTAAGCCGGTTGATATTATTGCAATTAGATCCCCTTATGATGCAGCTTGCTTCACGAATATGAATCGAATGATTTGTACGTATGAATTCACAGAAACAGCATTTGAGGTAGTGTCTTCCTACTTAGTAGGTAAATCATCCATTAGTGGAAAACTGCCTGTTACAGTCTACTAAGTTTGAAAAATATTTTTAGAAAAGTAAATTAGTATTGATATTTAATTTTATGACAGCTAAGATATAAGATAAAGGTAAGCGTTTTCATCTTACTCATACAGAAAGGAGAATGTCAGTGAATGCTATGCGAGTTTGTGGTTTAATGTCTGGCACTTCCTTAGATGGTTTGGATATAGCAATTGTGGACTTTTCGTTTGCCAATAATCAAATTCAACACGATTTGTTGTATTTCAAGACAGTTTCTTATGAAGAGAGTTTGAAAAGCGAGTTACATTCTCTCATGAATCCTATGACACCTTTACGTACAGTATCATCAATGAATATGTATTTAGGAGAATTTTTTGCGGATGAACTTCAAGCAACAATTAAGGAATCCACAATTGACTTTGAATCAATTGACTTAATTAGCTCTCATGGTCAAACAATATGGCATGAGCCATCTACTGAAAAAGATAGTGTTTATACAAGGCCTAATACGATGCAAATAGGCGATATATCTGTAATTGCACAAAGAACAGGTAAGACGACGATTGGCGATTTTAGAACGCGCGATATGGCCGCGGGTGGGCAAGGAGCGCCTTTAGTTCCATTTGCCGATCAACTCTTATTCCAGTCGGAAGAAAAAGGACGAATTCTTTTAAATATCGGTGGTATTGCAAATATAACTGTTTTAGCACCTGCTCAATCTGAAGAGGAAGTCATAGCTTACGATACCGGACCAGGCAATATGATTATTGATGCTTGCGTGGCAAAATATACAAATGGTCAAAAAACGTATGACGAGAGTGGGATGATTGCCTCTACCGGTAAGGTCAATAGAGAATGGCTGAATGATCTAATGAAGCATGATTATTTTCATGCGGACATCCCAAAGACAACAGGCAGAGAGTTATTTGGAACTGCATATGTCGAAAAATTATGGAGAGATGGAGAAAAATATAATTGCTCTCATGCAGATATAATAGCGACGGCTACAATGCTGACTGCTACATCGATAGCAAAAGAAATTCAAAAGTATGGCAACACACACGAAATTAAAGAAGTGATTGCTAGTGGGGGTGGTGTTCATAATTTAACGTTAATGAGCTATATAACAGAGCAATTGCCTGCTAGAATATCTCTGCTAACTTCAGAAGATATTGGCGTAAATGCTGATGCAAAAGAGGCATTTGTATTTGCATTACTAGGTTATTTAGGGGTTCAAAAACAACCAAATTCTCTACCGGTAGCTACCGGTGCCAGCATGCAAACAATAATGGGGAAAATTGCATGGGGCAATTTAGAGGTATCACGGTAATAGATTTGGGATAGTGGCTAGTTTGTAAACAGTACTAAAAAAAATAGGGGGGTAAAATGATGAAAAAGTTTTGGAAAAAATCAACGATGTCGATTTTATCATTAGGCTTGGCTGCATCTGTTCTTGCAGCATGCGGTGACAAAGAAGAAACTGGGAACGCTGAGGAGTTTAAAGGTAAGATCACCATTTGGGATGGTCCTAGATGGGCGGATGAAGATGAGAATAAGTTCCACTGGATGGAAGAGAAAATTAAAGAATACGAAGCGAAGCATGATGGAATTAAAATCGATCTTGTCCAAGTTCCGTGGGCTGAAATGGGCGACAAACTAGGGGTATCCATTACGGGTAAGGCATGGCCGGACATTGCTCCTGTGGACATTAGTGGAAGTTCAGTGAATATTGATCATATTGAGCAAGGAGTAATCGAATCTCTTGATCCGTTTTTTGATAAAGAGGCAAAAAAGGACTTTTACGATAATGCATTAGAAGCATATACGCATGACGGCAAATTATATGGAATACCTAGTAGTATTACATTGCACACAATGCTCTTAAACTTAGATCTATTCAAAGAGGCTGGAGTTGAACCACCAAAAGACGGTAAGTGGACGTATGATGAGTTCTTGGATACTGCTGAGAAGTTGACGTTTGATCGTGATGACGATGGAAAAACGGACGTTTATGGATTCTCGACATATATTATGCCTGGTTATTATGAAGCATGGCCATTCTTCTATAAAAATGGGGGATCACCACTTAACGAAGACATGACGGAATTCACTTTTGACTCCCCGGAAACAGTCCAGGCGATACAGGACTTGGCCGACTTGAAATTGAAACATAAAGTTGCTCCTGAAACACATGGCGGTAATGATGTCGGAGGAACATTCCAATCTTGGGCGAACGAAGAGCAACGTACAGTTGCAATGCAACCATGGGCAACTTGGGCAATCGGTGCTGCGCAAAGCACTTATCCTACTAACTTTATGGTAGCAGAATATCCTTCAGGTGATTCTGATAAGCCTGTAACAATCGGCGGTGTCGGTGGCTGGATCATGATGCACCAAAAAGATGTGAATAAAAAAGCGGCTGTTGCCGATTTCATGAAATACATTTCATCGGCTGAAGAACAGTATACAATGTCTCAAAACTACGGTGTTTTCCCAGCTCGTATTAGTGCTGCGGACATGGAACCATTCAAAGAGAATCCGGAAATGGCACGAGCTATGGAAATGTCAGATCAAGTTGTGATGTTACCACGCCACACTGAATGGAGAAAGATTGACGAAGCTATCCAAAATGAGCTCCAACTCGTATTCAATGGTGAAAAAACTGCTGAACAAGCAATGGCAGACGCTAAAAAGGCAGTAGATAAAATACTAGAGTAAGAACAGGAAAGCAGGCATGTCACACATATGCCTGCTTCACTTTTAGGAGGTGTCCAGATGACTCAAATGCCTATAGGTGCAGTACCTAAAAAAGAAGAAGAAAAGTTGAAAGTCATGAAGCGTCCGAATAAAAACATCATCAAAGATATGAAGAAAAATTATAGTGCATATCTGTTTTTATTGCCGAAGCTCATTCTCTTCACATTGTTCATAGCCATTCCGGTTGTATGGGCATTTTTCATATCGTTTCAAAAGTATAAAATTTTCGGCAGCGAGTTTGTCGGATTAGATAATTACATAGAAGTTTTTCAAAGTGACGCATTTAGGATTGCCTTGAAAAACACATTATTATTTACGATCGTTACAGTTCCATTTGGTGTCATTAGTGCACTTGTCTTGGCATCACTCATATTTGAATTAGGGAAGATATCACAAACACTTTTCAGATCTGCATTCTATTTGCCTACAGTCACCTCAATGGTCATTATCGCAATGGTGTGGAGATGGATGTATAACTATGACTTTGGTCTATTCAATTACGTATTGGGTTGGTTCGGAGCAGGTCCGATTAATTGGCTTGGTCAATCGAGTACGGCTTTGTGGGCTTTAATTATTATGCAGTGTCTAATCCCGTTTGGAGTTGGGATCATATTATATTTAGCTTCCATGGGAGCAATTTCACAATCATTGTACGAAGCCGCAAGAATGGATGGAGCAGGTAAATTTAAGCAGTGGTTATACATTACAATTCCACAGTTGAAACCAACGACATTATATCTTGTGTTATTAAGCACGATAGGCTCTTTTCAAGTGTTTACACAAATCATCATGATGACTGGCGGAGGACCTGGAAATGCGACCGAAACGCTTGTACATCTAATTTATAAGACAGGTTTCCGTGACTTTGAGTTTGGTCTTGCCGGGGCTCAATCAGTTGTATTGTTTGTCATTATCCTCATCTTTTCCGTCATCCAATTCCGGGTGCTTCGTCATGATGAGTGATTGGAGGGGAAGAAATGAATAAAAGACCACTAGATCGTTTTAATAAACTGATTATCTTTTTGCTTCTATCAGTGTTTGCAGTAGTTTCATTGCTTCCTTTATATTGGGTTTTCTCTACGTCACTGCAATTGAGCAGTTACCAGTCTCAAGATATGGAGCGTCCTGTATCTTACGTGGACTCTAATCCACCTAAAATGTACCCAATGGGAATTCCACTTTACTTTGAACACTGGGGAGAGGCTAGAAAGGCCGAAAAAGCCGGTGATGCAACAGAAGAAGCATATCATCGCGATATGATGAATCATATCGTGTCTAATACGTTTGGAAGTTTTAAGACATTGTTTAAGAAGCATGATGTAGGTAAATGGTTTTTTAACAGCATTTATATAGCTGTTGTCGTGACAGTCGGTATATTATTAATCGACTCAATGGCTGGCTATGTTTTAGCTAAAAAGAAATTTCCTGGACGGAACTGGATATTTTGGATCATCATTTCAACGATGATGATTCCTGGCCAAGTAACGCTAATACCTTTATTTATTATGATTGGTAATTTAGGTTTGATGGATACACACTGGGCGTTAATCTTACCGGATTTATCAATGGTGTTTGGGGTATTCCTAATGCGTCAGTTCATGTATTCCATTCCAGATGAGTTACTTGAAGCCGCTAAAATTGACGGAGCGAGTGAATGGAGAACATTTTGGACAGTCGTGCTGCCACTCGCGAAACCTGGTTTGGCGGCACTAGGGATTTTCACGTTCATGAACGTATGGAACTCTTTCTTATGGCCAATTATCGTTCTGAATACAGCAGAATTATATACACTGCCTGTCGGTTTGAAGACGTTGCAAGATGCAAACTTGGCTAGTTTTAAATTACTGATGAGTGGAGCAGCTGTAGCGGCCATTCCGATGATTGTTGTATTTATATTGTTCCAGCGATACTTTGTAAAAGGGTTAACTCTTGGTGGAGTAAAAGAATGAATAACCACAAGCGGGTAAAACTAGGTGTAGATAGGTTTTTTGAGCAAGATATGAAAGGTTTGAAAAATTCGAAAATCGGGTTGCTTACAAATCAAACAGGTGCAAATAGCAATTTTTTATCTACAATCAAGTTATTTAACGATCACCCGGAGGTACGGTTAACTGCTCTTTATGCTCCTGAGCACGGATTGCTAGCTAACGGTAAGGAAGGGGAGAGATTCTCTCATTCAGTACACCGTTCCACAAAACTTCCGATTTATAGCTTATACGGAGAAACAAAGAAACCGTCCGATCAAATGATGGAGGATGTTGATGTAATCGTATTTGATATACAAGACATCGGCGCTAGATACTATACGTATATCTATTCAATGGCACATATGATGCAAGCGTGTGCTAGAACTGGAAAGAAAATGATAGTACTTGATCGACCGAACCCTATCGGAGGAACTGTAGTTGAAGGGAATTTAATAGACAAGGACTATACATCTTTTGTAGGTCTATATCCGATTCCAAATAGACATGGGATGACGGTCGGTGAATTAGCTCTTTTCTTTAACGAACAGTTCAACATCCATTGTGACTTGGAAATTGTAGAAATGGAAGGGTGGAAGAGAAGCTATTTTCACGGGGATACAGAACTTCCATGGATTCCCCCTTCCCCCAATACAACGACCCAGGATATGATGTTACTGTATCCTGGTACTTGTTTAATAGAGGGAACCAATTTATCGGAAGGCAGAGGTACGACACAACCATTCGAAATTATTGGAGCACCTTTTATTGATGGGGAGATGTTGCAGGATAAGGTGAATGCATTAGGATTAGAAAATGTTTATGCCCGCTCTATCGCCTTTACTCCAACTTATCAAAAATATAAAGATGAATATTGCGAAGGTATCCAACTTCATCTAACAAATCGTGCATCTTTTCAACCTGTGAAAACAGTCATATCTATTCTAATGTTGATAAATGAATTGTATCCCAAACAGTTCTGTTTCTTGAAGTATGGAAATTTGAAACACCCCATGTTTGATTTACTGGCGGGGAATGATTTATTACGTAAAGGGATACTAGAAGGTAATATTGAAAAATATGAACTTCAAAGTGAAGTGGATACAAAACGATTTAAGCAGCAGAGACAAAAATACTTGTTATACAGATAGGAAGGCGTACGATGGACAAATTATCTTTATTGATGACTGAAGAATCGAACCCGAAATCAACAAAGCTAGATGAGATGAGTGTTAGTGAGATCTTGACATTAATGAATGAAGAAGATCAATCCATTGCATATGCAGTTAAACAAGTACTCCCTCAAATTGAAAGTGCCGTAGAAAAAGTTGCAAGCTCCTTTAAAAATGGTGGACGCCTACTATATATAGGTGCTGGAACTAGTGGCAGAATTGGCGTAATGGATGCTGTAGAATGTCCCCCTACTTTCAGTACATCTCCTAATCAAGTCCAAGCAATTTTAGCAGGCGGAGAAGGAGCAATGTATGTTGCAGTGGAAGGTGCAGAAGACGATGAAACATTAGGCGCTTCAGATTTAAAAAAGCTAACGATTAACGAATATGACGTCATAATGGGAATTGCTGCGAGTGGGCGTACTCCTTATGTAAAGGGAGCTCTTCAGTATGCAAATTCATGTGGAGCTACAACTGTAAGTTTATCCAGTAATAAGAATGCCATAATTAGCAAGTATGCGGATATACCAATTGAAGTATTGACAGGCGCTGAGGTCTTAACAGGTTCAACTCGTTTGCGTGCAGCGACAGCCCATAAGATGATTCTTAACATGATCACTACTACTGCAATGATAAAGACTGGAAAAGTATATAAAAACTTAATGGTGGATTTGCATGCTAGCAACTACAAGCTGCGTGAACGTGCGAAAAAAATGGTAGGTACAATAACAGGGATCAGTTATGAATTGGCGGAAGAATTACTAGAAGAAACGGATTATAATGTTAAACTGACTGTAGTGATGATCTTAGCTGAAATAACTAAAGATGTTGCTGAACAGTTGTTGGAAGAAGCGGATGGATTTGTAGGAAAAGCTGTGAAACTAGCTTCTCTAAAATAATGATGTGAATTTAAAAGCAGTGACTGAAGAGGAGGCAGAAGATGGCAATTACAAGCGGTGGATTAGTTTTACTTAAAGAAATGAAACATATGCTTCCTCCTTCAGAACAAAAAATTGCAGATTATATATTGTCCAACCCACAAGACGTCGTAACTATGACTGTTTCAGATTTAGGGGAAATTAGTCAAACGAGTGGAGCTGCGGTTACAAGACTTTGCAAGTCATTGAAATTAAAAGGCTTCCAAGAGCTGAAGTTAAGAATTAATGGAGATCTTGGACGCAATTATGAAATTACAAACCGAGATATACAGCCGAACGAATCTGTCGGGGCAATCGTTCAAAAAGTGACAGAGCACGCAGTTCATACTTTATTGGAAACGTCTGAACTTATGGATGAACAACAAGTGGAGCAAGCGGTAGAAGCAATTGTCCAAGCGGAAAACATTCACTTCTTTGGTGTTGGTGCATCGGGAATACCTGCAATTGATGCTCAACAAAAGTTTTTACGAATACACAAAGCATCTACTGTAAGTACGGATTTGCATTTGGGCGCGACAATTATGGCGAATGTAGGAGAACGCGATGTAGTTGTCGGTATTTCGTTTTCTGGGGAAACATTTGAAGTGAGAAAGATTTTGGAACTCGCAAACGAAAATGGAGCAAAGACTATTAGCTTAACAAAATATGGGCAATCGTCTATATCAAAAATCTCTCAAATACAGTTATATACATCACCAACAAAAGAAGCCAACCTCAGAAGTGGTGCGACATCCTCTAGATTAGCGCAACTACACGTAATGGATATCCTTTTCATGTCTGTAGCATCCATGCAATTTGACACGACTATAAAGTACTTGGATGCTTCACGTGAGGCAATAAAAGAAATTCAAAACGAGAATTATCGCAAAAGATAAGGGTAGATTTCATTGCTCATTGGTGAATTGGAAAAGGGCCAACCCCATGAATGGGGCGGCCCTTTGATTTGTATAGTAACTTTTTAAATTGAAGTGTTGTATTCATCTAATAGATCCGTGATCCGGATGCTGTCGAAAATGATCAATGCCGCGGTCATTTTTCCACTGGGTGTCTTCTATCCTTAAGCAACGCAAGCCCTACCTTCTCTTACGTCCTTGCGACCCTTTAGTCGCGCCAGTGTGAATAAGTGTCCTCAAAAACAGTACGTAGAATGCCATATGTCAAATTGCAAGTTACTATGAGTGGTGCTAATATTTTATTATAGCATAAAGAGGAGTAGAAAGCAATCGCTGTTCTTGTTAGTGCGAAATAATCATTTGAAGTGCTAGAACATATCTTCTGAAATAAACTTTATTAAAGCAGGTTTATAATCTATTTATCAATGTCAAGTTAGATAGATAGCGTTGTTAATTTGTCAAAAATGTTTTTATTTTAATAGTGCATTTTTGTTATCAACTCTTATATAATAGTGTTATCTAGTCGAAGGAGTTGGGGATGGCTTGAAGCCAAATTCAAAGTTTACAATGAAGATTGTCGTCCTAGTCGCTGTAGTCATTGGTGCAATAACAAGTATTGGATGGTATATCTCAGGTACGCCAAAAGGAATGGATGTGTCTTTTTCTGAATTTGAAAAGACGATTCAATCTAATGCGGATCAAACGTTAGCTTTGAAGGAATCGGCTGATGGGACATTGTCGTTGAATACGCAAGAAGGTCTCTATGTAACGCAAGTTCGCCCACAAAGTCAGCTGGCAGAACAACTCGTTGAAAAATATAATTTAACTTACAAATATGCAGATAGCGGAAAATATAGCGGTTTACTCTTCATAGGATTTCTTATCGCTGCTTTACTGACTCTTTTCGTATTACACCGAAAAGGGAAGTTAGGTGCAGGGGTTTCTTCCATGAAGAACGGAGCTTCAAAAGCGACAGCACTTCCTGATATTACACTCGATGATATTGGCGGACTTCCTGAAGAAATGAAGGAAGAGATTCATCAGACGCTATCGATTATTAAAGATCCGAAACGTGCTACGCAAGTCGGTATTAAAGCGCCAAAAGGGATTTTATTGTACGGACCACCGGGAACAGGGAAAACGTTACTTGCCCAAGCGATTGCACATGAAATTGGAGCGACGTTCTATTCTTCAAGCGGTTCTGCTTTTACGGAGTTGTTTGTTGGTGTAGGAGCATCGCGAGTTCGTTCTTTATTCCAAAATGCACGTAAGCAACGTCCGGCGGTCATTTTCATCGATGAAGTCGATGCGTTGGCAGGAAAACGTAAAGAGCACGGTGGCGAAGAGTCTGAGAAAACGTTGACGGAGCTGCTTGTGCAGTTAGATGGTGGCAATGATAATGAAGGGATTTTGTTCATTGCGGCAACGAACCGGAAAGACATGCTCGATGAAGCATTCCTTCGTCCAGGGCGGATCGATTATACATTTAATGTGCCTTTGCCTGATACAGGTGGACGTCGCGAAATCATCGATATTCATACAAAAGGCCGTAAGTTGGCAGATGAAGTGTATGCATCACTAGATGTTTTGGCTGAAAGTACGTCTGGCTTCTCAGGTGCTGAATTAAGTTCATTGTTTGAGACAGCAAGTAAACGGGCAATCCGTGATGGACGTGAAAAGATCGGTAAAAGTGACTTGGATTTTGCGATCGATCGTACGATTTTAGGTAGCACATCGAGAGCGCTCAATGATATGGATACGAAACGTCGTGTAGCCATCCATGAATCAGGACATGCTTTGATTGCCGCATTGACAAAGCCTGGTTCAGTCAGAAAAGCGACAATTATTCCAAGAGGACAAGCATTAGGATATGTTGCACCGATTCAGAAAGAAATGCATTTGCAAACTGCGAGTGAATTAATGGATCAAGTGAGTATGATTCTTGCCGGTGGCGTTGCTGAACGGCTGTATCTTGGTGAACATAGTATCGGCGTGAGTGGAGATGTACAGCAAGCGAAAGAAATTATTGAACGGATGGTTGATACTGGGTTGCTGCTAGAGAGCTTTTCACTAACGTTTAATAAAAGTGAAAAGGAATTGAAGATGCAGGCAATCTTCGGTGTCGCGTTACGCAAGACGGAGACGCTCATTAAAGAAAATGCAGCGCAGTTTGAAGAACTCGTCAATGTGTTGTTTAGAAAAGAGACATTGGATGGCACAGAAGTCCAGGCAATTGTCGATGGCGACGGCGTGGAAAATCAGAAGTTAGCTATTTTTAGCTGAAAATAAAGTAATTGGGGCATCCTTTCAATGAAGTTTTGTTGAGAGGGTGCTTTTTTGTGTAATGAAACGTAACCGCGCCGTATCGAAATGTAGCCGTGTCGCAACGAAACGTAAAGCGTTCGTATCGAAACGTAGGCGTCGCAACGAAACGTAACCGCGCCGTATCGAAACGTAGCCGTGTCGCAACGAAACGTAAAGCGTTCGTATCGAAACGTAGGTGGCGCAACGAAACGTAACCGCGCCGTATCGAAACGTAACCGCGTCGCAACGAAATGTACCTCCTAAAAACGCACCATGCAACTTAACACACCCTTTTCGCAATATAAAATCCATCAAAAGCTACATGACTTATTTACGAATTATTACAAAAAGTCTCATAGTCATTAAATAAATCAAATGGTACGATTAAAAAGAAACCTATTAATTTAGTAGTTTACTAGAAAGGAGCGGTTTTCATACTATCTTGAACGCACTGCACCATATTTCAAATCTGAGAGGAGATAGGTACCATGCGCAATAAGAGATGGAGAAAGCGTTTGAACAGTATTCTAGCTATTGGTTTAATTGTAAGTATGAGCATACCGACAATTCCAGCAACGGTGAAAGCGGAAACTGTAGCATCTGATTTGATCATTTCTGAATATGTAGAAGGAAGTAGCTTTAATAAAGCAATTGAGTTATATAACGGGACTGGGCAATCAGTTGATTTACAAAATTATTCTCTGGAGTTATTTGCAAATGGAGCAACGACTGCAACTTCAAAACTTAGTTTGACGGGTTCGTTAGCGCAAGGTGATACGTTTGTCATCTACCATCGTGATGCAGCAACCGGCATTAAGCAGAAAGGGGATTTGGAAAATAGCACAATTACGAATTTCAATGGTGACGATGCGTTCGTCCTTAAAAACTCGAATGCGATTATTGATTCCTTTGGACAAGTAGGCGCGCGCAGTAATTGGGGTACAGACGTTACACTCGTTCGTAAACCTGATGTTTTGCATGGTGATGCAATCGCGGATGATGCATTCAATCGGGATGGTGAATGGATCGTTTATCCGAAAGATACATTTGATCATTTAGGTGTACATGAAATGGTTGGTTCCGCCCCTGGTGAACCTGGTGATCCAGCAATCATTTCTATTGAAGAAGCCCGCTCCGTGAATTTAGGGGAAATGGTTACTATAAAAGGTGTAGTAGCAGCCAAATTGAAAAATACGATATCCCTTCAAGATAGCACGGGTGGAATTGCTGTGCGGCCGACAAGTTTGGCTGTCTCAGTCGGTGATGAAGTGACATTGACAGGAACACTTGTTGACTATCGTGGATTATTGCAATTGGATACTGCACAAGTAATTGAGCGCACTGAAGGCGTAGGCGAACCGGCGCCGAAAGTAATTACTGGAACAGATGTTGGTGAAGTTAATGAATCTCAGCTTGTTACCGTGCATAATGTTATTCTCACAGATGTCCAAGCTGGCAGTGGTTGGGCAAATTATGCAGCGACAGACGGTCATGAGTTCATTGTCCGAGATGAAGGAGCTTCATTAGGGCTAGTAGTAGGGACAACATATGATAGTATTACTGGAATTGTTCAGCAGTTCGATAACGACTACCAAGTTATACCTCGTTCTACATCCGATATTGTCGTAGATAGTTCAGTTGTACAACCAGTATCCGCAAATCCGAGTAGCGGTACGTTTATCGGAAATGTCAAAGTTTCATTAACAACTGGAACACCAAATTCAACAATTCTTTATACCGTAGACGGTTTAGATCCCATTGAACACGGCGCATCTTATTCAACGCCAATCGACATACAAGAAGATACGACTGTCAAAGCGGTTGTAAAAACGAATGACGATCGTTATAGTGACATTTCTACATTTACGTATGCAATTACAGAAAGTCTCCAAATTCATGACATCCAAGGCGAAGGACATACATCCCCCTTCACAAATCAAGTCGTGGAAGGCATAGAAGGAATCGTGACGTATAAATATGTGTTGAGCGGTTCTACGTATTATCACATCCAAACGCCTGACGAAAAACGCGACGGCAATCTGCACACGTCTGAAGCCATTGTCCTTTACAGTGGAAAGGATACGTGGAATCTGGCAGTGAGCGACTTAGTTTCTGTCACAGGAACGGTAAGTGAATATGCGATTGACGGATATGCAGATCGACAGGAAACGGATTTAAAAACAACGCAAATTAATGTGCGTGACGATCGTGGCGGCAACGTGCAGATACTTGAGCGAAATGTACCGCTTCCAACACCATTCATCATTAATGAAGAAAACGTACCAAAAGAGAAAATTGCCAGTCATCAATTCGCGGAATTTGACCCGACCATATATGCGGCTGATTTCTGGGAAAGCCGTGAAGCAATGCTCGTTCAAGTTGGTGATGTAAAAGCGGTTTCTCCGCAACAACATGGTGACTTGGTTACGGTATTTGCAAACTCTGAAACAGAGACACGTAACGGTGGGATTTTATTAAAAGAAAACGACCAAAATGCCAATCGTATTCAATTCAGATTGGAACCAAATGGTCCAGCGAGAGAGTTTAAAGTAGCGACTGGCGATTATTTTGCGGGACCGTTGACAGGAGTAGTCGGCTATTCATTCCAAAACTATAAAATCTATACGTCTTTGGATGAGATGAGACGTGCGCATACAGTTGGAAACGCACAACCTGAAACGACAACGATTGTGAAATCTGAAGACAAACTGACGATCGCTTCCTACAATTTAGAGAACTTCTCAAATAACAAAAAGACGACGACGGATGATAAAGCACGTAAACTAGCACGGGCTTTTGCAATCGATATGCAAAGTCCTGATATTATCGGAGTGACAGAAGTACAAGATAATAATGGTCCGGATGCTGGAGACTCGAAGGCCAATCAAAGCTATGAGCGACTCATTCAAGCGATTTCAGATGCAGGTGGTGCTCAGTATGAATATGTAAATATTGACCCAGTAAACAACGAAGACGGAGGACAACCGAATGCGAATATTCGTGTCGGCTTCCTATATAACCCTTCTCGTGTCTCAATGACGGAAGGGATTCCGCATGGAGATGCAACGACTGCTGCCGGATATGCAAACGGGAAGTTGACGCATAATCCTGGACGGATTGAACCGAATGATGCGGCTTTTGACAGTAGCCGAAAACCGTTAGCTGCACAATTCGAATTCCAAGGTGAGTCCATTGTTGTTATCGCAAATCATTGGAATTCAAAAAATGGAGATACGCCACAATTCGGCTCCATTCAACCTCCAGTAAATGGCAGTGAAATACAACGTAAAAAGATTGCAGAAATTGTTTATAATTTCGTAACGGAAATCAAAGAAGATAATCCAGAAGCGAATGTCGTCTCGCTTGGCGATTTCAATGACTTCCAATTCGCAGAGAGTTTGTTAATTCACGAAGGCAGTCTAATGACGAATATGATCAACCGCGTCGATGAAGCTGATCGTTATTCGTATGTGTTCCAAGGAAATTCACAAGTGTTGGACCACATACTCGTATCAAATAATCTAGTCGAACAAACTGAAGTAGACATTCTGCACATTAATGCTGACTTTACCGACATGGCAGGGCGTGCAAGTGACCATGATCCTGTCATGGTGCAGATTGGATTTAACCCGCCTGTGATTTGGGAACCTGTGCCAATTGGTAAAGAATATAAACTGATTGGTACATTCAGGAAACAAGTGGTGATTGCTGAGCCAAGTGTCTCCGTGTACATGGATGGAAATTCTTCGTTGAAAGATGGTTTGTACCTGAAAGGGGATTATGCCGAACTTACAGGGGAAGGGTTCAAGACAAATCGAGTCATTTTGCAAGCAAAGAAAAAAGGCATGATCGTCCATATGAAAGGGACTGAAATGGGCAATGTTGTCGTGGAAGGCTCACACCCTCTAGAAATTAGAGGAGCTGAAAACATTCAAAAGATCACCTTCGTAAAAGGCGCAGATGCTTCCAAAGTGGTTTTCTATAATTCCAATGGGAAACGCATCTCACTGCCTTCGTTAAATAAAGCACCGGTCGTCAGCAAACCGATACCAAACAAAGAACTAAAAATCGGTGAAAAAGTTTCTATAAATCTCGCTGAACATTTCAGTGATCCTGACGGTGATACACTAACGTTTTCATCAACAAAAGGAATCGTAGATTTACAGACGAACATTCTCACGTTACATCTACCTGAAGGAAGTCATATCGTTGGCGTGACTGCCCGCGATGGAGAAAAATCCGTTACTGCTTCTTTCACTGTCATCGTATCGGATGAAGAAATTGATGCTCCTACTGATGGTTATTACAAAGATGCCATCGGTAAAGAAGGGCAAGCGTTGAAAACAGCTCTTCACGGGATCATTTCGGAGCATCGTAAACTATCATACAGTGAAGTGTGGAATGCTATTAAAGAAACGGATAGCGACCCGAGTAATGCGGATAATGTCATTTTGTTCTA
This sequence comes from Sporosarcina quadrami, assembly GCF_014836615.1. Classification (GTDB taxonomy): domain Bacteria; phylum Bacillota; class Bacilli; order Bacillales_A; family Planococcaceae; genus Sporosarcina; species Sporosarcina quadrami. The sequence continues at coordinate 90,324 of NZ_JACSQN010000007.1, read as the reverse complement.
CTCAGGAGAATCCCGTTCGAAAAATCGAAACGGTGGAAATGTCGGAGATTGGAATCGGGAGCACGTATGGGCAAAGTCACACGGGAACTTTGGAACAAGTATTGGACCGGGAACGGATATCCATCATTTGCGTCCAACCGATGTTCAAGTGAACAGTTCGCGTGGCAACCTTGATTTTGATAACGGAGGATCTGCTGTTAAAGGATGCGACGGTTGCTACAAAACAGCGAATTCATGGGAACCGCCCGATCGGGTGAAAGGCGACGTAGCTCGTATGCTGTTTTATATGGCGACGCGTTATGAAGCAGGGGACAGAGTGGATCTCGAGTTGAATGAACTGCTCAACAACGGGAGTAACCCTTACCACGGTAAGCTGTCCATCCTATTGCAATGGCACGAGCAAGATCCAGTTGATGAATTTGAAATGAATCGAAATAACGTTATCGAACAAATTCAAGGAAACCGGAATCCATTCATAGATCATCCGGAATGGGTTCACTCCATATGGGAAAGTACACAAACAGATGAAGTAAGAAAAGCATCATAAATCGGACCAGTGGCGTAAGAGCCACTGGTTATTTTTAATTCTATCAACTAATCTAGTAGCCCAACAAATATCTTGAATTCAAACATCTCAATTTCAAGATATTTTATCAGATAAATTGATTCATAAGTCACGAATCACAAATAGTAATAAGCCAATGGACTACAATTTAACAATAGGACGACTAAGTAATCGGGTGTCTATTTACAAATATTGGTTTATAATAAACTTTCGAACTAGCGACTATCGTCTCTTAGTCTTTTTAAAAGGTTTGTCACAACTTTGACACGTTATATTAGTGATGTTAATAATTATGCATAGTCAGACAATAGACGACTAGATTAATAGAGTTTATTTTTTTCGACGAAAGAGGGTTTGGGATGCTAGAGGCAAAAAGACGTGCTGCCATATTTTTAGTATTAGCATTTATTTTAGCGGCAGTAACAGGTTATCTTGTACTTGAAAAAGTGAAAGAGTTAAATGCAGAACTTGGTGGAATGACATCCATCTACATTGCAAAAGGTTCCATACCTTCCCGCTCTCCAATCGAGTTATCGCAAGTTACGAAGATGGATATACCGAATAAGTTTTTGACAGATAGCCATATCGTATCTGAGAAGGATTTTGAACACCAAGTATCAATCGTTCCATTAAATCCTGGTGATATCATCACAAAAAATATGATCAAACCGATTTCAAACTTGCAGGATGCGAATAATCGACTAGTGACGATGTATCGAACAGATAAAGTCCAGTTTGATCAAGTGCTCACAGCGTTGGATCGTGTCGATATTATTGTATCAACGAGCAACAATGGAAAGAAGAAAACGGAAGTGTTCATGACAGATGTACTCGTAGCATTTGCACAGGGGACGAATGATAACTTTTCTGGCGTTGCAGTAGAAGTGACTTCTGAGGATGCACCAAATCTTATTCACATGCAGCATTATGCCGATCATATTCGAATTTTGAAAGCGAATGTCGGACAAGCATCTTCATTTGGTGATGAGGTAGATAATGAAGCGGTAGATGGAAAAGCAACTAAAGAAGAACCGGCTGAAAAACCTGATTCCAAAATAGAAGACGAAACGAAAACGGAAGAAGGTAAGAAGAAGGACGAAGCTGCAACCGAACAAAAATCGTCTGAGGAGACTACGGATGCGTCGAATAAATAAATGTGATCATTCACTTATTGAAGGGTGAGGCCGGTGGAGAACAATTTAAACATTATGATCGTATCAGACGAAGATACACTCATGTCTCAATTGAAAACGATAGCCGAAACAAAAACAAAAAATGTAATAGATGTTAAATCTAACGAAGCAATAAGAGAAATGAATAGAGAAATGGCACATATTGTCATTTTCGTTCAAACGGACAATGATACATCTGTTGAAGTCGTACAGATGTTGAAAATCATCAATTCGAATGCACTTATTTTATTTATCGCGAATGAAACGGACTTTACATTATTACGCAATATGACTCGCGCCGGAGTCGATGAATTTTTTGTTTTTCCGGATGAATCAAGTTTGTTTTCAAGTCGTTTCCCGAATATCGTCAAAAGTTATTCCGTGAAAAAAGCTTCGAACGAAGAGACTGTTGCCACAACTTTTGGTCGCGGAAGAGGTAAAATCGTTACTTTTTATAGTGGAAAAGGTGGTAGTGGGTGTTCGTTACTCGCTTCTTCATTTGCTCAGACGATGAAACTGGAATCTGCAGCTGAAGTCATCCTTATTGACCTTAATGGGCAATACGGCGGGGTGGAGACATTACTTTCCATAGAGTCGAATCGGTCGTTGGCTGATTTGTTGCCAGTCATTGAAGAGTTGAATGAAAGTCACATCCGAAACGTTGCTCAAACCGAAGAACACTCAAAAATGGAAGTGCTGATCAGCCCTTGTGATCCTGAAATTTTGGAGACGCTCAATGATGAATTCGTTGCTAAATTGTTGAGGACATGCAGACGGAGTTTCGATTATGTCGTTGTCGATTTGCCGACTGCCATAAACGAGCTCGTAGTGACTGCTATGGAGGAGTCCGACAAAATCTACTATGTTCTGACACCAGATACACCATCGTTAAAGATTATGAAACAATATGAAGAACTTTCCGAAAGACTAGGATTAGTGCTGACAAGTCGGATGGAAATCGCATTGAATAAATTATCAAAGGATTATGAAGTGAAGCAAAAAGACCTGCTGAATGTACTTCGTTATCCGGTTATTGCTTCCATCAGACAAGATACAAAAGGATTGCAATCTTACATTAACCAAGGCCAACCGGTACGGAAGCAAACAAATGAACGGAAAATGATCCCTTTTGCAAAGGATATTCGAAAGTTTGCACGTCAAGTTGCAAAACAGTAGGGGGGTGGTGAATGGTGAGTTCATTATTCGACCGTCGTAAAGAGAAATTAGCGAATAAGCATTCTACAACTTATCAATATGAAAATCACCTTGTCGATGAATTAGTGGATCACTATAAAGCCAGATTGCTCCGTGATACAAATCTCGAAGCGTTAACCCAGTTATCTCAAGGCGAGATGAGACTTCGTATTGAGCAATATGTCTCGCACTTCATGTCTGAAGAAAAAGTGATCATCTCTAGAAATGATAAGGAACTGTTAATCACGAGAATTTTGGATGAAGCAGTAGGTTACGGACCATTAGAGCCACTGATTAAAGATTCATCCGTTACAGAAATCCTTATTAATGGTTTCGAAGAAGTTTATGTAGAAAGATTAGGGAAGCTTGAATTGGTAGATGTCTCATTCAGAGATGATGAACATGTACGCCATATTGTCGACCGGATTGTTGCTCCGCTAGGTCGAAGAGTGGATGAAAGTTCACCTATGGTGGATGCCAGATTACCGGATGGTAGCCGAGTAAACGCAGTCATCGCACCAGTTAGCTTATCAGGAACACTTGTCTCTATCAGGAAATTTCGTGAAGATCCGTTTAAAATCGATGACTTATTGGAGCTTAATTCTTTAAGTGAATCAATGGCTGAATTTCTCCAAGGAGTCGTCAAAGGCAAGATGAATGTGCTTATTTCAGGTGGAACCGGTTCTGGTAAAACGACATTGTTGAATGTTGTCGCGACTTCAATCCCGCATGGTGAACGTGTCATCACAATTGAAGACTCTGCCGAATTGCGCTTAGATCGGCCCAATGTGGTAGGTATGGAAGCCCGCCCCGCCAACGTCGAAGGCAGGGGAGAAGTAACAATTCGAAATCTCGTACGGAACGCGCTTCGTATGCGTCCGGATCGTATCATTGTCGGTGAAGTCCGAAGTGGGGAAGCATTCGATATGCTTCAGGCGATGAATACGGGGCATGAAGGATCTTTGACGACAGTCCACGCCAACTCACCAGCAGACGCTATGCGTCGTGTTGAGTCGATGGTCATCATGGCTGGAATGGATTTACCTTCAAGTGTTATACGTGAGTATATAGCAGGAGCCCTTGATATTATCATACAAGCAACACGATTAACAGATGGAACAAGGAAAATCATCTCAATTTCAGAAGTCCAGAAAAGTGATGACGGCACCCATCGGATTGTTGAGATTTTCAAATTCAAAAGGACAGAGATGCTTGAGGATGGAACGGTAGTCGGTCATTTTACACCGACTGGAGAAGTTCCTGCGTGTCTCGAACAATTACGCACTTTTGGTGTCAAAATGGATGAACACAGCTTTCGTAAGAATGAAGGTGTACATGCATGAAAGAAGCAGTTGTAGCAGCGCTAGCCGTATTTATATTTCTAATAGCCTTGTATTTTCAATTGGATTACCGGAAAAGAAAAAAAGAATGGCGTAAAGACGTCCAAAATTTCTATTTAGATGGGGAAAAGCGAAAAAGTATTATCGTCGTTATTGGTACCAAATTCGACGAGACACAGACAGCAAAGGAAATGGAACCGAAGTTATCGAATGCCAATATCTCTTTCACTCCATCAGAATTTTTAGGAGCGATGATTGTCGCCTATATGGGCATAGTTTTCGGATTGGTGAACTTCTTCCAACTGACATTGCTTCCAGCGCTCCTAGTCGGACTATTACTAATTGAAGGATCCAGAAGACTTCTGTTCATTCTACGGAAAAACAAGAAAAAGCAAATGTTGATAGATCAACTTCCGGAAATTTGTAGAGTGCTCGCAAATTCTACTAGATCAGGTATGACGCTAAATCAGGGAATTCAACTCATCACACAAGAAATTAATGAGCCGGCGAAAAGTGAGTTCAAAAGACTGGCGCATGAGTTGTCATTAGGAATCGAATTCTCCACTGTCATCCGAGCTATGGAAAAAAGAGTGGATCATAAGGAATTCCAACTATTTACGGCGACCCTTCTTATTCAGAAAAAGGCCGGAGGGAATTTATCGGCTGTGTTGGATGAAATGAGCCAAACACTTGATGAACGGAAGTTGCTCAAGCAGGAAGTGAAAACGATGACTGCTGAACAAAAATATGTATCCACCCTTATTCCGCTCATTCCTATTTTTCTAGTGCTCATGATGAACAACATTATTGACGGATTCCTAGATCCATTATTTAGCGGTGTCGGGTTGATTTTATTGGCATTTTTCTTATGTGGGACAACGTTAACTTTTGTCATCGTACGAAAAATTACGAATATCAGGGTGTGAGTGTGTGGATGGTGTCATTGCTTTATGTATCGTACTAGTCATATTGACGATAGGTATTTCTTTACGGTCTTTTTATGTGTATTTGAATGAAAAAAGAAGTTTGCAAGAAGAAATCAATGAATCTGTTTTCAATGAACATTGGATTGAGAAAAAGAAAACACGTAAAGAGAAAAGTCTGGAGAAAATCTTCAAGTTTGCGGATGATTTTACCGACTTAGGGCAACGGATTAACTTTTTTAGCGAAAACGATGAAGTGAAAATGTATTTGACGCAAGCTGGTCATCCATATGGTTTGACGGTTGCCAGATTCCAAGGTTTGAAGATGTTTATGTTAGTCGCCGGTTTTTTCCTTGGCGGTATTCTCTTCATCCTTCAATTTCCGTTTTCACAGTTCATGCTCATCGTATTACCAGTTGCCGGTTTTGTAGGAACGGTGTTCTGGTTGAAAGGGAAAGCGAAAAAGCGACAAGAGGAAATTTCCTATCAGTTGCCAGACTTCCTGGATACGATGAGCGTCACGCTCCAGGCAGGAGTTGCGATGGACCAAGCATTAAGAGATATTGTCCATTACTTTGAAGGCCCTGTGAAAGAAGAATTTGGTCGATTCATTCAAGAACTGAGCGTCGGTGTCCCACGGGCAGAAGCTTATAAGTCATTGCTTGAGCGAAATGACAGTAAAGAATTTCAATTGCTTATCAAGTCACTCATCCAAGGCGAACGCCTAGGGGTCCCAATTGCTGATACGTTTAAACAACAAGCCGAAGAGATGAGGAAGTTAAAGAAAGAGCTCATTAAGGAAAAGGCTGCGAAAGCTTCACCTAAAGTGACGTTAGTAACAACTTTCCTGATTTTACCTTCTGCTCTCGTCCTAATCGGAGGCTTGATGATTATTAATATATTCAACGAGAACAAAGGAATTTTTGATTTATTTAATTAAAATATAAAAAACAGAGGAGAGATTCAGAATGAAAGAAAAATTAATGGTAGCTTGGACGAAAATGATGTTTCCAGTAAAGAACGAAAGAGGTGCGCAATCTCTTGAATGGCTTGGGATAGCTGCTTTACTCATTTTGGTGCTTGGAATCATTTCCACTGCATTAAGTGATCAAAAAGGTTCAATTGGCGATTTAGTGAAAAATATCATTGATAAAATCAGTGGAATGGTCGGTTAATTTAAGGCGGAAGGGATGTCCTCATGAAAAAGATTTTATTCACGTTTTTATTATTAGTACTGATTGCGATGTTAGCAGCTTGCTCAGACGATAAAGAAACGGTTGAAAAAACTGAACCGAATGAAGATGTTTCTTCAAGTGAACCATCAAAGGAAGATGATGAAAGCGAATCGGAATTGGAGGAAAATCCGGATGACGAGCAGGATGAGATCATCGTCGATCCTCTTCCGAAGACACTTTCTGAACTAGCAGAACTTTCATCGGGATTCACAGAGCGTTTGTCTATTTCTGACAAAGACGATCAGGTTAAAATCGATGAGTTGACTGCGAATTTACCTGATATTTCAGGTGAGCCGACGGAAACCCAATTGGATCATTACTATAATGAACTGCTTGCTGTTTTTCAGCAAAGCTTTCTTGGTCCAGAGAATTTGATCGCAAAAATGAAGTTTCAAAGTATGGGAAATCCGGATATTGAGAATCCACGTATGCAATTCAAAGAAAAAATGAATGTTCTTGTCCTGCTAGATGGGTCAGGTAGTATGGCAGTCGATATTGGTGGTCAGACCCAAATGGAGGCTGCAAAGGAAGCGATACGTAACTTTATGGACGCGTTACCTGATGATGCCAATGTCGGTTTACGCACTTATGGCCATAAGGGTAGCGGGAGTTCGGCAGACAGGGAAATGTCTTGCGCTTCCAGTGAATTGATCTATCCGATTCAAGCTTATGACAAAGTTGCTTTCAACAAGTCTCTCGATCAAGTTCAACCTGCTGGATGGACGCCGACAGAACTTGCAATTAGGGATGCAAAAGAAGATCTCGCTTCATTTGACGGCGCTACAAATACGAACATCGTTTACTTAGTGAGTGACGGTATCTCCACTTGTGATGATGATCCAGTTGCAGCTGCAAAAGACCTTTATGAGTCGGATATTACTCCAATCATCAATGTTATTGGTTTTAATGTGGATAATGAAGGACAAAAACAGTTGAAAGAAGTAGCGAAAGCAGTTGAAGGGACATACCAAAATGTCCAGGATTCAAAGACTTTGCAAGATGAATTGAATCAGGCGAATGAACTTGCTAAAAAGTGGACTGAGTGGAAAGAGAATAAGGAAGCTAGTCTAAATAGTAAACGCTTGGATAATAAGCTCGACATCTTCAGTTATGATGTGCATGAATTCGGAAAGTTAGTAGATGAAAGGCAACAAGTCGGATTTGTTCTGCAGTATTTGTTCCAAAAGAAAGAAAAGATGTCGAAAGAGAGTTACGATTATTTGTCTGACAGGCACATCGACTACCATAAATGGATACTAGATGAATACGAGGAACTAAAACGTAATTTACGTGAAGCGAATGAACTGGAATTTACAGAAGCAATTGAAGCGTTAGAGGAAAAGTATTTAAAAAACACTCCTGACTAAGAAAGGAGCAAGAAATTGAAGAGTAGACAAATGAGAAAAACATTCGCTATCTTCATGCTGTCAATCATTTTATCCTGGACAATATTGCCTAGTATAGCAATGGCGGGCTGGTTGACACCTGGACAACCAATCAAAGTGACAGATCCGATCACCGGAGGCGAACCGATTACTGGCGGACAACCGTTTTCAGGTGAATTCATGACGCCAGGTGAGGTATTTACTTACGGTTCATCTTATGAAGGAAATTTTCCTCCCGTTTCAGGAACAATCATTGTTCCTGTATATGCAGTCAATAATGGGCTCTTTTTAATACCAAGCACGTTAAATGGAACCGAGTATGGTGAGTTTCTTAAAGAGAATGCAGCGATAACGGGTGGACAAGCTATTACTGGCGGTAATGGTCCAGGCGGCAATGGCTCCACCGGTGGCAACGGTCCGACCGGCGGCAATGGCTCAACGGGTGGTAACGGTCCGACCGGCGGCAATGGCTCAACAGGCGGTAACGGTCCGACCGGCGGCAATGGCTCAACAGGCGGTAACGGTCCGACCGGGGGCGAAGGCTCAACAGGTGGCGACGGTTCAACCGATGGCAATGGTCCAAATGGCAGTTCGACAGATTCCGGTAATGGAACTTCAGGAAATGCAACTGGAGGAGGTCCTACCATTGAAAATGCCCCTTCAGATGATGGGGAAAAAAGTTTAGGAGAGCAAGCCAAAACGTTAAATACGAATCAAAAAAGGTTTTTCACAGCATTAGATGGCGGATTATCCATGTATGCCGGATTCAAGATTACAGATATGAAGACGGCAAAAGGTAATAGAAATCTGTACAGTGTGCACGGAAAAGCTACGATTTTAAAAGGCGACAACCGTTTTAGCAAATGGGTAAATAAACGTTACTCGAACTATCTCAATTCTTTTGACAACAGAAGAGATGTCATTATTGGAAATAGCAATGGCGAGTATAAACCGAGAGACGGTAAACAAATCAAGAAGAAACATATAAGTGGTTTCATGAAGGAAATCTCATCTCCAAAAAAGATTGGAAAAGATGTGAAGTCCTATCTAAAGAACAACTGGGTACCAAATAAAGATTTTTTTAAATTGAAGACAATTATGAAAGGCAATGGGATTGTAAATGTTGTTTTAAGTGTCTCTAGCAATATTGGTCAAGGTAAGACAGGCACCTCTTTGGCAGCAGGTATTACAACTGATGTCGTTGTAGGAGCAGCTACTACAGCTGTCAGTGCTGCCGCCGCAATAGGAACAGCAGCTGCTACGGGGGCAATGTTTGGAAGTGTTGTCCCTGGCTTAGGTACTGTGGTGGGAGTCGGTGCTGGAATTGCATTTGGATTACTCACACAAACGAGTGTAGGAAAAAAGATTACCGGTGCAATAGAAACAGGAGCCAAAAAGCTATATGACGGTGCCGTGAATCTCGGAAAGAGTATGTTTAAGAAGTTCGGTTGGGGGTCATAGGAAATGGCAAGTCCGTTTAAGGCAATGATCATAGGATATTTTCTTCCACTACTCGCGGCAATAATGGTAGTGTTTATCCCGGAATATAGTAGTACTTCACTTCTTTGGATTATAGTGATCTTTGCAATATTGCTAACGATGCCCATACTATTATCAATCAGATTTCCTAACAATCGAGAGAAAGCGTACATATTGACACTCACGTTTCAAATGTACGCTTTCGTCTTCTTTTTCGCTTTTCCTTTGCTCAAAGTAGTCAAGGAGCATATGGGAATTCAATTACTGTTAATCGGCATATTCGTCAGCATGTACTTCCTTGCAAGGATCGATCAGCGAACGGAAATTCCAATCGTCTTCCCTGATTCGGATAAAGTGAAGTGGATCGCCTTCCCTTTTTATGTAATCCCTTTTTTACTTGCGATTCTTGGTGTCGGAGGAAATATCTCGGCTACTAGAGTGTTATTCGATTATTTTGGAACAACAACAATGATGCCATATTTTTCTACAATTATTTATCTGTTTGGTTGTTGGCTTATGTTCCTATTTAGCTCACTTGCCTATAAGTCCCATGTAAAGGAGGGGTATTTGGAAAAATGAAATATATACAAGTCCTTGGAATTGTCATGTTTGCAATGATTGGGTTTAGCTTCCTCATGGTTCTTGCCATCCCGAATTTTTTGTTGCATTCTACGATAGTCATGATTTTCACCTATGGATTATTAGGGTATTTGAGTAGGTCGTTCCTTTTTCCGTACTTCTCTGCTTACATGTTGGCATGTGCGTTGGTCGTTTTTAATATTTTATTCTCTCAATTCTTTTATGGACTGCCAATGCTATTTGAACCGGATATTGCGCTCTTCAGTTTTGTAACTGCAACCATGATAGCGATAGTAGGTGTGTATATTTTTAGGAAGTTAGAAGCAAGGAGGGCTCACAGTTGAGAGAAGCAGCTTTTTATTACAATGAACAGTTACTGAAAATCATCGCGTACGGCATTGTTATAATGGTTCCTGTCTGGCTGATTTTCTCCAACTATAGTTTAACCTTGTTGTCAGTCGATTGGGGTGGAAGAGAAAGCCTCGTCAATGTATTGTTGAATATGATGCTATTTGTCATTTTTGTTCATCCATTATTTTTATTATATAAACGAGTAAGTGTAGATGAGGAAATGGAATTTAAAGAAATGGTGAAAGGCTTTATTTGGTCAATCGGACCAATTTTAGCGGTGGGCACACTGATTTCTATTTTGATTTATGGTGGCATTTTCATATTTTACATTCCAGGCTTTGTGATTGCACCATTACTATTCATATTGCCTTTTACGTATCAAAGCGAAAATACATTACGTGATTGGGTCAAAACTTCCATTGAATTCTACATAAATAATTTTATGCAAGTTTGGATACAAATCATTTTTTGGATATGCTTTACAACATTATTATGGTTTGGTGTACTATATCTTACTTCCTTTTTGGAAATGAATTATGTCGCATTCCTCGTGGCAAGACTAGTATTTTCAATAGTCGTTTTTCCTTTCGTAGTATTTGCAATATCTGAAAAACTTCTAAACATGAAAGAAGAGGCGGAAGAAAAATGGGCGAATTGATATTTAAAAAAACGAATACCGCTCTTGCAGTTTTGCTGACGAACGTTACCTTAGGTGTGTATGTACCGTATTGGTTCATATCAAGAAGGAATTCGATAGACCGTCTTGGGAAAACGTCCATCAGTTTTGGATGGCTGAAATTTCTTTTTGTAATTTATGCATTCCTTGCCTTCTATTTTGTACTTGGCGGAGCTTTCCTAACGGAGATGGGAATTGACTTCTTTGATACAATTAATATCATCATTACATTCATCGGGCTTGGCATTACATATTTCTCGGTTTTTCGTGTGGCGGAAGCGATGGAAAAGAATGATGCAGATTTAGATTTCAACCGTGTCTGGCTGATCCTTTTTCATATTTGGTATTTGCAATATAAAATAAATCGAATGAAATGAAGGAAAGGAATGGTTACGCTGAAAAAGTTCAAATTGATTCGGAACGAAAAGGGGTCTATGAGTATTGAATTTTTGGGGGTCCTTCCTTTTTACTTTTTATTCTTTTTATTGTTATGGCAAGTTGTTGCATCAGGGTATGCGGTTCTAAGTTTAAAATCAGCAGCAAATGATGGTGCACAAGTATACGCATTGTCTGGTAATTATAATGATGCGGTTGATGCTGTAAATGAATCGATCGGTAGCAGTAGCTTAATCAATGATGTAGCAGTCTCTGTACCTTCAGCTGGAAATGGATTATTTGAATTGAACATCACAGCGCAACATCCCCTTGTTTTCATCCCCGAAAAGTGGAAGTCCACAATGTCCGTACCAATCAGTTCAAAGGTGGCAGGTAAGGTGATGCTAAATTGAAGGCACTTACAAATGAAAAGGGAAGTGGCATGGTCTATAGTTTGTGGATCATGCTCGTTTCCATTGTCATCGTCGTCATCATTGTGAATCTAGGAAAGGTGTATGTTGTTAAACAACAAGCCGCCACAGCGACACAGCAAGCTGCGTTAGCGGGTACTTCTGTATTGGTGAAAGCTACTCAACTCGGTATTGCTGAATTTGATGGTCATGAAGATTCTGAGGAACAAAGAGAAGAAGATGACGGTAAATCGATCAGTCAGCTTATTGATGAAAAAACAGATGAGAATATACAAGCGGGTGAATTAAAAAACAGTGCGTATATTCATGCTTTGAATGAGATATTACCCGAAAGAATGAGTAAGTATAGTATGTTGAATGAGTTTATATCAATACAAGTCGATGGGATCGGCACAACATTTACAGCTACTGTGCGCGATGTGATTGAAAAAAATGGCGGAAATGTTGAACAGAGTACTGTAACATTAGTATTGCCTGATTATAGAGTGGAAGTGAAGGCTGATGTTACATTTGAATCGATAACTGACAGTAATCAAACCTATATGGAGTCAATGACTAAAGAGATTCCTCAGATAGGTTATGGTCCATCTTTGATTTATTTGAAGGGAATTGTCAGTGCCGAATAATCTGTAGCATATAAATCCCGCTCGAAGGAAAGGGTATTTGCAAAAGTAAAGTATTTAACGGTAAAGGAGATACAACGATTGCAATGATTTTCATCTTTGTTTTCGTTTTCGTAAATTTAGATAATAAGAAATGAAGAAGAAGATTTCTCTTAAAGGGGAGGTTACCATGTGACTTCAAAGCAAAACATCGACCAACAAGTGAAAGCAGATAATCTAATCGTCTTTATATTTTTTTTACATCTTCTATCCTTGCTAGGAGCTAGCGCCGTACCAGAAGGACGTTTTTTATTTTGGCTGCCCATCAATTTAACAGTTGAAGTTCTCATTATTGTCCGCCTTATCCTATTATGGAAGCGCTACAGCAAACATGAACCGAGGCGATATAATTCGATCCAATTGTATTGGATGCTCACGGGACTTTCGTTTTTTATGATGATGCCTTTTGTGAAAATAACGTTTGGCACATTTGCTTTTTTGCCAATGCTGACTATCGCGATACTTTTATTTCTGTTTAGCCATTTATGGAAGGAGCGAATTGCCTCTGTGTTTGTGAACCCAAAGAAGAAGGGGCAACTCGTCAAATGGCCAAAAGCGCTAGCCGTTATTATCATCATCGGTATCGTCATCATGACAGCGCTGCGTTTTACACCAGCCCATCCTAACGATGGGCTCAGTGTATTTTTATTTTTGTTAGGTGGATTCTCGATCTTCATTGCAACCCCTTTTTCACTCTCTGGGGAACGAATCGAAGAGCTTAAGCAAGACTGAAGGCAATCATGCATAAACAGCTAGGGGAATAACCTTCCAATCGCTGATTATGTATGATTGCTTTTTCTTGAATAAGAATAGTCCTTTCTTGTTTACTTTGTAACCGGCACATAAATTCCACTATCGACTGCATAAGTGAAATTCTCGTCCGCGGGTATGAGTAAAAACTCCGATCTATCGCCTCCAATGACCTCATTTCGGTATATGAGCAAGTGTCCGTTGTCCTCCATATGGAACAGCTCGCTATCCGAGTTAACATCTTTATAGTGCGTCCCAGGGAATGCTTTCGCGATTTCAGCAAGCTTTTCTTTGTCTGCAGCAACAGTCATTGCATATAATTTAAGTTGATAGTAAGTGATTTGCATACCGTCATCTGCGTATGTGTGTACTGTTTCATCTTGCAAGTGGATGTCGTCAGCAGTGGATTTGTCGGGATCAGGATTTCCCCAGAATGTTTTTGTCGTAGCCGGTGTATCCGATAACGTCAAACCGTTCAAATGAATCTTTCCGTCTTTCATACTGAACAGTTCCGGTTTCTCAGTAGGAACCTTTTTGTATAGTCCGGATAAATCAAGGTTTTTATCGCACTCTGCGCCTTTCATATCGACAGTCAGTTCAGCGTCTTTTAAACTTAACTCAGCGGAACAATCCTTATCTGTGACCGAAATCTCTGCTTGATCATCGTCAGCAGAACCTTTTCCTTCAAACTTTTCTTCAGCAAGCAATGTATTCTCCCAATCTATCTTCACTGCGCTAAGCGAAATGTCGAAATCAGCTTCCTGTTGCTCAGAAATCGTCAAAGTCCCTTCGATTTCATCGTCAATGAAAACATAATCACCTTCCCAATCAGCGTATTCAACTTGTGTACTATCCGTTTCTTCTACTTCCGGTGTTTCAATTGGCTTTTCTGCAGTTATATCTTCTTCCGTCGTCTTTTCAGAACATCCGCCTACTAGCAAGGCAAGCGCAAACAGACCTGTTGCAATTTTTTTATTCATGAATAAACCCTCTTTTCTATTGAATGAATAACTCTCTCATTAATGATACGAAAGATCATAGCGGATTGTTTCAACAGAATTCCATTGTTTATTTAATATCATATAACAGAATTTTTATTATAAATATTGTAATCTGAAATATCTGTTGATATGATTAGTATAGGAATCTATGAATGAAGGAGAGAATGCGTTGAATTTAACAGAGCAGTTGAAAGTACATGCAGAAACTAATCCGGAGAAAGTGTTCACTTCGTATAATGGTCGTGAATGGACGTACGGAGAATTCTACAACAAGGCACAAAAAGTTGCTGGCCATTTTCAGGCTAAAGGGTATGAAAAAGGGGACATCATTGCTTTATACAGTTTGAATTCGGATCTATTCCTTGTCTGTTATTTCGGTATTCAACTTGGCGGGTTCACCGTCATGCCTGTCAACACGAAGTTGGCACCACCCGAAGTGGAATATATATTCAACCACTCGGAGGCGAAGGCGGTCATCTATGACAATAAGTTAAGTGAAGTCATCTCTGAATCAAAACATTCTTTCGCCGAGAAACTGTCGATGGACTATTTAATCAATAACATATTACAAGATTCCGCGATCTCATTCCAACCCGTCAAAATGGATTCCAATGATACCGCGGTCGTTATGTATACATCCGGAACCACCGGGAAGCCAAAAGGGGTTATGCTAACACATTTTAATCTAATGGCTACTGCAGAAATATGGTCGGAGTCGATGAGTATCACAGACGAAGACCGCATGCTTATTTCAACACCTCTATTCCATTGCGCAGCTTGTCACGTCTTTATGAATCCCGTTATGCATAAAGGTGGCACTGTCATTATTGAAGAGGCATTTTCACCGAAAGGGACAGTGGCTTTATTACAAAATACATCCCCTACAATGTTTTTCGGCGTACCTGCCATGTATACAATACTCTTGAATATGCCCGATATACACGAGCATGATCTGTCTTCGTTGCGTCTATTCTGCTATGGTGCGGCACCGATGCCATATGAAATGGTGAAGAAACTGAAAGAAGCCTTTCCGAATGTGAAAGTGCAGAATCTGTATGGCCAGACGGAAAACACTCCTGCAGCTACAACATTAAAAGATCATTTGGCGCTCGAAAAAATCGGTTCTGTCGGGGAAGCATTACCTAGGACGGAAATTCTTGTCGTGGATGAATTCGGTGAGTCGTTGCCGACTGGCCAAGTAGGTGAAATCGTTATGAGCGGTCCCCAAGTAATGAAAGGCTATTTGAAAGATGAGGATGAAACGAGGAGAGCGATTCGTAATGGATGGCTTTACTCGGGGGATTTAGGGAGGCTCGATGCAGATGGTCTGTTATATATCGTCGATCGGAAAAAGGACATGATCATCCGTGGTGGTGAAAATGTGTATCCGGTTGAAGTGGAAGAAGTGCTTTATCAAATTCCTGAAGTGCTTGAAGCTGCAGTTCTAGGTATACCGCATGAAGTGCTTGGTGAAGTGCCGAAAGCGTACGTCGTCATGAAAGATGGGAAGAGTGTTAGCGAAAGTGAAATCCTAAATTACTGTGCAAAGCAACTAGCGAAATTCAAAGTGCCGGTGGAAATTGAATACATGGATGAATTGCCGCGAAACGCATCTGGTAAAGTGTTGAAGCAGACATTACGGACGCACGCAAATGTTGCACGATGAATGAAAGAAGCCCGCATTCGCGATTGACACGCGAAATCGGGCTTCTTACTTACATACCGTTCAATTTATTGGCAAAGTCTTTCAATGTCATATCCGAATGAACACGTTGTCGGTTCAAGTCGAGTAAGTTATCTCCTTGATGTACATTGCCTTCATTAATCGTGAATGCGATAGAGATATCCGTATCGTGCAACGCCAACAATGTCTGGGGGCCATACTTTCCATACGGATAGGCAAGTGCAGTTACTTTGTGACCGCCTCCGATAATTTGTTCGATATGATCATTTGCTTCCTCTAAATCTGCAGCAATTGAAAAACGCGATTCAGACTGCAAATAGCTTAGCCCCGTCATGCTGTTAAACATATGGTAGGCATGCGTGTGATTTTGGTAAGAGAACACATCGGCAGTTTCTGCAATGTTTTCTGCGGAAACCATTCCTGGACGATCAATCCTGCTTGTAATAAGGAAGGAAGTCGCTTGCAAACCATGTTTCTTCAAAATAGGATAAGCGAGATCAATTGTTGAATCGTATCCGTCATCAAACGTAATTAATACTGATTTTTTCGGTAACTTGATTTTGCCTTTAAGCCATAGCTCCATTTGACGAGGGCTAATCGTCGTCCAGCCATTCTTTTTCAAATAAGCCATCTGCTCAGCGAACTTGTTTACTTCTAGGACAGAGACATTATCACCGACTTTCGTTTGGACGAGGTCATGGTACATGAGAACGGGAATGCCTGGATCGACAGCAATATCTTTTTTTTGAATGTACGCAGTTTTGCCACCGAAGTTAATCGGATAAAAGCCCTTTTGCTCACGTTGCATATGGATTGTTAGATCCGGTTGTATATGACCTATTTCTTTTCCTTTACCATTTGGTGCGCTGTAGATTTTGACATGCCCTTTCGTTTTCGCTTTAACAGGATAGGCCCCTTTGAAAGATCCAAAGCTATTTTTAATTGTCTTAGCACGCTGCTTGGAAAACTTCACGTCTTCGCCAGCAATCACTGTGTGATAAAATTTCCCGGATTCTTTTGTAATGGAAGCCGTTGCCCCTTTGGAAAATACGGCGACTTTATCGGAATTAAAGAAAACCGGCGTCGCTTGTGTAATTTTTACGGTAGGGAGGCTTGCTGCTTCAGTAGACATTGGTATCGGAGAGAATAGTAAAACTAGTAGTAACATACTGATGAAAAGCCTTTTCAAATCAATTTCCCCTTTTATGCATTTAACTGGATGACATCGTAAAACCTTTGAGGAGAACAAATGCATCCTCAAAGGTTTTTCTGTTTTATTTTACTTAATAGGTACCGTTTTTATCGCTCCGACTTGATTATTACTTCTGTCGTATGCGATAAATTGTGCTGACGTGTATAAATGATAATTTGCGATTTCATCTTTGTCGATGATGAAACGATAATTATTATGTCCGCGGTGGACTAGTTCATAATCTATATTACCTTTACTAGAGTTAAAACGCACGACTACTTTCGCAATTTGTCCGCAACCTTCGCGTAGATCTGTCTCCATGACGACTCTAGGAGTTCCGAACGTGACGGATGGATTCTCAAACAACATACTCGCTGATGAACAAGTCAAAGCCGGCACGCCACAAGTGATTTCTTTAATAATTGATTGATAGACAAGACCAAGGTCGATACTGTCTGTAATGTGATAGTAGGTGCCGCCGGTATCTTTTGCGATCTTTTTAAGAAGAGGACTGTTTAAGTTCCTTTCTTTTCCGAGACCGATTGTGTATACAACGATTCCACCTTTTACAGCTTTATCTAATGCCGATTGAATGGACGATTCACTTGAATTACCATCGGTTAAAAGAATAGCTACTTTGCTACCTGAACTACTCATTCTATCGAATGCACTGTTCATGCCTGCACCTATATTAGTCCCCCCGGATTGTCCAATCCTTGTTAGATGAGGAGGGACAACAAACCATTGATCCGTTATAAGATGTTGTGAAGAAGAATTGAATTTAATGGCAATATTTCTTTCCGCCTGTAAATTGTTAATGAGTCCCTGTGTTTTAGTAATTCTGAAACTTTTAGGATCATTATGCATCATACTCCCCGATGCATCAATAATAAACGCCATCTCAGGAATTTCATTCGAACAAATTGCATCTATGCTCAAGAAACCATCGTGCGTAATATCCACACTATGCGTTTCGTTAATGACTCCCGTCAACTCCACAGGATAAAACGAATTGTATGGAACGACTTCTGCAATGATTTCGCCACGTATCGGTTCGGGCGATTCGTTAGGGATTACATACGCTGTCGCTGCCCCGGATACAAAGGACGGGGAATAGGTTGTTAGTTGAATACCAGAAGTTGAACGAAGATTCACATGACCTCTGAAATTGCGTACAACTTCTCCGCCAGGCAAAACGATAGTCGTCACAACTTTTTCACGCTCTATTAGTGTTCCGTTTTGTGTATAGCGTTCGGGAACAATCTCGAGGCGAACTTCCGCTTTCGGCACGTAATCCAAATTCACAGTGACAATCTGATTAGCACAGTTTATATAGCTTGAGCCATTGCCCTGTATCAGTTCAAATGTAAGTGTATCTTTCAAATATGTTTTTGATAGTGGTGCTGTCACTTTGACTGTTGCATCGGGTCCATCTGTTCCAGTCATTATTGATGTTTTATATGGCCGCGAGTGGTTATTAGACCAGTCATAATCGTACTTTTCAGTATCACCTGCAAGCGTCGCTCCAGCACTGGAAGTCACTCGTACTGCCAGTGACCGATCATAGGGAATCGTATTGCCATTGCAGTCTTTGAATGAAACCGTGACGTACGTGGAATCGTTTCCGTTGGCAATCAATTCGCTTTTATCAATATCCACTTCATTAGATGCCCCTGGGTTAATAACGACAGGTGGCTTCGACGGTTTATTATTCGTCGGGAAGTGCACAGTTCCATCGTCATCAAAGCTTGAAGGTAATGGGAACGTGCCATTGTCTTTTCCAGATGCACGTTTTTTCAATCCGACAATATCGCATGATCCATTCATCGATACTTTGCGAAGCAAGTCCACAGCTTCCGCACGTGTCAATGAATCATCAGGACTGAAATCTTTCCAAGTGTTCTTGCCAGCACGTCCAGTCGCTAAATCTTCCGTATACAAATATTGGACAGCTTGCTTTTTATCTAAATCATAGCCGTTATACGCTGCGATGATTTGAGCGGCAGTTGACCGTTTAACAGGCCAATCTTTTGCAAAAGTACGGTTTTGTCCATCTAGCGGAATATTCTTCCCTGACAAGTACCAGTAGTTTCCGGAAGCTTTATGCTGTCCAGGTTCACTTGGGAAAGAGTCAGGTGAAGAGCAATCCAATCGGACGAGCATCGTCACGAGTTGTGCTTCTGTAATCGGCTTGTCCGGTGCAAATGTGCCGTCCGGATAGCCTTTCGTCAAGCCTTGATCATATGCCCAGTTCACGGATTCAAAAGCCCAATGTCCAGGCTTTACATCTTTAAACTGCCGAGCAGCATTAACTGGCGACGCTGATGAAGAAATTAGTAACACAACTAACATCACTACCATGCTTAGAAACTTACTTGTTGATTTCATTGCGTTTCACGCCTTTCTTAATCAAAGAAGAGGATGTCATCTCTATAATTGTTTTTTAAATCGTTTTCCAGGAATTCTAGGAACCGGCTTGTCAGTGCGGCAGCATGCGCACGAGTCAACGGCTGTTGTGGATTAAACCTGTTGAACTCGTCACCTGACACAAGACCGAGTTCAGTAGCTACATAAACGCTGTCTTTCGCCCAATCTGAAATCTTGTGATCATCTACAAATTGAGTGCGGAATCCAGGGCTTGGTGCACGACCTTCCATTCCGAGAGCACGGACTAAAATCGCAACGGCTTGTACGCGTGTAATTGGACCGTCAGGATTGAAGATATCTGGTGTAACTCCTGTAATAATGCCTTTTTCCACTGCACTTTCAATATACGCATAGTCTTTCTCTTTCACATTCAAGTCTTTGAAAATGGCTTTCTTAACAACTTTTTTCTTCTTTGGATCTTCTAATACACGGATATCGACCGCTTTTAAAATACCAACTGTATACTGATAACGTTTCATCGGTGTATTTGGTGAGAAGAACTGTGTGGATTCATCGAAAACACCTAACGAATATAATTTTTCAATATGATCTTTCGCCCAATGTCTATTCAAATCACGGAACTTAGGCACGATAAGGCGTTCAATTTTTGGCGTATTCTTCTTATTCAAATTGACAGTTCCTGCACCGGCAGGAGATGGTAAGTTGTATTTGTATTCGCTGATCATATTTGATTCACTTATAACTGCATGTCCACCTGTGAAACTTGAAAGGGAAGGGTCATGCGGTTCGTATTGAAGAATACGACTTTTACTGTCAGACGTTCTGCTTGTAACAAATCCTGAATGAGAATTACCGTATGGACCTTTAGGATAAACGATTTCGTAATCAATGAGTTGTGTTTCAGTAGCACCCCAGAAGTTTTCATAGCCCATATTTCGAACTGTAAAATGAACGGTTAGTAGTTTTTCTTCTTTAGAACTACCATATTTCACTTTGTAAATTTTTCTGCCAAGCGCATTTCCCGAATAGTAATCTGAGGCAGGGAGGTTATCAATGACAGTACCGTGCGTGAACTGGTAATCGTCCAAAGTATAAGTGGATTTGTCAGTAAGTGTCACTTTTTCAGAGAAACTCTTGACAACCGCATTTGAAGTTGTTTGGCTTTTATCTTGATGATTATCAAGATCTGCTATATAAGACACACTTCTCGTCAGTTTGTCTCCACCTTCACTTGCCAATGTGAATCGGTACGTAGACGTCAATTGACCCTTGCTTTCTTTTTCTGAAATAGTGGCTTTCCCTTTAAACAGAATTGGTCTCTCTGCTAAAAAGAAATATTCTTCATATGTATATTCATTAGAAACACCGCCGTTATAATCAGGGGGCTTTGCCTCTGCTTTAGGAGCTATAAGTAGTAGGGAAATGAATAGAATACCTAGGAGACTGAGGTGCTTGTATACGCTTGTTTTGAAGAAATTGATCATAATTGTTTAAATCCATCCTTTTTTATAAAGAATCAAGCGGTAGTATGATTACCGCTTGATTCTTCTTATAGTTAATCGACAAATAGGAAACGGCCTTTGACAGAGGATTCATGCACAATATACAGTCTGTCATTCGGTTTAAGTTCTTTGGCTGAAATAACTTTGCCATGGCGGATAATCGTCGCTTGTTCGATATCCATCCGATGGATTTTGCCCGCTTCATTCCAAGATCCACCCGACCAGCGGCTAACATTCTCAACACTGATTAGTGCAGGGAATGAAGGATCGACAGTAGCAAGGCGACCGACGGAGACGAGGTCGGCGGCTTTATAATTGTGGGAACTTTTTGTTCCATCCAATAAATGCATAGCGACAATATGACCGTCTTTTATATAGAAATAGCCGTAGCGATTCATATATTTGTACAGTTTTAGATCCCGTTGAGGAATGATATCCAACACATAATTATATCGATCTTCAACAGCAATCGTATCATTACTAAACGCGTACGAATTAGATGGTGAGTACGTCCAATTGCCGTCAATGAGCTCAGAACTGTCAGCTAGCGTCAATCCATAGGTACCGACTGAACTGATTTTGCCGAAGTAGATTTCATAACCGTCAAGATTCGGACTGCGGAAACCGTCATTTGCAATATGAATGACATTCGCATAACGGCTCTTCGTCAAACCGTCTGTAAGAATGAATGCTGTTCCTGCTGCTTGAAGACTAGCGGGTTCCACCAATCGGCCATTGCGGATTAAAATCGTGCCGTCATGGTAAGTGAAAGTACCTGCAGAACGCAAATTGACTTCCTTACGCTTCGTATTCACAGAAGCCATCTCTTCATTGAATGTTCGTTCATTCTCTTTTTGAATGACCATTTTTTCGATTGTATTTACACCGAATTTCTTCACAGTGACGAAATGTACTTCATTCCCAGCGTAATACCGTAACCGATCAGGCGAGATTTTTTCATTTCCGACGTAGATTGGTGTTTTCGTTGAATACGTATAGCTGCTTGTGCTGTTAAACGTGTTCGCGCGCCAATGCCAGTTTTCAAAGACTTTCTCATCTTTCAGTGAAAGCTTATGGTTGGACTGGTCGATACGGAGAATCGTTCCTTTGAACAAACCTTCCACTTTGACGCCTTGTTCGATAACCTCTACGCTATCAATGCGATTCGTATTGTATTGTGAATATGAAAGTTTCACCCGGTCGCCTTCATAGATGATGCTCGAATCGCGATAGGTCTTTCCTTTAAAGAATGTTGTTTCGTTTGTAATGAACGATGTCTTGTCTTTACCGTCATCCATCTTAATTGTCAGGAATTTACCGCCACGATCAAGTTGAGTCACATATCCATAAACGGTTTTCTCCCGTTCATTTATCGTGCCAGGCGATACATCATGGGATATTCCACGTAAAGCTCTCACACGACGAAGATTGACGTCTGCTTCCACTTCCATGCCCAGCTTGAACCCATCGATCTTAACAATGCGTCCATCGACGGAAAGCTTTGCATAGTTGTCAATGTTTAACGTGATGGTCCTTCCTTGCGAGTTCTCGATTGTAATGTCTTTCAATCTTTTCTCAATCGTATTTTTATCCACTTGCACTTCATCATAAGAGACTCCAACAAACGTCCCTTTTATAGGTGCGCTTGCCTCCACGGTCTGTCCCGGTAAAAATGCAGAAATTAACAGTAGAAAAAGAGCTAATCGAACTATGTACTTTTTTAACAACGTGGCACCTCCAAAAAATGCGTTTTATGTCTATTTACTATATCGGTAGAATACTCCTTGTTGTTAGACGTTAGTTTGCATTTAAAGTGATAGAAAAATCAGCTTGCTTTCAAAAATCAAATACTGTAAGATTGAACACGTTATTAGACACTTGTAGGAAGGATGATTTATATGAAACTTAGAAAGTATGGACTAGTTTTTGCAAGCGCTTTAATGAGTGCTGCGATTTTAGGAGCTTGTGGAGATTCGAAGAAAGACGAAGGCAGTGCAGACGGTAATAAAGACGCTGATGGCCTTGAAACGAAAATTGTAACGATTGCGACGGGTGGATCATCTGGCCCATATAACATTATCGGAACAACGCTGGCAAACGAATATTCCAAGGAGTTCGGTGTGAACTCTAAGCCACAGTCAACTGGTGCTTCTGTCGAGAACATCAACCTGATTAAAGAAGGTAAAGTTGAAATGGCTTTTGTTATGAGTGACGTGTTGACGGAAGCTGTCGAAGGTACTGGCAACTTCACTGAAGCGACTGACAAAGTGCAACAAATTGCTGCTCTTTATCCGAACTACGTTCAAATCGTAACGACTGTCGGATCGGGCATTAAAACGATTGAAGATTTAAAAGGTAAGCGCGTAGCAGTTGGCGACCAGAACTCTGGTGTTGAAGTGAACGCACGTAACTTGCTATCAGGTTTTGGAATTACATATGATGATCTTAAAGTGGATTATCTAGGGTATGCTGAAGCGGCTGACGGTCTTAAATCCGGCAGTATCGACGCAGCTTTCCTTACAAGTGGTCTTCCGAACTCATCAGTTATGGAACTTGCAGCTAGTATCGATCTTGCTATTGTTGCAGTCGATCACGATAAAGTTGTAGAAATTTCTAAAGAGCAGCCGTACTTCGTTGCCATGGATATACCTGCAGACACTTATGGCAATGCTGAAGACGTGCCAACAGCAGCGATCATGAACGCGCTAGTTGTAAGCAGTGACTTAAGCGAAGATGATGTGTACAAGTTAACGAAGAAGTTCTTTGATAGCTTAGGGGATCTTGGAAACTCTCACCAAGCTGCAACAGACATTACGCTTGAAGGTGCACAAAAAGGGATGGTAGCGCCTGTTCATCCTGGAGCTCAAAAGTATTACGATGAGCAGAAGTAAGATTTACCTAAGTGGGGGCATGGTCATCATGCTCCTGCTTTCTCTATTTTTTATAAGAATTCCTACCATTCTAGTAGACTATCCGGATGGTAGTTTTTATTTGAAAGAAGACGCTTTTGACATCGGTTGGATTCACTCTGTTGAGAAAGAGCCATGGTTTGAATCATTCGAGAAGAAAGACGCTGGATTACTATTAACGAGTACGAAGTTCAAGACATTTGGGGCTGGAGTTCCTTCAGACGCAAAAGTGATTAAATCGACTGATGGTTTTGTACATATGATTGTAAATGAACCGATGGAAGAATTAGCACTTGCTGTATCTGATAATGTTCAAACCACTTTGTACACGGAAAAAAAACAAATCGCTTTATACGAACTTGTTGATGATTATGACACCGTTTTCATTCGTGTTGAACAAGTATCCTTATGGAATTTATTAAGAGGTGAAAAAATTGACTAAGCTTGAGAATAATAAAGAAACTATTGAACATACAGAGACGCTTACAGAAGAACAGCAAGCTGAGTTGCTCGAGAAGTTTGACACCGAATCGAAAGTACGAAAATTTTCGGGAAAGAGAGTGGCCTTCTTTGTATCCGCTATTGCGATCCTTTACTCCCTCTTTCATCTATACATCACATTTTACCCAATGCCTGCGCTTCAGCAACGAGCAGTTCACGTAGCAATTGGTATTTCACTCATCTTCCTTATCTATCCTACGTACAGTAGACAAGATCGTAGCCGAGTTGCGATTTACGATTGGCTGTTGTTCATTTTAGGGCTAATGACAGCCGGGTATCTCATTAAGGAATACACGGCAATCGTTACGACACGTGGCGGAATTCCGAATACGATGGACATTATAATGGCCATTTTAACAGTTGCGCTCATTTTAGAAGCTGCACGTCGTGTAACAGGATGGATTCTTCCGATTTTGGCATTGGCGTTTCTGTCTTACCCATTCTTCAGTCATATGAGCTGGGTACCGAATCTTATGGCGACACGTAAATATGACTTAGGCGATATTTTCGGCCAGATGTACTTGAAGACGGAAGGGCTATATTCGACAGCGATTGGAGCGTCCGTCTCGTTCATCTTCTTATTCATTCTATTTGGCGCGTTTTTAGCGAAATCAGGAATGGGTCAGTTCTTCAATGATTTGGCGCTTGCAATTGCGGGTCATAAGCAAGGCGGACCTGCAAAAGTAGCAGTCATTTCCAGTGGATTCATGGGAAGCATTAACGGAGCTGCAGTTGCGAACGTTGTTGGAACAGGTGCTTTTACAATTCCAATGATGAAACGTGTCGGTTATTCCAAGAACTTTGCCGGAGCAGTTGAAGCAAGTGCTTCCGTCGGTGGTCAAATTCTCCCGCCAATCATGGGTGCAAGTGCATTCATCATGGCGGAGACGACAGGTGTAAAATACGGAACAATTGCTTTGGCGGCATTAATACCTGCTGTCCTTTATTTCCTAGCGGTTATAATGCAAGTGCATTTCCGCGCAGGTAAAGACAACTTGAAGGGCATTCCGAAACCGGATCTGCCGAAAGTGAAAGAAGTTATGATGGAACGAGGACATCTTTTAATTCCAATCGTCTATCTGATTTTCTTGTTGTACCGCAACGTACCGATCGGTCATGCGGCATTTTACACAATCGTTGCAACAGTCGTTGTAGCAATGCTTAGAAAGACGACTAGAATGTCGTTCAAAGATATTTTAGGTGCTTTAGATAGCGGTGCTCGCCAGTCACTTTCTGTAATGGTTGCGTGTGCAGTTGTCGGAATTATTATTGGTGTTGTCAGTTTGACAAGCTTTGGGAACGTCATGACTTCTTCCATTGCAAGTCTTGGAGCGGGTTCATTGTTCCTGACGTTGTTCTTTACGATGATTGCTTCAATGGTTCTTGGCATGGGACTTCCATCGATTCCTGCTTATATTATTACAGCTACGATGGCGGCGCCTGCGTTAGCTGCGTTTGACATTCCAATTCTCGTTGCGCATATGTTCGTATTCTACTTCGGTATTTTCGCGAATATTACGCCACCAGTAGCGCTTGCTGCATTTGCCGGGGCAGGAATTTCCGGAGGAGATCCGATGAAGACCGGATTCACAGCGCTGAAACTATCAGCCGCTGGATTCCTCATTCCTTATATGTTCGTCTATAATCCTGCAATGCTCATGATTGATACGACAGGAGTTGCAATGAACGCACGTGAATTCCCTGTAGCATCAACGATTGATATTGCAATGATCACGATAACCGCAATCATTGGAATCATTGCTTTAAGTGCCGCGATAGAAGGGTACTTTAAAACGAATTTAAATCCACTATGGCGTATTGTCCTTGCAGCAGGTGCACTTATGATGATCATCCCTGAAACAATTACAGATGTAGCCGGTATAATTGTCGTCGCTGCAATGTTCGCATTGAATTATGCGCAAAATCGTAAAGAGCAGCAACAGACTGCTCAAGTGAAGTGATATGTTAGTCATTCAGAACATCTTTGATCGTCGTGATCGGAGATGTTCTGTTTTTTATTTCCAAGCTACTACTGACAGAATTATAGGAAAAGAAGTATACTGATAGAAAAGCGAATTTGAAATGAGGATCTTGATTTGATTAGAAAAACATTGCGACCATTGTTGCTGTTAGCTGCCATATTGATAGTCATAATGCCGTTCACTGTTTCCGCAGCGACAGAACCGCTCGATGAGATCCGTCAACTTGTGCAGAAGCACTATGTGGATGAAGTGCCAGAATCCGTCTTGAGTAAGGGGACGTCCAAAGAGATTATGAAAGGCCTCGATGTACATTCTGTATACATGACAAAAGCAGAGTATGAAGCATTCATGAACGGCATTGAACAGCGGATTGTCGGTATTGGTGTTGTATTGGAAGAAGATTTGAATGGTGTCAAAGTGTTATCAGTCATTAAAGATGGACCGGCTTCATCTGCTGGAATTGTTGCTGGTGATTTGTTGACACATGCGGATGGTGTCTCTTTGAAAGGCAAATCTATCCAAGCTGCAATCCCTTTAATAAGCGGGGAAGAAAATACGGAAGTTGTGTTGGCTATTGAGCGAATGAAAGAAGGGCGAATCATCAAGCTGACGAAAACGATCCGGCGTGCAGAAATTCATTTACCGACTGTGGAATATGAAATGCTTGGCGGAAATATCGGTTATATCCGACTGAACAGCTTTGCGGGGGATTCAAGTAAAGAGCTTGCGCGTGCCATAAGTAAGTTGGGGAAGGCGGATAGTTATATTTTTGACATCCGTAACAACGGCGGCGGCTATATTACCGCTGCTCAGGAAGTTTCTGGTTTTTTTCCGGACGTGAAAGAAGCATTTCAATTGCGAGAGAAAAACAAAGAGCCTTCAATCTATCCTGCCGTGAACCAGAAGGAGCAAATCGAAGGTCCAGTGTCATTACTCGTCAATGAATTTAGCGCAAGCGCTTCTGAAATGTTGGCTGTCAATTTGAAAGAAGTAGGAGCAGCAACGGTTTACGGTCAAAACACGTACGGCAAGGGCACAATGCAGACGATGTATGCATTTTCTGACGGAAGCGTATTGAAATTGACGACAGCACGGTTTTATTCGCCGAAAGGCATCGCTGTAAACGGAGTCGGTATTTATCCGGACGTGGTGACGAACGTAGGTGAAGAACTGACAACAGCTCATTTTGACCACCTCATGTTGAAAGTGAAGGGGTATGCACATCTCTCCAGTTTGGAAAATGTGAAAACAACGAAGACATTTACTGTCCAGATGACGAAAGCAATGGACTTCTCTACTATCGACCATTCTGCAATTGAACTCGTGGAGCTTGGTGGCCAGAGAATTCCTGTGAAAGTCGTTGTGAAAGACAGCAAAACTGTTGAGCTGATTCCAGAGAAACCTCTCGTAGCGGGACGCTCGTACATGCTGATCATCCATCCTCGTTGGGTGGATACTAAAGGACGACAAGTGAAAACAGGCATTTATCTAAATGTGACAGTAAAATAGATAGTCTCAAAGGGCTTGTCCATTAAAATGTGGATGGGCTCTTTTTGACGTCGTTGGGGAGTTCGCAAGCTAACTTCAACGAACGAAGTCTGATTTCTTGTTCTAATAATGTGATGAATTTCGGACAAAGCTTCATTTCCACTGCTTTGCTATAAGAATCAATTAACAAATCGTCCGATATTCTAGTCAATTTCTACACCTCCTTGTCATACAGTCTCGTTAGGCTGCATAAAGTATTAATTTCTGTATATTTACAATATCAAATAATAGTATATAGAACAACCGTTCTTTTATCCACAGATAAGCGTGGATAAGATGTGGTTAACTTGTTTGTAAGCGTCATAAAGCCCACAGGGTGGTGTGGACAACGTGGACAAGGTTATCCACAGTTGCGGATTATGCAAACTTTGTCGAAAGTTTCTCCATGAAGACGTGTATATTCCTATAGATCTTCTTTGAAAGACCAATTGTCAATCAACTTTCGACAAGTACTGACAAGATGGTGTGTTGTAACGTCTACGTTTCGTTACGAACGAGTTACGTTTCGATACGCCGCGTCTATGTTTCGATGCGAGCGAGTTACGTTTCGATACGTCGTCTACGTTTCGTTACGAACGGTTTATGTTTCGATACGCCGCATCTACGTTTCGATGCGAACGAGTTACGTTTCGATACGCCGCCTACGTTTCGATGCGAGCGAGTTACGTTTCGATACGCCGCATCTACGTTTCGATGCGAACGGTTTACGTTTCGATACGTCGTCTACGTTTCGATACGAGCGGTTTACGTTTCGATACGCTGCGTCTATGTTTCGATGCGAGCGAGTTACGTTTCGTTACGCCGCTTACGTTTCGTTACGAGCGAGTTACGTTTCGATACGCCGCGTCTATGTTTCGTTACGAGCGGTTTACGTTTCGATACGCCGCCTACGTTTCGTTACGAGCGGTTTACGTTTCGATACCCCGCGTCTACGTTTCGATGCGAGCGAGTTACGTTTCGATACGCCGCGTCTATGTTTCGATACGAGCGAGTTACGTTTCGATACGCCGCCTACGTTTCGTTACGAACGGTTTACGTTTCGATACGCTAGTGTGTATGTGAACTCTTGGCGATTCATACGCTTAAGTATGAGCTATATGAGGAGGTTCATCGATGAGGAGAAAACTGGCAATTGGGTGGTTGCTTTCAATCCTGCTTCTACTAACAGCATGCAGCAGCCCACCCGCGGGTTATGTTGCGCTGTCGCCGAAAAATGCTGTGGAGCTCGCTAGTGCATGGGCAGAAACGAGTAATGTGATTATGGCAGGCGGCTTGTATAAGGAAGGTGAATACGTATCGTTTACTCATAAAGGTATGGAATACCGCTACATGGCGGCTCATTTAGATTCAAAAAAGAAGTTGAAAACAGAAATGCAGAAATTCATTACAAAAAAGAAAGCGAAACGGTTTATGAAAGAACATGGAATCTTGAAACATAAAGGCAAGCTTGCACAACCGGAAGTAGAAATAAGCTCACAGCTCCAATGGGAAATGGCTACGGCAAAAGAGTTGAAAGTGAAAAACGATTATATGGTATTTGAAATTACGGTTCCAATCGGAGATACGAGGACAGCTGAAAAAATTACTGTCAAATACATCTATCTGAAAAAGACGGGATGGCGGATTGACAAATTTAACGAATGAAAGAGCGTCAAAATCAAATAGAACGTAAAACGATAAAAAATAATTTTTTTATTTCTTTTTCTTTTGAATATGCAATATATCGCACTTGTAAGCGGATACATTATTATCTTCTATTCCAAATTGGGCGATAATTTGAAATAGGCGGTTGACTATGGTCGTTATACGATATATGATAGCAACAATCTATTTCGATATGTGAGTTGATTCACATATTTCTAGCAGTTTAAAAGCTGATGGATAAGTTGATTAGGAGAGATTGCAGATGAGAAGTGACATGATTAAAAAAGGTGTCGATCGGGCACCGCACAGAAGTTTACTATATGCAACCGGTATTAAGACGAAGGATCTGGAAAAGCCCTTCATCGGTGTCTGCAATTCGTATATTGATATTATTCCAGGCCATAGACATTTAAATGTATTTGCTGAAATTGTAAAAGAAGCAATTTGGGAAGCAGGCGGAGTTCCATTTGAATTCAACACGATCGGTGTGGATGATGGAATCGCGATGGGGCATATCGGTATGCGATACTCCTTACCGAGCCGCGAACTTATTGCTGATTCTGCAGAAACGGTCATCAATGCCCACTGGTTCGACGGCGTGTTTTACATTCCGAACTGTGACAAGATCACACCAGGGATGCTCATGGCGGCGGTGAGGACGAATGTCCCTTCCGTATTCGTATCAGGCGGACCGATGGAAGCCGGCGTTTCTTCATCAGGAAAGCAACTTTCACTCACTTCGGTATTTGAAGGGGTCGGCGCTTTCAAGTCAGGCAAGATGTCAGCTGAAGAACTACTCGATATCGAGAATAACGCGTGTCCGACATGTGGATCATGTTCAGGGATGTTCACTGCGAACTCGATGAACTGTTTGATGGAAATGCTCGGATTGGCCCTACCTGGAAATGGTACGATCGTCGCCACATCTGATGAGCGCCACAAACTCATTAAAGATGCTGCAAAACACTTAATTCGTATGATCAAAGAAGACGTTAAACCTCGTGACATCGTAACAAAAGAAGCGATCGATGATGCATTTGCACTTGATATGGCAATGGGTGGTTCCACTAACACTGTCCTCCATACATTAGCAATTGCGCATGAAGCTGAAATTGACTATAGCGTACAAGATATTAATATCGTCGCTGAGCGCGTTCCTTATTTGGCGAAGATTATGCCGGCGTCGGATATTTCGATGGATGACATTTTCAAAGCAGGTGGCGTCAGTTCGATTATTAATGAATTAACAAAGATACCAGGTGCGATTCATCCGGATCGCTTAACAATTACAGGGAAAACGATCGGTGAAGACGTACAAGATTATCATATTACGAACAAAGAAGTCATTCGTACGAAAGACAATCCGTACAGTCCTGTTGGAGGGTTATCCGTTTTATTCGGAAATATTGCTCCTGAAGGCGGCGTCATTAAAGTCGGTGCAGTCGATCCGTCAATCAAACAATTCAAAGGTAAAGCAATTGTTTTTGAATCACAGGAAGCGGCACAGGAGAATATTGATAATGGAACTGTCAAAGAAGGCCACGTCGTTGTCATCCGTTATGAAGGTCCAAAAGGTGGTCCGGGAATGCCGGAAATGCTCGCTCCGACGTCAGCTATTCAAGGCAGAGGTTTAGGAACAAAAGTGGCTTTGATTACAGATGGCAGGTTCTCAGGTGCATCCCGTGGTATTTCCATAGGTCACATTTCACCTGAAGCGGCTGAAGGTGGTCCGATTGCATTGGTAGAAGATGGAGATATTATCGACATCAATTTGACAAATCGGACAATCGAATTACTTGTTTCTGAAGAAGAGTTGGCAGCGCGTAGATCGAAATTACAACCATTCGAACCAAAAATTAAAAAAGGCTATTTAGCCAGATACTCAAAACTCGTTACGTCGGCAAGCACTGGCGGCGTGATGAAAATATAATAAACCGATGATGGGGCAAAAGGGGATAGATCCTTGCATTTACAGAGAGCCGGTAGCGCTGAAAGCCGGCATTGCAACTATCCACGATATCACTCCGGAGGGGATTGCTGAAAGGGAAACCGAGTAGGCAGTCCCGGGCATATGATTGTTGTAGCCCGTTAGCAAAGAATGGACATTTAATTGATTGCACGTATGTGCAGTGAATTGAATGCTCATTCACGAGGCGGCGCAAGCCGTAAACAAGGGTGGTACCATGAAAAGCTTTTTCATCCCTTACACGAAGATCGGATTTCTTTGTGTGGGGAGAAAAGGCTTTTCTTTTTTGTATAAACGGATAATTAGAATAGTCAGGAGGAGTCAGCAAATGAGTGCGGAAGTTCAAACGAAGCAGGCAGTTATGGAGCAAACACCAGAGCCGATGGAAAAGCAAGAAAGTAACCTGAAGATGGACGGTTCTGCCGTTCTTATCCAAGGGTTAAAGGACCAAGGAGTCGAAGTCGTGTTCGGTTACCCAGGAGGGGCGGTCTTACCGATCTATGATGCGTTGTATAAGGATCCGATTCCACATGTACTTGCACGTCATGAACAAGGAGCGATCCATGCGGCGGAAGGGTATGCACGTGTTTCGGGGAAACCTGGTGTTGTCATTGCAACATCTGGTCCAGGGGCAACGAATCTTGTGACAGGTATAACGGATGCGATGATGGATTCATTACCGCTAGTCGTTTTCACAGGGCAAGTGGCAACGACAGTCATCGGAACGGATGCTTTCCAGGAAGCGGATATCATCGGTATTACTACACCGATTACAAAGCATAACTATCAAGTCCAGGATGTTGCAGACCTACCGCGCATCATTAAAGAAGCATTCCATATCGCTTCAACCGGACGTCGTGGCCCCGTACTCGTCGATGTTCCTAAAAATATTGCGACAGAAATTTTTGTGACAGAAGAAGAACGCTACGCGGAAGTGAACTTGCCGGGCTATCAGCCGACGACAAGTCCTAACTATTTACAAATACAGAAAGCCGCAGAGGCACTTGCCAATGCAAAAAAGCCGCTAATCTTAGCAGGTGCCGGTGTGTTACATGGCCAGGCGATGGAAGAGTTAAAAGAACTCGTTGAAACGAAAAAGATTCCTGTGACGAATACACTGCTAGGTCTCGGCAGTATTGCTGGAAATCATGAATTGTTCCTCGGTATGGCAGGTATGCACGGAACGTACACAGCGAATATGGCGATCAGTGAATGTGACGTGCTATTGAATGTCGGTGCACGTTTCGACGATCGGCTGACAGGTAATTTGAATTCATTCGCAACGAACGCGAAAGTCATTCATATCGACATCGATCCAGCTGAAATCGGTAAAAACGTCCCGACGGAGATTCCGATTGTCGCAGATTCCAAAAAAGCATTGGCAGCATTGCTTAAGCAAGATTTCAAAGCACCTGATACTGCTGATTGGTGGATTCACTTGAATGACATGACAGAAGACGCTCCACTTTGGTACATCGAGGATGAGCATGAAATCTTGCCACAGCAAGCAATCCAGATGGTTCACCGCATTACAGAAGGCGATGCAATCGTTACGACAGACGTCGGCCAGCATCAAATGTGGGCAGCTCAATATTACGCATTGAACAACCCTGATCATTGGGTGACTTCCGGCGGACTTGGAACGATGGGCTTTGGATTCCCGGCAGCAATCGGCGCACAAATTGCAAGACCCGATAAACGTGTTATTGCATTTGTCGGTGACGGCGGGTTTCAAATGACGGCGCAAGAACTTTCGTTATTGCAGGAAATGCGTCTCCCGGTGAAAATCGTCATTTTGAACAATGGAGCACTTGGCATGGTGCGTCAATGGCAAGAAACGTTTTACGATGAACGTTACTCGCAGTCTTTGATTCCCGTGCAACCGGACTTCGTCAAACTGGCTGAAGCCTATGACATTAAAGGTTACCGCATTACGAAAAAAGACGATGCAGAACAAATTTTCCGTGAGGCACTATTATCTGACGAACCGGCATTAATTGATTGTCGTGTGAAAATGAAAGAAAATGTCTATCCGATGATTGCACCAGGAAAAGGTCTGCATGAAATGATCGGGGTGAAAAGCAAATGAGAAGAGTTATAACTGTTACTGTTATTAATCAAAGCGGCGTATTGAACCGAGTGACAGGCTTATTGATGAAGCGTCAATTCAATATCGAAAGCATTACAGTCGGTCATACAGAACAATCTGGTATGTCAAAAATGACATTCATTGTCCATATCGATGAAGAGCGTAAAACCGAACAACTGCTGAAACAACTTCAAAAACAAATTGACGTCATCAAAGTACATGACATCACCGACAAAGCGATTGTTATGAGGGAGTTGGCATTAGTGAAAGTGATGTCACCGCCGCATGCACGCAGTGAAATTAACAGCGTCATCGAACCATTCCGTGCGACCGTCATCGATACAGGTAAAAGTGTCGTCACTTACCAAGTGACCGGTACGCCGGAAAAGATTGAAGCATTTATCGATCTGGTGAAACCTTATGGCATTAAAGAATTGACGCGGACTGGAGTCACGGCATTTACCCGTGAAAACCAAAAAGCGCCATCGCCTCAGTTGTCGATATTGAAGTAGGTAGGATTTTATGGTCGCGTGATCGGCATATATGGGCGCACAACCGACGAATATGAGCGCAGAA
The DNA here is from genome assembly GCF_014836615.1 of Sporosarcina quadrami. Classification (GTDB taxonomy): domain Bacteria; phylum Bacillota; class Bacilli; order Bacillales_A; family Planococcaceae; genus Sporosarcina; species Sporosarcina quadrami. Next base: position 56,225 of record NZ_JACSQN010000007.1, on the reverse strand, counting down.
CTGACATATATGGGCGCGTGGCCGACGAATACGAGCGCGGAACGGGCATATACGGGCGCACGAGCCACGAATACGAGCGCAGAACCGCTATATACGGGCGCAGTACTAGCAAATACAGGCGTGACAATGAAATTCCAATATAAAAAACTAAAACCCAAGAAACCAAAAACCGAGGAGGAAATTACAATGGCTAAAATGTATTATAACCAAGATATCAACGAAGGACTTTTAGAAGGAAAAACAATCGCGGTAGTAGGATACGGCTCACAAGGTCATGCGCACGCACAAAACTTGAAGGACTCAGGATTCAACGTAGTTGTCGGCGTACGTCCAGGTAAATCATTCGACCAAGCGAAAGAAGATGGCCTTGAAGTGAAGACAGTTGCTGAAGCGGCTGAACAAGCGGATATCATCATGATCTTACTTCCGGACGAAAGACAGAAAAAAGTATACGACGAGGAAATCCAACCGGCACTAAAAGCTGGCAAATCACTCGTTTTCGCACATGGATTCAACGTTCACTTCGGACAAATCAATCCACCATCAGATGTAGATGTATTCCTAGTTGCACCTAAAGGCCCTGGACATCTCGTTCGTAGAACATACGAAGCAGGTGCAGGTGTACCGGCATTGTTCGCAGTTTACCAAGACGTATCCGGTCAGGCGAAAGACGTTGCACTTGCTTATGCAAAAGGGATCGGTTCAGCTCGTGCTGGTGTTCTTGAAACGTCATTCAAAGAAGAGACGGAAACAGATCTATTCGGAGAGCAAGCTGTACTTTGCGGCGGGTTGACTTCACTAGTCAAAGCAGGATTTGAAACGTTGGTAGAAGCAGGATACCAGCCAGAACTTGCGTATTTTGAAACGATGCACGAATTGAAACTAATCGTTGACTTAATGTACGAAGGTGGAATGTCGGGAATGCGCTATTCAATCTCCGATACAGCTGAGTGGGGCGATTTCGTTTCAGGACCACGTGTAGTCGATGCAGATACAAAAGCACGCATGAAAGATATTTTGACAGATATCCAGGAAGGTAAGTTCGCAAAAGGATGGATTGATGAAAACGAAAACGGTCGTCCGAACTTTAACGCATATGAAGAATCAGAAGCGAAGCACCAAATTGAAGTTGTCGGTGAAAAGTTGCGTGCGATGATGCCTTTCGTTAATGAAGGGAAGAAAACCAAACAGAAAGAAGTGGTGGCGAGTGCGAAAAATTGACATCTTTGACACGACACTTCGTGACGGTGAACAATCAGCAGGTATCAATCTGAATACAGCCGAAAAGATGGAAATTGCCCGCCAACTCGAACGATTTGGCGCTACGGTGATCGAAGCAGGATTCCCTGCTTCCTCACCTGGTGATTTTGATGCTGTACAACGAATTGCGAATACGGTGAAAAACTCAACAGTGACAGGGCTTGCCCGGGCAATGAAGAGTGATATCGATACGTCTTGGGAAGCGCTGAAAGGCGGACAGAACCCCCACCTTCATGTATTCCTTGCGACATCACCGATTCATATGGAATATAAACTGAAGAAAACACCTGATCAAGTTGTGGATATCGCAGTGGAAGCTGTAAAATACGCGAAAAAGTTCTTTCCTCTCGTTCAATGGTCAGCAGAAGATGCATTCCGTTCTGACCCTGCTTTTCTCGTAAAAATCATTAATCAAGTGATTCAAGCAGGCGCAACAACAATCAATATTCCAGATACAGTCGGCTACGCAACACCTAAGGAATACGGGGCTTTATTCAAATACTTGAAAGAGAATGTGACAGGTATTGACCGTGTGAAGCTTTCCGCTCATTGTCATAATGATCTAGGGATGGCGGTTGCGAACTCGATTGCTGCCATTGAAAATGGAGCCGATCAAGTGGAAGGTACGATTAACGGGATTGGTGAACGGGCTGGAAATGCCGCGCTCGAAGAAATCGCAGTGGCACTTCATATACGAAAAGACTATTACGGGTTGGAAACGGGTGTTCATTTACACGAAATTAAACGTACGAGTCAACTTGTCAGTCAGTTGACGGGCGTCATGATCCAGCCGAATAAAGCGGTTGTAGGCAAAAATGCGTTTGCACATGAATCAGGAATCCATCAGGACGGTATGCTGAAAAACCGTGAAACATATGAAATTATTACACCTGAATTGATTGGCGAAACAACAGCTCCGCTGGCTATGGGCAAACATTCCGGCAGACATGCATTCAATGATCGTGCCATTACAATGGGCTTTGAGTTATCAGAAGACCAGTTGAATGAGGCGTTCAATGAATTCAAGAGACTCGCTGACCGGAAAAAGGAAATTACGGAAGATGATCTATTCGTCCTCTTCACTGGTAAACAAATTGAATATGCGGATGCAGACATTTATGAACTGACAAATGTGCAAGTCCAATATGGTACGTCGAACGTTCCGACTGCTACTGTCGCGGTTACGGTTCCGACAGGCGAAAACGTCGTTATTGCAACGACTGGTGCAGGTTCTGTGGAAGCGATATTCAACGCATTGGAAATGGTCGTCAAAGGTCATGTTAATATACTCGATTACCGAGTTACTTCTATTGGAAAAGGCCGCGATGCATTAGGCGAAGCGATTGTGAATTTACGTTTTAATGGTGAGACATATACAGGACGTGATATTTCACAAGACGTACTAGAAGCTTCAGCGAAAGCGTATTTGAACGCTATTAACAGGAAGTTAGTGAAAGACCAGGAAAAAAAGATGGACGTGGTGGCTGTTGAAAGTTAAGAAAGAACGTACTTCATGTTATTTAGACTGAATATTTCGCGCATTTCACAATATGAATAAATTTTAAAAACAATAAGGAGGAGAAGTTCAATGGAAAAAAGAGTAGCTGTATTACAAGGTGATGGAATTGGACCGGAAGTGACAGAAGCGGCAGTGAAAATTCTTGAAGTGGTTGCAAGACGGTTCAATCACAAATTCCAATTCAATTACGGTTCGATTGGCGGCGAAGCGATTGACAAGTTCAATAATCCGCTGCCGGAGGAAACGATTGCCCTCTGCGAATCAAGTGATGCAATACTCTTGGGGGCGGTAGGAGGTCCGAAATGGGATCAGAATCCAACTGAATTGCGGCCGGAAAAAGGTCTTCTCGCCATTAGAAAGCATTTTGACCTATTTGCGAATTTGCGTCCGGTGAAAGCCGTTCCTTCCTTGCTTCATGCTTCTCCTTTAAAAGAAGAAGTTGCGAAAAACGTAGATATGATGATTGTCCGGGAATTGACAGGCGGTATCTATTTCGGGGAACCGAGCCGAAAAACAGCGACTTCTGCCGTAGATACACTAGTCTATACACGCGAAGAAATTGAACGGATTGTTGAAAAAGCGTTTGAACTTGCCCGGTTGCGCCGCGGTAAGGTGACATCTGTCGATAAAGCGAATGTCTTGCAGTCCAGTAAGTTATGGCGAGAAGTTGTGGAAGAGATGAAGCAGGGCTATCCGGATGTTGAAGTGGAACATCAGTTAGTCGACTCTGCCGCGATGAAGTTAATTACAAACCCTGGTGCTTTTGATGTTGTTGTTACTGAGAATATGTTCGGAGATATTTTGAGTGATGAAGCGTCTGTCATTACAGGTTCCCTTGGTTTATTGCCATCTGCGAGTGTCCGGTCTGACGGTTTCGGTCTGTATGAACCAGTACACGGGTCGGCACCCGATGTAGCAGGAAAAGGCGTTGCGAATCCAGCAGCCGCTATTCTATCCGCAGCGATGATGCTGAGGTATTCATTTGGAATGGAGACGGAAGCGGCAACAATTGAGAAGGCGGTAGAAACTGTGTTTGAAGATGGTCATTTCACTGCGGATCTATCGGGTGATGGCGATCGAGTCCATTCGACGAAAGAGTGGACGGAAAAAGTGATTGGAGAACTGGATTTGCAATTTGTATCTAACAGCATTATGTTTTCATACGTGTGAGGGAGGAGAAACTAAAATGGCTAAAACTATTATTGAAAAAGTTTGGGATCAGCATATTGTCTACGAAGAACAAGGTAAACCGGATTTGTTATACATCGATTTACATTTATTGCATGAAGTGACTTCTCCCCAAGCGTTTGAAGGATTGCGATTAGCAGGGCGAAAAGTGCGTCGTCCCGACCTTTGTTTCGCGACGATGGACCACAATGTCCCGACACGGAATTTGCCATTCATTACTGATCCAATTGCTAAAAAGCAGATCGTAACTCTTGAAACGAATTGTCAGGAGTTCGGAATTCCGCTTGCAGATATGGACCATCCCGATCAGGGAATTGTTCATATTATCGGTCCTGAACTCGGATTGACGCAGCCAGGTAAAACAATCGTCTGCGGCGATAGCCATACATCCACTCACGGTGCGTTCGGTGCCATCGCATTCGGTATCGGCACGAGTGAAGTGGAGCACGTCCTTTCAACACAAACGTTGTGGCAATCAAAACCGAAAACGATGGAAATCCGCATTAACGGTAAGCTCGGTTTCGGTGTAACTGCAAAAGATGTTATCCTTGCGATTATCGCGAAATTCGGCATTGACGTCGGAACAGGTCATATTGCTGAATTTACAGGTGAAGCGATTCGGGATTTGACGATGGAAGAGCGAATGACGATTTGTAATATGTCCATTGAGGCTGGAGCGAAAGCAGGTTTGATTAGTCCAGATGAAACGACGGTGGAGTATTTAAGAGGAAGACGTTATGTGCCACAAGGGGATGCGTTTGAAGAAGCTGCAGAAAAATGGCTTGCGCTTGCATCTGACGAAGGAGCGACTTACGATACAGTACTTGAAATAGACGCTGAATCCATCGAACCTTTTGTTACATGGGGGACGAATCCTTCCATGGGTGCAGGAATTAGCTCACTTGTACCATCAGCGCAGGATTTTGAGGATGAATCGGACAAAGAGGCTCTGGAGAAAGCACTTGCTTATATGGGGCTTGAAGAAGGGACTCCGCTCTCGTCCATCCCGATCCAGCATGTATTTATCGGATCGTGTACGAACGCGCGATTGAGTGATCTGCGGGAGGCGGCAGGAGTCATTGCTGGTCAGAAAGTCCATCCTGATGTGACAGCAATTGTCGTTCCGGGATCCCGTACTGTGAAAAAACAAGCGGAAGAAGAAGGTTTGGATAAAGTCTTTTTAGAAGCAGGATTCGAATGGCGCGAGTCAGGTTGCAGTATGTGTCTGGCGATGAATGATGATGTCGTACCAGCAGGTGAAAGATGCGCCTCAACGTCGAATCGGAACTTTGAAGGGCGGCAAGGTGCAGGATCTCGTACGCATCTAATGAGCCCCGCGATGGCTGCAGCTGCGGCGATTAAAGGACGATTCACCGATGTCCGGGAAATGCGTTTGGCGCATGCATAATGAGGAAAGGATGATTCCATGAAACCTATAAATGAAGTTCGGAGTGTCATGACTCCTCTTAACCGGAAAAACGTAGATACCGATCAGATTATCTCAAAGGAATTCCTTAAACGAATCGAGCGGACTGGATTCGGTAAATACTTGTTTTACCATTGGAGATTCAATGCGGATGGAACGGAGAATAAAGCGTTTGTATTGAATGATGAACGCTTTGCGGGTTCAACTATTCTCGTTGCGCATGATAACTTTGGATGTGGCTCCTCAAGGGAACACGCACCGTGGGCGATCTTGGATTATGGTTTTCAAGTCGTCATTGCCCCGTCATTCGCAGATATCTTCCATAATAACTGTTTTAAGAACGGCATTTTGCCTATCCGATTGTCTGTCAGTGAAATTGAAGAACTGCTTTCAAAGGGACTCCAGCATCCTTATTCGCTTGAAGTGGATTTGGAAAAGCAGACTGTCACAGGTGAAGATGGAAAGGCTTATGCTTTTGAAATTGATCAGTATTACAAGCAGATGTTGTTGAATGGTTGGGATGAAATCTCGTTGACATTCCAGTATGAAGAACAGATTACGAATTATGAAAAAATGCATGCCTGATTGATGAACCTTCCTTATTTATCGAGGAAGGTTTTCTATTTTTATTCACAAATCCACCTGTCTATCCATGTCGAACTCATGTATAATACATAGAAACGTATATTACTAGAGTCTATGACATACTTACTATATAAATGATGGGGTGGCAACGTGTTTATTTCAGCACTGAATGATCCGACGACGTTTTCCATGCATGTGAAAGATACAAATAGTACTTCAGAAGACGGATGGCGCAAAGTCTGGGGTAAAGAAGCGGCAGCAATTAATCCGTTGGCGGCTGTCAATCAAGGAAGAAACTCTCTAATTATGGAGTCGATACGTAAAAATGACTGGACTGATTATCATCAGTTCCAAGCAAAACAACATCCTGCTTGGTATGACAAAGTCGGCGGAGAAATGAAACAGAATAAGTTATATTACGGTAATCTAATTGATGTGCAAAACCGTTCAGTACAAGAAGCGAAACAGTCCGGCGACAAAGCGGAAATCGCGAAACGTGAAGCGCATTTGAATGATTTAATCAATGACTTTAAAAACGCTCCAGGTGCGGTTCCACATGTAATCGCGTTTGCGAATAACTCAGATCTTGCAAAAAAGCATGATATTCCGAAAGTCGCAAATGACTGGTTCAATTCACCTTATAATAACGCGATGGCCGCTTCTCAAGGGAAGTTTGAAGACAACTATTGGTACGAAAACCCGTTTTTTGCAGATAATCCTGGCGAGATGGATTTTGCAATAGCAGCGGTACAGGAAGTACGCCCTGATATAGCGAAAATTGCAGCGTCTATTAATAAAGGTGCGTATAGAAATAATGTTGCTTCTTCTTCATTTAGTAGTGCTGCTATTCCGCAAGAAGAACTTCCTGTGGAAAAGATTGTTGAGCAGAAAACTGAGCGTATTTTGGAATATGCGACTGAAGTTGTCCAAGAAGCATCGACAATGAAAGTGGAGCAATTTGCGCAACAGTTCGCTCCGACAAATCTAGCTGCAGAGTTGTTTGCTAAAAGACAAGAAACAGTGGCTAAATCATCACATGATTATTTACTCGATCTCATGAATCAGAAGGCTGACGATCGAAAGTTTTCTGTTGGTTGATTCGAAAAATGTGAATGTATTGTTATGAACATATGGAAAAGTGCGAGCCTTGCAGCTCGTGCTTTTTTTATGCTATCATGGCACCTATATTCTCAAAAGGAGGTTTTCGGATTGAAGAAAACAGCAATATTTGCTGCAATGTTAGGGTGCTCAGTCGTCCTTGGCGCGTGCAGTGACAAAGAGGATACGAGCAAGAAGGATGCTGACACGCCGACAGAAGAACAACAGCAGGAAGAGCAAGCGCAACAGAATCTTGAAGATCAAGGCGCTGTCGACAAAACAGGTTCTGCCAAATCAGATGACGAGCTGAAAGAAGAAATAGGCAATGAAGAAGGTGTTACATCTGTCAGTCTTATTGTTACGGAAGATAGTGGCGGTTATGTATTGCTCGATATCGATGCGGATGATGCAATGAGCGAGGAATCGGCGAAGGAACTGACTTCGAAATATTTGAAGAAGGTCGAGGAGAAATATCCTGACCATAAAATAGATATTCAAGTCCGTAAAAGCGGCGAAACATTTGCACAAGATACGAAGGAATGACTAATAGAAATATAGTTACTATAAAACCTCCTAGTTCGTAGGAGGTTTTCTATTGCAGTTTTATGGTATGATGAAATCTGACATTATATGAGGTTTTCTGCTGTGAGGGAAGTGTGTGGTTGAGCGATTGTGGAGTCGTATTGAGCGGAAATCGTGCGACATTGAGCGGTTGTGGAGTCGTATTGAGCGGAAATCGTGTGGCATTGAGCGGTTGTGGTACCATATTGAGCGGAAACCGCGCGACATTGAGCAGATGTGGTGCAACATTGAGCGGTTGTCGTTTCTTCTCGTGCAAATACGGGCGCACGTGGCATGTTTACGGGCGCTGCTGGTACAAATACGAGCGCACGCGATATGTTTACGAGCGCTGCCGGTACAAATACGAGCGCACACGACATGTTTACGAGCGCGGCCGGTGCAAATACGGGCGCACGCGACAAGTTTACGAGCGCGGCCGGTGCAAATACGGGCGCACGCAATAATCTCACACACAACACGCACTCACCAAAATTATACATAGCGACATGAAATTGCGCTAAGGCGTTACTTAACAGGAGGGACAAGAAACATGTCTAGTTCAAAACTAATGAAAGTCATACTGGCGACGATGCTAACAATGACGCTTGCACTATTCGGATGTAACACGATTGGTGCGAACTCGATGGAGATCGATCAAAGCTTCTCCGATATACATAATGAGTTCTGGGCAAAAGATGAAGTGACTCAGTTAGTGGATATGGGGATTATTAATGGTTATCCGGACAAGCAATTCAGACCTGCACTTGAAGTATCACGTGGGCAGGCCGCAAATCTGTTATCGACGGCACTTAAATTGCCCGATGCTCCCTATCGTCCGATTTTCAAAGATGTGAGCAGTAAGTCGTCCCATTTAAAAGGTGCGATGGCCACATTTGAAGCGGAAATTTTCCTCGGGAAAGAGGATGGCACGTTTGGTGTCGGGGATTCATTGACACGTGAACAAATGGCAACTGTTATCGTCCGTGCATTCAAATTAGAGGATACTGGCGAAGACATTCAGTTTGCTGATCAAAACAGAATAAGTGAATCCCATAGAGAAGGGGTTAAAATTCTTGCACAACATGGTATCACTACTGGTAAGGAAGACGGCACATTCGATCCGAAGATTGCTGTGAACCGTGCGACATATGTCGTATTCCTTCACCGTGCAATGGTCGAAACCGGCAAAATCCAAGAGACTCCACAGGTTTCATTCAAAAAGGCGGGAACGTACGGCGATTTCAAACCGGTCCGTCATGAACAGAATTTCGTGGAAGTTCCTGTTTCAAAAACGGACAAAACGTACTTAAGATCGAATTCCTATTTGCAATATGCAGGGGAGAAGACGATTAAGCACTCACACGCTTCTGATACGGTGTACACGTATACGATTTCCGGAATGTCCGGGGCAGTCGTGAATGTGACGAAAAGACAACTTGAAAACGGCGATTATTTCATCTTCACTGAGCTAAGAAATCCGCAACGTATGCCTGTAACAGTCGATCTCATTCAGGCGGAAAGCGGCTTAACAAAAGGAATTTTACGTGAATACGGGCGTTATCCGATTAAGAAAGATTCCGACGGTACATTCGGATTCGATATGACAACATATCCGACAGGAATTTTTGAGAAGACTCTCACAGAAGGGGAAAAGGCACAGAAAATGATCGGGAAAGCTTTCCGTTCTAAAGAACTTTCTCTCAAGTATCCAAATGGCGAAAGCAGCCATACACGTGAACTGATGGATGAAAGTGAAGCATTCAGCAGCATCTTGCTTGGTGAGACGCAACTTTCTGTCTATACATTGGAATCACGTGGTTACGATATTGTCGATCAATGGCTACTAATTTCTGATCAACAGCTCTTTTCATCGAATCAAAAGATGGACGACTGGATGCTTGAATCGGCTATCTACTATAAGAAGCGCAACAAATGGTACACAGCGAACGGTCCTTACAATAAAATGGCGACGACAATCGAGCCGATGCCTGCTTCAGGACGAGGCTACGGACGGAATCTTCTGCTTGTGAAGGAAGACCGTGTCATGGCGAAATATAATGATACACAAGAACGGTATTACGAGAGCCTACTGTATAATTCATTTGCCAATCTCGATATTTTCAGAGGCGACAAGACGTATTGGGAAACGGAAGTAACAAGCACATATTTGAAAAATCTGTTCGGCATAACGGCACCATTTGTCGATACGCGATTCAATGAGCAGATTGCATTGTTCCTTTATAATAGCGGGAAAGAGTTTGGTCATAACGACTATAACCGTGGTTTGATTAACTATGCCGATCTTCTTGTCTCTCAAAAGAGCAAAGGGAATATTATTAAAGTGGATGCTGATTCTTTCTATATCCAAGATTATTTCCCTTCCAAACAGAACGTCAAAACACATACATCCATGAACCATTTACTTGGGGGCATGAACATTCTTCTGCTCGCATACAAGGAAACAGGTAAGCCGGTCTACTTGGAAACAGCGGAAAGTCTCCGCTCTGCGATTGAAAAAGATGCTGATAAATGGATCCGTCCGAATGGAGATATTTGGTACAAAATGTCGCCTGACCGTACGCTAGTCGGCGAAGATTATATCCATCTCACATTGGAAGATCTGATTCATTCTTACGAAATGTGGTTAGACGTAGATCCATCCAAAGTCGATGTATTTGAACGGATGATTCGTTCGAAAGCAGGGTATATGGATAAAAACGAAAAAGGCTACACGACAAAGATTAAAAATGGCTTAGACCGTATTAATATGCCTGAATTGTTGCCGGCAGGAGCCGAACATACAGATGCGCTATAAGTAAATAAGAAAAATCCTCCACATATGCGGAGGATTTTTCTTTTCATATTAATCGATTTTATTGACAAGATCTGAGCGAATCCACCCGAAATCAGAAGGAGGATTGATGTCTGCAAGAATCTTATACCAAACGTATCCGTCGCTGCCTGTCGTTTCGTCAACTATGACAACAGGGTATCCAAAGGATGCTTCAAATCCTGGACTTTTCGGTTTGTATGTGAAGAGTTTGTTATCATACGAAACTTCCGGGCTTGTTCGAACATTTACACCCTCTTTACCTGTGTAATTAATGCTTCCAAGTTGTACTTGCTTGTAATCGCGGTTGCCGAGGAACTTGTCCATTTTCCACATATGACCGGCGATTTTACTGCCCCAGTTCGGATCAGATGCATATTTCACGTTAAAGCCAACAGCTTTATTACCCGGAACCGCACCATTTGAGTGAGCGCCAAGTGGGTTGGCGTAGTTCAAGTTCATGTAGCGTTGAATGAACGCATTAATACTGTTTTCAGGTGTCGCATAAACTTCGCCCATTTCGGGAGAGGAGTCAAAAACTTTAATGCCGAAAATGTTATTTTTCTTTTGAGCGTTGTCGCTTATACCATAGTCACTTTCGTGAATAGCTGTCGCAAGAATGAACATGGCATTTACGCGATACGTTTCTTCAACGGACTTCAAGTACGTGCCAAGTCCTATTAATTTTGAATTCACAGTTGCATTTGCATAACGCTTTGCACCTGTACTTTGACGATCCTGTAGTGCATATTGGATATATGCATCAAGTTCTGCCGCTGAATAGCTAGTCGGTTGGCGGACTGATTGGAACTGGAAGTACGGATAATGTGTATACACTTTTCTAGATCCGACTTCAGTGAAATGCACACCGTCAAGGCTTGTATATGTAGCTGCAGGCATTGTCGGAGGTACAGGTCCAATTGAGTAAATCCCTCTTGTTTTTGAAAGATTATCGTACGTATAATGTGTCAAAATACTATTGCTGTCGACCATGTAATAATCGTAACCAGTTACTAGATCGGAAGGGACGAGGTCGACTTCGCTATGTTTTGCGTAAAAGGTCGTACCCGCAAGTTCAACGATGACATAATCGCCACCGCTACCGATATATTTCATTTCACGGCCTTTTTGGATGTACGTCACTTCATCACGCAATGATGAATTGCTGTAGAGGGAAGTGAGCTGTTTTTTATTATTGGAACCGAAAGCTCGTCCCGCTTTCATTTTAATGATTTTGCTTCCCTTTTGGATGACATCTATGGACGAAGATGCATTGTAAACAGCCAATGCATCTTCATAAGTTGTGTATAAAGCGGTTGTAGGAACGATTTGTCCATTTGATACTGAACTGACTTTATAGATTTCAGGATCGACATCAGGTACTGTCGGTGATTCCGGATTGGATGGATCTGTTGGTACTTGTGGCTCTAATAGTTGCGCTGCAGCTTCCATTCTGAATAGGAAAGCGGCTGCATGGGCAATCGTTGCACTGTTTTTAGGCTTGAAATAAACCCCATTCTTTTGGTGATCGCCACGAATGATTCCTAAATACACTGCAGCAGATACAGGTTCTTTAAAATTTGCCGATATTTGGTTTGAATCTTTGAATGTGAAATCTGTCTTTTCAATTGGTAGATCCATATAGCGGAATGCTTTATAAATCATGCCTGCCATCTGCTGGCGAGTAATTTTGTCGCTCGGCTTGAACGTCCCGTCAGGATAACCAGACAGTAGACCAGCGCCTGCAGCATTTTGGATTTCAATCGTCAAATTGGAACCTTTCTTTAAATCTTTGAACGTATATTTAGTAGAAACAGGTAAATCCAAAGCGCGTGCGAGATAAGAGGCGAATTCGGCACGAGTGACGGCTTTGTTCGGATTAAATTTGCTGTCCGTGCGAATAACGTTCTTTTGAATCCAATAATTAAGTTCTGTTTCCATTTGATGACCAGACACAGTACTTGCTTCCGCTGATTGCTGGAATAGCGGCGCAAACACCAGTAACATGAGTAAGGTAAAAATCGTTATTTTTTTCACCGGGAAACCTCCTTTTATGCATCTTCTATAATACTAGCAGATATATTATAAAATAATAAGGTGTAATTTATTTCAGATGTCAGATTCATAGGTTAAATAGAATTGAAATTTGAAAAGTGGCTACTACATGCTACATTCTTCACTAATCTTCTATTGAAATGAATTTTTTTTAAAATGGAACTAAACTATAAACCGCTACGTCTTATTAGATGCTATAATGACTTAGGGCAATTACCTACTGCCATAGTGGAAAGTGGCGTTTTAATCATAGACAAACGTATTTGGAGAACATATTCAGAAAGGGATTTATTTTTTATGACTACACTAACAAGTAAACTGAGAGAAAAAGATACAGTCTATTTCATGATCGCATTGGCGGTCATTTGCATTGCTTTATTTTTGCCAACTTCTATTGCACTAGTGTTAACCGCGCTATTTTTTACGGTCTTCACATTTTTAAGACCGCAACAAAGTTTACTATTCCTCGTCATCTATGTCAGTATCCGTCCTTTGCTAGTTGAAGTGAACACCGGATTGAAGCTGATAGGGGATTTGATTACATTCGTGGCTTTCGCGCGAATCGTCATTGCAAGCAGAAGCAATTTGAAGTCGCTTTTCACATTCAAATGGTTTGAATGGTTCTTCTTTGCATTACTCATTGCAGGCTCAATTAGCGGCTATGTAAACGGCGTTTTACCGTCAGCAATCATTTTCCAAGTACGTACTTTTATCATCATGTACTTGCTGTATTACATCATTGCGAGAATGGTTTTACCGGACAACTGGCTGAAACGTCTTGCATGGATAACCGTTTGGACAAGCTTGATAGCATCTGTTCATGGTCTCATTGAAAAACTATCCATGAGACAATTGCTGTTGCCAGACGTATGGAAATATAAAACGTTGAGTACAACAAACTTTGTCCGCATTTACGGTCTGCCTGGCAATCCGAACTCCATGGCATTGCTTTTGCTGTTCGGGATCATTTCGCTATTGTTCCTACAAAGCATCTATAAAAACGAGAAGTATAAATGGTTCTTGAACATCACTCTTGTCGTTTTCCTAGGCGTATTCATATTGACATATTCACGAGGAACGTGGATTTCAGCATTCGTACTTGGAGCAATCTTCATCGTTCTATCGAAAAACTGGCATCTGTTAAAACGGCTTATCGTTACAGGGGTCGCTTCGATCATTTTAATTTACTACCCTGTCAATTTAGGTGTCCAATTCGTCGCTTCCTTAGGCGTTGAACCTCCTGATGATTTGACACAAAGCATTGGCGGCCGATTCGGTGAAACATTTGATGAAAAGAATCTAGCGCTCATGTCGGAAAGTGGACGTTTCTTCTATATTAGTAAAGGGTTTGAAATCTTCAAAGCGTACCCGGTTATAGGGTCAGGATTCGGATCGTTCGGTGGATCCGCCACACTATCCTATGGCTCGCCAATCTATGATCATTATGGAATCAGATCCGATGTATATGGAGGAAAATACTTCTATTCGGATAATCAATACATTCAGATCATCACGGAAACAGGTGTCATCGGTGTCATCCTGTTTGCAGGCTTCCTTCTCGGAATGCTGTATCTGTTCTGGAAGGAACGAAAAACGACAATGGGTAAGTTCATGATCGCCCTCTGGTTCGCAACAGGCGTCTCCGGCTTCTATTATAATATTTGGGAACTGAAGCTTTACACGATGTTCTACTTCATCCTGTTCGGCACATTTGCCTCGATGACTATGCAATATGCGAGATTTAGTATTAAAGATAAATAAACAGAACCCATCCACGGTGTACGAACTTGGATGGGTTTTTAACTTTATGTACTATGATAAATCACTCAATTCCTTCCAAAACTCCTTGAAATGACCCATTTAACAAGACTTTCGAGTCGGTAAATTGTACACTATTTACCCTATTTCCTTCTTATGTATTATAGTTTTTTAACTATAACTTTGGTAAGCTAAAACTTGATTCATAGAAAGGAAGGTGTCGACTTATCAATAATCAAGTACATTCTTTGAAAACATTAGGGAAAAAAGTCGTAATGACAGCAGCTGCTGTTTCACTCATATTTGCACTACCAGCAGGTGCTTCGGCAAAAACTACAACAGTGGAAAGCTACCCAGTCTCATCAGGTGTCACCTATTCACACTACACGCATGCAGGCTCAAGCCATGTGAATACAGTCAGTGTAGATTTAAACGATCCGCATACGAAATTAGACGTTGGAATACCGTCTCCACTCACCAAACGTGAAGCGACAACGACACTCGCAAACCGCGACAGCAAAGACGGGAACCGAGTTGTCGGAGCAGTTAATGCTTCATTTTTCGACATGAAGTCGGGCATTCCGATGTATTTAATATCCCAAGGGAATGAAATCATCAACGGCGGCGTCATCTCAAGCTCACGTGATTATTACGTCAGCAAACCAATCGCGTTTGGAGTCATGAATGATGGACGCGCTGAAATTGATGAATTCAATTTCAATGTTGGCATCACGCATGCAGGGAATAGTTTTCAAATGACTGGCCTAAACCGTGAGCGTCAGGCGGGCGAAACAATTATCTTCACACCACAACATATATCAACTGCTACGGGTTCCAATGAATTCGGAATTGAAATCGTAGTCGATACAGGATCACCAGTGGACTCTACATATTACGGTCAGCAACTGACTGGTAAAGTTGTGAAAGTTAGAGATTATGGCTCCAAAGAGAAAGTGACAATCCCGAAGAACGGATTTGTCATTTCAGCGCACGGACAAAAAGCACTTGATCGGATGAAAAACATCAGAATGGGCGATTCCGTAACAATGGATCTCACAATCGATGCAAAATGGATGGATTCTTCATTCATGCTGGCAAGCGGTCCGATGCTGTTAAAAGACGGCAAGCCATATATTACGATGAACACAGACAACTGGCGTGCAAAAGCGAAAACAGCGCGTACAGCTATCGCCATTAGTAAAGATAAGAAGAAAGTCGATCTAGTTACTGTCGATAACAAAAGCGGCTACAGCAACGGCATGACGTTGACGCAATTTGCGAACTACCTATCAGCACAAGGCTATGACCGCGCCATCAACTTTGACGGCGGCGGCTCGACTGCAATGGGTATTCGTAAATATGGCAGTAACACAGTCCAGTTAGCGAATCGTACGACTGAATCGAGCCAACGAAAAGTATCAGCTATCGTTGAAGCAATTAGTACAGCTCCGGTAAGCGATCCTGCGCATATTAGCGTTTCTCGCGGACAAGTCGGGGACATGCTCGTCGGTGCTAGTGTACCGTTGACTGTGAACTATGTGTTGGATCAGTACTATAATCCACTCAAAGTTGACGGCTCTCAACTGACAATAACAGCAGAACAAGGCAAAGCTACAGGTTCAGGAACGACAATTACTGCAACGGAAGCAGGGGACGATCGCATTAATATCCAATACGGGGGAGCGAAACAGTCCTTCCCGATAAAAGTCGTAGATGCTCCTGCAAAATTGACGATTTCACCAGCCACATCAAACATTGAACCAGGTACAACAAAACGTTTCACTGCAACGGCAACTGACGCAACAGGAAAACCTGTCATTTATTCACCTGAACAACTTACGTGGAGCGTGACAGGAAATATTGGAACCATTACAGAAACAGGTACATTTAAAGCATCATCGACACCAGGCAAAGGATCCATTAATGTTAAGCTTGGAACGAAAACGACGTCAATGGCGATTGAAATGACTGACGGAACTCCAGCATTTACAGATATTCCGGCGGATTACGCCTACTATAATGAAATCCGTTTCTTGAAAGACCTAGGTTACATTAAAGGCGATATCGATGGGAAATTCAATCCGGGTCAGACGTTGTCTCGCGAACACGCAGCCGTTATTTTAAGTCGCGTATTCAACTTGGACACGTCAGCTGCAGGCGCTCAGCAATTCAGCGACGTTCCGACAACACACCGCTATTTCAATGAAATCAACGCTATCGCATCAGCGAACTATGTCGGCGGAAAAGGTGACGGCAGCTTCGATCCAGCAGGCGAACTGACACGTGCACAAATGGCGGCAATTCTTGTCAAAGCGTACAAGCTTTCAGGCGAATCTTCGACTAAGTTCAAAGATGTCCCGACGAGTCACTGGGCATACAAACAAGTTCATACCCTTGCCAACCACGGCATTACGACGGGTAATGAAAAAGGAAACTTCGAACCGAATAAACCGGTGAACCGTGCGCAATTCAGTGCATTCCTCTACCGAAGCATTAATCAGTAAACGACTACAAAGCTGCAGATCCGTCCAATCGGGTCTGCGGCTTTTTTCTTTAACGCGCAAGCATGCTATACTAGACACATTATTTCATTACAGAAGGAAGTTGTTAATATATGAGAGTAGGCATTGTAGGAAATTACGGAAACGATAATAACGGCGATGAAGCGATTCTATTAAGTCTCGTTAAGCAAGTGACCGCGACTTTTGGTATTGAGACGAACCAGTTAACGATTTTCAGCAATAATCCCCAACAGACTTCTGAGCGCTACGGCGTCGACAGCTATCCACTCTATTACCGCAAAGGTAGCGCGCCGAAAACGTTCTTTGAAACGTACAAACAAAACAGACCAATCGTGAAAAAGCTCGACTTGCTGATTATTGGCGGTGGAGGCATACTTATGGACTTGTACCGAACAGAAGCGCCACTTTACGGCTCTTATGCCATGATGGCGAAGCAGTCGAAAACGCCATACGTCGTCTATGGGTGTGGCGCTGGACCGCTACAAACAAATCTTGGTAAATGGTTTATACGCAATATGTGCAAATACGCACAAAACGTTTCTGTTCGTGATCCGGAATCCGCACAACTTCTCAAATCAATCGGTGTAACGAAACAAGTGGACGTCATCGGTGACCCAGCGTTTTCATTGCGCGATGGACAAGCGAAAGAGAAATCTTCCTCGCCGAAAAAAATCGGTGTCACTGCTGTTCCTTATTACAACGCCGACTATTGGCCTGAAGGCAATGAAGAGCTATACAACAACTATATAACAGGAATGGCTAAAAACTTGGATAAGCTTGCAGAAGGAAACGACGTGGACATTACATTTTTCGCAACGAAATTTCCCCAAGACGCCAACGTGACAAAGGATATTCAGCAATTAATGACACAAAGCGCGAAGACTTCCATTATGGATGAAAATCTATTGCCGAGCGATATTCTCAAAGTGACTGAACAACAGGATATCGTCATCGGCACAAGATTGCATTCACTCATACTCGCAACGTGTACGGAAACGCCAATCATGGCAATTTCGTATCACCATAAAGTGAATGACTTCATGAATCTCGCTGAATTGGACAAGTTTTCATTCCCAATCGGAGAGTTGCACGACAACGATACGTATTTCTTGGAGGCTTTTAATTCAATGAATGAAGATTGGCCAGCGACTTTGAACGACACAAAGCAGTTATCGAAGAAGCTGTATGAAGAAGCGATGAATGGGACGAAGCAGTTTACAGATGCAATAGGAAAATGAGTTGAATAGAGGTGGCTAGGCGGCTATCACCGCTTAGCCGCCTTTTATCACCGCTTAAACCGACTCTATCACCGCTTAATCCCGTTCTATCACCGCTCGCCCATTTCTATCCAGAAATAAAGCGCGCCTCTATCGAAAATCTCACCAATATGTCTGTTCCACACTAAAACCCTAGCGCACACCGCACTTCATTCACATACGACTGGCTCACCGGCAATTCAGTGCCGTCTTTCAACGTCACGACCAAGTTCGACGAAAAGTCGCGCGCAATTCGTTCGATGCATGTTGTGTTGACGATGTACGAACGGTGGATGCGCAAAAAAGTTTGTGGAAGGCGCGTCGTCAGTTCTTTTAGTGTGTTTGCAATGCTGTATTGTCCGTCTTCCGTGTAAAAGAATGTCTTCTTCTGGAAACTTTCGATATGTGTAATCTTATCGATTGGTACAGGAAACCATTCGTGTTCTAGTTTGCCAGTCAGCATACTTACCGCGGATATTTTCTCCTGTTCATATGTCGGAGGGAGTATGACAACCAATGCCCCTAGCTTACCGCGCACTTCAATCGGATAGCCGATGCCGTAATATGGGAAATCCGATAATGTCTGATCTAGTATAAGCTCAACTTTCCGCTTCAACTTCAACACCCTATCTGCCACACTGTCTGCCGCGATCGGCTGCCCTTCTATTAATCGGATATCATGTTGGCCTGAAAAATAATAACTATAATGTCCGTCCATCGCAATCGCCAAAGAGGCGTTCCTCGGAATCCAGTCCTTTAACAAATCAGTATACTGTTTCAAAAACTCCTTGCTTATCTCGATATTATCCATCGTCATCGATCTTCCTCCCATACGAATTCGTCCGTCTATTTCGTCGTTCATCGTGAAAATAAACCCTTTTGTCGTAATACACTGACAGTTAGTATATTCTGTTATATATTAATGTATAACATCTTTGACTGTTATGGAACAGTAACAAAGTCACAAATCCAACAGTTGAACAAATTCAATGGAAGGTGTGGACTGGAATGACAAATCGAAATGAGCAGATTGAGCAGTTGGAAAGAAGCTGGCGGGAGGACACGAGATGGAAAGGGATTGAGCGGGGCTACAGCGCTGAAGAAGTTGTAAAGCTTCGTGGCACAATTCAAATCCGCCATACATTTGCAGAAAAGGGTGCATCGCGCTTGTGGAAATCACTTCATGAAACGGATTTCATCAATGCATTAGGCGCATTGACAGGCAACCAAGCGGTACAGCAAGTGAAAGCTGGTTTGCAAGCAATCTATTTGAGCGGTTGGCAAGTGGCAGCAGATGCCAATATGGCGGGCCAGATGTATCCTGATCAAAGTCTATACCCCGTAAATAGCGTACCGAATGTCGTTAAACGCATTAACCAAGCATTACAACGCGCAGATCAGATTGACCATGCGGAAAACAGAGCAGACGAATTTGATTGGTTCGCTCCGATTGTCGCGGATGCGGAAGCTGGCTTCGGTGGACCACTCAACGTCTTTGAATTGATGAAAGCGATGATTGAATCTGGCGCTGCGGGTGTCCACTTCGAAGATCAGCTGGCATCTGAAAAGAAATGCGGCCATCTTGGCGGGAAAGTGTTATTACCGACACAAAATGCAGTGAGAAATCTCATTTCTGCGAGACTAGCAGCCGACGTCTCAGGAGTGGATACGATCATTATTGCTCGGACAGATGCGGACGCAGCGGATTTGATAACGAGTGATATCGACGAACGTGATCACGCATTTATTACAGGAGAACGAACGCCGGAAGGATTTTATCGCACGCGGGCAGGGGTGGATCAGGCGATTGCACGAGGATTGGCTTATGCGCCTTATGCGGATCTCATCTGGTGTGAAACGTCCACGCCTGATCTGGATGAAGCACAGCGGTTCGCAGATGCCATCCATGAGAAGTTTCCTGGCAAAATGCTTGCTTATAACTGCTCGCCTTCATTCAACTGGAAAGCGAATTTGGATGATGAAACGATTGCGAAGTATCAGCGTGAGCTAGGAAAGATGGGTTACAAGTTCCAATTCGTCACATTGGCAGGCTTCCATTCATTAAACCATAGCATGTTTGAATTGGCACATGACTATAAAGATCACGGGATGGCCGCTTATTCCAAGTTGCAACAGGCGGAATTTGCGAATGAATCCAAAGGCTACACAGCGACCCGTCATCAGCGGGAAGTTGGAACAGGTTATTTTGACGAAGTCGCGCAAGTCATTTCAGGTGGTACATCGTCTACGACTGCGATGAAAGGTTCTACGGAAACTGCACAGTTCGTCTAAATTTCAACTAACTTACCGAAAGGGTGTTTCCTCTGGCGACTCAAGAAATACGATTCAATATGAATATAGCTGGTAACATGACAGCGGGCACGGAAGAGATTTTGACGCCCGAGGCATTGGAGTTCCTTTATTGTTTGCACGACCAATTCAATGGACGCAGAAAAGCGTTATTGGAAAATCGGCGACATAGACAACTGCGATTCGACGCAGGTGAAAAGCCGGATTTCCTGGATGACACAAAACATATCCGAGAAGGGGATTGGACAGTGGCACCAATTCCAGCAGACTTGCAGGACCGGCGCGTGGAAATTACGGGACCTGTCGACAGGAAGATGATTATCAATGCCCTCAACTCAGGGGCAAAAGCCTTTATGGCGGACTTCGAAGATGCAACGTCCCCGACATGGTCGAATATGATCGAAGGGCAAGTCAATATAAAAGATGCTGTGCGCAAGACGATTGAATTTCACCAGCTGTCAAACGGCAAAACATATAGGTTAAATGAAGAGACAGCCGTACTTCTCGTACGTACACGTGGTTTGCATCTGGATGAAAACCACGTTCTCATCGACAAGGAACCAATGGCAGGAGCATTTTTCGACTTCGGTTTGTATCTATTCCATAATGCGGCTGCGTTGTTAGCGAGAAATACAGGTCCATACTTTTATTTGCCAAAGCTTGAAAGTCATTTGGAAGCAAGGCTATGGAATGATGTCTTCGTCTTCGCGCAACAAAAGCTAGGGATTCCAAACGGAACGATAAAAGCGACAATGCTTATCGAAACAATACCAGCAGCATTCGAGATGGATGAAATGCTTTACGAACTTCGTGATCACGCTGCAGGGTTGAATTGTGGACGTTGGGATTATATATTCAGCTTCCTTAAAAGACTGCATAAGCAACACGATGTAATCTTGCCTGAACGGGGCCAAGTAACAATGCTCGCGCCTTTTATGAGAGCGTATACACAATTGTGCATCCAAACTTGCCATAAACGGAATGCCTTCGCGATGGGAGGAATGGCTGCACAAATTCCAATCCGTCATAATCCAGAAGCGAACGAAGAAGCGTTCCGTAAAGTCGCTGAAGACAAGCGGCGGGAGACACTTGACGGCCATGACGGCACATGGGTTGCTCATCCGGGACTCGTACCAGTTGCTTTAGCGGAGTTCGATAAGCACATGCCGACGCCGAATCAGCTTCATCGAAAACGGGAGGACGTCCATGTGACTGCAAGCGATCTTCTCGAAGTACCAGAGGGAAGCATTACAGAAGAAGGATTCCGCATGAATATTCATGTAGGTGTCCAGTATATCGCTTCCTGGTTGAATGGAAATGGAGCGGTACCCATTAATCATCTCATGGAAGACGCGGCGACCGCGGAAATTTCAAGGTCACAAGTTTGGCAATGGATTAGGCATCCTGAAGCGAAATTGATTGACGGAAGGGAAATTACGATAGACCTGTTCAAAACAGTATTTAATGAAGAAATGGAAAACTTGAAAACGCTAGTCGGTGAAAAGGAATACCGTTTAGGACACTACAAAGAAGCGGGTGAGCTGTTCGCAGAGCTAACGTTAAATGACGAGTTTGAAGAGTTTTTGACGATACCGGGATACGGAAAACTACAATGAAATCGGAGGAGATTCTTATGAATAAAACAGAAGAACAGCATAAGTCGATGAAAATTTGCCAAGAGTGCGGGTGTGAAATCGTGGAGAAGGTAGAGTCTCTACTCTACGAATGTGAACGGTGTATCGGCAAGCATAAAGAATAACAGCACATGGCTTTATTTCAGGAACTTCTGGAATGAAGCCATTTTATGTGAATGAAATAAAGGATTAATTCTCGGTAATGGCGAATTGAAAGAATGTACACACAAACAAGGGGGAATCGCATATGAGGAATGAAGAAATGTTATTAATACCTGGACCGACACCTGTCGTAGATTCAATCTATGATGCAATGGCAAGTGAAACGAGAGGTCATACGGATCCCCGTTTCGTCGAAATCTACAAGCGATCCATTGAAAACACTCGTGACATGTTTAAGACGGATGGGGAAGTCTTTGTCGTAGCGGGATCGGGAACAATTGGTATGGAAATG
The DNA here is from genome assembly GCF_014836615.1 of Sporosarcina quadrami. Taxonomy (GTDB): domain Bacteria; phylum Bacillota; class Bacilli; order Bacillales_A; family Planococcaceae; genus Sporosarcina; species Sporosarcina quadrami. Next base: position 33,769 of record NZ_JACSQN010000007.1, on the reverse strand, counting down.
GCGCTTGTCAATACAGTCGCTGCAGGAGAACGCATTCTCATTATAAGTCATGGCTACTTCGGTGATCGATTCATACAACTTGGGAAAGCGTTCGGAATTGAAATGGACGTTTTACAAGCGGAATGGGGTAAACAAATTTCTATTGAAGAAGTGAAAAATAAATTACAAGAGCATACATATAAGGCTGTGACAATTACGCATGCAGACACATCAACAGGTGTAGCGGCTGATTTGGATGCGCTCGTGCCAGTCATCAAAGCTCACGGCGCTCTTGTCATCCTAGACGGCGTATGTGCGACAGCTGCGATGGAAGAGGATATGAGCAATGAATATGGTGGAGCCGGGAACAAGATAGATGTTGTTTTAACAGGTTCACAAAAAGCGATTGGTGTGCCGCCAGGACTTGCGATTGTTGCATTTAATCAAACCGCATTGGATGTTCGAGCGAAGATGGACCGTGTACCGGCTTATTACAGCGATATTCAGAACTGGATTCCAATCATGCAAGATCCATCGAAATACTTCGCAACACCGCCTGTGAACTTAATCTATGCGTACGATGAAGGCATGAAAATTGTCATGGATGAAGGATTAGCTAAACGGTACACGAGACATGCGGCATTCGGTCGAGGCGTCCGAACGGCTCTTCGTGAATACGGAATGACGCCGCTTGCTGAAGAAACGGTGGCAGCATCTACGCTTAGCTGCATTCTTTATCCAGAAGGTGTAAAGGATGTGGAGTTCAGAAAAGCACTAGCCGATAAAGGTGTAATTGTAGCGGGCGCTCTCGCGCATTTAGGTGGTAAAGCTTTCCGCATCGGTCATATGGGGAACACGACTGAGCAAATGCTCATCGATTGCCTTACAAAAATCGGTGAAACGTTGAACGAACTAGGTCAATCCGTAAATACGGAACAAGCCGTAAACCGCTTTAAAGAAGAAGTGCAAGCAATCGTTTGAAAAAAGGCCTCATCTTTCAATAAAAGAGAAAGGTGGGGCCTTCATCATTTTATTCGTCCTAAAGTTGCTCTACTGCTCGTCCAACATCCGCTTAGCAACATCAGGAGCGTCAGTGAAAATTCCATCTACACCAAGTTGAATCATCGTTCTAATTTCTTCGTTGTCATTCACTGTATACGGATGAATATGCAATCCGGCACTATGAGCACGTTCTACAAGTGGCTTCGTCACAATGGATTTTTCAACACCAATACCAGAAGCGTATTCCGATACTTTCTTCAAATGCCTTTTCGTCAGCATCGATTCCTTTTTTTGTGAATATAGTTGTATGAGCGGAATGTCAGGTTCTTCCGCGTGAATGTATTGCAAAGAAGCCGGATGGAATGACTGTACGATAATTTTCGGTTTTTCGCCCGTCATAGGCAATAGACCGTACATATGTAATTGTCGCAACAGTTCATTCTCAATAGCGCGCTTTGAATCAGTCGTTTTAATCTCAATATAGTAATTAACGTCGGTGCCGAAATGATCGAAAATCTCTTCAGTACTGACAATGCGTAAAGGATCTGTAACGTGATTTAACGATACAGGTAGTATGCCGTCATAAACGGAAGACCTCGGTATTTCTTTTAACTCTTGGAAGGTGATGTCAGAAACTGCGCGTTTGGCGCCGTTAGAAACAATAAAGCTGTCGTGCATCGCAATCAATTCGTCATCACGCGTCTGTTGGACATCTAGCTCGATATAGTCCGCCTGCATTTGCACGGCTAATTCATAAGCGAGAAGCGAATGCTCTGGTGCATAAGCAGATGCACCACGATGTGCAATGATGAGGAATTCATCTTCAGGCAGCGGTGCAGTATACGTTGCTGCTGAACAAGCTGACAGCAGGACGAGCAGTAAACTGAGCATTATTTTATTCATGGATTATCTCCTTATGTAAAGAAATTGTAAAAGTACGAAAAAAGGAAGGATTATCTAATGCTCCTGTCGAAATATGTCATTAGCACTCTATTAAATAGTGCTACATAGTGCATCGAGAGCAAAACTTCTAAAGGAAAGGATTTTGATTGAATGAAAAGAGTGGAACTGATCGATGTCTCGAAATCATACGACAAACAAGTTGACGTCATTTCCAATATAAACGTAACGATCGAGCCTGGCGAGTTTTTTGTGCTAGTCGGTCCATCGGGATGTGGAAAAAGTACGATGCTTCGTATGATAGCGGGATTAGAAGAAATTACGGGAGGCACGTTGAAAATCGGCGATAAAGTGGCTAACAACTTGACGCCGGATAAACGTGATCTGTCGATGGTCTTCCAGAACTACGCTCTCTACCCGCATCTGTCGGTTCAACAGAATATCACGTTCGGACTTGACGTCAAGCGGATGAAAAAAGAGGAGCAACGGAGAAAGGCGAAAGAAGTGGCAGCGATGCTCGGTTTGTCTGACTACCTTGATCGTAAGCCGCGTGAACTGTCAGGCGGTCAACGTCAACGTGTCGCTCTTGCGAGATCGATTGTCAGTGAAACGCCGATTTGTCTAATGGATGAACCGCTTTCGAACTTAGATGCTAAACTTCGTGCACATATGCGTTCAGAAATTAGAAGAATCCAACGGCAACTAGGCATTACGATGATTTACGTTACGCATGACCAAGTGGAAGCGATGACGATGGGTGATCGTATTATGATCCTTCACGAAGGGAAAATCCAGCAAGTCGGGAAACCGATTGACATTTATAATTATCCGGCCAATCCGTTTGTTGCGACTTTTATCGGATCTCCACCAATGAACTTGGCGAAAGCCGAATTCGATAAAGCTACATCCGAATTAGTCCTCGGCGGTGAAATCAGATTGCCAGTACCGATGGATGAAAGCGGGAAATTGCCAACAACGACAATGACAGTAGGTATCCGTCCGGAAAATCTCTATCCTGTCACACCCGAAACGAAAGCGGAAGACATCTTCCATACGACTGTAACGAACGTTGAAATACTGGGAAATGAAACGGTGTTTTCATTTACAATCGGCGAGGAGGAATGGATGGCGAAATGGAGCGGCCAATGGCATATCGACATTGGCGATCAACTGCCTGTCCGAATGGAATTCGAATCGATTTCAATTTTCGACGGACAAAGCGGTGAATTATTGAAACGGACAGTTGATCACGGCAATTACGTCACAACCAAAGAGGTGCAGGCATGAGCACATTTTGGAGAAAATCGGTTGACGCAAGGACAGCTGTGCTTTATTTATTGCCTTCTATTATTCTTTTTTCAGTTTTCATTTTTTATCCGATGTTCCGCACAATCTATTTGAGCTTTTTCCTGACGGATCAGAATGGGAACGCGGCTATCAATGTCGGATTTGAAAACTATCAATATTTATTGAGTTCGTCAGAGTTTATCAACAGTACGAAAGCTACCGTTCTATTTGTTCTTTATACGGTACCAATCGGCATCGTGCTTGCGTTGTTCTTTGCGCTTTTGGCAAATGAAAAATTGAAGGGAATCGGCTTTTTCAGGACGATGTATTCATCGACGATGGGGATATCAGTGGCGGCTTCTTCTGTCATTTGGCTATTCATGTTCAACCCGAGTATCGGGATGTTCAACCGGTTGCTAAGCGTATTCAGCTTGCCGCAAATCCAATGGTTGCTTGATCCGGAATGGGCACTTTTGTCTGTTGCCATTTCGACGATCTGGATGAATCTCGGTTTTTCATTTCTCATCATTCTTGGCGGTTTGCAAAACATCGATGAGCATCTATATGAAAGTTCGAGAATTGATGGTGCGGGTTATTTCTACCGGTTGCGGAGAATTACGCTACCAATGTTATCACCGACATTATTTTTCATCATTACGATTTCGTTAATCAATGCTTTCCAGACATTCGGGCAGATTGATATCCTGACAAAGGGTGGACCGTCACAGTCCACAAATCTGATCGTCTATTCAATTTACCGTGAAGCATTCATCAACTATCAATTCGGTACAGCGAGTGCGCAAGCTGTCGTATTGTTTGTCATCATTCTCATTGTCACTATCCTCCAATTTAAGCTTGTTGAGAAGAAGGTGCATTACCAATGAAAATGGGACTTCCACAAAAAATATGGATTTACTTTCTGTTAATACTTACATCGGCACTCGTGTTTTTCCCGGTTCTGTACGCATTCATGATTTCATTCATGACGGGACCTGAAATTATCCAAGGGAAATTCTTCCCGCAGACATTCAGCTTTGAGAACTATACGAAAGTGTTCAGCAGACTTCCGCTTATGAACTACTTGTTGAATAGTTTTATCGTTTCGGCAAGTGTTATGATCGGGCAGCTTATTGTCTGTAGTCTTGCAGCGTATGCATTCGTATTCTTAAAATTCAAAGGCCGGGATTTCATCTTCTTCCTGTTCATCTCGACAATGATGATTCCATGGGAAGCGACGATGATTCCGAACGTCTTTACAATTCGTAACCTTGACTGGTACAACACGTATCAAGGGCTGACAGTACCTTTCTTCGCTTTAGCATTCGGGACGTTTTTATTGCGACAGCATTTCTTGACAATCCCGAAAGAATTGCATGAGGCATCCCAAATCGCAGGTTTGAGCAGATTCAAGTTTTTCTGGAAAGTCGTGCTTCCTGTCTCAAAGACGAGCCTTGTCACGTTAGGCGCATACGGCTTCCTGACGACATGGAATATGTATTTATGGCCGTTACTTATTACAACAAATCAATCAGTACGTACTGTGCAAATCGGTTTGAAGCAGTTGCAGTCCCAGGAAATTGCAACAGAATGGGGGGTGGTCATGGCAGGTGTCATCGTCGTTATTATACCGACATTGTTGTTACTGTTCTTAGGACAGAAGCAATTGCAAAAAGGCTTATCAAAGGGTGCGTTAAAGTAAATAAACCAACATTAAAAGGGGTGCATGTACAGTGAGGAAAATGCTTAAATCATCGTTGTTTTTAATTCTTATTTTAGCAATGGCTGTTTTGACGGCTTGTACAAATAGTGACAGCAAAGAAAGTAGTACACCGTCAACAGATGGAAATAAAGGTGGCACTACAAACGATGGCGAAAAGGTATCCATCGAGTTCTGGCACGCAATGTCAGGTACAGGACAAGAGTCAATTGACAAGCTTGTCAAAGGTTTTAACGAATCTCAAGATAACTATGAAGTAAAAGCTGAGTATCAAGGTTCATATGAAGAATCATTGACAAAATTACGTGGTGTCGGCGGAACGAAAGATGCTCCTGCCATCACACAAGTATTTGAAGTCGGAACGAAGTATATGATTGATAGTGGGTATATCGAGCCGATGCAGTCATTCATCGACAAAGATAATTATGATCTCTCCCAGTTGGAAGAAAATATCTTGAACTACTATAAAGTAGATGGTGAGCTCTATTCAATGCCATTTAACTCGTCTACTCCAGTTATGATCTACAATAAAGATGCATTCAAAGCGGCAGGTCTTGATCCAGAGAAAGCACCTGGAACGTTCTCTGAAGTAATTGCAGCAGCAGAGAAATTGACGACAGGTGATATGAAAGGCTTCTCAATGTTGACGTACGGCTGGTTCTTCGAGCAGCTTGTAGCGACACAAGGTGGTTTATACGTTAACGAAGACAACGGACGATCAGGTGACGCAACAGAAGCGTTGTTCAACGGTCCTGAAGGTCTGAATGTCTTCAATTTCTTGAATGATATGAACGAAGCAGGTACTTTCGGAAACTTTGGAACAGTTTGGGATGACATCCGTTCTGCATTCTCTACTGAAAAAGTCGCTATGTATATGGACTCTTCCGCAGGTGTTGCAGCAGCAATCAATAACTCACCATTTGAAGTCGGTGTTGCTTATATTCCCTATGCAGATGAAGTGCAACGCAATGGTGTTGTCATCGGTGGTGCTTCACTATGGATGTCAAAGGGCATCGCTGAGGAAGAGCAGGAAGCGGCATGGGAGTTCATGAAATACATGGCAACGCCTGAAGTCCAAGCACAATGGCACCTTGACACAGGTTATTTCGCCATCAACCCGGCAGCATATGATGAAGAGAACGTAAAAGAGAAATGGGCAGAGTTCCCGCAATTCAAAGTGACAGTCGATCAGCTTCAAGACACTGTACCAGGACTTGCAACGCAAGGAGCGCTCATTTCCGTATTTCCGGAATCCCGTCAACAGATCGTAACGGCTCTGGAAGAATTGTACCAAGGCAATGATCCGCAGGAAGTGTTAGATAAAGCTGCAGAAGGCACAAACCGTGCAATGGAAATTGCGAATAAAACAAAGAAATAATAATGGATTGTCCACTAGCTGAATTTCAGGCTAGTGGATTTTTATTGTTTTTTTAATACATAAAGAAGTTAGGTAAGTCTCTATTGTATAGTATAGAAGTAATGGTATAATAAATAATTAGTAATATATATATGAATAAGTCTATAGGCTTGCATATTATTATTTGAATACATAAAAAGTCGGTAGAAGTGTGATGTGAATTGAACGATATCGGCTTACAGGGGGAACTGTGAATATGGGTAGGTCTGTATCAAAGAAATTATGGGGCGGCTTTGGGGCGATTCTTGTCCTGTTAGTTATTGTCGGTGCGTTAAGTTTCTGGACAGCTGTTGACATGAATAGCAGATACCAGTCATTGTTAAATGAAGAAGTGAAGAAAGTGGATATCGTTGATGAATTCATCCTCAAACAAATAGAAATACATAATGATGTGCGAGGATATATGTTGTACAAAGAAGAAAAGTATTTGGATAGCCGTATTGCAAATATTGAACGGTCACATGAACTATTAGCAGAGTTGGACAAGATGATTGTTTTCGAATCAGTACGCAATCATTATGAAGCACTTGAAGATTCAATGAAAACATTTGAAGAAATACAAGAAGGAATTTTATCCAATTCCCGAGCTGGGAAGGAAAGTCTGGCAATCAATCTCGGCAAAACTTCATCAAACGTAGGAAATATCGTTTTAGATCGAGCAGAAATGATTAAAGATGCTCAGCATACGATTATGGAAGATAAGTTGAGTGAGATTAAAAAAGTAATGAACGGTGTCATTATATTCGATATCGGACTTATTGTTTTCTCATTAATTGTTGGAATCATAATTTCTACTGTCATTAGCAGAAGTATTGCGCGTCCAGTAAAGGTTGTTACAGAAGGTTTAAATTCCATTGCAGCTGGAGATTTTTCAATCGACCCGCTTGTTGTGAAAAACAAAGATGAAATTGGTGAAATGGCAACTGCATTCAATAAAATGGGTGGAGATGTTGCCAACATGATTAGGCATATCAGCGATTCGACGATGCAACTAGCCGCACAATCTGAAGAACTATCAGCAAGTTCGCAGGAAAGTCTTGCATCGTCTGAAATGGTCGCGAAAACTGCCGAATCTCAATTGACAAGCAGTGAACAACAAAAACAGATAACTGAACAAGCCGCAGCCTCAATGACTGAATTGACATTAGGTGTTTCTGAAATAGCTACAAACAACGAGCAAATGCTCCATTCCGCAGAAGCAGTTTCCGCGCTCGTAATCAAAGGCTCAGACTCCATTAACGAAGTATCGAATCAGATGGGGACAATCCATTCGACGATTCGGGAGTCTTCTGCAATCATGGAAGAGATGGAAAGCCACTCGAATGAAATTCAGAAGGTTACTTCTTTAATTACCGGTATTGCTGAACAGACTAATCTGTTGGCACTCAACGCAGCAATCGAAGCGGCGCGTGCAGGGGAGTCCGGTAAAGGATTTGCAGTAGTCGCTGAAGAAGTCCGCCATCTTGCTGAACAGTCAAAAACATCAGCTTCTGAGATTGCGACAATGGTGAGCATGATTCAACAAGCTTCAAAACGTGCTGTTCTTTCGATTAGTTCAGGTAGCGCACGTGTAGATGAAGGCATTAACGCAACACAGCAGTCCCATCAAGTATTCCAGTAAATCCAGGGAGCTGTTGGGGATGTAGCGGAGAAAATTGAAACGGTTTCAGCTGCAATCGAAGAAATCCAGGCGATGGCTGATGAAGTGATGAGGGGTTCTGGTGAAATCCGTGAACTGAGCATTGGAGCGAATGACGCTGCGGCAGATACGAGCGCAGCAACCGAGGAACAGTTGGCAGTGAGCCAGGAAATATCGGATAGTTCATATGGTTTGGCAAAGCTCGCTGAAGATTTACAACAAGAATTAAGTCGATTCCGTGTATAACTAACATATAAAACAAAACGAGTGCCTTCAATCTTAGGCACTCGTTTTGCTGTGTGTCTATCCACATTATTGGTTGTGGGGTATAATGGAAAAATAGGAATATACGTCAAGTGCGTAGATTGGGGATAGTGCATTGAGATGGATGGTAGTTTTACTTATGATACTCATAGGATTATGTGCAGGTTGCTCTGAACAGGAAGTAATAGAGCCTGTAGCTAATTTTGAACCACTGAAATGCAAGCCGGGGAAGCTTGATATCAAAATGCATTCATCTGTAGCCACAATCGGAATGGTTGGAGATATTCTGTTACACAATCCGCTCTACACATATGCAGATTTCAATCCTTCATTTGCGGCTGTGAAGGACAAAATGAGGTCCATCGATTTTCTTCTCGCTAATCAAGAATCTTTGCCTGGTGGAGTTGAACTTGGCTTGTCTGGCTATCCACTATTCAATAGCCCAAAACATATAATTAGAGACTTGAAAAATAATGGCGTCGATATGCTGTCAATTGCAAATAACCATACGATGGATCAAACAGGTGCAGGTTTGTTACGAGCGATTGCAAATATGAAAGTATACAATATGCCGTATGTCGGCGCCTATGAGTCAGAAAAAGACAGTGAGACGAAACGTATTGTTGAAGTGAATGGCATTCAAGTCGGTATACTCGCTTACACATATGGTTTGAACGGAATGCCGACTCCTGCTGGAAAGGACTATATGGTTTCGCTAACTGACAAGCAACGGATAGAGCAAGACATTCAGGATATGAATATGCTGGCAGATCTCACGGTCGTCTCTGTGCATTGGGGGAATGAATATGCGTTACAACCTTCCGAAAAGCAAAAGGAGCTTGCAATCATACTTGCAAGTGCGGGAGCGGACATCATTTTTGGCCATCATCCACATGTGTTGCAATCGTATACCGAAATTGGAAAGACAAAAGTATTTTACTCTATAGGGAATTTTTATTCTGCCCAGCAATTTGATTCCACTAATATTGGAGGAATTGCACAAGTTCAAGTATTTAAAAACGTAGTCGCTGGGCGTACGCAGATAACGACTGGTCCTGCTTCATTTTATCCGACAGCCGTCAGTCGTGATAAAAACCGGAAATTCATTGTCGTCCCATTAAGTGAAGCGGGAAGTGCAGTGAATTTTAATGAAGCATGGGTTGAAAGACAAGTAGGCTTGTCTGCAAACTAAATAGAACCTCATCCGCACTAACACGGATGAGGTTCTATTTACTATTATTCTGCCTTTTTCACTTGCTTTGTCGCATAGATGAAGTTTGAAATGATTTTAGCTGCTTGCTGATGTGTTGTAAATTGTTCAGGCATAAATTTACCTTCATAGCCTGTAGCAATGCCATAATCATGCAACATGGAAATTGCATTTACCGCGTCTTCAGAGTACTTACCGAAGTCGGAGTAAGGTGCTTTTTCTGTTGCTGTGTATTTTTCGCCTGTGTACTTTTCGAGAGCGCGATCAAGAATCAATGCAAATTGTGCACGTGTCACTTTATCATTTGGCATGAACTTGCCGTCAGTTCCTTTAATGATGCCATTCTCGTAAGCTGCTGCAATAGTAGTCTTCAAATCATCAGATAGTCCATCAAGATCAGAGAAAGGTGCATCTCCAGTAGATTTTAAATCTTGTGCTTTAACAATCCAAGAAACCATTTCTGCACGAGTGATTTGTTCTCCAGGTTTGAAAGTGGCGTCATCAGTTAAAATATCACGATAGTATAAATCGGAAATGTATGCGTATGACCAGTGATTTTCATTTACATCACTATAAGGCACAGTTGCAATAATTCGTCCTTCAAGTCCAGTGGGAATTTTGTTGAGCGATTTTACATGATCCGCAAGGTTTTCCCAGTCACTAAAACCAGGTTCACTTGCACGTCCTTCTTCATATGCTTTGCCTAATGCTTCAAAGCCGTCCCCACCTCTAGCGGTAAAGACATTTGTTGCAGCCTTGTACATTTTGTCTGCTTCAACTTCTTCTCCATTGATTTTCAAGGAGACAATACGTTTACCCGGTTCTGCGGTTCCGTCAAAGACTACTTTCATGCCAGCAACATGTAAAAACCCACCGTTTTCTTTTGGATATTCTTTTAAGGAATGCTCAAATGTCTCACGTATTTCGGCCCCACTTAATTGCATAATTGCAAGATTATTCCCGAAAGGCAGGACAGTCAAAACTTCACCGAAAGTGATTTCTCCTTTGTCGATGGAAGACCGGATGCCTCCACCATTTTGAAATGCAATTGTAACTTCAGGGTCAATTTCTTTCGCTTTTCCAAGCATGCCATCTGTAATAATATTTCCGAGGTTTGTTTCACCTGCCCGAACACCACCGAGACCACGTAGACCGCTTAAAAATACTTCAGCTACTCCTCCTGTCGGTGATGTCATAGTGGCTTCGACTTTTTCGAAGAAAGGTTGTAACATCTTTTCTGCTTCAGGATCTTTTTCTCCTTCTTTTGTGTCAACAGTATGAAGGACACCGTTAAATTCTTTTACGACACCATTTTCATCAAAAGTGACATCTAATTGACCAAGGACATTATGGTATTGGTCAGCTTGTACAATGATGACAGGACCAGAAGTCCCTTCAATCACTTTAGGCTCCTCTAATTTTGAATGCGTGTGACCGCCAACAATAATATCGATGCCTGGAACGTTCTTAGCTAATTCCTGGTCATTATCAACTGCCGCGTTATCATCGAAACCAATATGAGTAAGTGCAATAATTTTATTGACACCTATTTCTTCAAATGCTGCAACAGCTTCTTTTGCTTCTGTAATATAATTCGTGAACGTAATCTTTTCCGGACTTGAAATGTCCTCAGTCTCTTTTGTTGTTAAACCAAAAATACCGACCTTTTCACCATTCACTTCTTTTACAATACCATTAAAGATCTTTCCATCTTCCGGTTCTGCAGCAATTCCTTTCGTTTGTAAGCCTTCAAAGTTAGCGTCTGCAGAGAAATCGACGTTAGCTGAAACGAATGGGAACTTAGCGCCTTTTATGAATTCAGCAAGAGCCTTATGACCATCTTCTGATGAACCAAGGTCAAACTCATGATTACCGAAAGTCATCGCATCATAACCAAAGTAGTTCATGAATGCAAGATCCGCTTGACCTTGGAATTCATTGAAATATAATGTACCAGAGAAAACATCACCAGCATTCAGAAGAACATTGTGCGGAGTTTCAGCACGCTTTGCTTTTAATAATGCGGAAAAATACGAAATGTCTTTCAAATGAGCGTGCGTGTCATTCGTGTGGAAAACCGTCATTGAAAAGTCTTTTGAAGCTTCTTCTGCTGATACTGCTACTGGTGTAATACCGGCCACGCTAAATAGAAGCATGGATGCCGCAACACCTTTGAAATATTTCTTTGACATAGGACACCTTCCCTTTTCTTTTTTATCCACCATTATTTCAAAATAATAAACAAAGATGGAATAATGATGAAAATAAGTTCAATTTAAGTGTACCATTATCAAAAATAAAGAACAAATTAATTTTCTGTAAACTTATAGATTGATAGATGAAAAAAGCCGGAAAGAAGAATTATCTCCTTTCCGGCATACTCTATCAATTAGCTGAATAGTATTGTACAAGTCCTTGATAGATTGCTTCAGCGTAAATCTCTGCATATTGATCGCTTGAAAGCTTTTTGAAGTCATCAGAATTTGTAATGAAACCTAATTCTACTAATACTGCTGCAACATTGTTATTACGGATAACGTAGAACCGTTGATCGCGAACTCCTCTGTCCACCATATTAGCACCTTTTAGAATGCTGTTATGAATTTTATTTGCCAATTGTTTACTCTCTGATGCGTTAGGGTTTGTGGAAGAGTCGTAATACACTTCCGTCCCTTTCGCAGCTGTAGAGCCCGCGGCATTTACGTGAATGGAGACGAATGTTTCTGCAAAATTCTTTTTGGCAAAGTCAGTACGCTGTTCTAATGTTAGGTACGTATTGTTTGAGCGAGACATCAATACTTGTGCCCCGGCTTTCTTCAATTTAGCTTCCACTCTTTTGGCAACATTCAAAGTAACTGTGCTTTCCGTCAGTTTATTACTCGATGCACCTGGATCTTTTCCTCCATGGCCGGCATCGATGACGATAATTCTTCCTTTAAGGGGATTTCCGGTTTGATTAGTAAGCTTTAAGTAGTTTTTATGAATATAGCCTGTACCACTTGAAGTTTTGATTTTTGCCCAATAACCGTTAAGTGAAAGGACTTCGACTTTCTGGCCTGCAGACAGCTTTCCAATAATGGCAGCTGATGTGCTAGGGGTCTTTCTTATGTTGAGGCTTGAAGCTGTCACTTTTCCGACTAACCCGGATAGGGAAGGGGTGTTATCAACCTCTTCTTCAGGCTCCGTCACTTCAGGTTCTTCTATAACTGGTTCATCAACTTCAGGTTCTTCTTCAGGTGTGTCGATTGCCACATCACCGTCTGAAGGTGTATCTACTGTTACTTCTTTCGTATACTTACCATGGATATAACCGTTCTTGCCATCGACAAGGACTACTAACCAATCTCCGCTTTGTCCAATGACTTCAACAATTTCACCATCATTCAGCTTATGAATGACATTGCCTGTGACAGCTGGAAGATGGCGGACATTTAATACGTCCCCGCCGGTCACAACTTTTGCAAAGTATGTGCGAGATGTTTGTTCTGGTAGTTTTACGGGTAGTTTATACGTATCGTTTAATGCACGTGCGACAAATAATGCGAATTGTGAACGAGTCAAATAGTCGTTTGGCAAGAAATTACCCGCGTCACCTTGAGTTACACCTGCATAGTACAGACCGTTAATTTCCTTGGCATACTCATGGGATTTCATGTCTCTCAACATGAGTGGTTTTTCGACACTAATTTCTTCTGATAGTTTGAAAGCCTTTGATAGGGCATAGCCCATTTCTTCGCGTTTAATATATTCATTAGGCTTAAAACTACCATCGGGTTGCTTTTGTAAGAATCCTAATGCAACAGCTTTGCTGGCGAAATCATATTGCTCTGTACCTGATTTTAAATCTTTGAAATGCATATCTGGAGCAGAGAAGTTTTGATTGTTTGAAGCAAGAACGAGCATCTTTGCTACGTGTGCACGCTTCAATTTGTCACCAGGATTAAATTTATCCGCTTCGTTGACGATTTTAAGTTCGGCTATGTAATGAACTTGTTCATAGTACTCCTTACTTGGAGAGATATCCGAGAATTGGAACTTTGCCGAAGAATGTCCAGGGACGATGGAAACAAGAGCCAATAGCAGAGAAGTGATTACTGCCCATTTAAACGTTTTCATGTTGTCCTCCTAAATAAGATGTAGGTTTAGTTTAACAGTGATCGTAATGTAAATCTAGACGAAATTGATAGATTACTAGCGGATTTCGAAAAAAAAGAGGTGTCCAATAAAACGGAGCACCCAGTTTCATAAGCAATTAATGCAGACGATCGATGATTTTTTGGAATTGCTTTTCAGTTAACTTGTCGTTAAGACCAAAACTGCCATCTTCATATCCGCTTGCAACGTGATTGAAAGCTAATATATTAATATATTCTGCTGCCCAGTGATCCGCAGAAACATCCGTATAAGATGTAGGAGCTGATCCTTTCAAATCAAATGCTTCGACGATTACTTTCGCCAATTGTGCACGCGTTAATGATTCATCAGGATTGAATTTCCCGTCATTTCCTGAAAAAAGTCCTGCATTGCTGACAGCATTTATAGCTCCGAATTGTGGATGAGTAGATGCTACATCGTCGAATTTTGCAATGTCTGTCGGTTCTAATCCTAATTCTGTTACAAGCGTTTCAGCAATTTTTGCACGAGATACATAGTTTGGAGTTGTTTCAGTTGCTGTCGGTTCTTCGAAAGCGACTTTTTTGTCGTTCTCAAAACTTGCAACCCGTTTAGCCCCCAAATAGCGTTTACCCCAGTAAGCAGGATCGTTCACTGAAGAAATCATAACACCTTTACTAGTTGAAGCGTGGATGAATCTGTTCGAGCCGATTGAGATACCTACATGTGATACCCCTCTGCCCGTCGTATTGAAAAATACTAAATCGCCAGTTTTAAGATCGCTTTTCTTAACAGATGTTCCCATAGCATACTGTTGTCCTGTCGATCTTGGAATTGAAACCCCTTGTTTCTTGAACACAAATTGCGTATATCCTGAACAGTCGAATCCGGAAGTGGTTGTACCGCCATAGGAATAAGGTGTTCCCATGTAAGTCCGCGCTGTACTGACGAGCGAGGTTGGTGAATTCGCTGAGGCCATGGCAGGAATGGACGTTGATATTAGTAAACTAGCAAACACAAGTAAAAACAGTCGTTTCATAATGGTTCTCAAATTCCCCTTTCGCACGTTTACGTACAGTGTGCTTTATCTGAGATTATCCTATCATAGCTAAACCTCCATTTTGATTACAGTTGTATTACAAACAGATTACAAACACTTCCAGCAGTTACCAAGTCAATGGTATCAACAGAAAATTCATTATGTTTAATAGTGGAAAACCTAGTCAGTAGTCTCATTTTTCATTTTTCGACAATTACATGCAATATACCTAATAAAAATTTGTGTGCGAAATGTAATATTACTGTAAAAGTCCAATGATTTGCTAAGGAATGCCAATCTCACAAAAGGAACTCAAGTCATGTTATAATCGTTCAATGTATAAATGGTGGATAATCAAGTCACTTATAGATGGGATGAAAAAACAATGCGAAAAATTGCTGTGTTCAGTAATATGTATCCATCGGAAAAACATCCGACATTTGGGATCTTTGTAAAAAATCAAGTGGATCTTCTTCGGTCAAAGGGTCTTGACGTTGAAGTAACTGCTATCGATGATCCTTCTAAAGGGAAAGTGAATGCTATAAGGAAATATGCTTTTTGGTTTTTGAAATCATTGGGCTACATGTTGAAAAACCGAAAAAGCATTTCCGTTACACACGCACACTATGCATTTCCAACAGGCTATATTTCATTACTTGGGAAGAAGTGGTTGGGGTTACCTTACGTAGTTACTGTACATGGTGGAGATATCGATAAAATGGCCACGAAAAGCGAAAGAATTGCTAGCATGACAAAGGAAATTCTTCAGCAGGCATCAGCAGTTATCGTTGTGGGAGAGCGCTTAAAAAGAGATGTCATCGAACAATTTGGCGTTCGTGAAGAGCTTGTCCACACAATGAGTATGGGTGTTGACACACAAATCTTTAAGCCATTGCCGAAAGTCGACATGCGTGATGAATTAAACATATCGCAAACTGAAAAGATGATTTTATTTGTCGGTAATCTAATAGAAGCAAAAGGTGTTCTGGATTTAGTCGATGCATATAAAGTTGTTCATGATGCCTATCCTAATACTTCTTTACATCTAATAGGTTCTGACAAAGATGAGCAGTTTATGAAGACTTTTGCTGCGCGTGTACAAATGGATGATGTGCACATTTCGCATCACGCACCTCTGTCACAAATCGAAATTGCCAAATGGTTGTCTGCCGCAGATGTATTTGTCCTTCCATCACATCATGAGGGGTTCGGCTTAGTTGCACTTGAAGCCATGGCGACGGGCACTCCGGTTGTAGCGACAAATGTTGGGGGGCTATCCTATCTGCTCGATAATGACGCAGGTATACTAGTTGAAGCGAAAAACTCTGATTCTTTGGCTGACGGAATTATACAAGCGCTCAATGAAGGGCAGACTGACCGAAAACCTAATATGCAATGTAAAGTTGCACAGCATACATATGACGTAATAGCAGAAAGATTGCAGACAATTTATGACAGTGTAGCGAAAGGGCGAAAAACCGATGAATAAGATGTTGAAAATTATCGGCACAGTAGCGATCATTAATATTGTCGCTCGTCTATTTGGTTTTTTGCGGGAAATGGTCATCAGTAATCAATTCGGGACGTCAGCAGCAGCGGATGCCATCGCCGCAGCATATACCATTCCAAACTTTATCTATCTTGTAGTCGGAGGTGGATTGACTACTGCTTTCATTTCGGTCTATCATTCGTCGAAAACCGACAAAGCGCTGTTCGTCCGACGAATGTTCACGTCTGTGCTAATGTCGGCGACGACGATAACTGTATTAGCCATTCTATTTGCACAACCACTATTAAGGTTAGCGTTTAAAGACATGTCAGTTGAACAGTTTGACATGACCTTTTCTTTATTCATGTGGATGATGCCGTCAACGGTTATTCTTGTTCTATCCACCTGGCTATCGGGTTTATTGAATTTGAATGATAAATTCAAACTTTCAAGCGTTGCCATTCTAGTTTATAATGCCGCGTTCGTCATCATATCTGCGCCATTAGTCGCTTTTTACGGTCCGACAGCTTATGGAATCGGAGCTTTGTTAAGTGCATTATTAATGGGCTTATTCCTTTTTGTGGGTGTAAAACGGAGTAAGCTATACTCACTTAAACCGATGCTCGGAAAATCGGAAGATGTCAGACGTGTGTGGGTAATTGCGCTACCGATTCTTCTTGGTGGTGCTTCCATGCAATTTTATGCATTTATTCAACGGATTGCTGCATCGGGAATGAGTGAAGGATATATGTCAGCCGTCAACTATGCATCTAAATTAAGTAATTTCCCACAAGCAATCATGATCACTGCAGTAACTACAGTCATTTATCCTCTTCTGAGCAAAAAACAAGGAGAAGGAGATAATGAATCCATTAAAAAACTTTACAAAAAAGGTCTATTGTTATTAGCAGCACTTATAATTCCTGCTACAGCAATTGCTTTCTTTTTCGCAGAACCGCTTGTCCGATTAATCTTTGAACGAGGTAATTTTGGCCCTGATTCAACAATGATTACGACGCCGATTTTCCGTATTTTTACATTGTCTATGTTCTTCCTAGCCGCGAACACATATGTCACGCGCTTTTATTATGCGAAAGGCAATTCCATGTTGCCCGTTATTTTCAGCTTAATTAGTGTGTTAGGCATTAATATACTCGTTATTTATGCACTCATCGATTCAATGGGAGCTGTTGCAATTGCATACGGAACTGTCATCAGTTCTGCTATAAATCTCGTCATGCTAATGGTTTATGCGAGATTAAAATGGAGATTATAACGTAATTAAAGCCGGTCTTGAAAATCGGCTTTTTTTCTTTGCCGAATTGCGCTATTCTGAAAGAAGAACTTAATGGAATGGAGAGGGATACAGTGGCCGTGGATAAACAGATTAGTGAATGGTTTGCACATTTTCATGCTTTTCCGGAAGTGAGCTGGAAAGAAGTTGAAACGACAAGGAAGTTAGCTGAAATCCTCACATCGATGGACGTAAAACATCATACATTCAATGATGTCACAGGAGTTGTGGCGGAAATCGGTGAAGGGGAAAAGATTATCGCGGTACGTGCCGATATCGATGCACTTTGGCAAGAAGTGGATGGAGAATTTCGTGCCAACCATTCTTGTGGGCACGATGCAAACATGTCTATGGTATTAGGGGCCCTTGCTTACTTGAAAGAACAGGAACTTGGTTGTCGCGTACGCTTCATTTTCCAACCTGCAGAGGAAAAGGGAAATGGTGCTAATTCGATGATTGAAAGAGGAGCAGTGGACGGCGTCTCTCATTTGTTCGGTGTCCATTTGCGACCGAAAGAAGAAATCCCTTTCGGAAAAGTATCACCGGCTATCCATCATGGCGCTGCAATTTTTTTAGAAGGGAAAATTAAAGGAGAAGATGCGCATGGAGCGCGTCCTCAGCAAGGAAAAAACGCACTGGATCCGATTTTTGCGCTTGCTGCATTTTTAAAGACTATCCACTTTTCACCGTATGAGCCTTACTCAGCTAAATTGACAAAAATTCAGGCAGGTGGCGACAGTTTGAACATTATTCCTGGTACCGCTACGTTTGGTATTGATATGCGCGCACAATCGAACAACGTCCTAAAGGAATTGAAAGAGCGTGTCAGCAATGGTATCCGTTCAATAAGTGAACTTCATAACATAGAGATTGACTTGAACTGGTCGGATTACACACCAGCAGCGGAAGTGTCTGAAGAAGCGGCGGAAATTGCGGCAGAAGCAATTAGAGAGTCGTTAGATGAGGATTCTTTCGCACCTGCTATCATTACATCAGGCAGCGACGATTTCCATTTCTACACAATCCATCGTCCTGATTTAAAGGCGGCTATGATTGGGATAGGGGCAGATTTAGGACCGGGGCTTCATCATCCAGACATGACTTTCAACTACGACGCTCTAGATATTGGTGCGAGAGTGCTAGCAAGTACACTACAGAAAGCATCTTTCGCAAATTAACAAAAAACTCCATCTGACAGGATATTCCTGAAGATGGAGTTTTTATGTGTTAATGCAAGAAGTCGGATGATATATATTGTTTTGATAATCAGAATAAAATAAAAACAGATTGCTTATTAAAGAAAGTTTAGTATAATTAGAGATAGATTTCATTTTCAACGTACGACCATCTTTTTTGTAAGAGCGACAATTGTTAAGTACTTTTGTAAGCGCTTACGAAGAGAGGGAAAATGACAAAAGGGGGAACGGAATTTGAGAAAGTCACGTGTACACAGTCTATTAGTAGTTTTACTAGGAGTAATTTTATTATTATCTGCTTGCGGTGGTGGCAAGAAAAATATTGCAATTGGTCCGCCGGCAAGTGAAACGAACAATGTTTCAAAAATCATTTTGGATGCTTATGGAGTTGGTGATGGAGACTATAAGGCGTTCCTGGAAGGATTCGGTGCAGCGGCTGACGGGGTGCAAGATGGCAATATTGATATTTCAATCGGTATTCTCGGTCTTCCTGCAGCGAGTATTGAGAGTTTACAAGCGTCCGCAGGTGATGTGAAAATGATTAGCCTATCTGAAGATGCGATTAAGAAAATCGAAGAAAAATCGGGCTACAAGCATTTTACGATTCCTAAGGATACGTATGATTTCCTGACGGATGATGTTCAGACAATTACTGCTTACGCTATATTGATGGGGAATACAAATACGATTGATGAAGAGCTAGGGTATGAATTGGCGAAGAGCATGATTGAAAATGCTTCCGAAAATACACATGCCCAGGCGAAACAGATGATTTTGGAGAATGCTTTAAATGGTGCAGAAGGGTTACTCATTCACCCTGGTGCAAAGAAGTATTATGAAGAACAGGGTTTGACAGTCAATAATGAAGTGGCGGAAGTGTCTGCAACAAAAGGCGATCGCAAAGCAGAGTTTACACTTGGAACAGGCAGTCAAGGTGGAACATATTATCCGCTTGGTGGCGAAATGGCGAACTTGTGGAACAAATATGTTGATGGCATCAACGTGACGAATATGGAAACGGGTGCATCGGTTGAAAACTTGTCCTCGATCAGCAAAGACGAGATGGATCTAGGGATGTCTGTTCACGTTCCTGCTTTGAATGCGCTGAACGGCAAAGCGGACTTTGAAGGAAATGCTGTCACTAACGCAGCGTTCATCGGACATATTTATCCTGAAGTTGTACAAATTGTAACGAGAGAGAAAACGAAAATTAAAGGCTTTGAGGACTTGAAGTAATTAGTAGTCTGAAGCGGAAAGGTGGCAAAATATGAAAGATCAGAAGGTGGTAGATGCAGAGGAGATTCTTGAAAAGTATGACAAGGAAAGCCAATTTCGCTCACAAATCGGAAGATGGGCATGGATTGTAACTTTTCTAAGTATCGCACTTACGGTCTTTCACTTATATACAGGTGCTACGAGCGTACTTCCTTCCCAACAACAGGGAGCGATACATCTCGGTACAGCACTAGGAATCATCTTCCTTCTTTATCCTGCTAAAAAAGAATGGCGGAAAACACAGAAGAAAGTTCCTTGGTATGATGTATTACTCGCATTTACTGCGATGTATGTGTCCTATCATAAAATACTCTTTTTCGATTCGATTCTTCAAAGTAGAGTGTCAGGCTATAGCAATCTCGACATGATTCTTTCGGTTCTGGGCGTCTTGCTAGTATTAGAAGCGACACGAAGAACAGTAGGTTTGCCGATTGTCATCGTAGCAAGTGTGGCGATGCTCTATGCGATCTATGGAAACTTTATACCAACGAAAATTTTATCGCATCCCGGTTTTTCAATTGACCGGACGATGACAAATCTTTGGTATCGCGAAAGTGGTGTGTTCGGTACACCACTTCAGATTTCCGCGAAATTCATTTTCCTGTTCCTGTTCTTCGGTGTTCTGCTCGTCAATACACCAATTGGGCAATTCTTCAATAATCTCGCGTTTTCTCTCACTGGAAAATATACTGGGGGGACTGCAAAAGCGGCAGTTGTAGCGAGTGCTTTACAAGGAACAGTGTCGGGAAGTTCTGTAGGAAACACTGTTGCAACAGGTAGTTTTACAATTCCGATGATGAAACGAGCTGGATTTAAGCCGGAATTTGCTGCAGCTACAGAGGCGTCCGCTTCTACAGGTGGTCAAATTATGCCGCCCATGATGGGGGCAGCAGCTTTTATCATGATGGAGTATTTAGGTGTCAGTTATGCAACGATCATGTTGGCGGCGCTTATCCCAGCAATCTTGTATTTTACGGGTATCTTTATTGGAACACATTTTGAAGCGAAACGTCTGAAGATACTCGGCCTTCCGAAATCGGAACTACCCGTATTCAGGAAGATCTTCATCCGTGATGGCTATATGATTATTCCATTATTGGTCATCATCGCGACAATCATGTCCGGTTTCACACCACAACGGGCAGCGTTGTTCGGTATCCTAGCGGCCATTATCATCTGGTTAGTAAATGCTAAGTTACGGAAGGAATCGGAGTTCAATTTCAAACGGATTCTCTATGTTCTTGAGCAAGGGGGTAGAGTTGCGTTGCCGGTCATTGCAGCAGTCGCAACGGCAGGAATTATAGCAGGCGTCGTCAGTATGACAGGGCTAGGTGCAAAATTTGCTTCCGGTATCATTGCACTTTCAAACGGCTACTTATTCCTTGCGCTATTCTTTACAATGATTGCGTGTATTATTTTAGGGATGGGGCTACCAACGACAGCAAATTACGTCGTGACGGCAACGATTGCTGCCCCTGCACTTATTAACGAATTCGGTATAGCTCCAATTGCTGCACATATGTTTGTGTTTTATTTTGGAATCGTTGCGGATATTACACCACCTGTTTGTCTTGCGGCGTATGCAGGTGCTGGAATAGCGAAGGCGAATCCATTCAAAACAGGGACTACTGCAGTGAAACTGGCTATTGCTGCATTCATTATCCCTTATGTGTTCATTTATAATCCGATATTAGTGTTTGTCGATGTGACACCCGTTAAGCTCATTCTCGGTATTTTAACAGCTGTTATTGGAATGATTGGGGTGAGCAGCTCGGTAATCGGCTATTTCATCCGAGATTCACGCATTTGGGAAAGGATTATTTTATTTGCAGGAGGGTTAATGCTAATTATTCCTGAACTTACGACAAGTGCAATGGGAATTTTTCTAATTGCACTTATCTGGGTCATTCAAAGAAGAAGACCTGAAGGGAAACAGAAAATTGAGGAAGTAATGGCGTAAGAATTATATGAATAACTAGGAAAAACGGAACGCAGAGGAGATTTTTTCTTTGTGTTCCGCTTTTCTATTTTGCATCCTTTTTACTTGTAATTTACACTGAAAAGGATTACTATTTAGATGTTAAAATAAACAAAAACGGAGTGATTAAATTGAAAAGATTTGAAGATAAAGTTGTATTCATAACAGGTGGAGCATCTGGTATGGGCGAAAAGATGGTTAGACAATATTCTGAAGAAGGCGCTAAAGTTGTAGCGGCTGATATAAATGAAGATGCTCTAAATGAAAAGTGGGGCAGCTTTGATAACGTTATGACTGTGAAATTGAATGTCACATCTGACGAAGAATGGGCAACTGCAATGAAAAAAGCAGTTGATCAACTTGGTAGTATTGATGTATTAGTGAACAATGCTGGTATTTCAACAGAAAAAGGTATGAATGAAATTACAATCGAAGACTGGCGCCGTCTGTCTGATATTAATGGATTTGGTACATTCCTCGGTATGAAACATGCTCTTGAATACATGAAGGAAGCGAAAAAAGGTTCGATTGTCAATATCTCATCTTATACAGCATTGATTGGAATGGGTGTTAATCCTTATTCTGCATCTAAAGGATCTGTTCGTGCAATCTCTAAAGCTGCAGCAGCGGAGTTCGGACAGCATGGAATTCGTGTCAATGCGATTTTCCCTGGAGTTATCGAAACACCGATGACAAAGTCACTTGAAGACTCACAAGAAACGGTTAATGCACTTATCCGTATGACTCCATTGCAACGTTTAGGACAACCTGAAGATATTGCTAATGCAGTGTTATTCCTATCATCGGATGACGCTTCGTATATCTCCGGTGCGGAACTAGTTATCGATGGTGGATATTCAGCACGATAATGACTAACAAAACGACATTGCTGCATTACAGGCAATGTCGTTTTGTTGTTTTTATGAGCAATTTTATTTCAATTCATTCACATCTAAAATGATCTCTTCATACCCCAATTTCCCTACGAACTTTGTTAAGTGAGGCTGTTCCACACGGGCTTGATGCAATATCGCCTTGTTTGAGAAAGCAACACGCGTTGGACCATCAAAAAGTATATTTCCATTACTGAATATGATTGTTCTGTCAAAAACTTCTGCTACAAAATCCATATCATGCAAGATGCAGATGACCAGTTTGCCTTGTTCATACAGTGAATGGATGATTTCCTTCACTTTCAATTTACCGAGGTAATCTTGTCCCATAGTAGGTTCGTCGAAAATGACAACGTCTGTATCCATTGCAAGGATAGAGGCGATGGCGACCATTTTACGTTCTGCCAAACTTAAATCATAAGGATTCTCGTCGGTTTTTTCCGATAGACCAACTAGCTCTAGCATAGCTAATGCATTTGTAGTAGCTACTTCTTTAGATTGACCGATAGTTAACGGGCCGAACAGTACTTCGTCTAACACATTGTTCTTGAATATTTGGTCGTTCGGATTTTGTGAAACTAGTCCAATGCGTCCTGCCAGTTTCGCTGCTGTGCGCTTTGAAATAGTATGACCGTCAAGTAGAATCTCTCCAGCATTCGGATTCAATAACTTTTTCAATAGTTTAACAAAAGTTGATTTACCGGCACCGTTTTGTCCGATAATCGCGATTGGTTCACCTTCAAGTGTGACATTCATTCCTTTAATAATGTCAATTCCTTCATTGTAGGAGAAATGAAGATTGTGCACGTCAATTTTTACAGTCTTATAATTGATCGAACGTGCCGCTTGTATAGAAAAACTTAATTTCCGATCGACATGCATATCTTGCAGCTTGACCGGATACAACCCTGTTTGAGCGTCTTGAATGTTAAGTGCTTTTGCAATCTTTACATATAAAGGTGGTTGAATGCCGTATTCGAAAAGGTTTTCTCTTGAAAATACTTCTGCGGGTAGGCCGTCATGAATGATTTTCCCTTCATGCATTAAAATGATACGGTTAGCATATTCAGCTAATCTCTCAAGCTTCTGTTCAATCATAATAACCGTCATCCCACGCTTTGAAAGCATATCGACAATACGGAACACTTCTTCGGTGCCTTCCGGATCCAATTGAGATGTTGGTTCATCCAGTATTAATATGGCTGGTTTCATCGCAATAACACTTGCAATTGCTACACGCTGCATTTGTCCTCCCGACAAGGAAAATGGATTCTCGTCTTTCAGTTTTTCAATACCAAGCATTTTCATCGTGTCGCTTATGCGCTTATGAATCTCTTCGCGCGGCAATCCCATGTTTTCTAGACCGAATGCAATTTCATCATACACTGTAAACTTTGCGCCCGTCATTTGGGAGAAAGGATTTTCAAATACTAGACCCACTTTGGAAGTGATTTCACTGAGCTCATGTGTAAGAACATCCATGCCATCTATAGTGACTGTACCGCCATAACCGCCTTTAAAGAAGTGGGGGACGAGTCCGCAAAGCGCATAGCATAATGTCGATTTACCTGCAGTGTTCATGCCGGTAATTCCGATAAATTCACCTTTCTCTACTGTGAATGAAAGGTCATCAATCGCTAACGCATCGCTATCGGGATATTTGTATTTCAACTGATTGACGCGAATGATACTCATGACACAACCCTCCAGACGATGACGGTAACTAAAAATAGAACAAGGATGATTTTCAATGGCAATCCGAATTTATAGGGTTCTCGTTCGTGTAAATATGTACGTCGGCTTTTTGAATTGAATCCTCGAATTTCTAGCGCTATTGAGCGTTCGCGTGTTTCATTCAACGAATTTAGAACGACAGGACCGAGTAGGGGAATGAACGATTTAAAGCGCACAAAAAGTCCGCCTTCTGTCTCAAGTCCACGTGCTCGCTGTGCATCTGTAATTTTACCTGTCAGCGCCACCATCTGCGGAATAATTTGCAACACGGAAAGCAATACATATGCAAATCGTGGAGATAAACCTTTTTCGACTAGCGTTTCTACGAGATCATCTGGTTTTGTCGTTAGGATAAGTACACCGAATGCAGAAATCATAGTCACAACACGTAACGTAACAAGCAATGCGATAGAGAATCCTTCTTTGTAAATTGGAATGGAGCCGATCTCAAAAAGGACCGTTGCACGATCGGGATGGAAAAACCCTTGGACAATAATGATGGAAGCAATTAGTAAAAAGCTTAGTGCGATGACCGGTAAAATGTATTTGATCACTTTACCGGCAATAAGTATGAGAAAAGTTACTGTTAAGACACATAATACAAAGACATGATTCGACACAATATATGACGTGGAAACAGCGACGATGGCAAACAAAAGCTTTGTCAACGGATCAATCCTATGAATGGGCGAATCCTTTTCTCTATATAATGTCATCGTCTTCATAGTAGGGTTCCCTCCATTTTACAACTTCTCAATTTCTCCGTGGTTGTCATACATGTTTTTGACGTTCTTCGGCAAACTTCTGAATAGCAGGAAGCTTAATAGGACAGTGACGACCTTATCAGGTACATCAACGACGATGCTATCAGCAAACGAAGCTACCCATAATGCATTATCGTTTGCGCGTAAATAAGCGAATAAGGCATCGCCCCATACGTTGCCAGTCATCCCTTCCCAAAACATAATATTAAGCGGCGTTGAAACAGTCGCTGCGATAAAACCGACAACTAGACCAAGAATGATTGCTTTTTTTACACTTGAAATCCAGCCTTTATACGCCATAATACCGACGACTAGACCGATGACCGCCTGCGTAATTGCATAGACGAAAGAAATTGGACTTGTTGTAAAACCGTAAATGACGTTATTTATAATACCGACAATAGCACCGATAATTGGACCTGCCAACATAGCGGATAATACCGTACCAATGGAATCGATCCATAATGGTAATTTCAATAATTCTGCAAATAGCTTACCTAAAAAGTTAATACCTATCGCTGCAGGTATTAGTACTAGCGCTACTGTGGAAAATTGCAAAGACCACATACTTTTTCTGTTCAATTTCATCTACTCCGTTCGCTTTTTATAAGTGTCAAGACACATGTATATACTAAACTACTTTTAGAGATTAAGGAAGCCCTGTTCTATTGAAATTGAAAATACGACCAATAAGGAAATTTTTCTTCTCCCTAATTGGCCGCATAATTATTGAACTGTTTGAAGTTGGTTAAAACGGTTAAAGCCGACAAATTTATCTTTCCAATAGACCGAATCAATTTTGGCGATTTCGACTTTCTTTGTACCGGCATGGATAAATTGACCATCACCTAAGTAGATACCGGCATGTGAAATCCCTTTACGATATGTATTTTCAAAAAAGACAAGATCTCCCGGAACTGGTGTCACAACTTCCGAGGAATTGTTGTACATGCCAATTGTGTCGAGTCGCTGTAAATCTAGTCCCGCTGTCGTAAATACAAAATGGATGAAACCGCTGCAATCGAATCCTTCTATCGTTGTGCCTGCCCATTTGTATGGTGTATCGATTAGTGGCATTGCAACGTCCACTGTAGCTGCCTGTATTGCTTGAGCTGTCAGAGATGGAGATGAAGAGATGATCGGCTTGTCCATATGAGCGACAGGTGTTTTGAATTCATTTGTGGAAGATGTCTGTTTCGTTACAGTAACACTGTTTTTAATAGACACTTTATCATTCTTTTCCATATCCGTCTTCTTTTTGACATAAATTTTTTGAGATACAGTAATGGAATCCTTCGTAAAACCATTCAAATCTTTTAACTCATCAACCGTTAACTTATGAAGAGTAGCGATTTTCCAAAGCGTATCACCAGTTTTTACAATATATTCATCGTTGGCGGCTTCAGCATTGCTTGACGCGATACTTGTCGCAAGAACAACAGTTGCTAAAACCGAAAAAACGGTCTTTTTCATGCAAGTTTCCCCCTCTTTGACAAAATCCTATAAATCTATAGTACTGGTAAACTAGCAATAAAACAAGAGGGTATTCTGTTGTATTTTGAAAATTCTATGAAAAAGCCGACTCTTTAATTATGGAGTCGGCAATTGGTTATAATTGATATTCTTTCAGCAAATTCTCAAGTTTTAAAGCAAGTCCAATATTGCCTTTTACTTTCAGTTTTCCCATCATGAAAGCAGCAGTAGAATTTAACTTTCCGCCAAGTAACTTTTTGAAATCGGATACACTCATTTGCAATGCACAGTCAGCGTTTTCAATTTGACCTTTCATTGTTTCGGCCTTCCCATCTGCAAATTTCAATCCGAATTGACCTCCGTCATCACCTGCCAAATCCAATGCATACAATGTGTTCAGTCCCGTATAAGGTGTAGGATTTGCATTTAATTGACGATTGATTTCCTTCCAAATTTCATCCATGCTCATTTCATTAATGTCCATTTTCAGCACCATCCCAGTATAATGTGAGTGACTATTCATTCATTATAACATGAGTTGTAGAAATGGTCTGATTTTAGTAGTCCTTTTCTTGTAGATAATTGTCACATCACAAAAACAATAATGAATAAATGAGGGAATTCACTTCATATTCATACGTATTATGACGATAAGAGTAGTAGACAATATTTATGAAGAATTGGTGGTGTATATGTTCGATGAAGCGATCAGACGAAGACATTGCCTTCTTACTAGAAGAACTAAGTAGGAAACAGGAATATATCTTTACCCAAGCGAAGCATTTGAACATTTCAATGGAGTCGATTTCTTCAATACTCGAGGAATTATGTATGCGCATAGCGAAAATTATGTCCTGTGAGCAGATTAGCATTTGGTTATTCAACAAGGAGTATACTGTTTTAACTTCACAAATGTCTTATTTATCAAGCGGAACGAATAGTTTAGTAAATGAAGTGATTTTAGAAACGGAAGTTCCCTCTTATTTTGCGGCGATTCAACAGCAACGAGTGCTAGCCGTATCGGATGTGGCGAATCATCCTGCGACGAGCGAAATCAAGCTGAAAAAGACATATCGCGACGGCAAAATCCAGTCAATGATTGACGCTTCTATTATCCTGAGCAAAGGGATTGGAGGAATCGTCTGTTGTGAGTCCTATGAAAAACGTGAGTGGACAAACTTGGATAAAGTGCTCGTCGCTTCTATAGCTGATATGCTGTCATTCATATTTGATCGGATCGAGAGGATAGAAGTCGAGCAACACGTCCATAAGCTAGCATACCAAGACTTGATCACGGGACTCGATAATCAGCATTCATTCGCGGAAAAAGTAACAAAGGATTTGCATGAATTCAGGAAAGAGCAAAAAAGTGTGTTCATCTACTTTGTATTGGATCAGTTCACCGAAGTTCAAGGTGTGTTAGGTCCTGAAGGCTCAGAGAAAATTTTGAAAGTCATGGCTGACAGACTGAAAGAAGTGTTTCAATTGCCGTCACGGATTTCGCGCATCGGTTTTGATCATTTTATCGTTTTCCATCCGTATGAAAAAGATGAGCAAGCTGAAATTGAGAAGCTAATAGAAAGAATGATGGACAAGATGAAATTTCCAATGTACATATCCGGTCAGGAAGTGTATATGACAATAAGTTTAGGAGTTGCGATATACCCGGATCATGTACTAAATGTGAAATACGGTATTCAAGCATCCTATATGGCGTTGCAATCAGGAAGGAAAATATCCAATCGTAAAGCGACAAGTGTTTACAAGGATGATATGCATACATTTTTAAAAGAGAGTATGTTATCAGAGATGAATTTGCGTAAAGGACTCGACTTGGATGAATTCGAATTACACTTTCAGCCGCAAGTCAATTGCCGAACAGGGGAAGTCGTCGGTTTTGAGGCGTTGCTAAGGTGGAGACATCCCGAACGGGGTCTGATTTTCCCTGCTGAATTCATCGAGCTTGCAGAATCGACGGGTTTGATCACACCTATTGGAGAATGGGTCATTAAAGAGGCGACACAGCAGATTAGGAAGTGGCAAGAGACTGGTATCGACAATATATCCATCTCGATAAACTTGTCCCCCCGTCATTTTCTGCACCAAACGTTACCGCTTTATTTAGAACAGTGCATTGCAGAGGCTAGGATTGGACCTGATAAAGTCGTCTTGGAAATTACTGAAAATGTAGCGCTTGAAGACCAGACAGCAGTTATAAGCCGCATTAAACTACTAAAAGAAATGGGTTACTCCATTTCAATCGATGACTTTGGAAAAGGCTATTCGGCATTCATTTACTTGCAACATTTTCCAATCCATGAAATTAAAATTGATCGTGAGTTTATTTCTGAACTCGGCAATGATATTAAAAGTACAGGTATCGTTCAAACAATCATTCATCTGGCAGAAATGCTCGGTTTGCGGACAATTGGTGAAGGTGTAGAAACGAAAGAGCAATGGGACATTTTAAAGCAACTCGGCTGTTCTGATCTGCAAGGCTATTATTTCAGTAGACCGCTTGAAGTAGATGTCATTAATGGCTTATTCGAAGAGTACGGTGTGGCAGGGAAATTACTATTGCCTTATACAAAAGACTTAACTGCCGTTTAATGATTTCATTAAAATAGACTGTCCAAGAAGAGGAGGTATTTCTCTCTCTTGGACAGTCTTCTTTATTGAAAAAAACGTTGGATAACGAAATGTTATCCAGCGTCTTTTACGTTTATTATTATCTACCGATTGGCCAATCGAATGGAATTGAGCCAGGGGGAGAGTGTTTTAATATATCGATGACTGGAATTGTATACGCGAATAAGATCAATGCAATTGTTATACCAATCCACAAATACCAGTTTTCGAGAATCTTAGGTGTCGGTTCGGCATCGATTTCCTCTTCTGCGATCGGGAATTCCTGAACGCCACGTGGAGCAAAGAACGCAAGCTGGATGAAGATGTACGTCATCAAGATAATCGCGACGAAAAGGATTGTACCTCCGACTGCTTGTGCAATCTGGTAGTTGATCCAAGTGTCAACTTGAGCTCCGCCTGCATAGTTTGAGAAGTTGGAGCGTCGAGGACCGCCTAGTAATCCTTGAATATGCATAGATGTGGACATGATTGTCATACCCAAAGTCCAGATAATTGTTTGGATGATCCCGAGTTTATTCAACTTCGGCGTTAAACGTCTTCCAGTCAAGTGCGGCACGAGCCAATAAGCAACACCGAAATACGTCAGGATAACTGTAGTCGCAACAGTTAAGTGGAAGTGCCCCGTAACCCATATCGTATTGTGAATCAATGTGTTCACTTGGTGAGAAGCATTGACGATACCGCCTGCTCCACCAGGGATGAATGCGACCATACCGATGAAAGGTGCCAAGAAACGTACATCTTTCCAAGGAAGATGTCTGAACCAGCCAAACAAGCTCTTATAGCCTTTTCGTCTTCCAGTTGTTTCAAATGTAGCAAAAATCGAGAATGCTGTCATTAAAGTAGGGATGACGACCATAAATGTCAATACTACTTGAATGAATTTCCAAGTCGGGTCAATTCCTGGTTCAGTCAACTGATGGTGGAATCCGACAGGGATCGAGAACATTAATAATAGAATGAATGATAGTCTTGCAAGTGAGTCACTGAATAATTTTCCGCCGATGATTTTCGGGATGATTGCGTACCATGCCATATAAGCTGGCAGCAACCAGAAATATACTAATGGATGACCGAAATACCAGAACAATGTACGGCTCAACAAGACGTTGATTGTTTCAGCGTAGCCAAGTGACCAAGGGATGAACTGTATGAGAACGGACGCAGCAACTCCGAGTGAAGCGATGAACCACATGGCCATATTGATTGTAACCATGAATGCCAGGAGTGGTGACTTTTCACCAGGATGCGCCTTTTTCCATACGTATAATTGACGGAAGTTCGTGAATACGGCAATCCAGCTACCTACGATGACGAGAGCTAGCCCGATATAGAAGGCTACGTGAGCACGTAATGGTGCATAAAATGTATATAATACGTTTGCTTGACCGACTAAAATTGTGACCGCTGCAATGACAGTACCGATGAGCATTGTCCAGAATGAAATCCAAGCCCATTTTCGCTGTTTGTCAGAAAGACCGACCGTCTTTCCGAGTAGAGCGAATTGGAATCCAATGATGAAGAAAGTGGTCAATACTAATCCTAAAATGACACCGTGTACTGTTAAAATTGTATAGTAATTTATCCCGAATGGTAATTGGAATTTACCTGAACGTGCAAATGTCTGCAATAATCCCATCAGACCACCGATTAGAAGTGAAGCAAAAGTAACATACATGAATGACATGTATAAACGTGATTCTTTCTTTGTAAAGTTCAAATGTTTATTCATTCGTCATACACCTCCACAGTTGCGAACATTTGATGGTGACCGATGCCACAGTATTCGTTACATACGACTGTGAATTCACCTGCGTTTTTCATGACTGTCTCAAGTCTACTGATGTGACCAGGCTCTACCATCATATTGACGTTTGTTCCTGCAACTTGGAAGCCGTGTACGACGTCCTTAGTAGTAACTTGGAACAAAACGGTTGATCCTTTTGGTACACGGATCGTTTTGACCGGCTTTCCTGCATCGTCGCTACCAATATCATAGTTGAATGCCGAAGCGACAATATTAACGATGTACTTTCCATCCGCAACTTCTCGAAGGCCAAGATTTTCAGGTTTGAATGATTCATGTGCTTCAACGTTTTGCGGATCGATAGTTTCGATATGGCTTTGTGGATGGGTTCCTTTCCAAAATGCTGCAAAACCGATTATAAGTAAGAATAGTGCGAGTGAACCTAATCCAAATACAAGCCAGATCTTTTCGTATTTATGCAAATGCATCGTTGTTCCTCCTAACAGGTTTTATTATCTTGATAAAAACAGTGCGTATATGCCGAACCACAATACTAGAATGAAGATTCCTAGCAACATGACCGATATGAATGTTCCTTTTAAATCAATACTAGTATCATCATTTTTTGTCGTTTGGTGCCTTAACTTATCTTTAGCCACGCCTTCCACCCCCTGCATAAAAATGTCGTTTGCTCATACTTTTATCATAAGCACTTAACGAAAATAGAGAATTAGGGATATCCCTATGAATCGTTCAAAATACATAGAGTTCACAAAATATACAAAAGCACTTCAATAGATTGCCACATTTTTATGCTCGTAAATGTGTTAAGAGTTATTTAGCCACTGATATCGACTGGGGAACTTTCATGTTTTGCTAACGTCATAATAGGGAAAGGTAGTATAGTTATCCTTTTTGTGTAAATTATCCGTTAAGTTGACCAGACGATTAATGGAATTTACAATATGAAGAGTGAGAAAAAATCTAAAATGAAAGTCGGTTGAGAATGATGGAAAAATGTAAATTTATTCAAGTGAATAGCCCTGAACAAGGAGCAGATCAATTTTATCATCTGATAAAAGAAGAGCTTGAAAACGATCGACTTCATGTGCTCGGGTTAGCGACAGGCAGTACGATGATCCCCGTTTATAAGAAGTTGACGGAATCAGCACTGGATTTCTCCAATGTAACGACATTCAACCTGGATGAGTATGTAGGCTTGCCGGCATCCAGTCCAAATAGCTATGCATATTTCATGAAAGACAACTTATTTAACAAAAAAACATTTAAAGAAACGAATATTCCTGATGGTATGGCTTCTGACCTTGACACAGAATGCGCACGATATGAAGCGGCTTTGCAAAATGCAAAACTCGATATTCAACTGCTAGGAGTAGGGGAGAATGGTCATATTGCATTCAACGAGCCTGGAACTCCTGCTGATTCAGCCACGCATGTAGCGACATTGACTGAATCCACTTTAGGCGTCAATAGCCAGTATTTCGAAAACGATGAGAAGATACCTGAGACGGCGTTGACGATGGGGATTGCCTCCATTTTAAGTGCAAAGAAATTGGTTCTACTTGCGTTTGGTGAAAAGAAAAGACCAGCTTTGATGAAAGTGTTGGAAGGCAAAGTGGATAAAGACTGGACAATTACGTATTTGTTACAACATGATGATGTAACAATCATTACAGATTTAGATTTGAAGTAAACGATAAATAAGCCGTGCCCTTTTAATCACAAAGGGACACGGCTTTTTACTTGATTATAGGAATGTAACAATGATTTCAGTATTCAGTTATTTAGTATTCCATTTGTTACGCTATTGTTACATAAATGTAATATAGGACGAGCATAGGTCATGGTAAAGTTATCTCAGATGATTTTTTCAGATAAATTTAAAATTTTGGGGGAACATATGAGAATCTTAGCACATGCACAGAAGTCCTTTGTGATTTTAGCTCTTTCATTCGTATTATTTGTCACTCCATTCATCAGCCAAGCTCAAGCTTCTTCACATGATACTGTGGGACTTATTGACACAGCTACTAGTTTAAAAGGAATTAAATATAAATACGGCGGAACGACAACGGCCGGCTTTGACTGTTCAGGATTTATCCAATATGTATTTAAAAAACATGACCTCAATTTGCCGCGTACTACATCAGGTATGCATGCGACAGGTGTCAAAGTCGATAAAGCTGAATTGGCAGCAGGCGACCTCGTTTTCTTCAATACGACAGGTAAAGGTGTTTCCCATGCAGGCATTTACGTAGGGGACGGAAAATTTGTCCATGCGTCAACGTCTAAAGGTGTGAGTGTGGATGCACTCGATGATCCATACTATTGGGGTAAACGCTATATTGGCGCAAAGCGCATTAATGGTTCAAGCGATGTTGCGTTTGCAAAGTGATTGTGACGAATAGACAGACTTCCTTTTTAAGGGGTCTGTTTTTTTATGGGGATTTTTATCGTGTCTACGTTTAGTTGCGCGCGGGTTACGTTTAGATACGTCGTCTACATTTCGATGCGAAGCAGTTACGTTTCGTTGCGCGGGCGTTATGTTTCGATACGCCGCGTTTACGTTTAGATACGTCGTCTACATTTCGATACGAAGCAGTTACGTTTCGTTGCGCGGCAGTTACGTTTCGATACGGCGCCTACGTTTCGATACGAAGCAGTTACGTTTCGTTGCGCGGGAGTTATG
>NZ_JACSQN010000006.1 GCF_014836615.1 Sporosarcina quadrami | reverse complement strand
ACCGAGTATAAGTATATGATTTGATAGGCAATGGAAAACATGAATAGGGAATTTACACAATACTATGGACTTGACTCAATGAAAGCCGTCGCGCGCTCAATGTAGAGCCTTCCGCGCTCAATCGAAGCCGTCGCGCGCTCAATGTAGAGCCTTCCGCGCTCAATCAAAGCCGTTGCGCGCTCAATGTAGAACCTTCCGCGCTCAATCACTGTCGCCTTCCTCAACAAAAAAAACGATGCAGGAGAACAGCCCCCGCATCGTCTCAATCATTCCACATCACTCAATCGTTTTCCGCCCATTGCATAGTGGCTTTTCGGCATCTCTTCGATGAATACAACCACTTTCTCAACAGGTGCACCAGTCGTTTCAGCGACAACCTCTGAAACTTTCTCGCATAGGTTGCGTTTCTGTTCGTCTGTACGTCCTTCAAGCATTTTTACAGTTACATATGGCATACCATTTCCCCCTTTCGCGTAAAGTTCGGTATAGTATATATACTAACAGAGTAGGAGGCGTTATTGGAATGTCGAATGAGCAAAAACCTAAACAGAAAATGGGCTTTACGATTATAAAGAATGATCCTACGGATGGCCATAAAGGCTTCGGTATCGGATCGCTGTCGCTTGAAAACGTCTCGCCGGTCATCGTTGATGCGGAAGAAGGTGTGGCACGTATCGAAATCGGTGCTATGCATGCGCGCAGCGATACGGAGCGGGGCATCAAGTTCACGACGAATCGGGAGGATTCAGAAGGCGGCAAGCTGTATTGGCTCGTCTGGGTCACGATCGATTTTAATGAAAACGGTCCGTATTATGCGGGCGTAACTGCTTGTGAAATGATCATTAATCGTGAGAAACGCCGTGGCTACAAGCTTCTCGCTGACCACGTCAACCTCATGGACAAATCGATGAAGCGCAATATTATCGTCGATCACATGGATGATACTTCCAAAGCGATTCTAGCTGATTTCCTTTCAAGCCATAACAAGGAAATGTGGGATAATAGTGAAACAAAACTGCATATTGACCTTAGCGCTGATTCTCCAGAGTTATGAACAAACTGTGAAATTTACCTTCCAAGGTAAACGAAGGTTGAATGTCTAGGCGAAAGGAAGTACACTAAAACCACAGCTTGCATTTGTGAGCTAGGACAACCGGAACGCAGTGGATCAGTTACCTCGTAATCTATTCAAAACCCAAGCAATAGATTGCAAGTGACAGACTATGCCCAACGGTAAAAAAGCTTTGCATTTCTGAATTCATTCAGACGTGCAAAGCTTTTTTGATGTGAACATAGAAAATTCATTCAAAAAACGAAAACGGGAACAGCTCAAAATTCGCATCTTCTTGTTCACCTGTCAATTGTTCGCGCAAATTTTTGTCTGTACATAGTTTCTGCGGTTTGTCCTTTTCCTTAACATAGACGACACGTTGCTTCGGACATTCATTCACCGCGATTCCGCCTGTTGCAATATCGACGACGACACCCGTCACACCAGTTGGAGGAATGAATGGTTCAGGCGGCTTTCCGGCATGGACGGTTTCCATGAAGTCGATCCATATTTTCTTTGAAGCTGCTTTGTCCTCAAGTGACGTCAATTGTTGTCCGATATCGTATCCTGTCCAAATGCCCGCCGTGAGGGAAGGGGTGTAGCCGATTAAATATTGGTCGGAAATCGTCGTTCCGGACTTTGCAGCATAAGGCCGTTTCTGTTTGGATCGCATCGACAAACCTGTTGCGACAGAGTAATCGTTAAAAACAGGGTCGAACATCCCTGTCATCATATGGGTAAGGACAAATGCATCTTGCTCTGTAATTGCCCGCTTTGTACTCTTTTTCGGATGCTCATACACCGTCTTTCCATCCGCATCCGATATGGATAAAATGGTCGTCGGTTCCACTTGCATTCCTCCAGATGAAATCCGGTTATACGCATTCGTCATTTCAAGCAATGTCACGTCTGATGTGCCAAGCGCAACAGCAGGCGATTCTTGGAATGTCACATCGATTCCGAGTTTTTCAGCCATTTTGTTGAATTTTTTATAACCGATATCTTCAAGTGTTTTTACCGCATAAATGTTATCGGAAAGTGCCAACGCTTGCGCAAGCGAAATCGGATGGCCCGCGAATTTGCCGTTAATATTTTTCGGTTCATACGTCGAACGACCTTCGTCGTATGTGAAAATCGTCTTTTCCGTTGACTTGAACGTCAGCGGATTATAGCCCTCTTCAAGTGCCGCCGCATAGAGAATCGGTTTCATAGCAGATCCTGGCTGTCGTTTCGCTTGCGTCACACGGTTAAACGGACTTTCCGTGTAGTCAGATCCTCCGACAAGCGACGTAATGGCCCCCGTTTCAGGTTCCATTGATATGAATCCGAGCTGTAACTCGCCATCTGGCATCCATTTTTCGATGAATTCCTCCGCGGTTTGTTGGTGATGCGGATCGAGTGTTGTCCGTATTGTCCAGCCGCCTTCTGCAGGATAACGCCCTTTTTTCTCGAGTAATTGCTCGGCTTCCCGCCACACTTCATCCAAGAAATAAGGTGCTGCGCGCTTCATGTCAGCCCAATCTTCCGTCTTTAATGTGACAGTAATGTCCTTCGCCCGCTCTTCTTGGATTTCCGTAATGAAGCCCTGATTTTCCATTAAAGACAGCACGAGTAACTGGCGCTCCCGTGACTTTTCTGGATTGGAGACGGGAGAATAGACGGACGGCCCTTTCGCAATCGCAGTAATGATTGCCGATTCCTCCAGTGTCAAATCTTTGGCCGCTTTCGCGAAATAAAACCTGCTTGCCGCTTCGACACCATACATCCCGTGGCCGAAATAGACTGTATTCAAATAGCCTTCCAAAATGACATCTTTATCGTAAAACGTTTCCATTCGATACGCATACAGCGCCTCTCTTATTTTCCGGTTCCACGACTTCTCATGTGTAAGGAATAAATTTCGGGCATACTGCTGTGTAATGGAACTTGCCCCTTCAGCTTTGCGCATCGTTTTAACATCCTTCAGCACAGCACCGGCAATCCGCTTATAGTCAAATCCATTATGATCATAGAAATTCCGATCTTCAGTCGCAATGACGGCATCAATCAAAAACGGAGAAATATCATCGAGACTTACCCAATAACGCCGTTCAGCAGAAAATTTGTCCCCGATCTGTCGGCCGTTTTTATCTAAAAAGACACTCGCTTTCGGCACACTTAAAGAGGGGGCGCCTGTAATTTGCGCATACAAACGGAGACAAAGAAAAATGGTGAACATAGCAGTCGCTGCTGTCACTGTCAGCAAAACGATCCGCTTCATCCGGTTTTTTCTCTTCTTTTTACGAATATAATCCATCCGTTTCATTCGAATTCCCCCTCGTATCTTGCAATCAGTATGCGACAGCAAACGAAAGATTAAACGGTAGATTTCATGAAATTCATCCAAAATGACGTTTTCCTGAGTGATGTATGGAATAGTGCGGTGAAAAAAGATATAATGAATAGTATTTACTGAGTAAGGGCGGTGTTCTTGTGGAATCAATCAAGGACGGAAAACAAGTTGAGGTCCTTCTCCGGTCGACAATTAGACATGCAGGGCAGGAAGCGGAATCCCACGAATTGAAGTCCGCAGGCGAATTGACGGTTAAAGCCGGGAAGACCTATTTGCGATTTGAAGAAAAACAAAACGGTCAGCAAATAAGGACGATCGTCAAGTTGGCACAGGAAGATGCATTCATCATGAGAAGCGGAGCGGTTCAAATGCGTTTGCCATTTACGCCAGGAGAATTCCGGTCGGGTACGTATGGCAACGGACCAGCGTCTTTTCAATTGTTAGTGAAGACGAAAAAGCTTGAAGTGACGGATGATCGATTTACAGCACATTACGAATTACATGCGGAGGGCGCGTTGCTCGGTAAGCATGAATTGACGATTTACTATACGGAGGGTTAATTATGAATGCAGTGGAAAAGATCCAACAGGAAATAAAGGAAGCTTTCAAACAGGCGGTACTTGCCGCACAATTGGCTGAGGAATCAGCTGTTCCTGAGATTATTCTCGAGACGCCGAAAAACAAAGATAACGGGGATTATGCAACAAATATTGCGATGCAATTGACGAAGATCGCTAAAAAGCCGCCGCGGGCAATCGCGGAAGCTATCGTGGAAAAACTGGATACATCGTCCACGTCCATTAAATCCTTGGAGATTGCAGGACCGGGGTTCATTAACATCCGACTTGCGAGCGATTATTTAGGTGACGTCGTGAAAGCAGTACTTGCACAGGAGGAAAACTACGGCCGTTCGACGTTTGGTGGACATGAAAAGGTTCAAGTGGAATTCGTTTCGGCGAACCCGACAGGCGATTTGCATTTAGGGCATGCACGTGGTGCGTCGATTGGCGATTCGCTTTGCAATATTCTCGATTTTGCAGGATTCAATGTTGCGCGTGAATACTATATTAATGATGCTGGAAATCAGGTGAACAACTTGATGGTGTCTGTTGAAGCACGCTATTTCCAGGCGCTTGGACTTGATAAAGAGATGCCGGAAGATGGCTATCAGGGACCGGATATTATCGGTATTGGCAAGAAGTTGGCGGAAGAGTATGGTGACAAATATGTCCATACATCCGAAACGGAGCGTCAAGAGTTTTTCAGACAGTACGGGCTTGAATTTGAACTCGGTAAGCTGAAGAAGGATTTGGAAGATTTCCGTGTGCGGTTTGATAATTGGTTTTCAGAAACGTCTCTATATAAGGACGGCAAAATCGGTGTTGCGCTCGATAAGTTGCGCGCGAATGGACATGTGTTTGAAGAGGACGGCGCGACATGGTTCCGATCGACGACATTCGGTGATGATAAAGATCGTGTGTTAATTAAAAATGACGGAACGTATACGTATTTAACGCCTGATATTGCCTACCACGAAGATAAGCTTCGCCGTGGTTTCGATAAGCTCATCAATATTTGGGGCGCGGATCACCACGGGTATATCCCACGGATGAAGGCGGCAATCGAGGCGCTTGGTTATGATCGCGATACGCTTGAAGTGGAAGTTACGCAAATGGTGCAGCTGTACAAAGATGGCGAGAAGTTCAAGATGAGTAAGCGTACGGGCAAAGCTGTCACGTTGCGCGAACTTGTTGAAGAAGTTGGTCTGGATGCAGTGCGTTATTTCTTCGCGATGCGTTCAGCTGATGCGCAAATGGATTTCGATTTGGATTTGGCAATTTCAAAGTCCAATGAAAACCCTGTCTATTACGCGCAATATGCGCACGCGCGGATTTCGTCGATTTTGCGTTCAGCGGACGAGTCGGATTTGGCTGCGTCAACGGATCATGTGGATTTATTGCAGACGGAAAAAGAATTGTCGTTGATCAAGAAAGTAGGGGATTTCCCGAAACTTGTCAGTGACGCAGCTCGTTTGCGTTCACCGCACCGTATTACGGTTTATATCCAGGAGCTTGCAGCTGAATTCCACAGTTTCTATAATGCGGAAAAAGTGTTGGATCCTGAAAACCGAGATTTATCGGAAGCACGTCTTGCACTCATTACAGCGACACGTACGACGATTGCAAATGCGCTTAAGTTGATTGGTGTTGCGGCTCCGGAAAAGATGTGAATTCGTTTGAACAAGTATGGCCTCTCCGATTGTTGGAGAGGTTTTTTTGATTTGTTTGGAGAGCATTTGGTGCGACGGGGGAGGGGGCGGCCGGGGTTGTGGTGCCGCGCTCGTAAATGGGGGGCGTGCGCCCGTATATCACCGCACCGCGCTCGTAAAAGCTGGTCGTGCGCCCATATATCACCGCACCGCGCCCGTAAAAACTGGTCATGCGCTCGTATTTGGTTGGCTCGCGCTCGTAAACTACTGCCGTGCGCCCGTAAACCCCATCCTCCGCCCGTAAACAGGCTGCTCGCGCCTGAATAAGCCCACGATCAAAAGCTAAAACCAAGATTAATATGTCAAAGGCATTCAGCGCGACTGGGGGAGGGGCGACTAATGACGAATTCCCGCGGACCGCTCAATGTGTCACCCTATCCGCTCAATCCCAGCCGCATAAACTCGCCACCCCTCGACAACTCCAAAATCTGTAGTATAATGAATCCGATACATAATTACATACCAAACATGAAGGTGCCCCGCCGTCAACGCCGGGGTTAAAAGGGAAGCCGGTTCAATGCCGGCGCGGTCCCGCCACTGTATGTGCAAAGCAAGCCGCAAATCGCCACTGGGAAAATCCCGGGAAGGCGCGGCGAGCATCAACTCATTGCACGAGCCAGGAGACCTGCCTTCATGAGTCACCCGTACCCTACGCGGATAGGTTTGGTGGAAGTCGGCGCGATTCTATACCTGCGTCCTGATTTTTACTGAGCTCAATCCTCCGTCAGCACACGGGGGATTTTTATTTGGACAAAACAGGAGGAACGACAAATGAAAAAGCTTTGGCAATTAATGCTTATGGCTGTACTGGCTACATTCATGCTCGCTGCATGTGGTACGACAGATGAGCCGAAAAAGGACGACGCACCAGCAACGGAAAATACACAAACAGATACGGATGATGCAGTTGAATCGGCATTCCCTGTAACATTGACAGATGCTGTTGGGAATGAAATTACGTTTGAAGAAGCACCAAAAACAATTGTATCTATGCAACCAAGCAACACAGAAATTCTTTTTGCACTTGGTTTGAACGAGGAAATTGTCGGCGTCAACGACTATGATAACTATCCTGAAGAAGCACTTGAAAAAGAAAAAATCGGCGGTATGGAATTTAACGTTGAAAAGATCGTTTCTATGCAGCCGGACATCGTATTCGCGCATGAAATGGGTCTAGGCTCAGGCGAAGAAGGCTTCCAACAAATCCGCGACGCAGGTATCAAAGTATTCGTTGTGACAAATGCGACGAACTTCGAAGAAACGTATGCAACAATCGAACAGATCGGCCAAGCAACTGGTAAAACAGAAGAAGCAACTACAATCGTTGAAGATATGAAAGCGAAAGTTGCTGAAGTCATCGTAAAAACGAGCAAAGTGGAAGATAAGAAGCGTGTATTCATCGAAACGTCTGATGCACCTGATATTTACACACCAGGCGACAACACATTCATGCAAGAAATCCTTAATATGATTGATGCTGAAAACGTCGTTACAGAAGACGGTTGGGTCATGATCAGCCCTGAAGAAATCGTCAGCCAAAATCCTGACGTAATCGTCGTTATGTACAGTTATGTGCCGGATATTATCGAAAGCGTGAAAAACCGTGACGGCTTCGGAGACATTACTGCGGTTAAAGAAGACCGCGTCGTTCAGGTTGACGAAAACTTGACGAGCCGTACAGGTCCACGTCTTGCACAAGGTCTGGAAGAAGTAGCAAAAGCTATCTATCCAGAAGTCTTTGAATAAGGCAACTCTTGCCTACCTCGTGTCCATCGCCACTTTACTTGTGGCGGTATGGCTCGGTGTTTCCATCGGAACGGTCAAAATACCGATCAGTACATTTTGGGATTCAACAGATACGACTGCAACGAACATCCTGTATAAAATCAGGATGCCCCGCGTCATTTTAGCGGGACTCGTCGGGGCGTCACTCGCGATTGCAGGTGCCGCATTCCAAGGTCTGTTGAAAAATCCGCTTGCTGATCCATACACCCTCGGAGTGTCATCCGGCGCCTCTGTTGGTGCTGTGATGACGCTCTTTTTTGGTATTTCACTTCCGATTGTAGGCACATACACGTTACCTGTATTCAGTATGGCAGGCGCGGCATTGACGATGTTCCTAGTCATCGGATTTGCGCGTCTCGTCGACCGTTCAATGAAAATGGAGACAATTATTTTGACAGGCATCATCTTCGGTTCATTCCTAGGGTCGATTTTGTCGCTCATGATTGCGCTCACCGGCGAAGAACTCCGGCAAATTATCGGCTGGCTTCTTGGAAGCGTTTCAATGCGTGGTTGGAATTATATTTATATGATTTTACCGTTCGTCATTATCGGATCAATCATTCTCTGGTTGAACCGCATGGAACTAAATGCGATGCTGTTTGGAGAAGAACGTGCGCATCATCTTGGCGTCAACGTAAAACGGCGGAAATTCATGATTCTTATCGGCGGTTCGATTCTGACAGGTTCAGCAGTTGCTGTATCGGGGACAATTGGCTTTGTCGGTCTCGTCGTGCCACATATGACACGTCTCATGTGGGGTTCAGACCATAGGCATCTACTCACATTATCGTTTATGAATGGCGCAACTTTGCTCATTATTTGTGATCTTATAGCCCGCACAATCATTTCACCGACAGAACTCCCGGTCGGCGTCATTACGGCGTTTATCGGTGCACCGGTCTTCGCATTCATTTTCTATAGACAAAGAAGGAAAGGGGCCCTGTAATATGTTGCACGTGAATGGCATAACAGGTGGATATGGCAAAGAACCGATCGTCAACAACATCTCCTTCCATGTGAATAAAGGCGAAGTGCTCGGCATCCTTGGCCCGAACGGCAGTGGAAAATCGACGTTGTTGAAAATCGTTTCAGGCATCTTGCCGAAGCAGTCAGGAACTGTCCAGATAGATGGGCAAGATTCGGGAGTTTATTCACAAAAAGAATTCGCACGAAAAGTCGCCGTCCTGCCGCAATTGCATGCGCATGCCTTCTCACATACCGTGAAAGACACCGTTGCCCTCGGCAGATATCCGCATCAGTCCGGACTTTTCTCGACGTGGTCAAAAGAAGACGAACGGGCTGTGAATGAAGCGCTTGCCTACACCGGCATTACACGTTACAAAGATACCGCCATCGAATTATTATCAGGCGGTGAACAGCAGCGGGTCTTCGTCGCACAAGCACTAGCCCAAGAAGCGCCAATTCTACTACTCGACGAACCAACGAACCACTTAGATATTGCGCACCAGCAACAACTGCTCGATACAATCCGTAATCATGCCGTCGAAAAAGGAGTTACGGTCATTTCCGTCTTCCATGATGTCAATCTCGCGTCATTATACTGCGACCGACTGCTCCTCATGGATAGAGGTCAAATCGCGATAATCGGCGATCCGCAAGACGTCATACAAGAAGCGATTATCGCATCCGTTTACAATGCGCGTGTCAAAACGCAGCCCCATCCGGAATTGCCGAAACCGCAGATGACACTTCTGCCTGATACAATGGAGGAAACAGAGCAACCGGTCGTGCGAAAAAAGGACATTGTAATATCTTCAGACAACGTCTCTCTTCGCGCAATAAATCCGTTAAAAACGGTATCGTCAGCCGTCCATAATCCAGGTACTGGTTGGTACCGTTCATTCGTCAATCGGCATGTCGACGTCGATTACAATCCGTCAGACGTGAAAGCAGAGATGGCAGAGTACTTGCAACAGCGGGACTTTCATCTATCTGACACGGTCGGCATGATGACAGCCGTCACAACAGAACACGCCGAAGTCGAGGAATACAGAGGAGATTTCGGTTCAGTCATCATCATGGTCACAGCAGGTGTCGGCAATGCGGTCGACGTGTCGCAATCTCTTCACCGAGACCGCCCCGAACGTATCGGCACGATCAACACATGGGTCATCGTCAATGGCCACCTATCTGACGAAGCATTTATCCAGGCGATGATTACGGCAACAGAAGCGAAAACGAAAGCGATGCATACCGAGAACATCGAAGACCCATTGACAGGCACAATTGCAACAGGTACTTCAACAGACAGCCTCCTCGTCGCGGCAACACAAACCGGCGAACAGTTACCATACGCAGGTCCAATCACACCACTCGGCAAACTGATTGGCCACGGCGTCTATGACTGCACCGTGCGTGCCATTACAGCTTACAAAAAAGCGAAAGGGTGGACATGACACCATGATTCAAGCCCATTTTCTTTCAATCGCGGTCGGATTCCTATTGGACCGCATTATCGGCGACCCTAAAAACTGGCCGCATCCTGTCAGATGGATTGGCACGTGTATATCGAAGCTCACAGCGGTCTTGAACAAAGGGCGTGCCCGCGTACTCAAAGGCGCGGGAATGCTGTTCATTATGATCGTTCTCGTCACGACTGTCGTCCTTGCAATTGTGGTAGCCGCCTACCAAATACATAGTGCACTCGGAATTGCCGTTGAAGGAATTTTAATTGCCATCGGTTTAGCACAGAAAAGTTTACGCGATGCTGCGCTTGAAGTTTACGTGCCGCTCATAGAAGGCGATATGGCTGAATCGAGGAAAAAGCTTAGTTGGATCGTCGGTCGCGATACGGATAATTTGCAGGAAAGTGGCATCGCGCGTGGTGCCATTGAAACGGTATCGGAAAATGCATCTGACGGCGTTACGGCACCATTATTTTGGGCGTTTCTGTTTGGCGCACCTGGATTATGGTTGTATAAAACGGTCAATACGCTAGATTCCATGATCGGCTATAAAGATGAGCGATATAAGGATTTCGGCAAGTTTTCAGCGCGTGCTGATGATGTGCTGAACTTCATTCCTGCTAGGATAACGGGGTTGCTCATTCTTTTGACGACGCCGAATGAAGGTGGCATACCTTTTCGGAAACGATTTGTCGGTTGGGGGAAGGATGCAAGGCGTCACCCGAGTCCGAATAGCGGATTCCTTGAAGCGGCGACCGCGTGGCAACTTGGCATCAGGCTCGGTGGAAAAAGTACATATCGCGGCGTCGTATCGAAACGGCCGGAAATCGGACCAGGCGAAAATAGTGTGCAAGCGAAACATATTAAATCGACAATTACGCAAATGCAAATCGTCTCGTTTGTTTTCTGGTTATTACTTACAGTTATTGGAGTGATGAGTTATGCAATTACCTGAGCATGGGGCGAATCCCCGGTATGTATATACGCGACTAGGCATGGAGCCGC
Source organism: Sporosarcina quadrami (assembly GCF_014836615.1). Lineage (GTDB taxonomy): Bacteria > Bacillota > Bacilli > Bacillales_A > Planococcaceae > Sporosarcina > Sporosarcina quadrami. The sequence goes on along the minus strand of NZ_JACSQN010000006.1, from coordinate 227,108 downwards.
CTGGGCGGATTCTAGATTTCAGCGAGAACTGCAATCCGGAAGGGCCGCCACAAGCTGTACTCGATAGTTGGCCAGAACTTGCCACTCACTTACAAAACTATCCGGATCCTTCAGGCGAACCGTTTTTGTCTCGTGTAGCAACTTATCACGGCGGTTCTGATGAAGCAGTTCTCGTTGGAAACGGTGCGGCTGAAGTATTATCGCTCATTGCAGAGCGGTATCGAGGGAAGCGGGCGATTGTTGTCCATCCGACATTTTCCGAATACGAAGCGACGCTCGTTGCAAAAGGCGTTGAAATCGAGCGAATCATTGCTTCAGAAGCGGACGGTTTTGCGTTGCCTGTTGGGTTAATTGAAGAGAAGTTGATGGAAGCATCTGTGTTGTACATATGCACGCCGAACAATCCGACAGGTGTTTTACCGACTGAGATGGAATTACTTTCGCTTATTGTGAAAGCTGGCGAGATCGGTTGCGAAGTCGTTTTAGATGAAGCATTTATCGATTTTGTCGATGAAAGTCGGTCGTTCATTCCGAAAGTGAAAGATTTTCCACATTGTCTTGTCGTTCGATCGATGACGAAAATGTATGCGATTCCTGGCATTCGACTCGGGTATGTTGTAGCGACTCCAGACGTAATTACATCGCTGAAATCAGGCGCGCCACACTGGAACGTTAATGGCGTGGCGGCGAAAATCGGTGCAGTCTGTTTGAATGAAGTGGAGTACCGGGAGCGGGCGGTTCGTCATGCAGCTGAACGGCGTGCAGATATGGCGTCGTTTTTAGTGAATTATGGATGCGTCGTGACGGATTCTTCGGCGAATTTCTTGTCGTTTCGATTGCGTGACGGGCTGGATTCGAGGGAATTGTATGCAGATATGCTTGCGCGCGGGATTGTGCTTCGCCATTCTGAGAATTTTGTAGGGATGGATGGGCGATGGCTCCGGATTGGGATGAAGAGTGTGTTGGAGTTGGATGAGCTGAAACGCGAGTTGGCGGACTGGTTTAGCGGGAGGAATAGCTAGAGGAGTGCGGCGGATTGCTGGCGGTTATGGAGTTTTAGATGAAGATATGGAGTTTTGCGGCGAGATATGGACTTTTATTGTGAGATATGAGCTTTTACGTGGAGTTATGAGTTTTTATTGTGAGATATGAGCTTTTGTTAGGATATATGAGCTTTTTGAGTGGGCTCAGTGTTTGGGCGTTGTGTGTTGTAGATAAAATGAGAGGGGGCGATGGGATGTTGACGTTTGTTAGTGGCGGTGTGCGGAGTGGGAAGAGTTCGTTTGCGGAGAGGCTGCTTGTTGATGGTGCGCGCAAGACGGGTGGAAGACTTGTCTATGTTGCGTCGGGGCGGGCGGTGGACGAAGAGATGCAGGAACGGATTGAACGGCATAAAGCGGATCGCGCGGGCGAGTCTTGGCTGACGATTGAGCAACCGATGTCGTTACATGAAGTCCTCCCTTTCATCCGGGAAGGCGATTTTGTGCTATGGGATTGCTTGACGACGTGGCTTGCGAATGAGATGTACGAGGAGATTGGACATACATATTGTGTGCATGTGGAAAACTGCATGCGTGATAAGACAGAGCGTCTAATGGAAACGGTGGCGGCGATAACAGCAAAGGCTTCGCAGTTCGTCATCGTTTCGAATGAAGTGCTCGATGAGTTGCCGTCCGTTTACGAGGAGACAAAAATGTACTGTGGATGGATCGGTATGTTGCATCAACAGCTCGTTGCGTTCGCAGATACTGCGATCGAAATGGATACGGGCATGGCGTTGTACTGGAAACAGGATGGGCAGGTGGTGATGCGATGAAAGGAATTATGGTGATGGGGACGGCGTCTGATGTCGGAAAAACGATGATTTGTACGGCGTTTTGCCGGTTGCTTTCTAATGAAGGGATGCGGGTCGCTCCATTCAAATCGCAAAACATGTCGCGATTTTCCGCTAACACCGAAAAAGGCGAAGAAATGAGCCGCGCGCAAGTGTTGCAGGCGGAAGCAGCGCGGACGAAGCCGGTCATTGAGATGAATCCGATTTTGTTGAAGCCGCTAGGAAATATGCAATCGGAAGTGCGTTTTTTCGGAGAGAATTTCAAGGCAGTCGATGGGATGGCTTATCGGGAGCAGTTTTTCGACCGAGCGATTGAGGCGATTCGGACGTCGCTACACAAGTTGGCGGAAACGTTCGACGTTGTGGTGATCGAAGGGGCGGGCAGCCCGGCCGAAGTGAATTTGAACGACCGCGAAATTGTCAATATGCGTGTAGCGGACTTGGCGGATGTACCTGTGCTGCTCGTTGCGGATATCGACCGGGGCGGCGCGATTGCATCGATCGTCGGCACACTCGCTTTGCTCAAGCCACAGCACCGGGCACGTGTGAAAGGCATCATTATTAATAAATTCCACGGCGATGTTGCGTTGTTCGAGGACGGTGTCGCGTTCATCGAATCGTACACAGGCATACGCGTCGCGGGGGTCATCCCGCATATGATGAATCATGGTATTGAAGAGGAAGATATGGACCGCGTAAGTTCCATTGCGCCTGCTGGAATCGACGTGTATGATGCGTGGGCAGCGCATATGAAAGCGCATCTCGACTGGCCGTTTGTCCTCGATATTATCGAAGGACGGGTGGACTGAATGACGGGATTATTGCTTGCGCTCCAGTTTTTTACGGCCATTCCTGTGACGAAAGAATTGTCAATGGAACGCAAAGATGTCACGCGAATGTATATTGCGTTCCCGATTATCGGGGCGCTGATTGGACTTATCATGTACGCTGTCGCGTTTTTATTCATGGACGCAATTGGAACGGGTCCACTGCTCACGTCGTTCGCAATCGTGTTGACGGGCATTGCGCTCACAGGCGGTTTGCATATGGATGGGTTTGCGGATCTCGGGGACGGTTATTTTTCGTATCGCGACAAGGAAAAGCGGTTAGACATTATGGATGACCCGCGAATAGGCGCGTTCGGGACGATGGCACTCGTCTTGCTGATCATCGGTAAACTAGCATTGGTACATGAATTGCTTTTGCGAGAGGTGAATATGCTACCGATCTTGATTGTCGCACCTGTTCTTGCAAGGATTGGCATGAATGTGTACTTTGTGGCGACGCGCCTTGCGAAGGAGAAGGGGATCGCTCATTTCTTCAAAGAGAAAATCGATACTGTAAAATTGATCGGTTGGTCGCTTTTTACCGGAGTGATGGCACTCGTTTTATTCGGATATATAATGGAGTCGGTCGTTGTGCCGGTTGTGCTTGCGATTTTCGTCGTGCTTGCCGTTGTTTTATTCCGGCGATGGTCGTTGAAACAGTTCGGTGGTGTGAGCGGTGACTTGTGCGGCGCTTTCATTGAAGGGACGGAGGCGCTTGTTTGGCTAATTATCATCATTTGTATTTGATACGCCATTTGCCGACTGCGGGGAATTTGAAGAAACAGTATATTGGCTGGACGGATGAGCCGATTGTGCAAGTAGGGGACGAGGAATCGTATCAGTTGGCAGGGATGGAGCAACGAGTCGTTTACGGCAGTGATTTGCTGCGCGCGAAGGAAAGCGCTCGATTGTTTGTGCCTGATGCACAGTTTCAAGGAGATGTGCGTTTTCGTGAATGTCATTTTGGCGATTTTGAAGGGAAAACGTATGCCGAACTTGAAGAAGATAGTGATTACCGCAATTGGCTTGACCATCCGTTGGAATATGCACCTAGGGGCGGGGAACGGTTAGTCGATGTGGAAAGCCGGTTATTGGAAGCCCTTCAGGAGTTGCCTAGCGGTTCTATCGTCGTGACGCACGGCGGTCCAATTCGCATCGCGTTGACGAAGTTTTCGCCCGTACCGCAAGATTTCTGGTCATGGCATGTTCCGCACGGCTCTCTTTGGAAGTTTGAGTGGGGAAATCATGAACAAATGAAAGGGGGAGTCCGATGCACGTCATTATCGGAGGTGCCCATAACGGCAAAAAAGCGTATGTAGAAAAGCTGTTGGCAGGGAAGGCGCATCATTGGGTTGATTGCGAAGCTGATTGTAAAGCGTTAAGTGGACTGTCGAATGAACCGGTGGAAAATCTGCTTGTCATTGAACATATCGAATGTTGGCTTAGTGAGACGGATTTGTCGGAAACAGAAGCGATACGCTTTATACTAGAGTTCATTAAGGACCGCAATGTCATAGTCGTTTTGACGGATATCGGACGGGGAATCGTGCCGATGGATGCAGATAAGCGCGCGTTGCGAGACGCTTGTGGCAGACTGTATCAGGCATTGATTGCGCAAGCGGATGAAGTGACGAGGATTTGGTATGGGCTGGCACAATCACTTAAGAAAAGGGGAGATATATAATGAAAATTTATACAAAAACAGGGGATAAAGGCCAGACGAGTTTGATAGGAGGGCGTGTCGATAAGGATAGCCTTCGCGTGGAAGCATACGGTACGATGGATGAATTGAATTCGTTCGTCGGAAAGGCGATGACGGAGCTGGACCCTGAGAAGTTTGCGGATTTGCTTGAGGACCTTGAAGCGATCCAGAACGAATTGTTCGATGGTGGCGGAGACCTCGCAAACGTTATGAAAGAACGTCATTATAAGCTGTCTGATGAACCGATCGAAGTGCTCGAAAAACGGATTGACGAGCTGATGGAAGAAGCACCGCCACTTGAGAAATTCATTTTGCCAGGTGGATCACCGGCATCCGCAACGTTGCATATCGCGCGGACAATTACGCGTCGCGCAGAACGACTCACGGTCACTTTGATGAAAGCGGAAGAGGACGTACCTGGTACGGTCCAACGCTATTTGAACCGTCTATCAGACTATTTCTTCGTTGCTGCACGTATCGTCAATGCGCGACTTGGTGTACCTGATAACGAATACGTCCGTAGCGCAAAAGTGTTCAGGACGGACAAAAAGAAAGAAGACTGACATGAAACTTAAAACAATGACACTAACAGCACTATTCGCGGCACTTTGTGTCATCGGCGGATTCATTAAAATACCGTCAGGCATCGGCTCATTAGCGCTCGACACCGTCCCTGCGTTGCTCGCGGCTTCCTTCTTGCCGCCTGCACTCGTCGGTTTCGCGTCGATGTCCGGACATATCGCATCTGCGATGTATGCAGGTTTTCCATTAGGACCGGTCCATGTGATGATCGCGATTGAAATGTTCCTTATTCTCTTCGTGTTCGCCCGCATGCACAAAGCGGGGCGTCACACGTGGAAATGGATTTTCTTTATAATCGCAAACGGTCTACTGGCACCGTTGCCACTAGCTCTTATCGTATCACCCGCATTTTTGCTAGCTGTCCTACCATCCATTCTATTAGCAACAATATTGAACGCAGCAGTAGCAATCATCGTCATGCCGGCACTCACGAAAGTGACGAAAGGCAGAATGGGCTTCACTAAATGAGAAACGCAATGGACATAGGAGGCGGCATCGTCGTCACGACGGACAATTCAGGCGGCATCGGCATGAAACCGGACGACATTGTAACTGCACCCGACCGCGTCACCGCCTACTTCGCAACACGCGTCGCCTTGCTCGAACAATGGACAGCCGGCGCGATTCCGTCCAGCATCCTCGTCCACAACTTCAGCGGACCAGACAGCTGGGAGCCATACGTCAAAGGAGTGGAGGATGTATTCCTCGAAGCGGACTATGAAGCACCATCAATTAGCGGCAGCACGGAATCCAACATGCACTTGCTTCAATCCGCGTTAGCTGTCACGATCATCGGCAAACGGATTACGGAAGAGACAACCGATGAACTCCACTGGTATATCTACGGCAAACCGCTAGTCGGCCATGAAGTACTAGAAAATAGAATTCAAATAGCTTCATTACATTTGATTAAACAAGCGATGGATAAAGGATTGATTCAACGAATATGGCCAGTAGGATCGGGTGGGATCCAGTCTGAATATCGGGAGCTAACGGGCGAGCCCGATTGTCTGATTCAAGCTGATGTGGACATTTACAAATCCGCAGGACCAGCGACGAGTGTGTTGATTGGTGTGAATGCTAATAGAGTAGAAGAAGCACAAAACCATTTTGGTGGAGAACTTCATAAGATCATAGTTATGTAAAAGCGATTCAACGCAGTAACATTATGCGTTGAATCGCTTTTGATTTTTTAGGCGATTTTATTGTCCTTTTCCCTCTTCTCCTACTAGAAAGTTGGCACTTAGTTGATTGGAGTGCAGAGCGGCGACTCCAGCGGAAATAACACAATCTGAAAGCCCCGCAGGAGCATGGTTTTTGCGACGAGGAGATTGAAGATGTGTCCGCGGAAAGCGTCCGCTCGGAACGGAGATCAACGTTCCTGTAGTCGTTCTTTTCATTGCCACAAACAAAATCATCGAAAAAGTATATCAAAACAAAAAAAGTCATTGACTGAATGCTCATTCATATCTTAGACTAAACAATAGAACATCGACAGAATCGATAAAATCTACTACACTATTCATAATCGTAACGAAATGGGAAGGAGACAACACACATGAATGCTTTACTAATCGCCAACTGGATATTATTTCTGGCAGTAGTCGCCTACGCCTTGGCTTTATTCACACACCTCATCACTACACGTGTCCAGTTCGTCAAACTAGGTCGCAAAGAAGAGTTTGACAGCAACGTATCGCGTCGGCTCAAAGCGGTATGGATAAACGTCTTCGGACAAAAGAAACTACTGAAAGACAAAAAGAGTGGTATGATCCACGTCATGTTCTTCTACGGATTCCTACTCGTCCAATTCGGTGCAATCGATCTCATCTGGAAAGGCTTGAAACCGGGATCGCATTTGCCGTTCGGACCAATCTACGGAGGATTTACGTTCTTCCAGGAAATCGTCGTTTTCATGATTCTCGTCGCAGTCGTCTGGGCATTCCATAGACGCTACGTCGAAAAACTTGTCCGTCTGAAGCGTGGATGGAAATCAGGACTCGTTCTTATTTTCATCGGACTGCTCATGATTTCAACACTCGTCGCAAACGGTGCGAACATGATCTGGCAAGGGCACGAAACGACGTGGACTGAACCGATGGCGTCTGCAATTGCAACCGCTTTCAGTTTCATGTCACCGACTGTTGCGGCAGTCGTGTTCTTCGTCGCTTGGTGGGTACACTTGCTGACACTGCTCACTTTCCTTGTGTACGTACCACAGTCAAAGCACGCCCACTTAATCGCAGGGCCGATAAATACGTATATGATGCGATTTGACCGCCGCGGGAAATTGGCACCGATCGACTTCGAAGCGCTTGAAGAAGTGGAAGACGAAGATGAAATGCCTGCACTTGGAGTAGGCAAGATTACAGATTTCACACAAAAACAGATGATTGACTTCTACGCGTGCGTGGAATGTGGTCGCTGTACGAATATGTGTCCAGCTACAGGGACAGGTAAAATGCTGTCTCCGATGGACTTAATTACAAAACTACGAGACAATTTGACGAATACAGGAGCGCTCGTTACAAAGAAACAGCCGTGGGTGCCGGCACCTGCTTTCCGTAACTCGAAAGGTAACCAGATCGCGCTTGCTGCAGGTCTTGAAGGCGCGACGATGGATGATATTTACAATCCATCTTTAATTGGCGATATTATTACGGAAGAAGAAATTTGGGCTTGTACGACTTGCCGTAACTGTGAGGACCAATGTCCCGTTATGAACGAGCACGTTGACAAAATCATCGATCTTCGCCGTTATCTCGTTATGACGGAAGGGAAGATGGATGCGGATGCACAGCGCGCGATGACGAACATCGAGCGTCAAGGAAATCCTTGGGGCATTAACCGAAAAGAGAAAGAAAACTGGCGTGACGCACGTCCGGATCTGAATATCCCGACCGTAAAGGAATTGAAGAAAGCGGACGAAGAATTTGAATACTTGTTATGGGTCGGTTCGATGGGTTCGTTTGACAACCGTTCACAGAAGATCGCTCTTTCATTCGCACATCTGATGAATGAAGCAGGCGTCAAATTCGCAATTCTTGGCAATAAAGAAAAGAACTCCGGAGATACACCGCGTCGAATAGGGAATGAATTCTTGTTCCAAGAACTAGCGACAGCAAACATTGCAGAATTCGAAAAGGCTGGCGTCACGAAAATCGTCACGATTGACCCGCACGCCTATAATATCTTCAAAAATGAGTATCCGGATTTCGGCTATAAAGCAGAAGTTCTGCATCATACCGAAATGTTGTATGACCTCGTCATGAAAGGGAAGTTGAAGCCAGTACATCCGATTAATGAAACGATTACGTTCCATGATTCATGCTACCTCGGCAGATATAACGATGTGTACGATCCACCACGTGAAATTCTCAGAGCGATTCCAGGCGTTAACTTAGTTGAAATGAAACGTAACCGCGAAGACGGCATGTGCTGTGGAGCGGGTGGCGGTCTCATGTGGATGGAAGAAGATACGGGGCATCGCGTCAACGTTGCGCGAACTGAACAGGCGATGGAAGTTAGCCCGGGAATCATCTCATCAGGTTGTCCGTATTGCTTGACGATGTTGTCTGACGGAACGAAGGCGATCGAAGTGGAAGAGACTGTCGGAACGTATGACATTGCTGAACTGCTTGAACGATCGATTTTCGGTGAAAACTTCCAGCCGGCTGTAGAAATGGAAGAAGAGCCGGTTGTACAGTAAACTTCATTTGCGACATTTCAGAAAAAACGTTATAATCAAATCAACAAGAAGCTTGATAGTTTTCAAGTTTCATAAAACAAAAAAGGGAGTCTTCGTACTCCCTTTTCTTTTAGTAGGACACTGAGCGAGCGTTCAGTCGCTTTTTTTCAGGTGAAATGAAAACGTTATCATTATCAATCTCAATTGGAGGAGATAGACATGAGTCAAACAGTCATCATCGATGGGGCACGTACACCTTTCGGCAAACTCGGAGGCGCTTTATCCACAAAAACAGCAAGTGACCTCGGCGCAATTGCGATTAAAGAAGCATTGAAACGAGCAGGCGTGAATGCAGAAGAGGTAGATGAAGTCATTATCGGAACCGTGTTGCAAGCGGGTCAAGGGCAAATTCCTTCCAGACAAGCGGCGACGAAAGCGGGATTGCCATGGTCGGTCAAAACGGAAACGATTAACAAAGTATGTGCATCTGGAATGCGCGCAGTAACACTCGGCGACCAGCTCATCCGACTTGGAGACGAAGAAGTCATCGTCGCAGGCGGTATGGAATCGATGTCAAACGCTCCATATTATTTACCAAAAGGCCGCTTCGGATTGAAGATGGGCGACACGCAACTTGTTGATGGCATGATTTACGACGGATTGTCATGTTCATTCTCACCGGACCGCGTTCATATGGGCACGTATGGCAATAAAACGGCAGAAGAATTCACGTTGACACGTGAACAGCAAGACGAATGGTCAGCTCGGAGTCATGAACGTGCACTTCAAGCGATTGACGACGGGAAGTTCGCCGAAGAGATTGTCGCTGTTGAAATCCCACAACGTAAAGGCGAAGCCGTTCAAGTAGATACGGACGAAGCGCCTCGCCGCGATACATCGCTTGAAGGGTTAGCGAAATTGCGTCCAGCATTCGGCAAAGACGGTACGATTACGGCAGGAAACGCGCCGGGCGTGAACGACGGTGCATGCGCGTTAGTTCTAATGAATGAAGAACGTGCTGAAAAAGAGGGCAAAAAGGTTCTCGCAACGATCCTCGGTCATGCGGAAGTGGCAATCGAACCGGAAAACTTCCCGCAAACACCGGGACTTGTCATTAATGCATTACTGAAAAAGACAGGTAAAACGTTAGAAGAAATTGACCTATTTGAAATAAATGAAGCATTCGCAGCTGTTGCACTTGCAAGCTCTCAAATCGCTGAACTGGATCCTGAGAAGGTTAACGTCAATGGTGGAGCAGTTGCACTCGGACACCCAATCGGCGCGAGTGGAGCACGCATCATTTTGACACTCGCTTACGAATTGAAACGCCGTGGTGGCGGTATCGGAATCGCATCCATCTGTTCAGGTGGCGGACAAGGCGACGCAATAATGATCGAAGTGAAATGATAATCGGGAGGCGAAACGAATGAATATCCAAAAAGTATTAGTTATCGGCGCGGGACAAATGGGCGGAGGCATCGCTCAAGTATGTGCGCAGGCCGGATTTGACGTGAAACTAAATGATATTAAAGAAGAATCCTATACAAAAGGCATTGGCATCATTACGAAGAATTTATTGCGCAGCGTCGAGAAAGAGCGGATGACAGAAGCGGAAATGGAAGCCACTCTTAGTCGCATTACGATGTCGCTCGATTTGAATGATGCATCAGACGTCGATATTATCATCGAAGCGGCAGTTGAAAATATGGACATTAAGAAATCTATTTTCGCGCAACTCGATTCAATCGCACCAGACCATGCAATTCTTGCGACGAATACTTCCTCATTGCCGATTACGGAAATCGCGGCTGCAACAAAGCGACCTGAAAACGTCATCGGCATGCATTTCATGAACCCGGTCCCAGTCATGAAACTCGTTGAAATTATCCGTGGCCTCGCCACTTCAGACGAAGTGTACAAATCGGTCGAAGATATGACGTACCAACTAGCTAAGACTCCTGTTGAAGTGAATGACTACCCAGGATTTGTCGCAAACCGTATTTTGATGCCAATGATCAACGAAGCAATTTACACATTGTATGAAGGTGTTGCGACGGTTGATGCGATAGACGAAGTGATGAAGCTTGGCATGAATCATCCGATGGGGCCGTTGCAGCTCGCAGATTTTATTGGACTTGACACGTGCCTGTACATTATGGAAACGCTGCACGAAGGATTCGCCGATTCCAAATACCGTCCATGTCCGTTGCTCAGAAAATACGTCAACGCAGGATGGCTCGGCAAGAAATCCGGTCGCGGCTTTTATGAATATAGCTGATTGTCATAGTTCGATAGTCATGAAATGGTGATATAAACTTCTATTCGATCGATATATACAATTATCCGATCGATAAAAACATCTATTCAAACGATATACACAATTATTCAATCGATAAAACCGAGAACGAGCGAACGAAGCGCTGCATCTCAAGTAAAGGGGCTAAACTTAATGGATTTACATTTCACCGAAGAACAACAGATGATGCGCACAATGGTGAGGGATTTTGCGAAGTGTGAAATCGAGCCGTTCATTCCAAGGATGGAAGCAGGGGAGTTCCCACGCGAAATTTTGACGAAAATGGGCGAACTCGGCCTCATGGGCATTACCGTTCCTGAAAAATACGGTGGTTCGGAAATGGACTTCGTATCCTATATTATCGCCATCCATGAACTATCGAAAGTGAGCGCGGTCGTTGGCGTCATCCTTTCCGTTCATACATCCGTCGGCACAAATCCAATCATGTATTTTGGTAACGACGAGCAAAAAGACCGTTACTTGCCGAAAATGGCATCAGGCGAATTCATCGGTGCATTCTGTCTGACAGAACCTTCATCAGGATCCGACGCGGGTTCATTGAAAACGAAAGCTGTGAAAAAAGACGATCACTACGTGCTGAACGGCTCGAAAGTGTTCATTACTAACGGTGGAGAAGCAGACGTCTACATCGTTTTCGCATCAACTGATCCGTCAAAAGGGACATACGGCATATCAGCATTCATCGTCGATAAAAATACACCTGGGCTCATCATAGGAAAAGACGAAGAAAAGATGGGTCTTCACGGATCGCGCACTGTGCAATTGACGTTCGAAGATATGAAAGTGCCCGCGAACAATCTGCTTGGTGAAGAAGGAGAAGGCTTCAAAATCGCAATGGCGAACTTGGATGTCGGCCGCATCGGCATCGCAGCCCAATCACTCGGTATCGCAGAAGCCGCACTCGAAGCGGCAACGGGATATGCAAAAGAGCGAATCCAATTCGGTAAACCAATCGTCGCAAACCAAGGAGTCGGCTTCAAACTCGCAGACATGGGAACCGCTGCAGAAGCGGCAAGACTCCTCGTCTACCGCGCCGCGCAACTACGCGCTGAAAACAAACCATGCGGCAAGGAAGCGTCCATGGCCAAACTATTCGCCTCCCAAACCGCGATGGACAACGCCATCGAAGCCGTCCAAGTATTAGGCGGCTACGGCTACACAGAAGACTACCCCGTCGAACGCTATTTCCGCGACGCCAAAGTATGCCAAATCTACGAAGGCACAAGCGAAATCCAGCGCATCGTCATTAGCAAACACTTGACGAAATAAGAACTTTTAACGGAGGCTATAGAGCGGATTTCAGAAGAGGGCAATTTTACGGGCGCGACACCACTGTTTACGGGCGCACGACCCGCTTTTACGGGCGCGACACCACTGTTTATGGGCGCACGGCCCTCTTTTACGGGCGCGACACCACTGTTTACGAGCGCACGCCCCGCTTTTACGAGCGCGGCTCCGCTGTTTACGGGCGCACGCCCCGCTTTTACGAGCGGGGCTCCACTGTTTACGGGCGCGCGACCCGCTTTTACGAGCGCGGCTCCACTGTTTACGGGCGCACGCCCCGCTTTTACGAGCGCGGCTCAACTGTTTACGGGCGCACGACCTGCTTTTACGGGCGCGACACCAATGTTTACGGGCGCACAATCCGCGACATTGAACATGCAGGACTATGCACGGAGCTTCAACAATTTTTAAATTTATTCATAAGCCAAGGAGGAAACAATAATGGATTTCAAACTATCTGAAGAACATGAAATGATTCGTAAAATGGTACGCGACTTTGCGGTGAAAGAGGTTGCACCTACAGCAGCTGAACGTGATGAGGAAGAACGATTCGATATGGATATTTTCAAGAAAATGGCTGAGCTTGGCTTAACAGGTATTCCTTGGCCGGAAGAATACGGCGGAATCGGTAGCGACTATCTTGCGTACGTCATCGCGGTTGAAGAGTTGTCACGCGTTTGTGCGTCGACAGGTGTTACGCTTTCTGCACATACTTCACTCGCAGGATGGCCGGTATTCAAGTACGGTACGGAAGAACAGAAACAGAAATACCTTCGTCCGATGGCGGAAGGAACGAAGATTGGTGCATACGGTTTGACTGAACCAGGATCAGGATCTGACGCTGGCGGCATGCGCACAACGGCGAAGCTGGATGGCGATGACTATGTACTAAACGGCTCAAAGATTTTTATTACAAACGGCGGTATCGCTGATATTTATATTGTTTTCGCAGTGACTGACCCGGAATCAAAGCATAAAGGTACAAGTGCATTTATCGTAGAAGCAGACTTCCCTGGTTTCTCTGTCGGTAAAAAGGAGAAGAAACTTGGCATTCGTTCATCACCTACAACGGAAATTATGTTCGACAACTGCCGCGTTCCAAAAGAGAATCTTCTTGGTGAGGAAGGCGAAGGATTCATTATCGCAATGAAAACACTTGACGGAGGACGTAACGGTATAGCGGCGCAAGCAGTCGGGATCGCGCAAGGCGCACTTGACGCTTCCGTCGATTACGCGAAAGAGCGTGTCCAATTTGGTAAACCGATCGCAGCAAACCAAGGTGTCGGTTTCAAACTAGCTGATATGGCGACAGCAACAGAAGCATCCCGTCTATTGACATACCAAGCTGCTTGGCTCGAATCAAACAACTTGCCGTACGGAAAAGCGTCTGCGATGGCAAAACTGATGGCAGGAGACACAGCGATGAAAGTGACGACGGAAGCTGTTCAAGTTTACGGAGGCTACGGCTACACGAAAGACTATCCGGTCGAGCGCTACATGCGCGATGCGAAGATTACGCAAATTTATGAGGGAACGCAGGAAATCCAGCGGCTCGTCATCTCCCGCATGCTAACTAAATAATCGGGGGTGCACTATGGATCTAAAGCATGAAGTGAAATCATCGGTCAAAGATGAAAACCTCATTGAAAAACGGCGTGAGCAAATTATTGAAGGTGCTGTCAAACTGTTCAAGGAAAAAGGATTTCACCGTGCGACAACGAGGGAAATCGCGAAAGCGGCAGGCTTCAGCATCGGCACACTCTATGAATACATCCGAACAAAAGAGGACGTCCTCTACCTTGTTTGTGACAGTATTTACAATGAAGTGCAGAGCCGCCTGTCCAATGCGCTCGACCAGGAAGGGACTGTTGAGGGGCTGCGTCTCGCCATCGGAACATACTTCCGTCTGATCGATGATATGTCCGATGAATTCGTCGTCATGTACCAGGAATCGAAATCGTTGCCGAAAGACGCACTTGAATATGTAACGAACAAAGAGATGGAAATGGTCGCCTTGTTTAAGAATTTAATTCATAAATGCGTAACAGCCGGTGAAATGCGCATCACAGAAGATGCGGTCGATATGGCTGCACACCATCTCGTCGTCCAAGGTCAAATGTGGGCATTCAGAAGATGGGCAATCCGCAGTTCATACTCAATCGACGATTTCATCTGCCTACAAACCGATCAACTACTGAACGGACTCGTAAAACGAATTGTGTCGGTACCTGTGTGAAGCACATTTATGACAATTTATACATTTGCATAAAAATACGCAATATAGAAGGTGAGTGTTTATAATTAAGTCTTTCTGTCCTTGTAATATACAATTGTAGTTAATAATCTGAATTGAGCGTTGCACAGGTACCTGTAAAAAATAGAAGGGGTGTGGGGTAAGTGGAGATAGTGGAGATTTATAAACCGAAGAATCATGTGCGTTTTGTGACGGCTTCGAGTCTTTTTGATGGCCACGATGCGTCCATTAATATTATGAGACGGATTTTGCAGTCGACGGGCGCGGAAGTTATTCATTTGGGGCATAACCGGTCTGTTGAAGAGGTTGTCAATGCGGCAATTCAGGAAGATGTGCAGGGAATTGCGATTTCTTCTTATCAGGGCGGACACGTAGAGTATTTTAAATATATGCATGATTTGTTACAAGAAAGAGGCGCTCCGCATATTCGTATTTATGGCGGTGGTGGCGGTGTTATTTTACCGAAGGAAATTAAAGAACTGCACGACTACGGCATCGCGTGGATCTTCTCACCGGAAGACGGGCGCAAGATGGGTCTTCAAGGGATGATCAACCGGATGGTGGAAGAATGTGATTTCCTCACTGAAAAAGAGGATGAACTTGCGAATCTTCAACATGTGAGTACAGATCGTCCAGAAGTGCTTGCGAATTTGGTTACATATGCAGAAGAAATGTATAACAAGGACAATCCGGAAGTGAAAGCGTTCATGGAACAAGCGAGATCGATGTCCAAACAGACACCTGTGCTTGGTATTACAGGAACGGGTGGAGCGGGAAAGAGTTCGTTAACGGATGAGCTAATTCGTAGGTTTCTTCGGGAGCTGCCGGACAAAAAGGTTGCAATCCTGTCAATTGACCCGACAAAACAGAAAACGGGCGGAGCACTTCTAGGTGACCGTATTCGTATGAACGCGATTTTTAACAAACGCGTCTACATGCGGAGCCTTGCGACACGTGGTTCACGTTCGGAATTATCCGGAGCGATCAAAGACGTATTGGACGTCGTGAAAACGGCAGGATTTGACTTGATCATCGTGGAAACGAGCGGTATCGGGCAAGGGGATGCGCAAATTACGGAAGTGTCAGACGTGTCGATGTACGTTATGACAAGTGAATTCGGCGCGCCGACACAACTTGAAAAAATCGATATGATCGACTTTGCAGATCTAATCGTCATTAATAAATTTGAGCGTAAAGGATCTGAAGATGCGCGTAATCAAGTGCAGAAACAGTATCAACGCAGTCATCTTTTATTCGATAAAGAATTGGACTCAATGCCTGTCTACGGTACAATCGCTAGCCAATTCAACGACAAAGGGACGAACTCACTTTTCGCTGCGCTCGTTTCGAAGTTGAATGAAAAGTGTGCTCTAGACTGGGAGACTTCCTACGAAGATTTCATCAAAACGCAAAAACAAAACGTCATTATTCCGAATGACCGTTCACATTACTTACGTGAAATCGCGTCGACAATCCGCGATTACCATAAGAAATCCGGACAGCAAGTTGACCTTGCGCGCCGCTTATTCCAACTGGAAGGGGCAATTGAAGCTGTTCAAGAACAAAATCTGGACAATGCGCTCATAACGTCCCTGGAATCTCTGGCGGAAGGCGTACGTGATGAACTATCTGCTGAATCAAAACGGATTCTCAACAACTGGAATACGCTGCAGGAATCATATGCAGGCGACGAATTCGTCACAAAAGTTCGTGATAAGGAACTACGTACAATTTTGACGACAACGAGTCTGTCAGGACTTAAAATTCCTAGAGTCTCCTTGCCGAAGTTCAAAGATTACGGTGAAATCCTCCGCTGGGTATACAAAGAGAACGTCCCGGGGTCATTCCCGTATACGGCAGGCGTATTCCCGTTCAAACGTGTCGGCGAAGATCCGAAACGTCAATTCGCAGGGGAAGGTACGCCAGAACGGACGAACCGTCGCTTCCATTACTTGTCGAAAGATGATGATGCAAAACGGCTATCGACGGCATTCGACTCGGTAACACTTTACGGTGAAGACCCTGACGAACGTCCAGATATTTACGGGAAAGTCGGCGAATCGGGCGTCAGCATCTGTACGCTTGAAGATATGAAGAAGCTGTATGACGGTTTTGATCTATGTGCGCCATCTACATCCGTATCAATGACGATTAACGGACCTGCGCCGATTATCCTTGCAATGTTCATGAACACCGCAGTCGATCAGCAAGTGAAGTTAAAAGAAGAAGAACTTGGACGCGTCCTTACTGTGGAAGAGTTCACAGAAGTGCGCGATATGACGATTCAAGTCGTACGCGGCACCGTCCAGGCGGATATTCTAAAAGAAGACCAAGGTCAAAATACGTGCATTTTCTCGACGGAATTCGCACTTCGTATGATGGGTGACATCCAGCAGTACTTCATTGACAAGAAAGTACGTAATTACTATTCTGTATCGATTTCCGGTTATCACATCGCAGAGGCGGGAGCGAATCCGATTTCGCAACTAGCGTTTACACTGTCGAACGGCTTCACGTATGTAGAATATTACTTAAGCCGTGGCATGAATATCGATGATTTTGCACCAAATCTATCCTTCTTCTTCTCAAACGGACTCGATCCGGAATATACGGTTATCGGTCGTGTGGCGAGACGAATTTGGGCGGTCGCAATGCGCGAGAAATATGGCGCAAACGAACGCAGCCAGAAATTGAAATATCATGTCCAGACTTCAGGGCGCAGTTTGCATGCGCAGGAAATCGATTTCAACGATATCCGTACGACGCTTCAAGCACTTATGGCATTGCAAGATAACTGTAACTCGCTCCACACGAATGCATATGACGAAGCGATTACGACTCCGACGGAAGAATCTGTGCGCCGCGCGATGGCGATTCAGATGATCATTACGAAAGAACACGGACTATCGAAGAATGAAAATCCGATCCAAGGTTCGTTCATTATCGAAGAACTAACAGATCTCGTCGAAGAATCCGTGCTACAAGAATTCGATAAACTAAATGACCGTGGTGGCGTATTAGGTTCAATGGAAACGCAATATCAGCGCGGTAAAATCCAAGAAGAATCGATGCACTACGAAATGAAAAAACACTCGGGTGAGCTGCCAATCATCGGTGTAAACACGTATTTGAACCCGAATCCGCCATCTGAAGAAGACATCGATAATATGGAAATCGCCCGTGCAACACAGGAAGAGAAGCAGACACAAATTACGAACTTGCGAGCATTCCAGACGAAGCACGACGACATTGCGGCGGATGCTTTACGCAAGCTCCAACAAGTCGCGGTATCAGGCGGCAACATTTTTGAAGAATTAATGGATACAGTGAAAGTGGCGAGTCTTGGACAGATTACAAATGCGCTGTATGAAGTCGGCGGCCAGTACAGAAGGAATATGTAATATCAATTCGAACGCTCTCTCGGGGGCGTTCTTTTCAGAAGCTCAAAAAGATTTTGACATTCATTCGATAAAAATGGTTTGTTAGTGGATTTTACGCAAGTGTCACACGTATAATGGATAGAATAGTAGGAGAGAGGTGTGGGGATGAAACTGTATCAGCATGTTTTGATTATCGGAATCATTCTCCTCCTCGTCTATTTCCTATACGACGAAGGTTTTGGCGCGATTCCTTTTTCAATAGCATCCGTATATCTTGGGTATTTGAGCCTAAAAGAATTCCAACGGTTCAAGCAGAGTAAAAGAGGGTAGCATAAAGGGCACTTCATTGTATATAATGATAAGTATGCTTTTGTTCAGAGAAAGGACGTGCGTTGAATGAACATAAAAGAATTAAGTAGAGAAGAACTTCTGGAAGAATCTTGGATTGATATCGCTTATGCCATATTAACAGACAGACGTGACCCATTGACGCTTAAAGAATTAATGGATGAAATCCGTGAACTGACAGGATTATCAGAAAAGCAGATGAAAGACAGATTGCCACAGTTTTACACAGATATGAATATCGATGGCCGTTTCCTTGCAATCAATGACAATCGTTGGGGATTGCGTGAATGGTATCCAGTCGATCAGATCGAAGAAGAAACAGCTCCAGTCGTCAAAGTACGCAAAAAGAAAAAGAAGAAAAAAGCGTATGACGACGATGACGAGGATGAAGACGAGGACGACGATGAAGTCGAAGAGGACGAGCTATTTGACGAAGGATTCGACGAAATCGATGACGAAGATGATGATGAAGACGACGATGACGATGAAGAAGAGGAAGAAATCATTGAAATCGATGTAGATCTTGTCGAAGACGATGATGAGCTTGAAATCATCCCTGATGAAGAACTCGACGATGAAGAAGATGACGAGGAAGAAGAAGACGAAGAAGAACTTTAATTCCACTGAGAAACTATTTTCTTGACATCGGGCGTCTTAGGATTTAAGCTTCTATTTGGGCTCCTTGAATAAGGACACATGAATCCGTGTATACGCGCTCCTTTTGTAGATAGACTACAGTGGAGCGCTTTTTTTAATTCGTTCAAATGACTGGAATAACCCCCAATAAAAAGGAGGAATTTTACATGACAAAATATATCTTTGTAACCGGTGGAGTCGTTTCATCACTTGGAAAGGGCATCAACGCCGCATCCCTCGGTCGACTATTGAAAAGCAGAGGCCTCCAAGTAACAAACCAAAAATTCGATCCATATATAAATATCGATCCTAGAATGATGAGTCCTTATCAGCACGGAGAAGTTTTCGTCACTGAAGACGGCGCTGAAACGGATCTCGACATTGGTCACTATGAGCGTTTTATTGACATAAAATGTAACAGATACTCAAACGTTACGATGGGGAAAGTGTATTCCTCTGTCCTTAGGAAAGAACGCCGCGGCGAATACAAAGGGGCAACTGTCCAAGTAATCCCGCACATTACGAATGAAATTAAAAGCCTTATCAAACGGGCTGGACAAGAAACGAACGCAGACGTCGTCATTACTGAAATTGGCGGCAGCGTCGGTGATATTGAATCCCTTCCATACCTTGAAGCGATTCGTCAGTTGAAGACAGATCTTGGTAAAAATGATGTTATGTACATTCACAACACACTCATTCCTTATTTACATGCTGCCGGTGAAATGAAAACAAAACCGACACAGCATAGTGTTAAAGAATTGCGCGGACTCGGCATCCAACCAAATATGATCGTCGTTCGAAGCGAATACCCTGTACCGCAGGAAATGAAAGATAAAATTGCGTTGTTCTGTAACATCAAACCTGAAGAAGTAATTGAAGCGCTGGACGTTGAAACGTTATACGAAGTGCCAATCCGTCTTCACGCACAAAACATGGACAAGATTGTCGTCGACTTCCTTGACTTGCAAACGGAAGAACCAGATCTTACTGAAATTCATGAACTAGTGAACCGTGTGAGTCATCTGTCACGCAAAGTGAAAATTGCGCTCGTCGGTAAATATGTAGAACTTCAGGATGCATACATTTCCGCAGTCGAAGCGTTCCGCCACGCGGGCTATGAGTTCGATACGGACATCGCATTCGACTGGATTAATTCAGAAGAAGTGACTGCGGAAAACGCAGAAGAGATATTAAAAGAAGCAGACGGCATTTTCGTACCAGGTGGCTTCGGTGATCGTGGTATCGAGGGTAAAATCGAAGCAATCCATTATGCACGTACGCATAATGTGCCATTTTTCGGAATTGGACTCGGCATGCAACTAGCAGCTGTCGAATTCGCGCGTGACGTTATCGGTCTAACAGATGCTCATTCCGCTGAATTTGACAACGAAACAGAAAACCAAGTCATTGAAAATAATCATGACTATGATGCTAATGCGGATATTGACCAAGCGAGTGGGGACATGCGTCTAGGTGCACATCCTTGTAAATTGGTTGAAGGGACAAAAGCACAACTTGCTTACAATGACGAATTGGTGTACGAACGCCATCGCCACCGTTTCGAATTCAACAATATTTACCGTGAACAGTTTGAAGAAGCGGGCATGATCGTTTCAGGAGAAAGCCCAGACGGCCACCTCGTTGAAATTATCGAGTTGAAAGATCATCCATTCTTCATGGGAACACAATTCCACCCAGAATTTGCTTCCCGTCCAACGCGTCCACAACCGTTGATCCGCGAATTCATCCGCGCGGCACTCGGCAATCAACAAGCTTAATAACAAAACGGCAGTGACCCTCAATGATAGGGAGTCACTGCCGTTTTTCATGTTCACTAAACGCCTAAAAGTCCATAACTGTCTGCAGAAGTCCATAACTTTTCCGAAAAGTCCATAACCGGCCACTTCCTCCGATTAATCCTCATCAAACACCATCTCGTCATACGCTATCTTCACTGCCTCATATAAAAACAACGCAACAAACAAATGGGGCTGAACAATTCGTTCTCCGACATCATTAGGTAAAATCCCTTTCGTGACGCCTGTCGCCATATATGTATACGCAAGTTCCGCGAGTTCATTACCGTCAGCATCTGCTTTTTCGCCTGCCATCACAGCAAACGGAATGAACTGCTCAGCTAGTTTCGCAGCCAATTCATATGCATCCTCATCCGCACTCGAACGGGCAAACAGCCACACACGATCTGCGGAATGAATAACCATCCCTTCTTCATACTGCACCGCTCCCTTAAACGGTTCAGCAGCACTTAATGCATTGACGACGACTGCCTTCATTTCGCCAAAACCTGCAAAAATGACGCGTCCTTCACCGATAGTCGCTTGCGCAAGCAGTCGTGCAGTCTCTTCCACCGCTTCTTCATTATTCGAACCTGCACGTTGCACAAGCCCGCCCATTTGTGTCGTTAACATTTTCATTTTCAATACCACCTCAATGTCTATTATATTTATTCTTTTAAATAAAGCCAAATACGTCAACTTACGTTGCTAAATGCCTTAAGTAAAGACTTCAGTAAAGACTTCAGTAAAGACTTCAGTAAAGACTCTTGTCTCACAACACAAGTAATATTTGAAACAATCTTGCAATAATGTTGGGAATATAGAGGATATTTAGATGTCTGTGTCAAATATACAAGTAATATATATGTATGTAGAAAAAAGGGGCGTGTCAGCTAAGTGAAAACGTTGTTAATTGTTGATGATCAAACCGGAATCCGTCTATTGTTAAATGAAGTTTTTGCAAAAGAAGGATTTGTAACAAGGCTAGCAGCAAATGGATTGGAAGCGCTTCATTCTGTCTCAGAAAAAAAGCCCGATTGTGTCCTTCTCGACATGAGGATGCCGGGAATGTCAGGAGTCGAAGTGCTCAAACATATAAAAAAGCAGCATGCCGACGTTCCTGTCATTATGATGACCGCATACGGAGAAATTGATTTGACTGAAGAAGCATTTGCATTTGGTGCAGAAAGATACTTTACGAAACCGTTCAATATATATGAAGTGCGAGATGCGGTTTTTGAAACAGTAGGGTATAAGAAACCTTGAAATTAAACTTATACCAAGTGCCGATCTATAGCTCAGACAGTAGTAAATACTGTCTGTTTTTGTTATGATAAAAGAGGTATATAACATAATGGTTCATAAATTCATCCCAACAATTCAGAGGAGGATTATACATGGCATTAGTTTCAATGAAAGATATGATGATCAAAGGTAAAAAAGAAGGATATGCAATCGGTCAGTTCAATTTGAACAACCTTGAATACACGCAAGCTATTTTACAAGCGGCACAAGAAGAGCAATCACCCGTTATCCTTGGCGTATCTGAAGGTGCGGCACGCTATATGGGCGGCTTCACAACGGTCGTACATATGGTGAAAGGACTTATGCATGATTATAAAATCACCGTACCTGTAGCTATCCACCTGGACCACGGTTCAAGCTTTGAAAAGTGTAAAGAGGCGATTGACGCAGGCTTTACATCCGTTATGATTGATGCATCTTCAAAACCACTTGAAGAGAATATTGAAATTACGAAAAAAGTCGTTGACTATGCACACGCTAGAGACGTTTCCGTCGAAGCTGAGCTTGGAGTTGTCGGTGGACAAGAAGACGATGTCATCGCGGATGGCGTCATTTACGCAGATCCTGCAGAATGCAAACAACTCGTCGACAATACAGGCATTGATTGCCTGGCACCTGCACTTGGATCCGTTCACGGACCATACAAAGGTGAGCCGAACTTAGGCTTTAAAGAAATGGAAGAGATCTCCGGCCAATCGGATCTTCCACTCGTTCTTCATGGCGGAACAGGAATTCCAACAAAAGATATCCAACGTTCCATTTCACTAGGAACTGCAAAAATTAACGTCAACACTGAAAATCAGATTGAAGGTACGAAAGCTGTTCGCGACACGTTGAATGCAGATCAGGATGTCTACGATCCACGTAAATATCTGACACCAATGCGCGATGCTATTAAAAAGACGGTTATTGGTAAGATGCGTGAGTTTGGTAGTGCAGGAAAAGCGTAAGGCGCTCGCTCAGATGCGACAGGCATAAGACGGAGATGCGGAGTGGCGCTCTTTGCCACAAAGCAGCTTTGGCTTATGACCCTAGTATCTAGCGCCTGAAGCTGGACAAGGAAAAGCGTAAGGCGCTCGCTCAGATGCGACAGGCATAAGACGGAGATGCGGAGTGGCGCTCTTTGCCACAAAGCAGCTTTGGCTTATGACCCTAGTATCTAGCGCCTGAAGCTGGACAAGGAAAAGCCTAATACCTTTTCAACAGACTAAAATACAAGGAGAAGCATCAATTCCAGGGTGTCTTCTCCTTCTTTTCCATTCATAAAGGGGGATAATAACCAATGAAATTTTTCATCGATACAGCAAACTTTGAAGAAATTAAAGAAGCGCATAGCTGGGGAATTCTATCCGGTGTTACAACAAATCCATCACTCGTAGCAAAAGAGAATATTTCATTCCACGACAGACTCCGTGAAATTACGGCACTCGTACCTGGATCTGTCAGCGCGGAAGTTATCGCACTCGATGCGGAAGGCATGATCAAAGAAGGTCGTGAGCTTGCGAAAATCGCACCGAATATTACGGTCAAGCTTCCAATGACACCAGAAGGTCTGAAAGCGTGTTCCGTATTTGCTCAAGAAGGCATTAAAACAAATGTTACCCTCATTTTCAGTGCCAATCAAGCCTTGCTTGCTGCACGTGCAGGCGCCACATACGTATCCCCTTTCCTTGGTAGACTCGATGATATCGGCCAGGACGGCATGCAACTAATCGCAACGATCGCAGATATTTTCACGATTCACGATATGGATACGGAAATTATTGCTGCTTCAATTCGCAGCCCGCAACAAATCACGGATGTCGCACTTGCTGGTGCCCACATCGCAACAACGCCATACAAAGTGCTTACACAACTATTCAACCATCCGTTAACGGATAAAGGGATTGAGCAATTTTTGGCAGATTGGGAATCAAGAGAAACAAAGTGATCGGCACTAAAGGAGACTCAAATGGACGTTTATAAAATTAAAGGCGGTAAACCTTTACAAGGAACAATAAAAGTGAGCGGTGCTAAAAATAGTGCCGTCGCGTTGATCCCGGCATCCATCTTGGCAGACTCACCTGTAACAATTGAAGGGCTCCCTGAAATTTCGGATGTCCTCACGCTCCAAGCGCTCCTTGAAGATATTGGAGGAAAAGTGGAATTCAGTGACGGGAAGATGACGATTGACCCTTCTGAAATGATCGCGATGCCATTACCAAATGGCAATGTGAAAAAGCTGAGAGCTTCTTATTATATGATGGGCGCTATGCTCGGCCGCTTCAAACATGCGGTAATCGGTCTTCCAGGCGGTTGCCATCTCGGTCCTCGTCCGATTGACCAGCATATTAAAGGCTTTGAAGCGCTTGGCGCAAAAGTGACGAATGAACACGGTGCAATCTATTTGCGTGCGGATGAACTAAAGGGCGCTAAAGTTTACTTAGATGTCGTTAGTGTAGGCGCGACGATTAATATTATGCTTGCTGCTGTCCTAGCGACGGGCCAGACGATTATCGAAAACGCTGCTAAAGAACCTGAAATCATTGATGTGGCGACGTTGCTTACGAATATGGGTGCCAATATTAAAGGCGCTGGAACGAACGTTATTCGTATTGATGGTGTTAAAAAGCTACACGGAACGAAGCATACAATTATTCCTGACCGCATTGAAGCTGGCACATTCATGATTATGGCGGCCGCAGCTGGTAATGGCATTACGATTGATAACGTCATTCCGTTTCACGTTGAAGCATTAACAGCGAAACTGCGTGAAATGGGCGTGGAAGTGGAAGAACGGGAAGAACAGATTTTCATTCCAAAAACGAAGAATCTGATGGCAGTGGATGTGAAGACCCTCGTTTATCCGGGCTTTCCGACTGACTTGCAACAGCCATTCTCCGTACTACTCACACAGGCAACAGGTTCAGCGGTCATTTCGGATACGATCTATTCTGCGCGATTTAAGCAAATCGACGAATTGCGTAGAATGAATGCGGACGGGAAAGTGGAAGGTTCTTCTGTATTACTTTCCGGACCAACGCCGCTTGAAAGTGCTACAGTTCGTGCATCCGATTTACGTGCAGGAGCAGCACTTGTCATCGCGGGGTTAATTGCCGAAGGTGAAACGGAAATACAGGAAATTATTCATATTGAACGCGGTTATAGCAATTTAATCGAAAAGCTTAAAGGGATCGGAGCGGACATCCGCAAAGAGACGATTTCAGAAAAAGCGAGTATAAGCGAATAAATGGGAATTACATCCCACACATTGTGCTATACTGTTCAATGACAAAACATACGGCTTGAACTTTTTAGCGTATAACGGGAGGAACAATCATAATGGAACGCAGTTTATCGATGGAATTAGTACGTGTAACAGAAGCGGCGGCTGTCTCAGCTTCACGCTGGATGGGACGCGGTTTAAAAAACGAAGCGGATGACGCCGCAACGACAGCGATGCGTACTGTGTTTGACACGATTCCGATGCAAGGAATCGTCGTAATCGGCGAGGGTGAAATGGATGAAGCACCGATGCTTTATATCGGTGAAGAACTTGGAACAGGGAACGGACCTGAAGTTGACGTAGCGGTCGATCCACTTGAAGGCACGAACATCGTTGCATCAGGCGGATGGAACGCGCTTGCGGTTATTGCAATCGCAGACAAAGGTAACCTGCTCAACGCACCTGACATGTATATGGACAAAATTGCTGTTGGACCTGAAGCTGTCGGTAAAATCAGCATCGATGCAACAGTAACAGAAAACCTCCAAGCAGTCGCCAAAGCGAAAAACAAATCGATCGACGAAGTTGTGGCAACTGTCCTTAACCGTGAACGCCATGCGGCAATTATCGAAGAAATCCGTGCTGCTGGTGCGCGCATCAAACTGATCAATGACGGAGATGTAGCGGCAGCCATCAACACAGCATTCGATGACACAGGTGTCGACATTCTTTTCGGTCTCGGTGGAGCACCTGAAGGCGTCATCGCTGCAGTCGGACTGAAATGCCTCGGTGGAGAAATCCAAGGACGACTCGTTCCTTCAAACGAAGAAGAGCGTGCTCGTTGTGAAAAAATGGGCATAGACGTCAGCAAAGTCCTCTACATGGATGACCTTGTTAAAGGCGACGACGCAATCTTCGCAGCAACGGGTGTTACGGACGGTGAACTACTTCGCGGCGTCCAATTCAAAGGCGGCTACAGCGAAACACACTCACTCGTCATGCGTTCAAAATCAGGAACAATCCGCTTTGTCGAAGGCAGACACAGCATGAAGAAAAAACCGAATTTGGTTATGGAAGACTAAAAAGCGGAGGGCGCTTGCTCAGATGCGACAGGCATAAGACTGATTTACGAAACGGCGCATTTTGCCGTGCAGTAGAGCAGACTTATGACCCGAGCATCTAGCGCTCGCAGCTGGATTAAGAAAAAGCGGAGGGCGCTTGCTCAGATGCGACAGGCATAAGACTGCTCTACGAAACGGCGCTTTTTGCCGTGCAGTAGATCAGACTTATGACCCGAGCATCTAGCGCCCGCAGCTGGATTGACTAATTCTTAAATGAAATGATTGCCCCAATGCCCGGCTTGTGCCGGGCAAACTTCTATTCACAGCTTCACCTACCTTAAACTCAACACAACCTCATTAATCAAAATCATATAAAGAGTGGTGCTTATTAAAACATGTCAATATTAACAATTGCCAGTTTGGAGAATATGACTCTTAAAGAGCTATACGAGCTTGCAAAAGAATACAAAATTACGTATTACAGCAAACTGACAAAGAAGGAACTCATCTTTGCCATTTTAAAAACAAGAGCCGAACAAGAAGGATTCTTCTTCATGGAAGGTGTTCTTGAAATTATTCAATCGGAAGGATACGGATTCCTGCGTCCGATCAACTACTCACCGAGCTCAGAAGACATCTATATTTCCGCATCCCAAATTCGCCGTTTTGACTTGCGTAACGGAGATAAAGTAACAGGAAAAGTTCGTCCACCTAAAGAAAATGAACGATATTATGGATTGCTCCAAGTTGAGGCGGTCAACGGTGAAAACCCTGAAGTCGCACGAGAACGTGTCCATTTCCCAGGTCTCACGCCGCTCTATCCTGAACGTCATATCCGTCTTGAAACAGGTCCATCCCACTTATCCACACGTATCATGGATCTTGTCTCTCCAGTCGGTTTCGGCCAACGTGGATTGATTGTCGCACCCCCGAAAGCGGGTAAAACGATGCTCCTTAAGGAAATCGCAAATTCCATTACGACAAATCATCCTGAAGCGGAACTTATTGTCTTGTTAATAGATGAAAGACCGGAAGAGGTAACGGATATCGAACGTTCAGTGAAAGCCGATGTCGTCAGTTCCACGTTTGATGAAGTACCAGAAAATCACGTGAAAGTAGCTGAACTCGTACTTGAACGTGCAATGCGTCTCGTTGAGCATAAGCGGGATGTCGTCATTTTGATGGATTCAATTACTCGCCTTGCGCGCGCATACAACCTTGTCATTCCGCCAAGTGGCCGTACATTGTCAGGAGGTATCGACCCGGCCGCATTCCATAGACCGAAACGATTTTTCGGTGCTGCACGTAACCTTGAAGAAGGCGGCAGCTTGACGATTCTTGCAACAGCTTTAATTGACACAGGTTCACGTATGGACGAAGTCATTTACGAGGAATTCAAGGGAACGGGTAATATGGAACTTCATCTTGACCGCAGTCTTGCTGAACGACGTATCTTCCCAGCGCTCGATATTCGTCGCTCTGGTACGCGTAAAGAAGAGCTGTTAATTCCAAAAGATCAGCTTGAAAAACTGTGGGCAATTCGTAAAACATTCTCGGATTCGTCTGATTTTGGCGAACGCTTCTTAAAGAAATTACGTCAATCCAAGTCAAATGAAGAATTCTTTGAAAAGCTAAATGAGGAAATGAAAGCACACCGTAACGGCAAAGGTTTGCTGTAAAAAATATAAGCATGCATATTGCGTTATAGGCAATTATTTGATACACTTATCTAGTAAGGTTTCGACAATTTGCTGCATATACGGTTGACATATACGGACCGTGTAAGGCATCAGTCTTATTCAAGACCTTTAAAACATACTCTGTTCCAGATGGTTCAGGGCGAGAGGAGAGAGACCGATGAGAGCAGGAATTCATCCTAATTACAAAGTAGCTACTGTTACTTGTTCATGTGGAAACACATTTGAAACAGGTTCAGTTAAAGAGGACATTCGCGTAGAAGTATGTAATGAATGTCACCCATTCTACACTGGACGCCAAAAATTCGCTGCAGCGGACGGACGTATCGACCGCTTCAACAAGAAATATGGCTTCAAAGAAGAAGCACCAAGCGAAGAAGAAAAATAAGAAATTTCCAACCCGCCGGCATTGCGCCTGGCGGGTTTTTAATTGCTGACGTACAGCCTGCATAACATAATTTGACAAGAAATAAAAGACGTCCTTTCTATGTCGTTTTGTTGTATGATAGACATTCATGTTAAGACAGATGAAATTCTATATAAAGCAGGCGAGCGAAAGGGGTTCCAACATGTACGTATCGATGCAAGGCGGCTGGATAGAAGTGATTTGTGGAAGTATGTTTTCGGGGAAATCCGAAGAATTAATTAGAAGAGTGCGTCGTGCACAATTTGCGAAGCAGAAGATAGCGGTTTTCAAACCGGAAATCGATGATCGATATAGCGAAGAAGCGGTCGTTAGCCATAACGGCACGACGGTTATTGCAACACCTGTTGCGGAGTCTTGTCAAATTGAAAATTTCATCGCAGACGATTACGATATTATAGCAATTGATGAAGCACAATTTTTCGACGATGGAATCGTTGATGTCGTTATGGAACTCGCAGATCGCGGTTTCCGTGTCATCGTCGCGGGGCTTGACCAGGATTTCCGTGGAGAACCATTCGGACCGATGCCGCAACTGTTGGCAGTCGCTGAAAATGTAACAAAACTACAAGCCGTATGCATCGTTTGTGGATCACCGGCAAGTCGTACGCAGCGGTTAATTAACGGAAAACCGGCAGGCTCCGAAGACCCGATTATTCTTGTAGGAGCTTCCGAAGCATATGAAGCGCGTTGCCGTACCCATCATGAAGTACCCAATGGCGTTACGGCGAATGTAATTGCTGAATAATTGAGTGAAGACAATGTGGACAACCTCCATATTGTCTTTTTTGATGCATGAAGGACGTAACACATCTAGTCTTCTTCGAATACAATGAATGTCTGACAAGAACTTCATTAAGGTAGGAGATTATGATGAAAAAATGGACTTTTGCTTTAATCATACTGTGCTCAATCGGTATGCTAGGGTGTCAAAAACTATCGGAAATTGATCAGGTTGTGGAGATTGAGGAAACTGAATCGAACCTTCTAGTTGGAAAGCCAATAGAAACCGCTACAGAACTCCAAGAGGATATACCTGAAATAGCACCTGTAGTTATAGAAATTATCGATCCAAATACATTGGAAACGCTATACACTTTTTCTCCGGAGGAGCTTGGATATGAAGAAGATATCGAAACATACAAAGGGAAAATTGTACAACTGGCCAAGGATCTCGCGAGGGGAACTGATGAAAGAACAGGATACGATCAGCGGATGATATTGGATAGAATCGATGAACAAGGCGGAATTATAAAAGGGAGTCCGTTAATTCTATTGAAAGAAAGTCAATTGGTGGAGCGGATTCTAGAAGCGACAGATGTTGGCGGCACAGTGATTCTTCCTATCGAAATCTTTGAAAGTGGATATGACCCTGGTGACGTTCCTAATTTAGATGAAGTGATGGTTGCTTCGTATACTACTTATTTTAATCAAGCAGATACAGGTAGAAACAGAAATATCGAACTTTCTGCACAAGCTATTCATAATGTAATCGTCGGAAGTGGTGATTATTTTTCATTTAACACAGTTGTCGGTCCGAGAAATGAAGAGAAAGGTTACCAGCCTGCCCCTGAAATTGTGAACAAGGAACTCGTCATGGGGATCGGCGGAGGGATTTGCCAAACCTCATCCACTATGTTTAATGCGATTGACCAAATCCCGGTAAAGTACGTAGAACGACATCATCATTCATTGGACATCGGGTATGTTCCTAAAGGAAGGGACGCGACAGTATCCTACGGTGGATTGGATTTCAGATTTCAAAATACGAATGAAGTTCCGTTTATGATCAAAAGTATATATGGCTCACAATTTTTGACAATAGAGATCAGAACGGCTGCTAAGTTTAAAGACAGTCTTGTGAGATGAATAAAGAAGAGATGAAACAGAACTAGGACTGATATGTCAAAATCAATTGGCGCGGAATGATGTATTGATTGGAGTAGTGGAAGGCCGCGCTCGTAAACAGCATGCGTGCGCTCGAAAACATATGTCCTGCGCCCGTAAAAGGCATGCCCGCGCTCGTAAACAGCAAGCGCGCGCTCGTAAACAGTAAGGTCGCGCCCGTAAACAACCTACCTGCGCTCGTAAACAGCTGTCCTGCGCCCTTAAACAGCCAACCCGCGCTCGTAAAATGTCACTCTTCTACTTTAATGCCTGATAAAACTTCCACAAAAACGTTAACACCCGCCCTCCCGAAGAAATTACTGTATTTCACCGCTTCGTTACCGTACAATAAACATACTAAACAGACTGAAAAAATAAGAGGTGTACTGACTATGTTTGAGAGGCTGCAAGCCGTTGAAGACCGATATGATCGGTTGAATGAAATGTTGAGCGATCCTGAAATTGTGAGTGATATGAATAAACTGCGGACATACTCGAAAGAGCAGTCCGATCTGCAAGATACGGTCGATGCGTATCGGGAATACAAAGATGTAACGACGCAATATGACAACGCGAAAGAAATGTTGGACGAACCACTTGATGATGAAATGAAAGAACTTGTGAAAATGGAAATTGCAGAACTTGATGATCAGATTGAGGTGCTAGAAGCGAAACTTAAGCTGCTCCTTGTGCCGAAAGATCCGAATGACGACAAGAACGTTATTATGGAAATCCGCGGGGCTGCAGGTGGGGATGAGGCTGCGTTATTCGCGGGGAGTCTATACCGCATGTACAGCAGGTTCGCGGAAATGAATAACTGGCGCGTCGAAGTGATGGACAGCTCACCGACGGAACTTGGCGGCTTCAAGGAAATCATTTTCATGATTAGCGGAAAAGGTGCTTATTCCAAATTGAAATATGAAAACGGTGCGCATCGTGTGCAACGTGTTCCTGAAACTGAATCGGGTGGAAGAATCCACACATCAACCGCAACAGCTGCTGTGCTTCCGGAAGCGGAAGAGGTTGAAATAGAAATCCACGATAAAGACGTCCGGACCGATACATTCGCATCATCCGGCCCAGGTGGACAATCAGTCAACACGACAATGTCCGCGGTTCGTCTGACGCACTTACCGACAGGGATCACCGTTTCGTGTCAGGATGAAAAGTCGCAAATTAAAAACAAAGAAAAAGCGATGAAAGTATTACGTGCACGTGTTTACGATAAATTCATGCAAGAAGCGCAAGCGGAGTACGATGAAAAACGGAAATCTGCAGTCGGGACGGGGGATCGTTCTGAACGAATCCGCACATATAATTTCCCGCAAAACCGAGTGACGGATCACCGTATCGGGCTCACGATCCAGAAGCTTGACCAAATTATCGAAGGTAAGCTGGACGAAGTGATCGACGCGCTCATCCTTGAAGACCAAGCGAGACGGTTGGAAAGTTTGGATCAGAATGACTGACAAAAAAGCTGACAACATAAGAGACAAAAAGGCTGACAACATAAAAGGCAAGCAGGCTTGTGACATGAACGACGCTACGGCAGATGAAAAGTCTAACGAAAAAATCTACGAAGCACTGAACAAAGCCAAATCGCTTCTAGAGTCAAAAAACCTGGACACTAAAGCAGCGCACTTATTAATGGAACACGTCACGCAAAAGTCTGGGGCTTCTTTGCTCGCAGATTTACGTGAACCATTAACGATAGACCAACAATCCGCTTTCTGGAATAAAAACGAAGAACTCCTTACAGGAAAACCTGTTCAACATATTATCGGTACAGAAATGTTTTACGGACTGTCCTTCGAAGTGAATGAGCATGTACTCATACCGCGACCTGAAACGGAGGAGCTTGTGTATGGCGCGCTTGAACGTAAGAGCAATCTGAAAAAAGAATGCCGCGTGGCGGATATCGGTACAGGAAGCGGCGCGATCGCGATTGCCATCAAAAAAGAATGGCCTGAAGCGGTAGTTGTGGCGACGGATTTTAGTGAGATGGCGCTTGAGACTGCTAGACGGAATGCCGCCACTAATGAGGTCGACATCGATTTTAGGCAAGGTGATATGACCGCGCCGATTGCGTACGAAAAGTGGGATGTTGTGCTGTCCAATCCGCCTTACATTGCCGCCAGAGAATCTGCAGAAATGTCACGGACCGTTGTCGATTTCGAACCGCATAGCGCGTTGTTCGCTGAAGACGATGGGCTTTTCTTTTATAAACGTTTGGCGACGGAACTTCCTGCATTGATGAATAGGACTGGACTGATCGGACTCGAAATCGGCTATTTACAAGGTGTGGCTGTGGCGGATTTATTCAAAAAAGCGTTTCCCAAAGCCTCTGTTTCTATCATTCAAGATATTAATGGAAAAGATCGTATGATATTTTGCGAGATTAGTGAATAAAACTCGAAACCCCTGGCAACAATGAGGTCAGGAGGGGATCGGGATGATACAAGACTATGAAATTACTATACGTACAAAAGAAGTTAGCAAGCGGATGAAAAAGGTGATAGCGGTTGTCGAATTTTTGCTCGTCTTGTTCATCATCCAGTCTGCACTTATGTTATTTATGGATCGACCAATAGAGCAAGATGCGGAAATTAGATTTCGGATACTTGCACATTCCAATACTGCTGCTGACCAAAAGGTTAAAGAGGCGATTCAACGTGAAATCGCGCCACTTATCAACAATGCAATTAATCAAGCAGAGTCTAAAGAAGACATTGTGGACAACTTGAAAAAGGTTGAATCGACGATTTTCGGCATTGCTTCGAAAATGGCTGGGGATCAAGAAGTGCATTTCCAACGCAAGGCTGCGCTGTTTCCACCGAAACGTTCGGGCTTTGTCATTACTGCTCAAGCGCCGTATGATGCGTATATTCTTACAATTGGAAGCGGTCGTGGAGATAATTGGTGGTGTGGATTGTTTCCGAAAGTTTGTTTCCCGGACGAGGTTGTTGATAGCAAGGAAGATGTGGAAGTTAAAGATGAACAGGTCACTTTCTTCATTTGGGAGTGGATAAAATCATGGTTTTCATAAAGTTATCCACTCTTCATGTGGATAAGTGAAGAAAAATGTGTATAAATGGGGGTTTTATTCGTGGAAACTAAAATTGTTTCAGTGGATAACCATATTGATAACTTAGCAAGTTACCAACAGGCTGTGGATATTCTTGAAAAAGGCGGTGTCGTCGCTTTTCCTACAGAGACGGTTTACGGGCTTGGCGCACTTGCAACAGATGAACGAGCGGTGCAGCAGATTTTTGCGGCGAAGGGACGTCCTTCCGACAATCCGCTCATCGTACATATTGGCACGAAAGAAGAAGTGGAGAACTATGCGATTGACATTCCTGAAACGGCACAATTGCTTATGGACGAATGTTGGCCAGGGCCGTTGACGCTCGTTTTTCATAAACGTCCAGGTGTCATAGCGGAGAATGTGACACCTGGTTTCCAAACGGTTGGAATTCGGATGCCAGATCATCCAGTTGCGCTTGCATTATTAAAGCAACTTGGTGCACCTCTTGCCGCACCTAGCGCGAACCGAAGTGGTAAGCCCAGCCCGACTGAAGCGGGGCATGTGTATACGGATTTGCAAGGGCGAATTCCGATGATTGTCGACGGTGGTCGGACGGGCGTTGGTGTGGAGTCGACGGTACTCGATATGACGACGGCTCCTCCGACGATTTTACGTCCAGGTGGGTTAACACGGGAGAAAATAGAAAGCATTATCGGGCCTGTGAACGCTGAAAGCAATACGCCTGGAGGAGAAGCACCTCGCGCGCCAGGGATGAAATATGCGCATTACGCGCCTGAATCGCCACTTTTCGTTATTGAATTAAATAAAGAACTTATTCGGAATGCGGTAGCTTCATTGCATACAGAAGGAAAAAAAGTCGCTGTCATCTGCCCGGATGAATTCGCGCACGGTGAGGCGGATTGGTACTTTTCGTTTGGTACGCTTCATGACAAGGATGCCATGGCAGCAAATTTGTATCACGCTATTCGGAAGTGCGACGAAACCGATGCCGATGTTATTCTTGCAACTGAAACGGATGTGCATGGTGTAGGAGCGGCGGTTATGAACCGGTTGAACAAAGCAGCTGATGGTAAACGGTTTAAGTAGTTGTGCATGGTAAGTTCATAGATTTACGAATGAATGACCTCTCAAACTGCTGCATAAGATGGACAGATGCAGTAGTAGGGAGGTCGATTTTATTGGTGGAAATAATTGCAGCGTGTATTACGACGATTGATGTAGTCATCGTTTATTCTTTATTGCGCATGCGCAAAGGTCGATTAGTGCTAGCGTTATGGACGATGGTGCTCAATATGGCATTCCCTTTACTCGGATTCATTATGGGGGACTGGACGGTCGGAGTTTTTTCAGCGTGGAGTCATCTGCTGTCGGGCGCGCTTCTCGCGTTGATCGGTTTGCATATGTTGCTGCAAGATGATAGCAGTAACTCTGAGCTAACAAGGCAACTTCATCCCGTCCTTATTGCGCTTGCGGTAAGCCTGGACACATTTTCAGTCAGTGTGTCCTTTGGAATGCTTCAGTTGAATAAGTTATTGTTCATCTTTGCATCTGGTTCATTGGCTTTCATATTTTCGTGCATCGCTCTCTACTATGGCAGGCAAATTAGCGTGCGGAATGGCAAGATTTTGCGTAGGTTTTGTGGATTGGCATTATTGACGATGGGAATAATGTCATGGTTTCGTTGAAAATATCTATTTCTTTATTCATGGTTATGGAGTATCCTATAGGTAGGTGATATAGTATGAACATTTATTTTATTTGTACAGGAAATACGTGTAGAAGCCCAATGGCAGAGGCGATTCTCCGTTCTAAACAGATTGAAGGGGTAGACGTGAGATCAGCGGGTGTGCATGCAGTCGATGGATTGCCGATTTCCGCGAATGCCTTGACGCTTATCGAACAGTCGGACATGCCGTATACGCCTGTTTCTACTGCGGTTACAGCGGAAAGACTAGCGTGGGCGGATCTTATTTTGACGATGACTTCGTCACATAAGAGGTTGCTTTTGCATTCATTCCCGTCTGTCGCAGAAAAAACGTTTACGTTGAAGGAATATACATTGCCGGCTGTTGGCGGAGATGTGCATGATCCGTATGGTGGCAATTTGGAGACGTATCGGAAAACTTTTGGTGAATTGGAAAGTTTGATTGAAAAGTTGAAGCAGAAATTACTGGGGGAAGAAGCATGAAATCTAAAAAGTTCGGATTACGCAAGAAACTCGTTTTGTTCGTCACGATACTAGCAGTTGTGACATATTCAACGAGTGCATTTTTCATTAATTACATAGGTCCGGAATTTTTTCCGAATATAAAACCACTCATTTTTGAAATCCTTACATATGGAATGGGCATTATGTGGTCAGCCATACTCGCCGCCATGTTCAGTACAATCTTGACAAAACCTCTTCAAAACTTGGAGTTGGCAGCAATCGAAGTGGCAGATGGCAAAATCGGAACAGAAATTGTTTTGCCGAAGTCTTCGGATGAAATACGGTCCGTTGCAGAAGCGTTCCAGAAACTCGTTCTCAATTTGCGTACAATCGTTCAGGAAATCGAGACGAATTTCGAAAAGACGGCTGTCACAGTCGATCAGTTGTCCATCGAAACGAGCACTGCCGCGACACAAGCGGATGCAGTTGCGACGACGATTGCGGAAATTTCTTCAGGCGCCGAAGCTTCTGCAATGGCAATTCAGGAAACGGCTGAAGCAATTGAAGACGTTAGGTTATTAGCTGCGGAAGTGAGCAATCATGCCGAAGATTCATCAGTCAAATCAAAAGAAATGCTGGAAGAACTTGCGCGGACGACAGACGTTTTCCGTTCGCTTGTTGAAGGTATTCGCGATATGTCGAACCAAAGTGAGCAGTCACTTGGGACCATTCGTACGCTTGACCAAAATGCGCAAAAGATCGGCAACATCGTGCAACTTGTCGGCAATATTGCTGGGCAGACGAACTTACTCGCATTGAACGCTTCAATTGAAGCAGCTCGTGCAGGTGAGCACGGTAAAGGTTTCGCGGTTGTGGCGGAAGAAGTGCGTGTGCTTGCGGATGAAAGTGCGAAAGCCGTTCATAGCATTGATGAGCTCGTGAAAATGATCCAGTCGGACGTTTCGAAAGTGGTAGTCGAAATTGAAGAACAAGTGTCGACAGCGTCTATTGAAGCGGACCGTGCTGATGCGACGAGCACAAGCGTCAAATCGATGTCTGAAAAAGTGAATGGCATGGCGGATTCCGTCGTGAAAATTTCACAACTTGTTGAAAACCAACTGACAAATATTGAAACGACAGCGCGCCAGTCCCAGGAAGTGGCTGCAATCGCGGAACAGACATCTGCTGGAGCGGAAGAAGTGAGCGCTGCTACAGAAGAACAAGTACGCTCCATTGAACAGACGGACGAAATGGCGAACCGGTTGAAGCAACAATCAGAAGACTTATATAAAGTCATTAGCCAGTTTGATCGTTCGTAATAAACGCTATTTAATGAGAATAAAATAGTCAGGCGCCTTGTTCATACAAGGCGTCTTTGCATATGTATAGGTTTCATTTCACAGTACGAAATAGTAATCGAAGGACTGTGTTTTTTTGTCGAACAATGATAGAATTAGTTGTGAGTATATTAAGAAAAGAGGTGCCGCAATGAAAATCGCAATCTCTTCAGATCATGGCGGAAATAATTTGCGCCATGAAATCATGAATCTATTGGCAGAATTAGGGTTGGACTATACAGATTTTGGTCCCGACTCCAATGAATCGGTCGATTATCCAGACTTCGCGAAGCCTGTTTCGACAGGCGTTGCAAGTGGTGAATTCGATAAAGGAATCCTCATTTGCGGGACGGGCATCGGCATGTCCATTGCAGCAAACAAAGTGGATGGAATTCGCTGTGCACTCGTCCATGACGTCTTCAGCGCGAAAGCGACAAGAGGGCATAACGACTCGAACATTATCGCGATGGGAGAACGTGTCATCGGACCGGGTCTTGCACGAGAAGTAGTAACAGCATGGCTGGACACACCCTTTGAAGGTGGCCGCCACGAGCGCCGCATCGCTAAATTGACGGAGCTCGAAAACGGAGCGAGGTGAGCTTGGCAATGGATGTAGTAAATCTTTGGAAGTTGGAAGTCGAACAGTTGCTGTCCGAAATGGAGGAGCAAACGACATTTGCGCGCGGAAGTTTCTTCGTTGTCGGTTGTTCAACATCTGAAATCGCAGGCAAACGGATCGGTACAGGGGGCGCGCTTGAAGTCGCGGACGCGTTGTTCGCACCTTTGCAGGCATTTGCAAAACGGCACGGCATATTTTTGGCATTTCAAGGATGCGAGCATATTAACCGCGCATTGACGGTTGAGCGCATTGCCGCTGAGAAATACGGACTTGAACCGGTTTCCGTCATTCCCGTCGTACGTGCTGGAGGATCGATGTCCGCTTATGCATTCGAACACCTCGATGACGCAGTCGTTGTCGAATCAATTCGCGCAACTGCAGGCATCGATATCGGTCAGACGTTAATTGGCATGCATTTGAAATCGGTAGCCGTACCACTTCGGACGTCCATTAAACAAATTGGGGACGCCATCGTGACGGTCGCAACAACGAGGCCGAAATTGATTGGCGGAGAACGGGCTGTTTATGTGCGGCCGGTAGAAGATTGAGATTCTTGTGAGACTGGATGGTTTTACCGTCCATTAACGATAAAAAAAACAGTAAAAAGGGGAAATGAGAACATGGATTTGAGCAATGTGAAACGTGAAGATTCAGCAGTATACGAAGCGATTATGGCAGAGAAAAACCGCCAAAACGCCAACATCGAATTGATTGCATCTGAAAACTTTGTAACAGAAGCAGTCATGGAAGCACAAGGTTCATACTTGACGAATAAATATGCTGAAGGCTATCCAGGCAAGCGCTATTACGGCGGGTGCGAACACGTTGATGTCGTTGAAAATATTGCACGCGACCGCGTCAAAGAAATTTTCGGTGCAGCGTACGCTAACGTTCAAGCGCACTCCGGTGCACAAGCGAACATGGCTGTTTATTTCACAATTCTTGAGCCGGGTGACACTGTTCTCGGCATGAACCTTTCCCACGGCGGACACTTGACACACGGCAGCCCGGTGAACTTCTCCGGAATTCTCTATAACTTTGTCGAGTACGGCGTAAGTGAAGAAGACGAGCGCATCGATTACGAAGACGTTCGTCAAAAAGCGCTTGAACATAAGCCGAAGTTAATCGTTGCTGGAGCTAGTGCGTATCCACGTGAAATCGACTTCGCGAAATTCCGCGAAATCGCTGATGAAGTTGGCGCATACTTGATGGTCGATATGGCGCATATTGCTGGTCTTGTCGCAGTCGGCGAGCACCCGAATCCTGTTCCACACGCACATTTCGTCACGTCCACAACGCATAAGACATTGCGCGGTCCTCGTGGCGGCGTCATCCTTGTGAACGAAGAATTCGCTGCTGAATTCGGACGCAAAATCGACAAGACCATTTTCCCTGGCATCCAAGGCGGCCCGTTGATGCACGTCATCGCTGCAAAAGCGGTTGCGTTCGGTGAGGCGTTAAAGCCTGAGTTTAAATCGCATATTCAGCAAGTGAAGAAAAATGCAGTCGCCCTTGCGGAAAGCTTGATGGCAGAAGGTGTCGACATCGTATCCGGCGGAACGGACAATCACTTGTTGTTAATTAACCTGAAATCACTCGGCCTCACAGGCAAGATTGCTGAACACGTCCTTGACGAAGTCGGCATCACAGTGAACAAAAACACAATTCCATTCGACACGGAAAGCCCATTCGTCACTTCAGGCGTCCGTATCGGAACACCAGCCGTCACAACACGCGGCTTCAAAGAAGAAGAGATGAAGGAAATCGGTTCCATCATCGCTGATTTGCTGAAAAACCACGAAGACGAAGCTGCCAAAACTGAAGCAGCTGCGCGCGTGAAGGCGTTGACAGATAAATTTCCTTTGTATGCTTGATTAATTAGGATGGACCCCACACTCTTGGTGAGTGTGGGGTTTTTGGTTTTTATGGGGTGGCGTTTGACGCGCCCGTAACCGTCGACCGCGCGCTCGTAAAAGTCGGAGTCGTGCCCATAACCATCATCCGCGCGCTCGTAAAAGTCGGAGTCGCGCCCGTAACCATTGACCGCGCGCTCGTAAAAGCCGTAGTCGCGCCCGTAACCATTGACCGCGCGCTCGTAAAAGCCGTAGCTGCGCTCGTAAACATCATCCGCGCGCTCGTAAAAGCCGTAGTCGCGCCCGTAACCGTCGACCGCGCGCTCGTAAAAGCCGTAGTCGCGCCCGTAACCGTCGACCGCGCGCTCGTAAAAGTCGGAGTCGTGCCCATAACCATCATCCGCGCGCTCGTAAAACCAAGATTAATTTGTCAAAAGCACTAGGCGCGTCTGTTTGAAGGCTGGGGAACAGGAGACTTCCGCGAAATAAGATTAAAAGGTAAGCAAATGTCACATCGGTTATGAAGCCGATTTAGCTCAGATAAGCAAAATAATGCTGGCGTCATGCAAAATAGTGAAACTGCCAAAGTAACAAAATGAGTACATTCACACTACAAAATTCGGATTTTGAAAGTCGGATTTATTGATTTCATTGGCTTGAGCGCATGTCAAAAATGATATTTGCCGGTTCGTCAAACATGCAGCTTACTGGTACAATGCGCATGAGGTGATAAAATGATCTATAAAAAACGGAACAAACCATTGATGTTGATTGGTTTAGAATCATTAATTGCTAGACTGCCGAATGACCACTACCAGTACTCAAGAATTGAAGAAGATTTAAGAAAGAGGCGTGCGGGCTTTGCGGGTGAGTTGAATTTTGATAAGTATATAAACGAATTCCGACCGACTTATCCTATGGCATTAATGCATGATGTGTGCCTGCTACAAAACGGGGTTTATTTTCAGATGGATTCCGTTATGATTTTGCCAGACCGTATTCTATTATTTGAAGTTAAGAATTTAGCCGGGACATTACGGGTCAAGACAGATCCAATACAATTCATCCAGGAACAAAATGATGAGAGGAGAATTATTAGTAGTCCTCTTACTGAGTTAGATCGGAAGAAGATTTTCATGGATCTATGGCTCAAAGAGAGAGGGATTAATCTTCCGATAGAGGGAGTTATCGGATTAGCTTTTACGAATGAGCTATACAATGAGAATCAGATGGACATCGTTCTTGCATTCACTCAAGAGATTCCAATTATTTTATACAATATGACGATTGGCGTTGAAAGAATTTCACGTAATGAAATGAAGAAGATTTCTTTTGAAATGATTAATGCACACCAAGAATATAATCCATTCCCTTTGATAAAAACAATGAAAATGTCAAGAGGAGAAATTAAAGCAGGTGTGATATGCCAAAGTTGCAGGACTGGTAAAATGCAATGGATAGAGAAAAGGTGGATTTGTATTACTTGCCATAGTGTTTCTGCTGATGGGCATCAGCAATTATTGTCTGATTGGTTTTATCTGATCGATACGAAAATCACCAATCGTGAATTCCGATCGTTTTCCATGATTGCTGACCGATCCGTCGCAAAACGAATGTTGAAGAAATCCGGTCTTCTGATGAATGGGAAAGCTAAGAATACTTTTTATAGCAAAGAATAGTAAAAGGGGAGTTTGCTAACGCTAGTTAAGTTCCACTTTATTTAAGACAAGGATTAATTTGTCAAAGGCATTCTGCGCGTACGAGTATTTTTCAATTCATGAGTTTTCCCCGCGCTCGTAAATCTGTCGTCTGCGCTCGTATAAGTTGGTGTCGCGCTCGTAAACAGTACAGCTGCGCCCGTAAATACGTTTTCGCGCTCGAATACACGCTTGGTGCGCCCGCAAACCCGTCTTGCTCGCTCGTAAAGTTGATTCCGCGCCCGTAAATCCGGTCTGCGCGCCCGTATTCCAACTCCCGCACTCGTCATCATCGATTCTATTGCCTAAACACGTTTCCCTACGCCAAAAACCGCTCAACATCCAAGAACACAACCACCCCACCAACCACAACAAATCCTCAAACAATTCATCATTCAACAACATCTGTCACTTTCCGCGCTTGATGGTGCGTGATTGGGTTGGCATCTGGTATAATGGTCAAGACATTTTGAAAAGGAGCGATTAGCAATGGCAAAAGTACATGTATTTGATCATCCGCTCATCCAGCATAAATTAACGTATATCCGTGACGTGAATACGGGGACGAAGGAATTCCGTGAGCTTGTCGATGAAGTGGCGACACTTATGGCGTATGAAATTACGCGCGATCTTCCATTACAGGAAGTAGATGTGGAGACACCTGTTTGCATGTCGAAATCGCAAGTGTTAGCAGGGAAGAAACTAGGGATTGTTCCGATTTTGAGAGCAGGAATCGGCATGGTCGATGGGATTTTGAAATTGATTCCGGCGGCGAAAGTTGGACATATCGGTTTGTTCCGTGATCCGGAAACATTGCAGCCGCATGAGTATTTCGTGAAGTTGCCATCTGACGTAGCTGAACGTGAATTCATCCTAGTCGATCCGATGCTTGCAACAGGTGGGACGGCAGTTGAGGCAGTGAATTCACTGAAGAAACGTGGAGCGAAAAACATTCGTTTCATGTGCCTGATCGCAGCACCTGAAGGCGTGAAAGTATTTACAGAAGCGCATCCGGAAATCGACGTCTATATCGCGGCGTTGGACGAGCGTTTAAACGAAAAAGGCTATATCGTACCTGGTCTAGGTGACGCAGGCGACCGTCTTTTCGGAACGAAATAAAAAAAGTACCAACACAATGGGGAAGGCGTGAATGGATTGAAACGAAAGTTTAAAGTGATGACGATTTTCGGTACGAGACCGGAAGCGATTAAAATGGCACCGCTTGTACTTGAACTGCAAAAACATCCGGAGACAATCGAATCGATTGTTACCGTGACCGCGCAGCACCGTCAAATGCTCGACCAAGTTTTGCATGCATTCGATATTACACCGGATTACGATCTTAACATTATGAAGGACCGTCAGACATTGATCGATGTGGCGACGCGCGGTCTGGAAGGGCTCGACAAAATCATGAAGGACGCGCGACCGGATATCGTGCTCGTCCACGGTGATACGTCGACGACTTTCATAGGAAGTCTTGCTGCATTTTATAACCAAATCGCAGTCGGTCATGTCGAAGCGGGTCTTCGTACGTGGGACAAATTTTCACCGTACCCGGAAGAGATGAATCGCCAGCTGACAGGCGTCATTGCGGACCTTCATTTCGCACCGACAGAAAAGTCTGCACAGAACCTATTAAATGAAGCGAAACCGAAAGATCGCATTTACATTACAGGAAATACGGCGATCGATGCGCTACAAACGACTGTCAAAGAAGACTACCATCATCCAGTGTTAGATCAAATCGGCGACGACAAACTCATATTACTTACTGCTCACCGACGCGAAAACCTTGGCGAACCGATGCGCAATATGTTCCGTGCAATTACGCGGATTCTTGAAAAACATCCGGGGACGCAAGTAATCTATCCCGTTCACATGAATCCTGCAGTACGGGAAGTGGCGGATGAACTGCTAGGTAACAACAATCGCGTACATCTTATTGAGCCGCTTGAAGTCGTCGATTTCCATAATTTCGCAGCTCGCTCGCATATTATCCTGACAGATTCAGGTGGTATCCAAGAAGAAGCGCCATCACTCGGAAAACCGGTAATCGTACTACGCGATACGACTGAGCGTCCTGAAGGCATCGAGGCGGGGACATTGAAACTTGCCGGTACGGATGAAGAGATGATCTTTAATTTAACGGACGAACTTCTATCTAATGAAGAAGAGTATACGAAAATGTCCAAAGCATCCAATCCTTACGGAGATGGAAAAGCGTCTGGGCGTATTGTCGAAGCTTTACTTGAGTATTTACGGTCATCAGAAAAGAACTGAAAAACAATAGGGAATTCCCCTATGGACAGCATGAATATTGCAGTTCGTCTACAATTATGACGATAATTTGACAAAGAGTAGAGTTTGTGAAGTTTTTCACGGGAATCAATTGACATCAAAATGCCCCTATTGTATGCTAACAAAGGGTAAGAATGATAGGGGTTTCATACATATGAAGATCGTCGATGCAAACATTTCCGAGACGATTCTATCATCCTTTCGCTGGATGTCGTCAGTAACACCACTTTGAACTTGCTCGATAGCAACGCTTCCTGGTGGTCAGTAGTTGAGACGATTCATTTACAATAACAGGTTCCGACCTTGATCGGAGCTCTGGGACAAGCCCGATTATGGGGGACGGACCTTTTCGTTTGACGCAGTTCATTGTCCTACACTTTTCGTTGAAAGCAAAAGCTGAAGCAAAATATGAATCAGGAGAATCACCCATCATGCACACAATGCGACAAATTTTTAATAGGCAAAAGAAAGCTGTCTTTTTTTTGCTCGCACTGTTCGTCATAGGATGGGCTTTTACTGACTTCAAACCGGTTTTTGCAGGATTAATTCTCGGATCGTTCTTCGGATTGTATAATTTTTGGATTATTGTCCGTAGAATGGACAGATTCGACGAGAAAATCTCTCAAGGGAAAGAAACAAAGTCAATCGGAGGAACCGCTTTGCGTTTCGGATCCGGAGTGGCGGCGGCAGCGATTGCGCTGACTATGCCGGAAGAGTTCAATCTGATTGCAACTGTGATTGGATTAATGATTCCCTACATCCTATTGCTAGCAGATAGGATCGTAGTCCACGTAAAGCACTTTTAATTTTGGTTGCATAAGGGAGGTGAACAAAACGTGGACCATAAAAATCCGAATTTCGAGATCTTCGGAATAGTTTTTAACGCATCCAATATTCTCATGTTATTCATTACATGTCTTATCGTCTTCCTTATTGCAGTCATTTCGACACGTAATTTGAAAGTGAAACCTACAGGCATGCAGAATTTCATGGAATGGATCATGGATTTCGTCAAAGGCATCATCAAGAACAATATGGACTGGAAAACAGGTGGCCGATTCCACGTACTAGGAATTACCTTGATCATGTTCGTATTCGTTGCCAACATGCTTGGATTACCATTCAACATCATTTACAACGATTATCTATGGTGGAAATCTCCTACAGCAGATCCTGTAGTCACGATGACACTTGCAGCAACCGTTGTAATCTTGACGCACTTCTATGGTGTTAAGTTGCTTGGCGCTAAAGGATATTTCAAAACATACTTGCAGCCTATGCCGTTCCTGGCACCGCTTAAAATCATTGAAGAATTTGCAAACACGTTGACACTCGGTCTTCGTCTTTACGGTAACATCTTCGCAGGTGAGATCCTCATCGGACTTCTTGCGACGCTCGGAGCATCCAGCGCATTCGGTCTTGCTGGAGCATTAATACCGGCACTTGCTTGGCAAGGTTTCTCCATCTTCATCGGAGCGATCCAGGCATTCATCTTCGTTATGTTAACGATGGTCTATATGGCGCACAAAGTCGATACAGATCATTAAACATATATTGCCCCTTTATAGGGTTGGTAAACAAAAAATAAAAAACATGAATTCTTAGGAGGATATTACACAATGGGTTTATTAGCAGCAGCACTAGCAGTTGGTCTAGGTGCACTTGGAGCAGGTATTGGTAACGGTTTGATCGTATCTAAAACAGTAGAAGGTATCGCTCGTC
The DNA here is from genome assembly GCF_014836615.1 of Sporosarcina quadrami. Classification (GTDB taxonomy): domain Bacteria; phylum Bacillota; class Bacilli; order Bacillales_A; family Planococcaceae; genus Sporosarcina; species Sporosarcina quadrami. Next base: position 182,154 of record NZ_JACSQN010000006.1, on the reverse strand, counting down.
AACCAGAAGCACGCGGTATGCTTCAAACAACAATGTTCATCGGGGTAGCACTAGTTGAGGCCCTTCCGATCATCGCGACAGTTATCGCTTTCATCGTAATGAACAAATAATTTCCGAACAATTTTAAATGGCGAAGAACGCACGTTATGCCCTTCGCCATTCATTTATGTAACAACAGATGTTTGAAAAGCTTATTTAAAGTTGAAAATTAAGAATAACGTTCTTTCTATACACGTACCACTTATGAAAATGATATAAGCTCTTGAAGGGAGTGAAACAATCGTGTTAGAAAATACTCTCATCCTATTGTCTGCAAATGCTGACGCAGGATTTTTAGCGAAACTGAATGATCCTGATGGCTTGAACCTAGGAAGTATTATCACAACAGTATTCTTCTTCACAGTCCTTATGCTTCTTTTGAAGAGATTTGCATGGGGCCCGCTTATGGGAATTATGGATCAACGTGCTCAATTGATCGCGAATGAAATCGAAGCAGCTGAACAAAGCCGTTTAGATTCTCACAAACTTTTGGAAGAGCAGCGCGCTCTTTTGAAGGAAGCTCGCGAAAACGCACAGTCGATTGTTGATAACGCACGTAAGCAAGGAGAAACACAGCGTGAAGAGCTAATTACAGCTGCACGCAATGAAGTGAACCGGATGAAAGAATCCGCTACACTTGAAATCGCAACAGAAAAAGAAAAGGCAGTTGCAGCCGTACGCGAAGAATTCGTTTCACTATCAATCTTGGCGGCTTCAAAAGTACTTGGAAAAGAAATCTCCGAGGAAGACAACCGTGCATTGATTGAAGAAACGATTGTGAAGGCAGGCGAAAGCCGATGAGCCAATCGGTAGTAGCTGAACGTTATGCAACAGCAATATTCGACTTAGCACAGCAACACGGACAGACTGCTTCTATTCAAGAAGAACTTACAGAATTGAAGAAAGCTTTCCGTGATAACAAAGGTTTAAGTGAATTGCTTAGTTCTCCAAAACTGTCAACGGCAAAGAAAAAAGACATTATGAAGACGATCTTTAACGGAGTAAATCCGATTGTCATGAACACATTGTTCGTGATGTTGGATGCGAAACGTATGGATGAAATCCAAAATGTCTTTGCACAATTCCACGCATTGGCAAATGATGCAGCTGGAGTTGCAGAAGCTAAAGTATACTCGACACGTCCTTTAACGGAAGTGGAGACGAACTCGATTTCTGCGACATTCGGACGCAAAGTAGGCAAACAATCATTACGCATTGAAAATATCATCGATCCAAGTCTGATCGGCGGCATCCGCCTGCAGATTGGCAATCAGATTTACGACAGCAGCTTAAGCGCTAAGCTTAACAAACTGGAACGTAAACTGATCGGATCATAATTTGAAATTGAGGGGTGACATACATGAGCATCAAAGCTGAAGAAATCAGCACGCTGATTAAGCAGCAGATTGAGAACTATCAGTCTGAGATGGAAGTAAGCGAAGTCGGTACAGTTATCAAAATCGGTGACGGTATCGCACTTGCTCATGGCCTCGACAACGTCATGGCCGGAGAACTTCTTGAGTTCTCAACTGGTGTCATGGGTATGGCGCAAAACTTGGAAGCGAACAACGTAGGTATCGTTATCCTAGGACCATACACTGATATCAAAGAAGGCGATGAAGTACGTCGAACTGGCCGTATTATGGAAGTTCCAGTCGGTGAGGAACTGATCGGACGTGTAGTTAACTCAATCGGTATGCCGGTTGACGGACTAGGTCCAATCGCAACGACGAAAACTCGTCCAATCGAAAGTCCTGCGCAAGGCGTCATGGCACGTAAATCCGTACATGAGCCATTGCAAACAGGCATCAAGGCAATCGATGCACTTGTACCGATCGGCCGTGGACAGCGTGAATTGATCATCGGTGACCGTCAGACTGGTAAAACAACTGTCGCAATCGATACGATCCTTAACCAAGCTGACCAAGATATGATCTGTATCTATGTAGCAATCGGACAAAAGGAATCTACAGTACGTGGGGTTGTTGAAACACTTCGTAAAGCAGGCGCACTTGATTACACAATCGTTGTAACTGCATCTGCATCACAACCAGCACCACTACTATTCCTAGCACCTTATACAGGTGTAACAATGGCTGAAGAATTCATGTTCCAAGGCAAGCACGTATTAGTTGTTTATGATGACCTATCTAAACAAGCTGCTGCTTACCGTGAACTTTCATTACTACTTCGCCGTCCTCCAGGTCGTGAAGCTTACCCTGGTGACGTATTCTACTTGCACTCCCGTCTACTTGAGCGTGCAGCGAAGTTGAACGATACATTGGGCGCAGGTTCAATTACTGCACTTCCATTCGTTGAAACGCAAGCTGGAGATATCTCCGCTTACATTCCAACAAACGTAATTTCCATCACTGATGGACAAATCTTCTTGCAATCTGACCTCTTCTTCTCGGGTGTACGTCCAGCGATCAACGCCGGTCTTTCCGTATCCCGTGTTGGTGGTTCTGCACAGATTAAAGCAATGAAGAAGGTTGCCGGTACACTTCGTCTTGACCTTGCTGCATTCCGTGAACTAGAAGCGTTCTCCGCATTCGGTTCTAACCTTGAAGCATCGACACAAGCGAAACTTGACCGTGGTATCCGTACAGTTGAAGTTTTGAAACAAGACTTGAACAAGCCAGTTAAAGTTGAATACCAAGTTGTCATCCTTTATGCGTTGACTCGCGGTCTGCTTGACGATGTGGCTGTTGCGGACATCCTTCGATTTGAAGACGAAATTTCAACTTGGCTTGAATCAAACCACACTGAAGTGTTCGATCATATCCGCACGACAAAAGACCTTCCGTCTGACGAAATCATGAAAGATGCGATTAACGCATTCAAAAAGACTTTCGTTCCTTCTGAAGCTTAAGAATCGGTCAATCTGGATTTTGGTCCAATTAAACAATAAGGTGGTGAATTGCCAGTGGTATCATTACGCGATATAGAAAACCGTATTAAATCGACTAAGAAGACGAGTCAAATCACAAAAGCGATGCAGATGGTTTCAGCTTCTAAATTGACACGTGCTGAAATGAATGCGAAAGCGTTCGTTCCATACATGGAGAAAATCCAAGAAGTCGTCGGTGCGATTGCGAGCGCAACAAGCGACTCAAGTCACCCGATGCTAACGAGTCGTCCTGTGAAAAAGACAGGTTATATCGTCGTCACATCCGACCGCGGACTTGTAGGTGGTTACAACAGTAACATCTTCCGTAAAGCGCGTCGTGCAATCGAAGAACGACACACATCCAAAGATGAAGTGAAAATCGTTGCGATTGGCCGTAAAGGACTCGAATTCTTCGAACGTCTTGGCTATGACGTCAGCGAAAGCCTGATTGGAGTTTCCGATCACCCTTCTTTCGATGAAATAAAAACAATCGCGAATCGAGCTGTTGGCATGTTCACAGAAGGCGAATATGATGAAGTGTACTTGTTCTACAACCACTTCGTCTCCGCCATCTCCCATGAAGTGACGGAAAAGAAACTGCTTCCGCTCACTGACTTTTCATCAGCATCTACAATGGCTTCCTATGAATTTGAGCCTTCTGCTGAAGCGATTCTTGAAACGCTTCTTCCACAATATGCGGAAAGTCTTATTTACGGAGCAGTACTTGATGGAAAAGCGAGCGAACATGCTTCCAGTATGACAGCGATGAAGACTGCTACGGATAATGCTTCTGATCTAATCGATTCATTAACATTGTCATTCAACCGTGCACGTCAAGCTGCAATTACGCAGGAGATCACTGAGATCGTCGGCGGAGTTGCCGCGTTAGAATAACATATGAACGGGAAAAGTAAGACAGGAGGGAAAAGCATGAGTAACGGTAAAATACTTCAAGTAATGGGTCCGGTTGTTGACGTTAAATTCGAAGACGGCAACCTACCAGCGATCTATAATGCATTGAAGGTCCAAATCGAGCGTCCAAACGAAGCTCCACAAACGTTGACGCTAGAAGTTGCTCTCCACCTTGGAGACGACTCGGTCCGTACAATCGCGATGTCATCTACTGATGGCTTGAAGCGTGGATCGGATGTAACTGATATGGGCGAAGCGATTTCAGTTCCAGTCGGTAACGTAACACTTGGACGTGTATTCAACGTACTTGGAGAAATCATCGACCTTGGAGAGGAAATCCCTGCAACTGAGCAGCGCGATCCGATTCACCGTCTGGCTCCATCATTTGAAAACCTTTCAACGAAAGTTGAAATTCTTGAAACAGGTATTAAAGTTGTTGACTTGCTTGCACCATACATCAAGGGTGGTAAAATCGGACTCTTCGGTGGTGCGGGTGTAGGTAAAACAGTTCTTATCCAGGAATTGATTAACAACATCGCACAAGAACACGGTGGTATTTCCGTATTCGCTGGTGTTGGTGAGCGTACACGTGAAGGAAATGACTTGTTCTATGAAATGACTGATTCCGGCGTTATCACGAAGACGGCAATGGTATTCGGTCAGATGAACGAGCCTCCTGGCGCACGTATGCGTGTTGCTTTGACTGGTTTGACAATGGCAGAACATTTCCGTGACGAACAAGGCGCGGACGTACTTCTATTCATCGATAATATCTTCCGCTTCACGCAAGCGGGTTCTGAAGTTTCCGCACTTCTTGGCCGTATGCCATCTGCTGTTGGTTACCAACCGACACTTGCAACTGAGATGGGTCAGCTTCAAGAGCGTATCACTTCAACAAACGTAGGTTCAGTTACTTCAATCCAAGCGATTTACGTACCAGCCGATGACTATACGGATCCGGCTCCTGCTACGACATTCGCTCACTTGGATGCAACGACGAACCTTGAGCGTAAACTTTCTGAAATGGGTATCTACCCTGCGGTTGACCCACTTGCATCTACTTCACGCGCACTAAGCCCGGAAATCGTTGGCGAAGAGCATTATGAAGTGGCTACTCAAGTACAGTTCACATTGCAACGTTACCGTGAACTTCAAGATATCATTGCAATCCTTGGTATGGACGAGCTTAGCGAAGAAGACAAACTTGTTGTCGGACGCGCACGTCGTATCCAATTCTTCCTTTCACAAAACTTCCACGTGGCTGAGCAGTTCACAGGCCAAAAGGGATCTTATGTACAAGTTTCTGAGACAATCAGCGGCTTTAAGGAAATCTTGCAAGGTCGTTATGATCATCTTCCTGAAGATGCATTCCGTCTTGTCGGACGCATCGAAGAAGTTATCGAAAAAGCAAAAGGCATGGGCGTAGAAGTCTAAATTTTATTCAGCATACATTATCACTTTTAAATGGTGTCGAGTGCAACGCCGGAGAATGCATTAGAATAGAATATCTCTAAGCTGAATAAAATAAGCCTCCGGCGGATGTCATGGATTTTTAAATGAATTTATCGTGCTATGCCCGATAAAAATCCAGGCACAATTACGCCTAGGCGTAATTGATCAGGAGGGAAACAAATGAAGACCATTAAAGTCAATATCGTCACTCCCGACGGTCCTGTTAATGCATCTGAAGCGGATATGGTAATTGCCTCGACTGAAACTGGTGAAATCGGGATTCTTCCCGGTCATATCGCTATGGTCGCTCCACTTCAGATCGGTGCACTACGATTAAAGAAGGACAACACAACGACGAATATTGCCATTCACGGCGGTTTCATCGAAGTGCGTCCTGACGTCGTCACCGTTCTTGCACAACATGCTGAATTAGCTTCTGACATCGACCTTGCTCGTGCAGAACGCGCAGCAAAACGTGCAGAACAAGAATTACAGGCAAAAACAGATAAACTTGATGCTCAATTGGTACAGCTTGATTTAAAGCGCGCTATCAATCGGATCAATGTTCATAAAATGAAATAATCATTTTAGCTGATTTGGCGGGCAGAGGAAGTCTTTCTTCTGCCCGCATTTTTTCTTATGTATGTATGAACCTTCTTGCAATCTAGTGTTTTTAATTCATAAAGCTTTTTGCACAGAAATCTAGCAAAAATTTGTTGTGTATAGGTGGAAGGAAGTAGTGACATTGAACGATATCTTTGTACATAACCCAATGCTGGCAATCGTTTCACACATATTTTTCATCGGTTTGACGTTCTATGCATTACAATCAATTATGCCCGAAAAAATTATAAAAAAGCACCACGTTTTTCAAGCGCAATTGTTATATATTTTATTGAGTTTTGCTATCGGTTCGGCCGTATCAAATTTCTTTTTAGACATATCCTATTGGTCAGGAAGAATCCCGTCTTTATTCAATTAAAGTTGGTTTGGCTGGAAAGATTTCGGGTACACACTTAGTAGGCCAGCATGAGGACCTACTTGATTTTGACTCCATGCTATCGCCGCACATATACACGTGTGTATTTGGGGCGATGGCATGAAATGCAAAAATGTCCAAATTCCCCAATGGCAAGGAATATGGAACATCGGAGCGCTCAATGCCCAGACTCGTTCAGGGCACAATCCGTCAAAAGGGTACATATTATAGACTATCTTGTAGATAGACCCTAAATAGCCCTGTAGGTACTTGTTATGGAAACAGAAGGACTGTAAAATAGTATGTGTTTTCATGTTTAAACTATGATGAATTAAAGGTACAGACAATCATATGGCAAAAAGTATAAATTTGAAGTCGGAGGGACTTTTTGTGGACAAAATAATTATAAACGGTGGACGTGTCTTACACGGTAACGTTCGTGTCGAAGGTGCGAAAAATGCGGTATTACCGATTTTGGCGGCAGCTTTGCTTGCGTCGGATGGACCGAACATCATCCGTGACGTACCAAATCTATCAGACGTATCAACAATTAACGAAGTGGTCAAAAGCCTAAACGCGAAAGTTGAATATGATGCTGAACGTGGAGAAGTAATCATAGATTCAACAAATAGGCTTGCTAACGAAGCACAATTTGAATATGTACGTAAAATGCGCGCTTCCATTTTAGTGATGGGACCCGTACTAGCGCGTAACGGATTTGCACGTGTCGCACTTCCAGGCGGCTGTGCAATCGGATCTAGACCAATCGATCAACATCTTAAAGGATTTGAAGCGATGGGTGCAGAAATCTCATTCGGTCACGGACATGTTGAAGCGAAAGCGCCAAATGGCTTAAAAGGAGCAAAGATTTACTTAGACTTCCCAAGTGTCGGTGCGACGGAAAACATTATGACAGCTGCAGCTTTAGCAAAAGGAACGACAATTATCGAAAACGCGGCGAAAGAGCCGGAAATTGTCGATTTGGCGAACTTCATTAATGAAATGGGCGGTCGCGTAATCGGTGCAGGTACGGATGCAATTCGTATCGAAGGCGTAAGTGAACTTCACGGAACAATTCACCATATCATTCCAGATCGTATTGAAACAGGTACGTTCATGGTTGCAGCAGCAATTACCGGAGGAGACGTGACAATCGACAATGCAGTTCCTGAACATAACGCGGCTTTAATTTCCAAGCTGACTGAAATGGGCGTTGTGATCACTGAACTGGACGAAGGATTGCGCATTCGAGCAGCACATCCGTTAAAAGCAGTAGACCTTAAAACAATGCCTCACCCAGGATTCCCGACAGATATGCAATCACAGATGATGGCATTAATGTTAACGGCATCAGGCACAGGCGTATTGACTGAAACCGTATTTGAAAACCGCTTCATGCACGTCGAAGAATTCCGTCGTATGAACGCGAGCGTTAAAATTGAAGGTCGTTCAGTCATCATTTCAGGACCATCCGATCTACAAGGTGCAGAAGTGGCGGCGACAGATCTTCGTGCGGCAGCAGCTTTAATCTTAGCTGGACTTGTAGCTGAAGGTACAACTAGAGTTACGGAACTAATCCATTTGGATCGTGGCTATGTCGATTTCCATAAGAAATTGAAAGCACTCGGTGCAGATATCGAACGCGTTTCATCTGAAGAAACAACTACTGAAAAAGAAGAGCAACTTGTCTAAGGTACGCAATCATACACTTATTTGTTGCTACTAAAGCTGTCTTTACGTCGGTTAACCGATGTGAGACAGTTTTTTTATTGGGCACTAATGAAAGAATTTCAGTTTTTAACAATATGCACTTTTTCTGAATGAATCATAGACTACCTTCATACAATTAATTATGGACAAACTACTAGCAGTTTTATTCATCCTACTTCTATTCTTTATTCCTATTTTATTTAAAAACACGATTGAACCTGACCGGCATGTAGCGATGGAGGACAAGCCTGACCCTTGCGTCATACACATTACGGTGGATGGCGAGGACAAGCCTATACCGATTGACGAGTACGTACTCGGCGTCGTGGCAGGTGAAATGCCAATGGGGTTTCATGACGAATCATTGCGCGCGCAAGCAATCGCGGCACGGACATACGCATTGCGTGCGACAGATATGGGAAGGAGGCCAATTGTAGCAACCGTTTCAGCTCAAGTTTATAAAAGCCCCGCGGAACGTAAAAAACGTTGGGGGAAAGAATACAAAGCAAATGAAAAAAGGTTGCGTGAAATCATTGATTCAACGACTGGCGATATTATCGTTTATGAAGATGAAATGATAACCGCCATGTTCTTTTCTACGTCTAATGGCAAAACAGAAACCGCGAAAAACTATAGCGGCAATCCTATACCTTACTTGGAAAGCGTAGAAAGCCCGGGTGAAGCAATTGTTGCCGCAGAAGTGGAGCGCCGACTTGAAATGCCGATTGAAGAATGGAACAAAGCAGTCGGTGGTGATTGGAAAGCGGATCAATTCAAAAGCCTTCAACTCGTACGCAACCATACAGGACGAGTCCAAAAAGCCGTCTCCACGAACTTTGAAAAGACAGGCAGAGAAATGCGTGAACTACTTGGAATTGCATCGACCGACTTCAATATTGCGTACGATATTACAAACAAAATCGTTATCATCACAACAAAAGGATATGGACACGGCGTCGGCATGAGCCAGTACGGTGCAGAAGCATTTGCACAAAAAGGATGGTCCGCAGAATCAATTCTAACGTACTACTATTCCGGCACAGAAATAAAAAAGTTTGAACTTGATGAATCAGAATGTTTAAAAACGCTATCACTTGCAAACAATAGCAAGTGAGGTGATGATAATGCGAGAAGAAAAACCGAAATCCCCTTCTCAGAAGAATAAGAGTCAGAAAAAGAATAGATGGTTTTGGCCAGCCATCTACTCAGGTCTAGCAATCGTCTTCGTCGGCATGGTTTGGGGCTTTAACGCCATTGTCCAAAAAGATAGTGCCGATGAAATCGAAGTGACACAACAGCCAAACAACGAACTAGTCGTAGAAACGAACGCAACGAACGAAGTACTTAAGTATCCGTTCAACGAAGACGATCACGACAGCATGGCCATTCTGCAAGAGTACTATGATGCAGAAGCAGATGAAGAAATGAGAGAGAAAGCGCTCCTCGTTTTCAGCCAGACATACTTGACGAACAAAGGTGTCTCCATCTCAATGGAAGACCAGCCATTCGAAGTCGTCGCAGCATTGAGTGGAACTGTTGAAGAAGTCGTCATCGACGAATTCGCAGGCAGCGAAATCACAATCACACACGCTGACGGACTAACAACAATCTATAGCTCGCTCACAGGCATCCTCGTTAAAGAAGGCGACCAAGTAACCCAAGGACAATCACTCGGCACCGCCACAAGCAACGAATGGAACGCCGCAGCAGGCACACACTTGCACTTCCAAGTACTCGAAGACGGCATCCCAGTGAACCCGCGCTCATACCTAGCATTCTAACCAACCAAGCCACTCCCGCGTCATTTTTGCGGGATGGCTTTTTTTAATCGCGCCGGGGGTGGAATAGATGAATGAGATGGATTGCTCCGCATACACAGGGCCGCGCCCGTAAACATGTCAGCCGCGCTCAATATCGCTCGGCATCCGCTCAATGCACGGGCACAACCGCTCAATGCACGGCTATAACCGCTCAATCCCGCATGCCATCCGCTCAATCCCGCATGCCATCCGCTCAATCCACGGGCACAACCGCTCAATGCCGCATGCCATCCGCTCAATCCACGGGCACAACCGCTCAATGCCGCATGCCATCCGCTCAATGCACGTCCAAAACCGCTCAATGTCTCATGCCATCCGCTCAATGCGCGTCCACAACCGCTCAATGTCGCTCGGCATCCGCTCAATCCACGGGCACAACCGCTCAATGTCGCATGCCATTCGCTCAATGCGCGTCCACACCCGCTCAATTTCGCTCGGCATCCGCTCAATCCACATCCAAAACCAAGCTTAAATTTGTCAAAACCACTCCAGCGCGACCGACCCATCTCCTACAACAAAAGTCTTCCCGCGAAAAAAACAAAGACAAATCAGCACTTGAACTTATATTGCCTAGCGTGCCCAGACATAACCATCCTATCCCCAGCATAAGATAAAGGAAGAAATGGAGCTGACAGGAAAGGAAGAGGGCGTGCACGAGCAAATTCGGAGGCGATGCGTGCGCCTCGGCAAAATGTTGCTGGACACTGGACTTACCGTACGGGCACTCGCGAAAGCGACAGGCTACTCCAAAAGCACGGTCCATAAAGATTTAACAGAACGTCTGCCAAATGTGGATCTGGAGTTATCTGAAGAAGTCGCGAGAGTACTTGCCTATCATAAGTCTGTCAGACATTTAAGAGGCGGTGAAGCAACACGAATGAAATGGATGAATGAACATAAGAAGGCTCGCAATACGTAACGAAAACGGACGGGGACCTCATTAGCATTCGTACGCGAATGCGGATACCCTGTCTTTTCGCATGCTAAAAATGAGGAACATATAAAATAAAGTTTAATAAAAATACATATGCCAATGGGATGGGTAATATAAAGTACTAGCAAGCAACCATAAGTATAATCACAGTTTCCTGAAATCACCTGTTAAAATTAGCAAATCGACATCATTCGACAAAATTTTATTGCTGAATAAAAATATGAAAAATAGTGTCGATGTTTGTGTTCAACAAAGATTCGGTATGATACAATATATAGTTAGATGAGTACGTAAAAATAGGAACGATCAAGAAGCTGGAAGGGGAAGCTAGGATTGATGTTTTCAAAAGATATCGGAATCGACCTGGGGACTGCAAATGTGTTGATTCACGTAAAAGGAAAAGGCATTGTGTTGGACGAGCCCGCAGTTGTAGCGCTCGACAAACATTCAAATAAAGTACTGGCTGTCGGAGAAGAAGCGTTTAATATGGTCGGTAGAACGCCGGGCAATATTATCGTCATTCGTCCGATGAAAGACGGTGTCATTGCGGATTTTGATGTGACAGAAGCGATGTTACGTCATTTCATCAACAAATTGAACGTTAAAGGTTTCCTATCGAAGCCGACAATCCTAGTTTGCTGTCCGACGAATATTACACGTGTCGAACAGAAAGCCATTCAAGATGCTGTCGAAAAATCTGGCGGTAAACGCGTATACTTGGAAGAAGAACCGAAAGTCGCAGCAATCGGTGCAGGAATGGACATCTTCCAACCGAGCGGCAACATGGTCATCGATATAGGTGGTGGCACGACTGATGTCGCAGTTCTGTCGATGGGCGATATCGTGACGTCTGAATCACTTAAAGCGGCAGGCGACATGCTCGACAATAATATTATTCAATACATCAAGCGAAAACATAGACTGCTGATCGGTGAACGGACAGCTGAAATAATTAAAATGACAATCGCGACCGTCTTTCCAGGCGGACGCAAAGAAGAGATGGATATCCGGGGCCGTGATATGGCAACGGGCCTTCCGCGCACTGTAACAATCCATTCGGGTGAAGTCCTTGATGCGATGAGTGAAACGATTGAAATGATCGTTCAGTCTGCGAAAAACGTCCTTGAAAAGACGCCTCCAGAACTATCTGCCGATATTATCGACAGAGGTATTTTCCTCACAGGAGGCGGGGCATTGCTACACGGTTTTGATCAGCTGCTGGCAGAAGAACTGAAAGTACCCGTCTTCGTATCCGACAATCCGCTCGGCTGTGTTGCAATCGGGACAGGCATTCTGCTCGATAATATAAGTAAATCAAACAGACGATTTTAACGTTTTTTGAACAAATGAAAGGAGGCGTGCTCTATGTTCAAAGGTTTTTATACAGTTGGATCCGGCATGATTGCGCAACAGCGTAGGACGGAGATGCTTGCGAACAATATGGCTAACGCCAACACACCGGGATTTAAAGCGGAGCAATCGAGTATCCGTTCATTTCCTGAAATGCTTATGTCCAATTTGGATAGTACACATATACCTACTCAAAAAGGATTGAATCTGAGAGGCTTATCTCCAGTCGGTGATTTATCGACAGGTGTCTATATGCAAGAAACGATGCCATCATTCATCCAAGGTTCGCTACGTGAAACGGGCATGACAACAGATATTGCGCTCATTGACGGTAATTTACCGATTGACGAAGCAACAGGAACACCTGGGGCAATATTCTTTAAATTGGACAATGGCAATGGAACTGAATCTTACACGAAAAACGGTAACTTCACTGTTGACGCAAACGGCTACTTGACGAATCCTTCGGGCTATTTTGTCCTTGACGCGAACAGTCAGCGGATCCAGCTACAAAATGACGATTTCAGTGTTTCGAGCACTGGTGACGTTATGGAAAATGGAGCTGTAGTGGCGACACTAGGTGTAGCATTCGCACAGCAACCAGGTGCACTCTCAAAATCAGGTAACGGACTGTTTACGAGTGATGCAGGTAACTTGCCAAATGCACAAGGCGCAGCGGGTGTCGGGTATTCATTCCAACAAGGATACTTAGAAATGTCCAACGTAGATTCAGGGAAAACGATGACGGATATGCTGGCGGCATACCGCGCTTTCGAAGCGAATCAGAAAATCCTTCAAGCGTATGACCGCAGCATGGAAAAAGCAGTGAACGAAATCGGGCGCGTCAATTGATGAGGCGCATTGAAAGGGGACACGTGAAAAGATGATACGGTCAATGTCCACAGCAGTCAATACGATGAATCAGTTGCAGCACCAAATCGATAATATCGGTAACAATCTTGCAAACGCAGCAACAAATGGGTATAAAACAAATGAGACGAACTTCCAAGAAATGCTCTATCAGCAATTCAATAACGATAAAGCGGATACTGCAGAGCGTCAATCACCAGCTGGCATCAGATACGGAGTTGGTGCAATGCTCGGATCAGCGCACATGAACTGGAAAGTCGGTTCTCTTCAAATGACGGGCCGCGACCTCGATTTTGCTTTTACAGAACCGAAACAGTATTTCAACATCATCATGCCTACTGAAAACGGCGAGCAGACAGTATATACACGCGCGGGGAATTTTTACATTTCACCTGTAGCAGGCGGAAACGTTATGCTTGTGAACGGTGAAGGGTATCCTGTAGCGGACAGCGCTGGCCAACCGATCACATTCGCAGACAATGCGAAAGGCTACAATATGTTGCCTGGTGGTGTGCTTGAGGTGACGCAAAACGACGGCACGACAGACAGAATTCAAATGGGTGTTACAACGCTTGAGCGCCCAAACCTTATGACGCGGCTATCGTCCACGGACTTCGCGTTGCCAACGAATCTCGCTGAATTAGGCGTAACAGCAGCAGATGTATTGACAGAAATGAACGGTGCCCAACGTAACCGGATCGGTATGGAAAACCAAAAACTTGAAGCATCCAATGTCAATTATGAAAAAGAGATGACAGATCTTATAAACGTTCAGCGCTCTTATCAATTCAATGCACGAACCGTAACACTTGCCGATCAGATGCTAGGGTTAATTAACAGCATCCGGTAATTCGTGCCAGGGAGAAATCGATATGATAGATGACAAACAAAAAACACCACAATGGGATCATATGAAACAAAAAGATGCCACTGAGCAACAGATCGTCGCGTCCAGAATGCAACGCAATCAGAGCAACAAGCGCAAGCCGCAAGTGAAAGAGGAAACGAACGCAAAACCGCGAATGTGGGTTCAAATACGATTATTCCCCATTTGGTTGCGGATCATTATCGTTGTTGCTATTTTCGCCGCTGCTGCTGTATTTGGTGCGATGTTCGGTTACGGTTATATCGGCGACGGACAGCCGTCCGATGTGTTGAAAATGGAAACGTGGACGCATATAATCGATATTTTAAGCGGAAAAGAGTCTTAAAGGCTCTTCCGTTTTCAATTTTTAATATCATACATATAGTTGGGGGATGAAGTCATGCTAACTGCAGAACAGATTCAACAAATCATTCCGCATCGCTATCCTTTTCTGATGGTTGACCGGATTACGGAACTTGAAGAAGGAAAACGTGCGGTAGGCTTGAAAAACGTAACGATAAACGAAGAATACTTCAACGGGCATTTCCCAGGATATCCTGTCATGCCGGGCGTTCTCATTGTGGAAGCGCTTGCACAAGTTGGTGCAGTCGCGATGCTCCAAAAAGAGGAAAACCGTGGACGTTTGGCATTTTTCGCAGGAATCGACAATTGCCGTTTCAAACGCCAAGTCGTTCCAGGCGATACCCTCAAACTGGAAGTGGAAATTACGCGGATGCGCGGATCGATCGGTAAAGGGAAGGCGATTGCCACAGTAGAAGGCGAAGTTGCTTGTGAAACGGAAATCACATTCGCACTCGGGCCTGTGCAGAAATTGTCAAATTAATTTGCACGCATGCAAAAATTTCGATACAATAGGTAATGAAATACAAATACATTTACAACTGTACTGAAACTGAAAATGTTTTGTACATCCAATACATGCACGTTTAAAGTAGGAGGTACCAATTAGCAATGTATAAAGATCTTTCGCCAAATATAAAGAGCAGTATTACGCGTTCCATCACACAGACATTCGAGCAGTACATGGCAAATATCGAATGGGATGAGAACAAATACGATATTGCGGACTTTGTTGAATTGTGGCGCGACTATATTACAACAAAAGCATTATGGTATTCAAAAATTCCTGATGAAGTGAAAGCGGATGCGAAGTTCCATGAAGACCTTGCACAGCGTATTAATGAAGTGATTCACCGTGTCTTAAACGAGCCGCCAAGTGAAGAACAGATTGCTTCCATTCAGATGAAACAGGAAAAACTCGATACGCATTACAATTATGGCTGTAAAGCGGAAGCTACATATATCGAGTTGCTTCTTACTGACCGCATGGAAAACAACTAATAAAATCCAATGGATAGTTCCCTCTTTTTAAGCCAACCTACATTATCATACGCTTGTATGATAGACGGCTTGTGGAAAGGAGGGAATTTTCATGTTCAAAAAAGCGATACCACTTGCACTTGTTTCCGGACTCGTTTTGGCTGGGTGTGGCGGTAATGACAACGTACCATCCAACAATGAAACACCAATGGAAAGTCTGGATAATGGTTTGCGTGATATGACGCCAAAAGTGAATAACGGTGCAGGACCGGACATGGATGGCATGAACGATGGACTTGATTCAGGAAATGATGTACATGATGGCATCATGAATGATAACAACCGTAATAATGGATCGATGGACGGAATGGATAAGACGAACGACGGTATCATGGATGATACTAACGTGAACGGAACGGATGACTCCAAAATGAACCGTGACAAAAAAGATGGAATGAACAACCGCTAACTGCAAGCCGTATAAAAACCGCCTTCATGGCGGTTTTTCTTATGTATTGTCGAATGAAAAAGCCGCCCGATCATCAAGGCAGCTCTTCTGAAAGGTCATCCTGACGCTCTTTATCTTTCTTCAAACGAGGACGTTCACGCATGTCCGATTCAAAGCGCTTCAGCAACTCATCGCCGCCAAGCCCTTCCGTAATAAGTTCCTCTAATAAATGCTCCGCGTACTTAGAGCGTGCACGCTTTAATCGGCCTTTCATTAAAACAGAGATATTATCACCGATTTGCTGCACAGCATCGACAGTAACACGGAATCCTGCCGGCTCGTTACCAGGATAAGAAATGACAACCCGCGCTTCTACAAGCTCGCCCGATTCCTTTAGACGATCGAAATACGCTGCATGCTCGCTTGCGATAAACAACTCCAACACCCACAGCCGATGACTGTTCTCCTGGTTAATAATAATCCCGTCAACAAGTGGAAAATCCACAATTTTGTCATCATCCAATATGCCGACTGAAATCATTTTAAAAGTCTTCAAAGCCGCCACCCCTCTCACTTTTTCTCTCAGTATACCATATCTCCCAAAATACTTCGAAAACCGGTCAAACTCTTATTATCTTCCATTAACGAAAATTAAGTGATACGTTGTCATCATCCTCTTTTTTGACAAGTAAACGCAAAACCCGCAAACATAAAACGTCAAATTCCTACTAGAAATGCAGTGAAAACCTATTTTTGTTCAGTTGCAAATATTCCGACTTAAGTTATATGATAAGGGCATCACATTGGGAAGGAGGAAAAAACGTGAACCAAGTGGCGCTTGTAGGACGTATCACAAAAGATCCTGTCTTACGTAAATTGTCGGAAGGTAGACTGCAAACGAGTTTCATCCTCGCCGTCAACCGCAAATTCAAAAACCAGCAAGGCGAAGTGGATGCCGACTTCATCCTTTGTACCGCCTGGGGCAAACAAGCGGAAAATACGGCGAAGCATTGCGGAAAAGGTTCATTGATCGGTGTAGGTGGACGCATCCAATCACGGACTTACGAACGGGAAGATAACACACGCGTTTTTGTTACAGAAGTCATTGGCGAGGAAATCCGTTTCCTTTCGACAAAAAGGCGTGAGAATGAAAACATGTACGAAGAGCCTGTTTTCAGCACGAAAGCAGTGGATCGAAAGGGTACTCTTAGCGAAGAAGAGAATGCCCGGAAGAACTTCCAACTGCCACAAGACGAAAAAGGCGGATTGCCCATCTTCTGATCTATCAAATGCATACATACCGATAGAATCAGAAATGGGTAAATGAAATTCCGGATTGAATCGTCAGCAAGAAAAGCACTAATGTCTACTGCGAGATTGATGAATGTAAAAAGGATCCGGATTACGGATGGATGGGGATCTATCCGTATCCACACAGATCAGATAGGGGAGCATTGCGTCCAACTGCAATGCTTGCTGCGAAAAAGGGCTATGATCTTAGCCGAACACACAATTGCGGCGGGACAGACCGCTCCTGCCGCAACTCCAAATGAGAGGGGGAAGGACAATGGATAAAATGGAAAAGAAATTGATCAGGATGGAACTCCAAATCGGTGAACTTATTCGCATTATCGCCAATCTCAACGAGCGCATCAATGACCTGGAAGAAAACGAACGTGTGAGTAACCGCATTTCATTCCTCGCGAACCGTGAGACAAGCCGTCTTTAATTATCCGCTAAAACCACGCAAGGCAAATTAAAAAGCCCCGGCACCATGAAAGGTACAGAGGCGGAAATGACTATCGCTTAAACGTCAACAAATCGTCCAGTTCCGTATCGGACAGTTCTGTAATCCATTGGCTCGACTGAATAAGATCTGCGGATAACGCAGCTTTCTCGACAAGCATTTTGTCGATTTTCTCTTCAATCGTACCGACGCTAACAAACTTATGCACATGGACGAACTTCGTCTGACCAATCCGGTATGCACGATCTGTCGCCTGATTCTCAACTGCAGGATTCCACCAACGGTCCGCATGCAACACATGATTCGCGCCCGTCAAATTCAATCCCGTTCCACCAGCTTTAAGAGACAGAATGAAAATCGGGAATTCTCCTGCCTGGAAAGCTTCAACGAGATGATCCCGCTGACCTTTAGGCATACTGCCAGAAAGGAACGGCACATCAATCTCGTGCAACTCAGACAGACATTGGCGGATCAATTGACCCATTCCGATATACTGCGTGAAAATGAGACATTGCTCACCGTTCGCTGCAATCTCTGCAGCCATCGACACGATCCGGTCAAGCTTAATCGAACGCCCAAGCATCTGTTCAGCCGGTGCGCCTGGCTCCTTCAGGAACAACGCAGGGTGATTACACAACTGCTTCAACCGGCTCAACATTTTCAAAATGAGCCCTTTACGTTCAAAACCGGTCAACGTTTCCAACTTGAACTTCGTATCTTCAATGAAACTTTCATACAGCGCCGCTTGCTCAGTCGTCAATGCGACGTATTCGTTCTGCTCAAGCTTCTTCGGCAAATTAAGTTGTAAATCAGGATCGTTTTTCGTCCTGCGCAATAAGAACGGACGGATCTTTGCCCGCAGCTTCCGTTTCTCAAGGTCAGCATCGTCCCGTTCTATCGGAATGATGAACTGTTCCGTAAACGTTCGGAAACTGCCAAAATACCCTTTATGAATGAAATCAAAAATCGCCCACAACTCAGACAAACGATTTTCAATCGGTGTACCCGTCAACGCAATCTGATGATCACCGTGCAACTTACGAATCGCCCGTGATTGCTTCGTCTGCATGTTTTTAATATTTTGCGCTTCATCAAGCGTAATGCTCGCAAATACAATTTCACCAAGCGTTTCATCGTCTTGTGTCGCTGTCCCATACGTCGTCAAAATGACATCGGGTCTTTGCTCCGCAAGCAACGCAACAAACTCCTCGCCTTTCGCGCGCGACGGTCCATAATGGGTATGCACGGATAGCGACGGAGCAAATCGCTCAATCTCTTTCTGCCAGTTACCGAGCACACTCGTCGGACAAATGATGAGCGAAGGGGACGTCGTCGCAGTTCGACCGTGGACATTCAACAAATACGAAATGAGCTGAACGGTCTTCCCAAGCCCCATATCATCCGCAAGACATGCACCAAACTTATAATCGCGCATAAAGACGAGCCAATTGTACCCTTCAACTTGATAAGGTCGGAGCTCAGCTTGCAACGCATCCGGGATACCCGCGTCAGGCAAGCCCGATTTATCCGAAATCATCTCCACATACTCACGCAACGACTGTTTCATTGAAAACGCAAGCAATGGATCATCCGATTCCTCATCATCTTCAATCGGCACGATTTCTTCAGGAATCTCCTGGAACAGTAAATCCTTAACTGTCCATTCACCAGAATCCGCCTGCTCCATGAGCTCCTTAATACGCTTAAGCCAAAGTGGATCGATATGGAACCACTCATCACCCGAACGGATGAACTCCCGGTTCTCATCAACCATCTTGCGGAATGAATCCTGATCGATCTCCTTGCCCGCAAGCGAGAAGTTCCAATCGAACGACAGTACTTCATCAAGACCTGCAGCTGCCTTATACGACTGGACACTCGCACTCGTACGAACTCGCATCTTCGACTCCGTCACCGTCTTCAGCCAAGCAGGAAGGATGACAGCATACCCGAACGACTGGAACACAGGCAAATCTTCCTGAATGAACAACCGGACTTCAGGATCTGACATCGGCATCGACAAAAAGCGTTGCCCGGGATCGACTTCCGTTGAACGCAAAAAGGACACCATCTCAGACTGCTTCTCGCTAATTTCAGCTGCATACTCTTTCCACTTCGCAGGCAACGCATCTTCAATCGGTGCATTCAACTTGCGCACAGCAGGCGCCCAATGTGCACCGCGCTCACTGACGACAACCGTCTCAAGAAGCCATTCCGTACTGCCATCATCAGCAGGCTCCGTCAACCGGAACGCGACACGGATCGGCATTGTCGATACAGACTCACCAGGCCAACCGAACTTGCGTAAATGCGGCAACAACGCCGGCAACTGATCAAGATGGATGGCAGAAGTCTGGATTTTTTCCCGAATCGCATCATGCAAAATCATCGCAGATAGAGAGGAAATGCCTAACTTATCTTCGTCAAATCGTATTTCACCTGCGTCCAGTTCAGCATGTTGCCAAAAATCAGGACCATTCCAAACACTAGCCGCTTCCTTCAATGCAGACAAATGGACTTCGTCATCCCTCGTCAACCCGCTAAACGTCGCATAAGGATGCGTCTTGCCAGCAAACACTTGCAAAAACTCATTCGTATTTAAGTAAACGACATTTTCATCCGTAGTTGACATCAATCCGTATAGCGCCTGTTCATTCATGAAAAACAGGAAAGAGGAAAGGCGAGTGGGAGACACAAGGCGGCCATTGCCATCTTCTGCAGACAGCGCATACGTGCCATCCGCACCGCGCTGAATACGTAATTGGAAAAGTACATTCAATGCATCCATATTCATCATAGATTCAAATTCCCCTTTTCCATTTCTTCTGCTAAAGCGCGCAATCGTCTGAATTGCTCACGCACTGTGTCGATGTACGTATTCCAGAACTCGATTTTGCCGCTCTTTTTCGCACCGGTTTTCATATTTTTAAACAGCCGAACGGCGCGGCGGTAACTATGCCTATTCTTCTCTTGGATGAACCGCATCGCATATACATGAAGAAGCGGCATGACGGCAGCGGGATCATTCGCAAGTACGAAACGCATCGTATTCGACTCAATCCCGTCATACGGAATATCATATCGGTGCATAAGCGCAGCCCATTCCGCAAACCTTTCCCGTTCAATGAGGAAATCACCGAACGTGCTGACGCCCGCTTCACCGTACGCCATAAAAAGCGCTTCACGGCGTTCTTCCGTAAAGTCTGCAATTTCAAGAAGACCGTCAATGAGACGGATAAAGTGATATTTTTCTGTAGAAAGAGAAATGTTTTGGAAATACGCGCTAATATGCGGATAAATCGTCTCCATTATAATTCGCAATGCACCCATTTCATCCATATCTGTCGCGTGGTCGGCAAGCGGTAACCAATGGTCGACAAGCTCGCCGCCTGCTTTTGCAGCTACTTCCGCTAATGCTTCTTCATCACCTTGCGTTAAATGGAAATAAGCCGCAAAAAACGGAGCATCGATATCATCCGTAGACAGCAGGAAAGACAATTCTTTCTTCTGCGTCGCAGGATCAACATATAACAGTTCCGTCACACTCGAATAAATTTCAAGCCTTGACTCGAACAAGCCGTCGCTGTTCAAGATGAAACGGCGGACGTTCTCCTCGAGAGATTTATAGAACACATCCGTTTCAAACAAGCGCAGTTTATTGCTTAGCGACTGCACTTTGTCATCGATCTTATCGGTTTGTTCGGACAGCCACGTCTTTAATTGCCACTCGCGGTAGGACGGATGCTTAACGCCTTCGAGATGGACTTGTAAATAAGACCATGCCGATTCCACTAAATGCAATCTATAAAACAGTTCAAACAGAGGTTTCCACTCCCATTCGAACGGATATAAAGGAATCACTTTTTGATCCATGAGAGATGCTTCATGGATGAAGACATTCGGATTTTCACCTTCTGCCAGTTGAGAAAGAGGCTTTGTTAACCTAGCAAGTACGTCATTCCATGCTGTAGGCGTGCGCTCTGAAATCGTTAATACCATCTGCTCAATTTCACGGCGCTGCCAGTCATGCAGCCAATCCGTCAATGAGTTGAATTGGGAATACAAATGTAAAATGACAGCGACTTTATGGACGCACCAATCAGGTTGCCTGCACGTACATACCGAATCCTGTTTCAGCGGATAGAGCTGGACAGTTTCATTATCCGGGTCCATGAACGTCGCATCAATTCTGCTGCCATCATCGCCAGATTCATACGTAATCGGAACACCTTTGCGCACTAATGCCACTGCATTCCTAATAATTTGTGCATCTTCATTAATATCCGGTCTGAATGCATGTTTAATACTTGTCATATATTCATCTATTTCATGTTCATGCAAATAAGAAACTCGTTCCACTGTCATGTACATCGGGTCACTCCTCAAAATAAGCATTCCCTTTATTATAATGCTTGCACACCGTAACCGTAAACGAATTCAATCTGAAAACAATTCTAAACAGACAAAAAAACAAGAACCTGTGGAAATAGCGGTCTAAATGGAGGTTTTACAATGAAAACAGTAACCATTACCCCATGAACGGGGCACGACAGAAAAAAACTCCTAAATAAACGTCAATTATTCGGCACCGTTTGAATAAGATAGAAAACAAATCATTCACAAAACTACTAGTGTTATGATAAACTATAAATAGTTGGAATATTCAATGATGGAGGGATGAAAATGCTTTCTGTTCAGCGTATGAGACCTTTTTTCACTAGTCAGGAAGACTTCCGTCTACGCCTCGTGTTCGCGTACCAATATTTCTCCATTTTAAAAGGCGGTGAAGTATACCAGTTTGTTCCTTCTGAAGGGAAAGAAATTGTCGTCAACGTCAAAAGCTTGCAAGTCGAAAACCTCGGGGAAGTATTCGTCTTCCAGCGGGGCAACCGTTTCATCCGACTCCCACTCTATCAGCTCTTGCTCATTTCGGATCTGCACTTACACCTAACAACCATTCTCGAAGGCGTACTCGACCTCAAAATTCCAATGCCGACAGTCGTCACGGAAGAAGCGGAGCTCATCATAAAAGAACTCGAAACACAAAACTGCCTGCGTATGATCGATTACGCACTCGAAACGAATAACGTACCATTATTCACTCAACTGACGGAAGGATTGCATGGACTTTGAAGAAAACCATTTAAAAGACACTTATCGGGCGACAAAACGATAAGTGTCTTTTTACGTTCAGTTTCAACACTAGCAATATAGGGTATACAAATTAACGCCCATTCTATAATATAATCGGCACCAAAATCGACTGACCACTATCCATAACTACACTTGGCAGTTACAATTAAACCTATACATATGTCGCTTTTTCATTAACAAAATTGAATATTTCTCTATATTTGATAGAGTGGAAGATAGAAGACTGGACATAGAGTACTCATTTAATAGAAGAAAGGAGCGTCGCCATGTTTTTTGATTACAGGTTTTGGCATTACGTGACAAGACCTCACGACTTAGCAACAGCTATACAAACGAGCGAAATGCGTCAATTTAATAGACGTCTCGTTATCGTTTTCATTACAGGCATCCTCCTTTTCGTTTTGCGCAACCTTTGGGGGTTGAACACTGAATCACTGACAGCATTATTAACGACGATGTCAACGTCAGACTACATAATCGCAAGGTACGCATCACTTGCTGGCACAATCATCTGGTCAGCTATATACATAGCGTTCCATCTATTTGGCGTCGCGTACATATTGTCGCTACTGACAAAAGTTCCGTACAAACAACTTGTACCGCTACAACTGCTCGTCACGGGTTTATTGCTACTTGAAAAAGCACTCCTATTTGGCGTCTTTGCCATTAAAGGATCGACGGTAAGCCTATCGTTCCTATCATTCGGCCCGCTCGCCGTCACAATTATGGACAACTGGTATCTCATCCTGTTCATGAACCAATTAACCATTTTCAGCGCGCTTATCATCACACTGCAATACCGTTACATCCGCACCTTCATAGTCGAGGGAAAACGAAAAGAACATTTCTGGATGATCATCGGATTGCATGTCGCAATGGCGCTCGTCACCGCTGCTGTCGCATTTATTCCATTCGACACGCTACTTAATTCAGTTTTCGGAGGTGGCTTCTAATATGAATAAACGAATGTCCATCACCGTCGCAATTATCATTAGCCTGTTCATCGCAGTGAATATCCACTTGCTTTATTCACCAAAAAGCGATGTCCCGCAATCACTGTATGTCCACCAATACGAGCGCATGACGTCAAATCACTTCGAAGAACAACTGCAAAAAGAAGCGCTCGTCTCACCTGAAGACATCTACAACGTCTACGTCGGCGAAGATGACACGATCGATACTTGGCTCGCCCAAGAAGGCGATCGCGTGCAAGTCGGGGATGAAATCGCGACATTGCAAACAGGACGCGCAGACAGCCAACTCGCGGCATGGGAAGCCGAGCGGGAAGCGCTTTTCGCACAACAAATCGATATCGAATCGACCATTTATAACTTGGAAGCAGACCGCAGAAATGCGAAAAGCAACACCGCAAACGTCAATACGACGGAATCACCGAGCGACAACATCGATTTGACCGTTGATGTCCAAGTCGACGTCCAACAAGACGGCGCCTTCGCACAAGCAATCGCAGAAGCAGAACGTGAGCGCGCGGAAATCGACCGGAAACTGACAGTTCTTGAGACGCAACTTTCCCAAAACGACTCAAATCCCGCATTAATCAGTCCAGTGAACGGAACGGTGTCCGCTATAGACAAACACGGCTTTACACTCGCAGCAGACATTTTCAGCGACACGAAAGTGTTAACGACGTACGTCCAGCTGAAAGAATGGCAAAAAATCGAAACAGGAGATCCTGTCCGTATCCAGCAAGATGGGCTAACAACAGTTATCGACGGAACCGTCTATTTCGTGTCTGAAATTCCAGCAACAGACTCCCGTTGGAAAGAAGCATTCAAGCAGCTCGAACCGAAAACAACGGAAGGAAATCCATTGGAATTCTATGAAATCGGCATTAAACCGATAGAAGAATTGACCGCATTGCCATTTGGCGCAAACGTCAACGCAACGATCATTGTCAACGAAGCCGACGCCGTATCAGTGAAACTCCATTGGCTAGACGGCTATACGAAACAACAAGCAACCGCCTGGAAACTCGATAAAGACGGCAAAGGCATGCGCACAGAAGTTGCCATCCCATTCGAAGTATCCAACCGCGCCGTCGTAACGGAAGGCCTCGTGAAAGATGACGTTGCCATTTATAACAGAAACATCGATTCATTCGACACACCATTCAACGTCTTCCTGCCATTCCCGGTAGAAATGCCGACAAAAAACCAATGGCGGACGTTCGGATGGAAAAACTATTTGAAATACAGCTTTGTAGAATAAATACAAAAAATTGAAAAACCCCTAGACTTCTAAACTTGTCTCACTGACAATAGAGTAACAGATAGAAACTTCACGAAACGGGGGAGTAGTAGATGAAAAAAGTGTATTCAATTCTAGCAATCGTATTCGGCCTACTAGTATTCGTGTCAATCGGAATCGGCAAAGCAGAAGCAGCGGTCGGCAACGGAAACCGTGTCATTGGCCTTCACGACCGCATCTTGCCAATCAAAGATATCCGTGTCATCGACAGCGATACGAAAGTGCCGCTGTCAGATATGGAAAAAGCGTTTTACCTAACAGTGAAAACAGAAAGCGGTAAAACGACAATCGAGAAATACGGCAAACAATTCATCTATGACGCTAGTACGGGTAAAACTTCACTAAACGGCGTCGAACAGCAATGGAAACCAATCATCAACATCGACGGCACCCTCTTCATCAGCGTGAAATTCCTAACCCGCGAAATCGGCTTCAAAATGGAATACTTCACGAACATCCACACCATCCGCATCTATCGTGACGATTACAAGCACATGGGCCACGATGCATTTGAGCAGATGGTTAAAAAAGCGATCGAGGATGCGAGACCGACTCCGCCTGCCAAGCCGTCAAAACCATCCAAGCCGTCTGACCAATCAAGCCCGTCGAAACCAACAAAGCCTAATCCAAATAAAAAGCCAGTCGTCTACCTAACATTCGATGACGGCCCAAACCAGTTCACCCTAAAAAACAACGAAACATTAAACAACTACAAAGTACCCGCAACATTTTTCTTCATCGGCAACGAAATGAAGCACAACGAATCAATCGTCAAAACGATAAAAAATAGCGGTCATTTCATCGGAGCCCACAGCATGACCCATGATCAAACATCCGTCTATAAATCAACCGAAAACTTCATGGCAGAAATGACCGAAAGCATCGAACTGCTCGTTAAACTATCCGGCAATCAATCCAAACTCGTCCGCGTCCCATACGGCAGCACTCCACATGTCACACCCGCCATGCAAAAAAGCTTGAAACAACAGGGCTACAAAATGTGGGACTGGGACGTCGACTCCAATGACTGGAAATACAAAGATACAGAAGCCGATCAAATCATTAAAAACGTCCAAGAAGGCATCACCAAACAAGCAAAAGCCGGTCAACAGAACATCGTCGTCCTCCTGCACGACCGAAGCCAAACAACAATCGCTCTCCCAACCATCATCGAATGGCTACAAAAAGAAGGCTACGAACTCAAAAAGTACAACCCAGCAAACCACCTAAGCAAAAACTTCCTAAAAGACCCAGAACTCTAACAGCCAAGAGCCCAGCCACCCCAGCTGGGCTCTTTTATTGCGCTTCAATTAAGCAGAAGTCCATAACTCCCCGCAGAAGTCCATAACTCCACACAGAAGTCCATATTCGCCTCCAGAAGCTAATATCTCACAGAAAAAACTCATATCTCACTCAAAAAGCTCATATCTCTCCAAAAAAACTCATATCTCACAATAAAACCTCATAACTATAAATAAAATCGCAAATCTCCCATCCATCTACCAACTCACCAATCAAAACTCCCAACCACAACAATTAGCCACTTTCTCACAATTCCTAAAATCCGTCTACGCACTACGAACTACCCGCCGAAAAATAGCACAACACCTTTGAACGATTTTTCTGAACAATCATCGAATTCGACAACAATCGCTATTTTCAAAAATCTACTACTATGCTATGTTGTGAACTGTACGTTCTACTAAACTAGTATAGGGGGAATTGGAATTTGAAGAAGCATAACTTCACCAAACTGCTAAGCACATTCTTAGCGCTCATCCTAGTTCTATCGCTCGCCACTCCATTCTCGGCACTCGCAAACACAAGCGCCGACAACAACAATGGATCCGAAGCAGTAGAAACAGCAGTCAAGACGAAAGCTTTCAAAGACAAACTGTCAAACGAGAGCACAATGCAACAAAAAGCAGCCATCGCAGAACAACTTAACCTGCTCGGCGGCGATGCAAAACTCCACGAACAACTACAAAACGTAACAGGAAACCAACTAGTACCAGTCATCATCCATTTATCTGAGCCATCTGTCGGCCTTGAAACCGGCAAGAGAAAACTCGCCGGCAAATCACTATCCGCGACAGAAGCACAAGCAGTAAAACAAAAAGCTCGCTCACAACAGATCAGAGCAAAAAAAGAAATGATGATCAAAGGCATCCAGTTCAGCGAAGGATTCAGCTATGACACAGTCCTCAACGGCATGTCAGGAACTGTAAAAGCCAACGACATCGAAAAACTATTAACAATCGACGGCATCACACTCGTCGAACCAGACACAGAAGTGCATGCATTTGAAGCGAATAAATCAAAATCGCTCACAGCACAAAAGAACTTGAAAAAGCCGGCACCTTCTGACAACAAACTGAAAGACAAAGCAAAAGATTCCATTGTAGATGCCAAAATGGATACAAGCATCGGCTTCCTTGGCATCGACGCACTATGGGCGGAAGGCTATGAAGGACAAGGCATCAAAGTCGCAGTCCTCGACACAGGAATCGACGCCGACCATCCGGATTTCCAAGGAATCTACAAAGGCGGCAAGAACTTCGTACCACACACTGGCACAGACTATGCAAGACCTCGTGCTGACAACGACGCGTCCGAAACATCACCAAAAGACCGTCCAGCGAATAAACCTGAATTCAATGCAAACGGCAGTTCATTCTACACGTCCCACGGAACTCACGTTGCAGGAACAATCGCTGCAATCGGCAACAACGAATACGGCATCAAAGGAATCGCACCGAAAGTCGACCTATACGCATACCGCGTACTCGGCGCATACGGCAGCGGCTCCACATCAGGCATCATCAAAGCCATCGATACAGCAGTCATCGAAGGCATGCACGTCATCAACCTATCACTTGGCGGCGGAGCCAACTCCGAAACAGACGGCGCATCATTCGCCATCAACAACGCCATGCTCGCAGGAACAATTTCTGTCATCGCAACAGGCAACTCCGGTCCGAACCGCGGAACGATGGGCACACCAGCCACATCCCGCCTAGGTATCGCAGTAGCAAACACGACGAATCCGGAACTATCTGCTGTCAAAGCGGAAGTGACAAACGGAGGATTCAACCTAACTAACAACGTCAAGTTCTTCTACACACCATATGGAATAGACCTTAAAGCAGAATTAGCCGGAGAGTTGGATATCATCGCAATTCCTGGCGTCGGTAAAGAATCAGATTATAATCAGTTAGACGTTACAGGAAAAGTTGTCCACGTATCCCGTGGAGAAATCGCATTTACGGAAAAAATCCAAATCGCAACAGAAAAAGGCGCTAAAGCGATCATTATCTACAATTCAAAAGATCATGCGGATGGAAACGATAATCCTATGTCAAATGTCGGTGGTGGATCAGTTTTTGATGTCCAGATCCCTTCATTTAACATGTCATACAATGATGGAAAGGCCATCAAGGATGGATTGGCTAACGAAGTCGGGAAAATCGTATTCGATGCAGCTAACTTAATCTACACGACTGGTGACGAAGTCAACGATTCAAGTTCACGTGGACCATCCACACCGAACTTCGACATCAAACCAGACGTCGCGGCGCCTGGAACGAACATCATGTCCACAATCCCGATGTACAAAGCAGACTTCCCGGAAGCCACTTATGAACACGCTTACACGCGTAAAACAGGAACTTCCATGGCTACACCACACATTGCTGGAATCGCGGCGCTAGTGAAACAAGCGAATCCATCGTGGAACGCCTTCGACGTAAAAGTCGCACTATCCAACACAGCCAAGGTCCTTGACACTGGCAAGTACGATGTCTTCGCACAAGGGGCGGGCCGCATACAGGCATACCAAGCAGCACACCCTGAAATACTCGCTTACGCAATCGATACAGCAAACAATGACGGAGCAACCGTCGAAAACAAAAAAGGAACAGTCACATTCGGTCCTCAATCATTAAAAGACAATGTATCCGTCACGAAACAGATTGTCGTCCAAAACAAAAACGGCAACGGTGGCGCATATAACGCAACAGTCGAAGTGACAAAAGGATTCGCAGATGCAAGCGTCACAATCGACAAGCCGACCTTCACATTATCAGGTGAAGAAACGCTTAACGTCACATTGACAGCATCGCAAAACACTAACGCCAAACCGGGTGATGAAATTCTTGGCTACATCCACATCACAGGCGGCAGCACAACCGCTTCACTGCCATTCGCTGCAGACTTCGGCGGAGCAGCAGCTGCAGAAGTGAAAGACATGACAATCTCTGAAACAGATCTCAGCTTCAACGGAGACGGTGTCAAAGACGAAGCGATGCTCAGATTCACTATTACAGGAGATGTCGGCACAAACTTCATCGAAATCTGGAATATCATGGATCCTGAAGGCGGGGCATACGGAGACGGATATATCGGTTATCTCCATGCATCTTCTGCACTCGGAGCAGGATCATACCAGCTTCCGATCAAAGGACAATATTCACCGTGGGATGGAACGGGAGCAACAACAATTCCGGACGGTCTCTACACAATCGACTTCACAGCGGAAACAGTATCAGGCAATCCGCCAGTCATCGGTGACTATGTCGGACCACTTGTCGTCAAATCAGAAGCAGGTACAGTTACAGGCGCAATCGAAGGCACAACCGCAACAGGTGCAATCGACGACGCATATATCGGCTACCAGCAAGAACTTGTCGACTACGGCATGGGCTACAACATCAACACAAAACTAAAAGCGAAATATGAAGTAATTGAAGGCGAAGCAGTAATTGCAACAGACACAATCACACTCGAACAGGATGGAACATTCACATTCGACCTTCCTGAACTCGATAAGAAAAACAACTCTGTCAAAGTGAAATACGAAGATGCAGCTGGCAACAAAGCCGAAGCAATCATCTACAACGCTGGCGACCAAGTTGACAACGAAGTCACATACAAAGTCAATCACGAAACACTTGCCCTGAAAGTCGGCAACAGTGAGCAACTGACAGTAACTGAAACAACAACAAAGCCAGATGGCACAACAGAAGAAAAAGACGTTACAGCTGAAGCGACATTCACTTCATCGAACGAAGCGATCGCCACAGCAACAAACGGCAACGTCACAGCAATCGCTGCAGGCACAGCCGACATCACAGTCACATACAAAGACTTCACAGCAACAGTCGCAGTCGAAGTGACGGAAGAACCGGTAACAGGCGAAGAAACCGTTACGTATTCCGTGAATAAAACGAACTTGATCCTCGGCGAAGGTCAACAGGAACAACTCTATGTCACAGAAACGACAGTGAAAGCCGACGGTACCGTCATAGAGAAGGACGTTACAGGCCACCTTCGCTACAACGTTGTAAACAACACGTATGCGACAGTTCAAAAAGGGCTTGTCACAGCGAAACTTGCAGGTAAGACTCAAGTCCGAATCCAAATCGAAGGCGAACCATCGATCTACGTCTATTTGGAAGTAACGAAAGCACCGCAAAACAGCATCACATACACGGTGAGCCAGACGCATCTGAACGTCGGTGTCGGTCAATCCGAACAAGTATATGTAACCGAAACGACTGTCACTCCTGAAGGCGATGTATCTACACGCGACGTCACAGGATTCGGACAATACAAAGTCATCGATAACACAGTCGCAACAGTCAAGAAAGGGCTCGTCACCGGGTTGAAAGACGGAAAAACGCAACTGCGCATCAACGTCTACAACAGCAGCAACCAAACGGCAGACAACCTGAAAGAAACAATCTATGTGTACTTGAACGTCGAAAAGCTCCCGCAAAACATCGTCACATATGACCTCAACACGACGGACATGACAATGGAAGTCGGCGAGCAGAAACAACTGAAAGTCACAGAAACAACTGTAACGCCAGCTGGCACAACAACAGAGCGCGATGCAACAGTCGACACGAAATTCAGCGTCGTCAATAACACACTCGCAACCGTCCAGCGCGGGCTCGTTACAGCACATGCACCAGGCAAAACTCAAGTACGTGTCGTCATGCCAAACGGCGACGTCACACTCGTCTACCTCGAAGTAACAGGCACGCCTGAGGAACCAGAGCAACCAGTAGAGCCGGAGCAACCAGATACAATCACATTTGCTGTCAATAAAAACGACATCGCCCTCAACGTAGGCGAATCAGACCAACTGACAGTCACGCAAACAACAACAAAAGCAGACGGCACATCAACCGAACAGGACGTCACAGCAACATCGACATTCACATCAAACGATGAAGCAGTCGCAACTGTTACAAATGGTACAATCACTGCAGTCGGCCCAGGCCAAACCGCAATCACCGTAACAAATGGCGACTTCACAGCGACAATTTCAGTTGATGTAGTTGCTATCGAAGAACCGGAAGTCGAAGAGCCGCAAAGAAATGTCTACACACTAGCGGAAGATAATGTTGGAAGCAAGAGTGAAAACATTTACATCGACCTATCTTCTTTCGACGGTGAAGCCAACATCGAAATCAGCGCAGCTGTCTTAGGAAAGATGGTTGATGCGAAAAACGAAATCACCATCCAAAAAGACGGTGCAGTTTTCATGCTTCATAAAAACATCTTGAAGGATATTCACACAGATATTACAATCTCCGTGGCAAAAAATGATGCATCAACAATTGCCGGTGCCGTATCCGATATGTACACAATTACATTTTGGAACGGAATTGGAGAAGCGAAACAACAATTAACAGCACTCAATAAAAAGATTGAGATTAAGATGTCAGTGTACAGTAACAACAAAGTGAAAATAATGAACGTACTAACGAACGAAGTCGTCTCTAAGAATGCAAATCCGAAAAACGGCACAGTCGAATTCAAATCCGATAACGCCGGCAGTTTCGTAGCTATCGAAATCTAACAGCAAAACAGCCTTTCCGACCCATGGAAAGGCTGTTTTCAATTGAAAACCTTTAATTTGTCAACAACACAATCAATTTGTCCCGCAACACAATCAACTGAACCCGCAACACAATCAGTCAGGTTCGCAACACAATCAATCCGTTGTAACACAATCAATCTGCCCCGCAACACAATCAACTGGACTCACAACGCAATCAATCAGGTTCGCAACGCAATCAACTGGACCCGTAACACAACAAACTCAATGTGGTGCCACAAAATAAAAAACCAGCACGTTAAAATGCTGGTTTTCCAAACGTTACTTATTCAACCTGATCTCCCGAAATCTCTTCCTCTTCATCCGGCTTCGCACGATAAACTGAGAAAGCCAAAATGACCGCAACGATGGACATTGCAAAAGCGATAAAATAAACGAGTTCAACACCCGCCACCATCGCCATACTAATCGTCGCAGGATCTTCTGGAGTCGCAGATCCATCCAAAACCTTCATCTGTCTGGCATTCAAAATGCTAATGAAAATCGAAACACCAATCGCACCTCCAACTGGCTGTAACGTTGACATGACTGCTGTCCCGTGTGGATATAACCTTTTCGGCAACTGATTCAATCCATTCGTCTCAGCAGGCATCATTATCGCTGAAATCGTTAGCATAATTAAAATATATCCAAGAACGACGACCCAAACTGGAGTGTCAACCGTCAACCTGCTCATCATGAACATCGTTCCACTCAAAATAATCGTCGCCGGAATCATCAATACACGTGGTCCGAATTTATCAAACAGATGACCCATGAACGGCGACATGATTCCATTCAAAATGGCTCCAGGCAAAAGGACCAAACCGGCTGCTGCAGCAGTTAACGCCAACGGACCTTGCATATAAAGAGGCAAAATGATTTCCGAAGCAAACATCGCCATAATAATGATCAAAAACATAATGACCGCATGCGTATACATTGGATAGCGGAACACTCGCAAATCCATTACAGGCTCATCTAGCTTCAATTGCCGTAGCACAAAAAGAACGACGCCAACGACACCGACAATCATCGTGGCCAGCACATTCACACTTGAAAAGCCATTTTCACTATTGGAGACAGAACTAAAAGCATAAACGATTCCACCGAAGCCGACCGTCGAAAAGACCAACGATATCACATCAATCTTAGGCTTTGTAACTTCAGATACATTAACCAAATACTTAAAAGCAAATGCAATAGAGAACATTGCAAACGGTATAACGATAATAAACAAATAACGCCATCCAAGGTATTCAACAATCACACCTGATAATGTCGGACCAATTGCTGGTGCAAACATTATGACAAGGCCAATCAATCCCATCACTTTCCCACGACGTTCCGGCGGGAAAATTAATAAAAATACATTGAAGATAATAGGCATCAACAATCCTGTCCCAACTGCTTGAATCAGCCGTCCGACAAGTAAAATTGAAAATGTAGGCGCACTGGCACTGACAATTGTTCCGATCGTGAAAATAGTCATCGTTCCGAGAAACAATTGGCGGGTTGTAAACCATTGTAAAAGCAATGCGGAAATAGGGATGACAATCGCCATTACAAGCAAAAAGCCTGTCGCCATCCATTGCACTGTCGGCAATTCAATTGAAAACTCTTCCATTAAAGTAACCAGCGCGATATTCAGTAGGGTCTCATTCAGAATCGCAAAAAAAGCACCAATTATGAGCGAAATCATAATCGGCATGACCTTCACATTTGGATTATCCGCCAAGTATTCATACTTTTTCGGTTCCACAGTTTCTTGCATAATAAAACTCCTCTCGTCCACTTAATTATTGTTGGCGTTGTTCCGTAAAAGTAGTCAAAAAGGAGCTCCCTCAAAAAAAATAAAAGCATTAGTAAAACAATAAAAAAGAGCGGGAAAGTCCCGTCTCTTATACTTTATCATTAAATTTTGAAAGCAACTCGTTTCACATTACTCCCCATAAGCAGAGCCATTTAATTAGTCATTTAACATGATTTGGAATATAATAGTTACTATCTCCAGAATGAAAATGTAGGGCTATAATAGCATGCAAGCACGCACATTACAACCGATAAAGCAAGCGCTGAAATATTATTTTTAGTTTAATACTTTAGATAACGTGTTATATAGTAATAGAGTGAAACATTTGAAAAAAATAAGGGATGTGCATCCAAGATGAGCCCAAACCGAAAAGCTTCGGAGCTACTACAGAAAAAAGAAGACATCCAAAACTGGAACGCACGCAGAGCCTCCAAAAAGAAGAAATACAAAACAACAACAAAACCTGTAACCGATTACGTCGTCCTGGATTTTGAGACAACCGGATTCCGTGCAGGCGCAGACCGAATCATTCAAATCGGTGCCCTCAAATACTTCAATCATGAACAGACAGAACTACTCAATACCTTTATCAATCCAGAACGTCACATCCCGCTAACCATCACAAGACTTACCGGCATCTCCAACGAAATGGTCGAAATGGCCCCAACAATCGAAAACAAAATCGACGAACTCATCCAATTCATCGGGGACCTACCCATCATCGCCCACAACGCCTCCTTCGACATGGGTTTCCTATACGCGCTCGACAACCTCGAAGGCATCACCATACCAGAATACACCGTCATCGACACTGTCAAACTAGCACGCAAAACGATAATCGAAACACCAAACCATAAACTCGGCACCCTCGCCGACTACCTGCAACTCGAACACGACGCCCACGACGCTATCGGCGACTGCCTAGCCACCGCCGCCATCTACCAATACTGCACCCAATAAAAAACCGCCAAAGGAGCGGTTTTTTTAATGTCTCAATCATCAAAAGTCCATAACCGCTTACAAAAGTCCATAACTTCAACCAAAACTCCATAACCGACTACAAAACTCCATATCTCTCCCGAAAACTCCATAACTACACGCAAAACTCCATAACGACAAAAAAATCACCCCGCAAATTCGAAATTCCCCACTAGAAACCTCACGAAAAATCCACTTTGCCAAAAAGCATTCCATTCCATCCACAATCAAGCTACACTAAACTCGAGGTGAAAATCATGATCTACAAAACGCGCACAATGCCCAACGAACTCAAAGCACTCCAATCACTCGACAAACGCCTGTCGCGGCACCACGAAAAAAAGTACATCATCCAAAAAGAACTTTACGCCATCCAAGCCGGTTACGCAGGAGAACTCGAATTTGACGCCTACATGACCGACTTCAATCCCGACTATCCATACGCCATCCTGAACGATCTCTACCTCCAGAACAACAGAATCTATTTTCAAATCGATGCGCTTCTCATTACACCATCAACCATCATCGTCATCGAAGTGAAAAATTACGCCGAAAAAACCGTCATCACAGAAAACCCCATGCAATTCATCAAGACATACAAAAACGGCGACCGTAAAGCCCGTCCAAATGTAATTAATGAAGTAAAACGGAAAATACGCCATCTTCAAAAATGGTTAATCAAAAAAGGCATACGCACCCCCATCGATGGCCTTATCACATTCGCAAACACAAACGAACTTTCTATAGAAAGCACAAACTTGGAAATGAAAATCCTATCCAACGACGAAGCCCCCACATATCTCGAATCCTTACCCATCCAACCGCAATCACTTAACGAAAAAACCATCAAAAAAGTAGCCCGTGAATTAGCCAAACACCATAAAGAATTCAATCCATTTCCAATCTCAAAGCGCTATGGAATCAAACCATCCGAAATTCAACCAGGCGTCCTCTGTCCATCATGCCAACAAATCGGAATGAAATGGAGAACAGAAAAATGGAATTGCCCATGTAGTTATCACGATAAACATGCTCACTTACACACAATCGAAGAATGGTTCATGCTCATCCAACCGACCATAACTAACCGTGAATTTCGCCAATTCAGCAAACAACCCAACCCGAATGTAGCCCGAACTCTACTTAAAAAATCCAACCTAATACAACACGGCGAACGAAGAGGCATTCACTACAAACAACAAAAAATCACCAATACCTAAGAAGCGCTCCCATATCGAAGCGCTTTTCCTTCCTCATCACCACCCAAAAGTCCATATCCACATGCAAAACTTTATAAAGCCAACCCCTCTAATTTGTAAAAATCATTCAGCGCAACAAGCAATCCCTTCAACAAAAAACTCCCGCGACCTCTCGGCTAATCCCAAAAGTCCATATCTCATAGCAAAAGTCCATAACTCCTCACAAAAGTCCATATCCTCATGCAAAACTTCATAACTTTCCCTAAAACTCCATAACCGCCCGCAAAACTCCATAACCAAGCAAAACTCACTATTCCATCTACCACGCAATCCTGTATAATCAACCCAAACAACAAAATCGCACACAAACAAGAAAGGAGCCCACATCATGCCAACCAACCCGCAAACGCAAAAAACCTACAAACCCGATCCGCGCTTCAAAATCGCCCATAAAGAAGCAAAAATCGGCATCGCACTAGCCATATTCAACTTCATCTGGTGGTTCGGCTTCGCCTACGGACTCGGCAACCGCCCACCCGAACAATACACATACACATTCGGCCTGCCCGACTGGTTCTTCTACAGCTGCGTCATCGGCTTCATCCTAATGTCCGCACTCGTCATCGTCATCACAAAATACGCACTAACCGAAGTCTCACTCGAACCTGAACCCGACCAACAAAAGGAGGACTCCCAAACGCCATGAACATCCAAGTCATCATCCCGCTCATCATCTTCCTACTCGCGATCTTCGCCGTCGGATTCATTGCATCTAAACAAATGGGTGGTAAAACCGGATTCCTCCAAGAATACTTCCTAGGAGGACGCGAACTCGGCGGCTTCGTCCTCGCCATGACAATGGTCGCCACATACGGCAGCGCATCCAGCTTCCTCGGTGGCCCCGGAACCGCCTACACAGTCGGCTTCGGCTGGATCCTGCTCGCCATGAGCCAAGTCGTCACAGGCTATTTCGTCCTACTTATCCTAGGAAAGAAATTCGCAATCCTAGCACGCAAATACAACGCCATCACAATGATCGACTTCCTAAAGGCACGTTACAACAGCTCAGCCGTCGCAATTCTTTCAGCACTCGCAATTATCATATTCCTATTTTCCGCCATGACCGCACAATGGGTCGGCGGCGCGCGGCTCATCGAATCACTAACCGGATTACAATACACATCAGCACTATTCATCTTCGCGATTTCCGTCCTCGTCTACGTGACAATCGGCGGATTCCGCGCAGTCGCACTGACCGACGCCGTCCAAGGAGCCATCATGGTCATCGGCACACTCATCCTCCTCATCGGCGTCATCATCGCCGGCGGGGGAGTACCAGCCATCATGCAAGATTTGCTCAATGAAAACCCGAGACTCGTCACGCCATACGGAGCAGACGGATCACTCACACCCGCCTACATATCCTCCTTCTGGATACTCGTCGGCGTCGGCGTCGTCGGACTCCCGCAAATGGCCGTCCGCGCCATGAGCTACAAAAGCTCCCGCGCTATGCACCGGGCACTCGTCATCGGCACAATCGTCACAGGCTTCATCATGCTCAACATGCACCTGATCGGCATCTTCGCGCGCCCCGTACTACCAGGAATCGACGTAGGGGACAAAGTCATTCCGTTAATCGCGCTAGAAGTATTGCCCCCATGGTTAGCGGGCGTCGTCCTCGCGGCACCAATGGCGGCCATCATGTCCACAGTAGACTCACTACTTTTGCTCGTCAGCTCAGCAATCGTCAAAGACGTCTACATCAACTTCATCAAACCCGAAGCAACTGAAAAACGCATCAAACAAATCAGCATTGGCGTCACAGCCCTACTAGGAACCATCGTCTTCCTCCTAGCCCTGCAGCCGCCCGACCTGCTCATCTTCCTGAACCTATTCGCCTTCGGTGGACTAGAGGCCGCCTTCATCTGGCCAATCGTCCTCGG
Source organism: Sporosarcina quadrami (assembly GCF_014836615.1). Classification (GTDB taxonomy): domain Bacteria; phylum Bacillota; class Bacilli; order Bacillales_A; family Planococcaceae; genus Sporosarcina; species Sporosarcina quadrami. Next base: position 144,556 of record NZ_JACSQN010000006.1, on the reverse strand, counting down.
ACTCTACTGGAAATACGGCAACAAATACGGAGCAATACTAAGCATGATCACAGGCATCGCCAGCTACATCGCCATCCATTTCTACAACACAACAAACGGCAACCTATTCGGCGTACACACAGTAACACTCCCAATCCTACTGTCCCTAATCGCCTACATCATCGGCTCCCTCGCCATCCAGCGAAAAGCCTTCAGGTTTTGAATCAACCAAAAGCGGACTCCCACAACCGGAAGTCCGCTTTTACAATCCATAAGTCCATATCTCTCTGCAGAAGTCCATAACTCCGCGCAAAACTCCATAACTCCCACTCAAACTCCATAAACCCTCACATTCCCAATCCATCTTCCTGTATAATCAAATCTACCAAACACCAACTAGAAAGAAGGCAACCCGAAATGTGGAAACTATACGCAATCCTCACAACAACAATGCTCATCTGGGGACTCAACCTACCCCTACTCAAATACATGCTCACATTCATGACACCCGTCACCATGACCGCATTCCGCATCCTCACAGCCGGAATCACCGTCTTCATCATCCTTAGCGCATTCAAACTCGTCCGCCTACCAACCAAAAAAGAATGGCCCTACATCATCGGCGGAGCAGCACTCAACGTCGTCATGCACCACTACTTTCTCAACATGGGCCTCTTCCGAACAACCGGCACAAACGCCGGCCTCATCCTAGGAACCGGCCCCGTCCTAACCGCCATTCTTACAGCACTCATCCTGCGAAACTACCCGACCAAAATCCAATGGCTCGGCGCCATCACAGGCTTCATCGGCATCGGATCAGTCGTCCTCGCAGGCCAACAAGGACTAACTGGCCTCAAACTAGGCGACACATTCGTCTTCCTAGCCATACTCGCACAAGTTCTTTCTTTCTTGATAATCGCGAAAGCAGCAAGAACACTAGACCCAAGACTACTCACCGCGTACATGTTAACAACAGGAAGCATCATCCTGATCATCATCAGCTTCATCCAAGAACCAGGTGAAATCACCAAATTTACAACCGTCCCGCCATCATTCTGGGCAGCATTCACAGCAAGCGCCGTCCTAGGAACAGCCGTCGGACACATGCTTTACAACTACTCACTCGGAAAAGTCGGCCCATCCAAAGCCGCCATTTTCATGAACCTGAACACACTCTTCTCCCTAATCGGATCCGCACTTTTCCTAGGAGAAATCATCACCGGCCGCCACCTAATCGGCTTCGCCTTCATCATCATCGGCGTCATCCTCGGATCAGGAGCAGCAGAAGACCTCTACAAAAAACACAAAAACAAAAGGGAAGCGTCGGCCTAGCCAACACTTCCCTTAACTGCCTAGTTAGTCAAACCCCATTCAGCGCGACAACAAAACACCCACAACACAACCAAACCTCTCCGTAACGCAATCAAACTCAATCGCAACACAACCATCCCATCCCGCAACACAACCAACTTTCCGCGTAACACAATCAACCAGCACCGCAACACAATCAAATCCAAGCAACACAATCAAATGGATGCGCAACACAACCAAACCTCTCCGCAACACAATCAAACTCAATCGCAACACAACCATCCCGCCCCGCAACACAACCAACCCCTAATTTGTAAGGCCCCATCCAGCGCGACTACATGAACCGTCGTTACACAACCAACTCCCCGCGTAACACAATCAACTAGCACCGCAACACAATCAAATCCAAGCAACACAATCAAATGAAAGCGCAACACAACCAAACCTCTCCGCAACGCAATCAAACTCAAGCGCTACACAACCATCCCGCCCCGCAACACAATCAACGCCACTTAACTTGCTATGACTCAACCAAAATGCTAATCTATCAAAGAACAAAGAATATTCAATACAAAGGAGCGATTATCCATACACGAAAAACGTAACCCGCCCGAAGAATTACTTCCACTACAACGATTGCTAGCAAGATTACCAAGCAGCCATCCCCGATACCTAGCAATCAGCAAGAGGGCACACCAACTTAAAGCCGGATACGACGGCGAACGCTATGTAGACAAAATCCTGAACGAAATCGCCTTCCCCCAGGGCACATCAATCTTGAAAGACATCACGTTGGAAATAAACCCCGACTATATCATTCAGATTGACACACTGATCATCACTCCTTACAACTCATATCTCCTTGAAATCAAAAACTATTCAGGTTCAATCCAATTCAATCAAACAGTAGGCAAAACAATCAAAACGTCCCCAAACGGTCAAATGGACAAATACGACTGCATAATCCACCAATTAGACAGAGCAAAAACAGGACTTAAAGAATGGCTTAATCAGCACAATATGGACATGCCGATCGAGGCACTTATCGTCATGGCCAACAGCAACACAGACATACCGATTCCGCTTGAAACAGCAATCGTCAAATACGCCAAGCAAATCCCGCTCTATATACGCTCACACTTTAAAAAAGAAAAAACAATTACAAGCACATCTATCAATAAAATCACAAAAACCATTCAGCTACATCGCAAAAAGTGGTGGACCGATTTCCCATGCAAACAATACAACATCTCCCCAAACGAGCTAAAAAGGGGAGTCCTATGCAACACATGCAACGAGCCTACAACCCGGATCCCTGGCCATTCTTGGTTCTGCTACCTATGCAAAAAGAACAACAAATCCGCCCTGAATAAATCCGTAGACGACTGGTTCCTACTAGTCAGCCCAACACTCACAAACCGTCAACTCAGACTCTTTCTCGGACTAAGATCCAGCTCAGCCACAAGCGTAGTCCTACGATCTCAAAATCTCAAACGCCACGGCGCCACACGCAACATCACATACACAAAGAAATGAAAAAGCCGCAAAAAAGCGGTTTTTTCATTGCAATAAATCAATATGCAATAGACTCATCTTCACACCAACCCCTAATTAGTCAAACCCCATTCAGCGCGACAACAAAACGCCGCGCAACACAACCAACTCCCCACGTAACACAATTAACCAGCATCGCAACACAATCAAATCCAAGCAACACAATCAAATGAATGCGCAACACAACCAAACCTCTCCGCAACGCAATCAAACTCAAGCGCTACACAACCATCCCATCCCGCAACACAACCAACCCCAACCTCCACCAAAAAAACACATCAAAATACCCACCCTCAAACCTCGAAAACCCACTCAACAATCTAGCACGAAAGGCCGATATTAAAAGAAAAGGAGACTTAACCATGAAAAAACACATCCTAACAACCGCTCTCGCTGCTACACTACTCATCACAACAACAACAGCACAAGCAAAATCATTCATAGACGTTCCGACAACACACTGGGCACACGCACCAATCGACACCATCTCAAACGCCGGCCTCATCAACGGCTACGACGACGGCACATACCGACTCAACCATCCCGTCACACGCGCGCAATCCGCGAAAATCGTCGCCCTCGCCATCAATGCGAAACCGACAGACGACTACAAACTAGCATTCAAAGACGTCACCCAAGCACACGGCTCCTATAATCACATAAAAGCACTCACACAACGTGGCGTCTTCCCAAACACCGAAACCTTCAACCCGAACGCTCCACTTAAACGGGAAGACATGGCCAAAATGATCGCCGTCGCCTACAACATCATCCTGGACGACAACGACCTCATCAGCTTCAAAGACGTAAACAAATCAAACGCCAACTATAAATACATCACAGCAATCGCAGAACTCAACATCACCACAACAAAACAAGGAGGCGAATTCCTACCGACAGAACCCGTCACCCGAGCCCAAATGGCTGCCTTCGTCACACGCGCCATGGAATTCGACGCCAAGCGCAAAACAGGCGAAATCTATTACGACAAAACGAAAAAACAATACGTCGAGAAAATCTACACAATCCCAGAAGCTCCACCCGTCGCAATGGAAGAACCTTATGCACTCCAATCAATTAATCTAGTAAACAAAGAACGCCAGCAACACAAACTCACGCAACTCACACACGACAAAGCACTTACAGCCATCGCTCAAAAGAAAGCGGAAGACATGGCGAAAAACAACTACTTTGCCCACCAATCTCCGACATACGGATCCGTCGGCCAAATGCTCGACCGCTACAAATACGATTGGACAGCCTACGGCGAAAACATCGCCAAAGGCTACACAACATCCGCCTCTGTCGTCGACGGCTGGATGAACTCACCAGGCCACCGCGCCAACGTCTTACAAAGCAAATTCACCAACATCGGCTCAGGCTACGCCACCGACAAAGACGGCACAACGTACTGGGTCCACATGTTTTCAAAAAAATAAATCCAAAACAAAAAGCAGAGACCTACAAATCTCTGCTTTTTCCAATCAACCCTCCACAAAAACTCCTACTCTACAAAACTATTCCTCCGTTCCATGTCTTTAATTCCGCAAAGTGGGTATAATAAACAAAAGCATACATACAAATTCAAATCACCTTCTATTATAAACCCACCCGAAAGGAGGATCATCGACATGAAAAAACTGCAAGCCGTACTATTCGCATTCATAGCCATCATCATTCTCGCACCAACCGCAGCAGCAGCGGAATCCGCAACAAACACAAAAATCGACGACATCAAATTCTTCGTCGAAAACTTCTACTACGGTGACATCCCGAAAAACCTGAACGACATGACCACCGTCGAAGAAATCATGGACGCACTCGATGACTACTCCCGGTACATGTCCGCAACCGAATACAACGACTACGTCGCGTCAGTCGGAGCCGACGACCTGGCACTCGCCGACCTGGACAAGCCCGGTGTTACTAGCGCCTTACTTTACGGCGACATCGGCTACATTCGCGTCAAAACGTTCTCAGGCACGATGAACAAAGACATCATCAACCATTACCTGAAATTAAAAAAGCAAGGCGCTGACAAACTTATCCTCGACCTCCGCTATAACGGAGGCGGCTACGTCGAAAGCGCCGAACAACTACTCGGCCACTTCCAAGGCGTCAAAACAGCCTATGAGATGAAAACAAGAGAAGGGACCACAACGATAAAACCCGTCCCGTCAAAAGTGAAATTCCCGGAAAAGACCTACGTACTCGTCAACCGCTACTCCGCATCCGCCTCTGAAATCGTGGCAGCATCACTCCAAGATCAGAACGCGGCAATCGTAGTCGGTGAAAAGACGAAAGGGAAGGGCACCATCCAATCATTCTTCGAATTCGAAGACGGCTCAGCACTCAAACTGACAATCGGTGAATTCACCGGCCCAAAACAAAAGAAGATCCATCACGTCGGCATCACACCGACCATCAAAGCCGAACACGACAAAGAACTAACGACAATCCATGAACGACTCGTAAAAGAAACACTGACACAACGCCAATTCAACGCACTCGAAAACGTAACTACCGTCCCGTCAAACAAGACATTCCAAATCCATTTCACACAAGAAATGAACCTTACTGCCACCGATACGTCCAGTAAAGTAGAACTCGTCAAAGTAGGCGGAGTATCCGTGCCGATCATCGTCAAACAAAACGGCACAGACAAACTCGCCGTCACACCGAACAAACAGATGCAAAAAGGCGGCAGCTACTACCTCGTCATCCATCCCGGCTTCACAAACACCGTCGGACGGACAACGAAAAACGGCACATTCACATTCTTTACGGTAGAATGAACAACAAAGAACCGGTAAGAAGGCATATAAAACAGCCTCCTTATCGGTTCTCCCGCGTCACACGCTCAACACTTTGTACCAACCAAGCGAATATGCTATAATCAACTGATTATTTAACTTGCTCCCAAAGGGCGGAAGCAAGTTAAAGCCTCCGGCGGATGTCACAGATTTTCAGCGGGGATTTTCAAGCAAGCTTGAAAAATCTGGACGCAATTACGCCAAGGCGTAATTGATTAAACCCTAAACTACCAGCACGTTCAAGAAGAAAGGAACATCATCCACATGACTAAAAACATTTGCGTAATCGGCCTCGGCTACATCGGCCTTCCAACAGCTGTCATGTTCGCCAACAGCGGCGTACACGTCCACGGCGTCGACATTAACGAAAAAGCCGTCAACATGATCTCAAACAAGCAACTACATATAGAAGAGAACGGATTACAAGAACGCCTCGAGCAAGCAATCGACGAAGGCTTCTTTACCGTTTCCACACAACCAAAAGAAGCGGACGTCTACATCGTAGCAGTCCCGTCACCAATCAATCCCGACAACACAGCAAACTTGGAATACATTCGCCAAGCAACCGCTTCAATCGTGCCCTATTTAAAGCCAGGCGTACTCGTCATCCTGGAATCGACTGTCCCGCCAAAGACCGTCGAAAACATCATGCTGCCTGAACTTCGTAAATCCAACCTGACACTCGGTGAAGACCTATTCGTCTCTCACTCACCAGAGCGCGTCATCCCAGGCAAGATTTTCGAAGAACTCGTCAACAACGACCGCATCGTCGGCGGCATTACAGCCGAATCAGCGGAAATGACAAAAGCACTCTACAAAACATTCGTCCAAGGTGAAATCCACCTCACAGACGCAACAACAGCGGAACTCGTCAAAGTAATGGAAAACACCTACCGTGACGTCAACATCGCATTCGCGAATGAACTCGCAAAAATCGCAGAGACAATCGGCGTCGACATTTGGGAAGCCATCCGCTTCGCAAACTTCCACCCACGCGTCAACATTCACTACCCAGGTCCAGGCGTAGGCGGACACTGTATCGCAGTCGATCCTTGGTTCCTCGTCGAACTAAGCCCTGAAAACGCCGACATCATCCATAAAGCACGCCTGACAAACGACGCCATGCCGCAATTCGTCGCCCAAAAAGCGAAAAACATCCTAAACGACATGCAAATCACAAACGGCAAAGTCGCAGTCCTAGGCCTCGCATTCAAAGGCGACGTCGACGACATGCGCGAAAGCCCGTCCGTCAAAGTGATCGAAGCACTTCAAGCGCTCAACATCGAAGTGACATCTTTCGATCCGCACATTAAAGAAGTGCAGCACGCAACACAGAAGACAACAATGGACGAAGCAATCCAAGACGCAGACATTCTCATCCTGACAACCGATCACACCGTCTTCAAACAGCTCAGCCCGTCGACACTCACAACAAAAGAACCAAAACCGTTCATCTTGGACACGAAAAACGCACTCGACAAAAACAAATGGCAGCAAGCCGGCTTCCACTACCTGAAACTAGGGGACGGCTCAACAACAGGAGCAAACAGGTAATGAAAGAACAAATACTCGGCGTCAACGTCAACACAGAAAACTACGACGAACTCATACCAAAGCTCTTTGCCAACATCGACACCAAAAAGAAATCACTCGTCGTTGCCATCAACCCTGAAAAGTTAATGAAAGCAAAAGACGACCCAGCACTCAAAGCACTCCTCAACCGTGCGGAATTCCAAATCCCAGACGGCATAGGCGTGATAATCGCGTCCAAATTACGTAAAGGCAATATAGAGTCCCGCGTAACAGGCGTCGACATGATGGACAGAATAGTGAGGGAAGCCGCAAAAACGGGCAAGTCCATCTTCCTCTACGGTGCCAAACCGGGCGTCGCAGAAGCGGCAGCCCGTAAACTAACCGACACTTATCCAAACCTACAAGTCGCCGGTACACTAGATGGCTATGAACAAGATACACAAAAAGTACTCAACGCTATTAATGAAGCGAAACCAGAAATCCTATTCGTCGCCATGGGTTCACCAAAACAAGAACTCTGGATCGAACAACATCGAGACAACTTGTACCCGACACTCTACCAAGGAGTCGGTGGTTCATTCGACGTCCTAGCAGGCAACATCAAGCGGGCACCAGCCGCATTCCAAAAAGTCGGTGCCGAATGGTTATACCGACTGATCCTTGAACCAAGCCGCCTAAAACGGCAAATGAACCTCCCAAAATTTTTATTTGAAATAATACGGCAAAACAAATAAATGATACTTGTAATCTATTATTACTGATGATAGAATACGTAAGTGTAAGGATAATTTCCTCTGTAACATATATAATTAACGCCACGCAGAACGAAAACGGTTGGTTGACCGCACAAAAAGCCTTGAACAGCTCCCATCTGTTCAAGGCTTTTTGTCATTTGAAAAGCGGAAGGAGCCGTTTAGAGGCGACCGGCATAAGGCGAAGATGCATAGCGGTGTTTTTTGCCGCGGCGCAGATTTGACTTATGACCCGAGCCTCTGGCTCCTGGAGCTAGACAGTAGAAAAGCGGAAGGCAGACTCTACAACCTTTACTTTTAAATAAATCCTCGCAACTTAAAACAACTAATCTTCTATCTAAATCATACGATGGAATTCCACTCCAAGTAAATCCTTCCAACATATCCCGTAAAATTCACAAACCCAAAACAAACATGACAAATTAACTGATTGTACGACTTTTCTAGAAATATCATCGAAATACTTGATATTAATCTGAAATACGATAGAATGGTAGAAGCAGTGGAGAATTACATAGCGTTTTTGCATAGCAATCTAGCAAAATATCATTAAGTAATTGACATCCCTGCTGATAGTAACTATACTTTACTGTGTAATGTGTTCTACATCCATTTTGCCGTGGGGTAGATTACAAATTTTATTTTCTAATTAGAGGAGGAAATTATTCAATGGCTAACCAACCAACGAAGTACCGCAAGTTTATCGTGGGAGCTGCTTCAGCTGCACTAGTAGCATCAGCAGTTGCACCGGTAGCAAGCGCAAAAGATTTCAAAGACACGAAAGGTAACACACATGAAGCTGCAATCGACGCACTATCAGACAAAAATATCATCACTGGGTACGAAGATGGTACTTTCAAGCCAAACAAGACATTGACTCGTCAAGACGTAGTCAAGCTTATGGGTAAATGGCTTGTATCTGAAGGGTACACTGTACCTGCTGATGCAAGAACAAAAATGCGTTTCGCTGACTTGAAGACAACTTCAAACGGTGAATTGCTTGATATGGCTGCTCTAGCATATGACAACGGTCTTTTCATCGGTACTCCAGATGGTAAACTAGATCCAGCGGGCAACATTACTCGTGAAAACATGGCGGTAGTACTAGTTCGCGCGTTCGATCGTTTCCATGATATCGATCTTGCTTCATACGTAGCTGATCAAGACTTCAAAAAAGATGTTACTGACTTAGGTAAGGCGAAAGCTGAAGCTCGTCCGGCAATCGATGTCCTTGATTTCTTTGACATTACTAACCCTGCTGCACCTGTATTCAACCCTAAAGACACAACTACTCGTGGACACTTTGCAACATTCTTGCACAAAGCATTGAACACTGATTTCTCTGATGTAACATCATCAGCAGTTGCGTCAGGTGACGTTAAAGTTATCAATGCAAACACAGTTGAAGTAACATTCAAAGAGCCAGTACTAAACATCAAGTCTTTAGATTTCACTATTGATGGCTTGACTGTAGCGAACGCAGCTGTTAAGCAAACTAATCCTAACGTAGTTGTTTTGACAACAGCAGACCAAAAGGGAGGAGAAAAGTACACTGTTAAACTTGACGGTAAAGCAATCGGTACTTTTGTAGGTATTTCTAAAGTGCTTCCAAAATCTATCGCTTTTGGACAACAATCCTTACAAGGTAAGACTGGTCAACAAGTTATCTTGACAGCGGATATTGGTATAAAAGAAGCTGGTGTTCCAGTAACGTTTAACGTGAGTGCTGGATCAGATACTACTTTGAATCCACAACTTCTACTTGAAGCAACTACAGACGAGAATGGGATTGCTACTTATTCATATACTCGTTATGCGGGTACTACTGACGTAGTCACAGCTTATCCAACTGGTAACCCTTCAGTAAGAGCAACGGCTCTAGTATATTGGAATTCTAGCCTTGCAATCTCAGAAGTTACTGAAGGAAACGTATTAACTAACGGATCTAAGAAGGTCTATAAAGTGACTGGTGCAGCAAATACACATGTTAACGTTACTTTTGCAGAAAACGTTGATGTAACGCCGGATAAAGGTGTTCGCGGTGTCACTGTAACAGACGCAACAGTTAATAGTGGAACTACACCATATCAGTACTTGAACGGAAACGTAAATCAAGTGCGCGTACTACTTAACTCAAAAGGTGAAGCTACATTTACTGTAACTGGTTCAAATGCTTCAGTAACTCCAATTGTGTTCTTAGATAGCGGTGCTGCATATAATTCATCTAACCAATGGGTTGGTGGAAATGGTAAACTTGATCCAACAGAACTTCAAGCGAAGGCTGCTACAGTTAAGTTTGACAATGTCCAATCAATTGAGCTATCAATTGTTTCTAAAGGAAATGCATATGCATCTGCTCGTCAAACAGTAACAAATGGCGGTCGTGATTATGAAGTAACTGTAAAAGATAAAGACGGAAAACTTGCACCAGCAGGAACACCGGTTTACTTAACAGTTCTAGAAGCTGATCAAGACGGTGATGTATACCATGGCGCATTGACAACTCCTTTTGCTAAGAACGGTTCAACAATTCGAACAATTTACACAGATGCTAAAGGTGTAGCTAAATTCACATTACAAGGTTCCAACAATGCATGGGCAGTACCAACTGTTTTCTTAGAAAACGGATCAAAAGCAGGACTTGATGAGTTTGACGCACAGGTTCGTGGGGAAATCGTTTACTTTGGAGCGATTACAGAGCGTACTGGTTCAGTATATGTAACAGACAAACCTATAACAGATCCAACAGCACAACCAGTTGAAACTCTTAATGCCAATGGAGATATTGCATACTTTAATTACAGTGTTGCAGATCAAAACGGAAAAGCGTTAAAAGGATTAACTGAAGCTCATAACTTAACGTTTGAAATCACAAACACAGGATTTAATGATGCAGTTTACAAGGATGCAAATGGTATCTGGACAACAGTTAAAGCAGGTAAAAAAGCTTCTATTTCCTTACAAACAGTAAACGGTCAAGCAACTGTCCAAGTTAAGTCTCTTGGAATTACAGACGTTACTGTAAATGTATCGGGTTCACAGTATACTACTGGTAATAAAACAGCATCTGTATCTTTTGTATCGCCTGCTATTACTTCTGGATTGTCAGTAGTAACAGATATCGATACTCAATACAAATACTTTGAGCTAACAAGAAATGGTGTTACTCAAGCATTCTCATATGATGCGCCTGCATTATTATACATCAATGGTCAAGTTGCAAGTTTTGATAAATTCGAACAAGCTTTAGCTATTGGAACTAAGATTAATTACACTAAAGTTGGAGAAAATAATTCCTTCAATATCGTAACTAACGTAGGGACATTCAATAGCCAAGCTACTTTAGCTACACTGTTAGCTGATACATCAATAACAGCAGTTGAATTATCTGCTACTACAGCTGACAACCTAGTATTCAACCGTCTAGTAAATGTTGATTTAAATGGCAAGAGTACGGGTAATATCAATGTTACTTCAAATGAAATTGGAGTAATGTCTATTACAAACGGTACTATTGGTGGAAACTTAACGGTAGACACTAAAAACGCTGACTTTACTAACGGAGCAACGGTATCAGGTACTACTACAATCACTGATGTAAAAGCAGGTACTTTTGTAAATACTGGAAAACTATCAAATGTAGTTATTACAGATAGCAATGGTACTGCATTCACTAATAAAGGGTTGAAAACTGATGTTGGTGTTGTAGAAGTTAATAGTACTGGCGATGTTGTATTATCTGGAAAATTGGGAACAGTTGAAGTTAAAAATAATGCAACTATTATTCTAGCTGCTGATGCAGAAGTCGATAAGCTAGATGTGAAGTCTGGTAACGTTATTCTTGAAGGTGAAGAGCAAGTTAAAGAAATTGCTATAGCAAACGGAGCAACTCTTAAAGATTATGATGGAGCTGCAATTGAGGAGAAAGTTCCTGCGTTAGGTATGTTCTTCTCGAAAGTTAAAGTCGATGTTACTGGAGAAGAACTTACATTAACAGCTTCAGAAAATATCACATTAACAACTGCTGACTTTGTTTCTATTAAAGTTATTCAAGGTACAGGCACAACAACTATTCCTAATAGTGACGTACAAATTACTTCTACAGATACTGCGAAAATTGCACTTACAGGAAGAAATCTTGAATATCCTGGAACTGTAATTGAAGTAACTGTAAAGCGTAATGATACAACTAATGAAACATACAAAGTTACTTTAGAAAATGGCGTATGGGTAATTAATAAGAAATAATTTATATAGCTTTTATTCTATGAGTTAAATTTCATAGATAAATAATATATAAAACAAATCTTCCCCCCTTAATCAATCAAATGATTAAGGGGGGTTTAAGATTTACAGGTATATTATGGAATAATATTAAGGAGTATAGCTTCTTATAGTGCATACGATGGAGTTGAATAACTTCATTATAATTAATAATAGGATATTAGTGCCTATATAAAGAATTGGACTGAAGTCAGAGACTTTCATGACAATCATAGTAAACTATAGTATAATGTTTAAGATAATATAGGAATAATACTAAACTTGAAGAAGGGCTGTCATTGTGTATGAATTTTAGTGAATTGAGAAGACTGTATATACTTATATTAATTATTGTAGTGCTGATTATGGGTCTTCTGGTAGCTTTTTTTATAGGAAAGAAACAGGACAAGGCGTTTAAAAATGAGGATGCGTTATATGGAGCTATGGTTCAGCACATTGAAGAAAAAAAATTCGAAGATGCTTTAATACTTGCAGAGGGGATAAAAGAGCAACAAAAAAAGTCGGAAATACTTAATTATGCAACCGCTTTGATTTACGGAAACACTGGAGATTTCGATCAAGCAGCTAGGAATATGCAGAGGGCGTTAGATTTGAATCCACACAAAGTAGAGGACTCCATATTCATGTTGCAATTTGCAGAAATGCTATTGTTTGCAGAGCGAAACGAAGATGCAGCGGTTGTACTTGAAAAATGTGCAACTTTACCTATACCGGAAAGTTACCCGCAATATATGGAACGGATTGAACAATTGCAAGGACAGCTGAACGGATAAATGGGAAAGGAAGATTTTATACTATGGTTTCTTATAAAATGAATTCAACCTTACTTAGTGACGTGGAAGAGGATCAACGTTCCCGAGAAACTGCAGACAAATGGATTTTTGGTCTTTTGCTTGTTGTTATTGGATTGGTTCCGCTTCTTGTCGGAGGATATGTTAAAGATATTGCAAGTCCCCTTATTACTAATATTGGAGATATTGCTTCTGGTACAAAAGGTGACATATTTACACACTACAAGATGATTGTCATTCTCATAATTACAATGATAATCACTGGTATTTTTTTAACGAAAATAATATTTATGAATGGACAATTACGTAAAACCAAGCTGAACATATTTATTCCGATTTTCGGTATTGCTATCGTAATGTCTACTATACTATCTCCAAGCATCTCAATTGCTCTCTGGGGACAATACAACCGTTCTGACGGTGCAATCTCATACATATGCTATTTAGCTTTATTTTTCATCGCTATGAATATCGACTATCCGAAAAAAGCCGTACATTACGTTATGTACTCTTTATATCCATTTATATTAATTAATTTAATATTAATTACAATGAACTTCACTGGGCATGATGCGATGACATATCCTGCGGTTCAGAAATTGATGACGATTTTCCTTCCGGAAGGTGCATCCTTAGGCGGAAACTCTATAATGCTCGGTACACTTAACCAATGGAACTTTATGAGTGGTATGTTTGCAGTTATGACAGTTATGTATCTAGCTTGGTCAATTGTAGATGCAAGTAAGATTCGTAGTTTCATAAATGCTGGTGTTGCAGTTATCTCATTTGCGATTATGCTAATGTCTATATCGACTAGCGGGTTCTTGACTATAGTTGTATTGACCCCACTTTTAATAGTGTTAATTTTAAAATCTAGTCAACCTGCGAAAGCATTAATAGCAGTGCTAGCATTTTTGATTATTAGTGTACCAGTCTTTCATGTTCTTGCTGAGAAAGACCCTCGGGTATGGAATGAATCGATTGGTTTTATAGTTAAAAAGAATCCGTACATAAAAGAACAACCTGCTGCAATGGAACATTCAGAAATTCAATTCCCTTGGGTGAAAAAAACCTATGCTGCTGAGAATCAGTTTGAGCTACCAGTTCTACCAGAGAGAGGGATCGCAGCGGGTTCTGGTCGTATGTATATTTGGGAAAAGACTGTGGAATTGACAATGAATCGACCATTATTTGGTTATGGCTTGGACACTTTAATGTATCATTTTCCACATTATCATATTGATGCGCGTGCTGGTATGTGGGATGAAAATACGATTGTCGATAAACCACATAGTATGTATGTTGGTATTTTTTATGGCACAGGCATTGTCGGTTTTCTTGGCTTTGCGGGTATCGTACTTCTTACTGTTATTGCTGCTGTGAAAATAATAGTTAACAGAAGACAGACTATTATTGCTGTATTGGCGGTAGGGTGGCTTGCATTCCTTTTCCAAGGTCTGTTTAATGACTCGCTCCCAGGAACAGCAGGGCCTATGTGGGCGATTGCAGGGATAATGCTAGGAATGTTGTATGCAAATAAAGATGTTGAGGAGATTACTGATGGAAGAAACGATTGAATTACGTGAATTAATCAATATAGTGTGGAAAGGGAAATGGCTTATTGCCGGTCTTACTACGTTATTTGTGTTACTCGCAGGAATTATAAGTTGGTTTATTCTACCGGAACAATATGATTCTAAAGCGACAGTTCAAGTTGCGAGTGAGGTTCAAGATGCTGGAATCATGTCGAGTTATGTAGCTGCGGAATTCACTCCGGTTATTTTTACACAGCGCATTAAAAACCCGACACTTATGAATGAAGCTCTTGAAAAAGCAGGAGTGGACGAGAAATTCGATGTAGAACGACTTTCAGTATCCACACAGGCGAACACGAACCTTGTTGAATTAAAATATACAGCCTTATCGCCTGAAGTAGCACAAGAGCAATTGACGTTGTTTATCGAAAAAACGAAAGAGCGGATGAATCAATCTGTAAAAAATACATTGCAAGAACTTGAGAAAACCTACACATCCGAATCGAAATATTTGTCTGATGAAATTGAAG
Source organism: Sporosarcina quadrami (assembly GCF_014836615.1). Classification (GTDB taxonomy): domain Bacteria; phylum Bacillota; class Bacilli; order Bacillales_A; family Planococcaceae; genus Sporosarcina; species Sporosarcina quadrami. The sequence continues at coordinate 129,474 of NZ_JACSQN010000006.1, read as the reverse complement.
GTTTGGTCGGCACATACAACGAGAAAATCACAAAAAATGGTTTGCCGGAAATTTTAATCATGCAGACGCTCATCGGTTCACAAATTATAACACCCGTTTCAGATGAACAAATGAATGTTCTGACAAAAGTGGATGGAGCATTACATAACGAGTTAATGCAGATGCAAGCTCAAATTGAATCCAAATCAGTCGAATATAGAAGAGTGCTAGATAAGTATCAATCCGTAAAAACTGGTCTCGACAGCTTCAGGCCAGATCCTTTCATCAGACAAATTGTAGATCCGACATTAGCGGAAAAACCTTCTGCTCCAAGTAAGCTATTAAACGTCGCGATCGCATTAATTATCGGATTAATGGTAGGACTGGGGATTGTCTTTTTCCGAGAGTATTGGAGAAATAGTGAACCTGTAAAATAAGTTGCTTGAAAGAAGGTTAATGCAATGAGTTATAGAATGCGCTATCTCACATTTTTTATACTAGACTCTGCGATTGTTCTTTCAGCAATTTTCATGAGCTATTTTCTGTTGCATCCGACAATACCCGGCTACTCAGATAAGGTCATTATCATTAGTGCATTGACTTTACTTGTCAGTCACCATGTAGCCGCGTATTTCTTCCATCTCTATGATCGGGTATGGAGTGTAGCATCTGTTCGTGAGCTCTTAACGATTGGGATTGCGGTTACGATATCTGTGGCTGCTGCAAGTGGGATGCAATTTCTTATTAAGAACGATATATACTTCAGGGTCATGGCGATTACATGGATGCTTCATATTATTATGATCGGCGGTTCCAGATTTTTGCTACGCTTGCTGAAAGACAGAGAATCTTTTACGAATCAGCAAGATATTCGTAGAGTACTTATAGTAGGAGCTGGACAAGCTGGAACGATGCTTGTACGAAATCTGAAACAAGCTCAGGAGCAAGAATTCATTCCAGTTGCGTTTGTAGATGATGACCCGAGGAAGCAACATTTGAAAATTATGAATGTAACTGTGCAAGGTAAAACAAAAGATATTGAAAAAATTGTTGCGAAGAAGAATGTTACGGATATTATCATTGCTATCCCTTCCCTTGGACGCATGGGGATAAAAAGCATTTATGAAAAATGTGCGAAAACAGAAGCGAATGTTAAAATTATGCCTAAGATAGAAGATATCATGACTGGTAGAGTGTCTGTGAATGAAATGCGCGATGTTAAAATTGAAGACTTGCTTGGTCGTGAAGAAGTTGAATTAGACTTAAAAGCCATAGCAGACAAGTTAACTAATAAAACGATACTTGTGACAGGAGCTGGCGGTTCAATAGGTTCAGAGATTTGTAGACAAGTAATGGATTTTCGACCGAAAAGGTTACTGTTACTAGGGCATGGAGAAAGTTCGATATACAATATAGACATGGAATTGCGACAAAATTTTTCAAAAGACGGTACAGAAATTATACCCATTATCGCAGATGTGCAAGATCGAGAGCGGATTTTTGATATACTAGGAGATTACAGGCCAGATGTCATCTATCATGCAGCTGCCCATAAGCACGTGCCTTTAATGGAAGCTAATCCGATGGAAGCGGTAAAGAATAATATATTCGGAACGAAGAATGTAGCAGAAGCTGCGGACACATTAGGTATTAAGCATTTTGTTTTAGTTTCAACGGATAAGGCTGTGAATCCACCAAACATTATGGGTGCAACAAAGCGATTTGCGGAAATGATCATTCAAAACTTGGCGAAAACAAGTGAAACGAAATTTGCAGCTGTACGATTTGGTAATGTACTAGGCTCCCGAGGCAGTGTAGTTCCTTTGTTTAAGCAACAAATCGCTCGTGGTGGTCCTATAACCATTACAGATCCTGAGATGACTCGTTATTTCATGACCATACCTGAAGCATCAAAGCTAGTTATTCAAGCAGGTACACTTGCTTCTGGTGGTGAAGTTTTTGTCTTAGATATGGGTGAACCTGTAAAAATCCTAGATCTAGCTATGAATCTTATACGCTTATCAGGATATACAGAAGATGAAATTGAGATTAAATTCTCTGGTATAAGACCAGGAGAGAAATTATATGAAGAACTGCTCAATGAAAATGAGCGGCAAAGTGATTATGTGTATCCGAAGATTTATATTGGCAAAGCGACACCAATTACTAAAACTGAACAACAGTTTGTATTGGATAAATTGTTGGACATGAGTCAGATGGAAATGAAACAGACTTTAATTGCGTTGGCAAATCGAAAGTATGTGAAATTAGATAAAATATTGACGAGTGTATGATAGGGAAGATTATTTTTCCATTGGAGATTAAGTAGTGACTCATTTAACTTGGGATTGTTCAAAATTAAAAAAAACGCACTTTTATTTTGAATTTTCCCGCGCTTTAATTTAATTTCCATCAACATAATACTTATTATGAAATAGTTGGATAAGATAAATCTCTATTAAAATCGTATTTTATAAAGGAATAAAGAAGGTTTTGAAATTTGCGTCAAACCAGCTACTAACAAAGAAAGAATTATAGGTAACCACTCGATTAAAAAACTAAAACAACTAGTGAAATTTTATATCTATGTTGTGATGATTAATACTATGATATCGTGAAAAGTTGATTATTCCTGTTCTGCAGAATAACGTTACCACCTGGCAAAATGCTAATGGTTATTGGATTATTGGCTTGTTAGTATGAATGGAAAGACTGAGTTGTAATAGCTAAAGCCTTCTAATATGAAGGCTTTAAAATTTATTTACTTTTAATTGAGGCGCTATTTTAGTTGCTTAGCAGTTAGTTGGATAAATCAAGTTTGTTCCAATTAACTCCTAATTGACTAAATACAAGAATGGAAAGGTAGTTGGAGTCCATTATGAAATCCGAAAATGTAAAAGATAGAATTAACCTTGCTTCACCACACATGAGTGATGAAGGTTATGAGATGCAATACATAAAGGAAGCATTTGACACTAATTGGATCGCTCCTCTCGGTGAGAATGTAAATGAGTTCGAGAGAGAACTAGCACTAAAAGTTGGTTCTAAGTCTGCTGCGGCATTAACTTCAGGTACTGCTGCCATCCACTTAGCTCTTAAAGCAGTAGGCGTTGGGGAGGGAGATGTGGTTTTCTGTCCAACACTTACGTTTTCAGCAACAGCTAATCCAATCATTTATCAGAATGCAACACCAGTTTTTATCGATAGTGATTTTGAGACTTGGAATATGAGTCCAAAAGCGTTAGAAGAAGCATTTGACCTTTATCCAGATGTTAAAGCGGTTATCGTCGTTCATTTATATGGTTTATCTGCGGATATTGATAAGATAATGGATTTATGCAAAAAACAAAATGTTGCTATTATTGAAGATGCTGCAGAGTCTTTGGGTACATATTATAAAGGTCAACATACAGGTACATTTGGAGATTATGGCATCTTCTCTTTCAACGGAAATAAGATTATCACTACTTCTGGTGGTGGGATGCTTGTTTCTAATAACGAAGAAGGAATTGCAAAGGCTAGGTTTTGGGCTACTCAATCAAGAGATCAAGCGCGACATTATCAACATAGTGAGTTAGGTTTCAATTATCGCATGAGTAATGTCGTTGCTGGGATTGGTCGAGGGCAGCTTAAAGTATTAAGTGAAAGAGTTGCGAAGAAAAACTCGATCTATGAGTTTTATAGAAGAGAGTTAAGTGAGCTTGAAGGTGTTGAATTCATGCCAAACAATAAGTGGGATTTACCAAACTATTGGTTAAGTTGCATGACACTAACAGGTAATATAAGACCGATTGATATTATGGAAGCACTTGAAAAAGAAAATATTGAGTCTCGTCCAGTTTGGAAGCCGATGCATATGCAACCGTTCTATGAGAAGTATGACTTTGTTGGTGGAGGGGCTTCTGAGAAGTTGTTTGAGGATGGCGTTTGTTTGCCGAGTGATACGAAGATGACGGATGGAGATTTGGAGAGAGTCGTTAGGATTATTAAAGGATTGTGGAAAGATTAATGAATGGCTTTTATAAAAGATATGTAAAAAGACTAATGGATTTCATATTATCTTTAGTTGCTATTATTGTATTAAGTCCAATTTTATTGATCGTTGCTATTATTGTAAGAGTTAAACTAGGCGGACCGGTTTTATTTAAGCAAGAGAGACCCGGGCTTAACGAAAAGATATTTATGATGTATAAGTTTAGATCAATGACGGATCAAAGAGATGCGAATGGAGAGCTATTACCAGATAGTGTGAGACTCACTAAGTTTGGTAGAATTCTACGTTCTACATCGCTTGATGAACTACCGGGATTATTTAATATACTTAAAGGTGATATGTCTATTGTTGGACCAAGACCTTTATTGGTGCAATATTTACCATTGTATAATGATCATCAAAAAAGACGCCATGAAGTTAGACCTGGTTTGTCAGGTTTGGCGCAGGTTAGCGGACGGAATGCTATTAGTTGGGAAGATAAGTTCAGTTTTGATGTAGAATATGTGGAGAAGATAAGCTTCATTGGTGATTGGAGAATAATATTCCTGACTATAAAGAAGATTTTTATAAGGGAAGGAATTAATTCAGAAACTGCTGCTACTATGGAGTCTTTTAGGGGTAACTTAAGATCGGAGGAAAAGTAAATGAAAGATATAGTAATAATTGGCGCAGGGGGATTTGGAAGAGAAGTTGCTTGGTTAATAGAAGATATAAATAAAGTTAATAAAGAATGGAATATCATCGGATTTGTTGATGATAATAAAAATATTCAAGATACAGAAGTAAATGGATATAAAGTCGTTGGAAATATTGAATGGTTAAAAAATCAAAAACTTAATGTAGTGAATGCTATTGGAGATCCAATTGCGAAAAAGAAAGTAATTGAAAGGCTTGCAGATAGTGAAAATACCTTTCCAGTATTAATTCATCCTAGTGTTATTATGTCTGAACGAATAACATTTGGAGAAGGATCAATTATTTGTGCAGCTAACATTCTTACAACGAATATTGAAATTGAAAAACATGTAATAATAAACTTAGATTGTACTATTGGACATGACGCGATACTTGGTAATTATACAACCGTTCTACCAAGCGTGAATGTTTCTGGTTTTGTGAAGACTGAGGATTGTGTAAGTATTGGAACTGGATCGGCTGTTATTCAAGGTGTAACGATTGGTGAAAATACTGTTATTGGAGCTGGGTCTATAGTGGTTAAAGATTTACCTGCTAATTGTACGGCTTTGGGAGCTCCTGCAAAACCGATTAAGTTTTATGAGTAGTATGTAAACTAATTAGTGGGGAAATCTGACCGACTACTTCTTGCTAATAAAGAATTTTTTGGAGTTAACAAAAGTTAAGTTTCAAAGAAATTTTAAAGATCAAGTGGGGAGAGTTTACAATATGAATGTCTTATTTTTAACACTTCTGGATTTCTCAACAATTGAAGAAAGTGGTATATATACTGATTTAATGCGCGAGTTTGTAAAAAATAAACATAAAGTATATATTATTTCTCCGACAGAAAAAAGAAGACAGCAACCAACAAAATTAATCGATAAGGGAAACTACAATATACTTAAGTTGCAGATTGGAAATACACAGAAAACAAGTATTATAGAAAAAGGAATTTCAACAATTACTTTAGAATCGAAATTTAAAAAAGGGATTAAAGATTACTTTTCTAATGTTCATTTTGATTTAGTCATATATTCCACTCCTCCTATTACGTTACAAAAAGCTATTGAGTATGTAAAAAAGAGAGATAATGCTACAACTTATCTATTATTAAAGGATATTTTCCCGCAAAATGCTGTAGACCTTGGGATGATAACGAAATCTGGGTTCAGAGGTGTATTATATAGGTATTTTAAGTCCAAGGAAAAAATATTATATGAATTGTCAGATTATATAGGCTGTATGTCCAAAGCAAATGTTAATTTTTTATTAAAACAAAATCCTGAAATATCTCCTGAAATTGTAGAAGTATGCCCAAACAGTATAGAACCCTTAGATATAAAAAAAGATAAGAAAATAATATTTGAGATAAAAAAGAGATACAACATACCCTTTAATAAAACAATATTTATATATGGAGGAAACCTTGGTAAACCACAAGGCCTTGACTTCTTAATTGAATGTTTAAAGGTAAATAGATCGAACGATCAGGTCTACTTTGTTATCGTTGGATCGGGAACAGAATTTAATAAGCTAAAATCGTTTTTCAACAAAGAGCAGCTAAATAATGCACAGTTGTTTGAACATTTACCAAAAGATGATTATGAGGTTCTTGCTAATTCATGTGATGTAGGCTTGGTTTTTCTTGATAAGCGTTTTACGATACCCAATTTCCCGTCAAGACTTCTTTCTTATATGCAGGCATCAATGCCAGTTCTTGCAGCAACGGATGTAAACACTGATATCGGGAAAGTGATAGAACAAGGTGGATTTGGGTATTGGTGTGAAAGTAGTGATGTTGAGAAATTTAGTAGAAAAGTAGAGCAGTTATGTAACATAGAATTAAGAAATGAAATGGCTATCAACGCAAGAAGGTATTTAGAGGAAAACTATATGGCTAAGCATTCTTATGAAATAATAATGAATCATTTTGACTAACTAGAATTGAGGGTGTCATATGTTTAAAGGTAAAACTTTATTAATAACAGGTGGAACAGGTTCCTTTGGGAATGCTGTTATGGAGCGCTTTTTACATACAGATATAAAAGAAGTGCGTATCTTTTCACGTGATGAAAAGAAACAAGACGATATGCGAAAACAATATAATAATGACAAATTAAAATTTTATATCGGTGATGTCCGTGATCTTGCAAGTGTTAAATATGCAATGAACGACGTAGATTATGTATTTCATGCTGCAGCACTTAAACAAGTTCCGTCGTGCGAATTCTTTCCAATGGAAGCGGTGAAAACTAATGTCATTGGTACAGAAAACGTATTGAATGCATCAATTGAATTTGGCGTTAAAAAAATCATTTGTCTTTCAACAGATAAAGCTGCCTATCCGATTAATGCGATGGGGATTTCAAAAGCAATGATGGAAAAGGTGTTTGTAGCTAAAGCTAAAACGGTCTCTCCTGAAAAAACACTCATATGCGGTACAAGATACGGAAATGTTATGGCTTCACGTGGCTCGGTTATCCCGCTTTTCGTAGAACAAATAAAAGCGGGTAAGTCACTTACAATAACAGATCCTGACATGACAAGATTCCTTATGAGCCTAGAGGAGGCAGTTGAACTGGTGGTTTTTGCATTTAAGAATGCTGATGCAGGCGATATTATGGTCCAAAAATCTCCTGCATCTACAATTGCAGATTTGGCACAAGCAGTAAAAGAAATTTTTAATGCTGATAACGAAGTGAAGATTATAGGTACCCGACACGGAGAAAAGCTTTACGAGACACTCCTAACAAGAGAAGAGCATGTCGTGGCGGATGATTTAGAAGGTTTCTATAGGGTTCCAGCAGATAATCGTGATCTTAATTATGATAAATATTTTGAAGAAGGAAATGAAAAACTTTCAACGGATGAAGAATATAACTCACACAATACATATCGACTTTCAATAGAGCAAATTAAAAGTAAGCTCCTAGAACTTCCTTACATACAGGATGAATTGAAAGGGGGGAGTGGTAAATGAAAATTCTTGTAACAGGTGCAGGAGGGTTCCTCGGTAAAAACTTAGTAGCTGAGTTGAAAAACCAGGGGTATGAAGAATTATTATTATATACAAGAAATCATACTTTAGATGACTTGGAAGAGTATACAAAGAAATGCGACTTTGTATATCACTTAGCCGGAGTAAATAGACCAGAAAATGAAAAAGAATTCATGGAAGGAAACTATGGCTTTACATCTGAATTGCTGCAACTACTAAAAAAGCATAATAACACATCACCTATTTTAATTACTTCGTCTATTCAAGCTGAAAAAGATAACCCCTATGGCAAAAGCAAAAAAGCTGGAGAAGATTTATTGTTTGAGCACTCCATAAAAACAGGAGCAGAAGTATTCGTATATAGACTTCCTAATCTGTTTGGAAAATGGAGTAGACCAAATTATAATACAGTTGTTGCAACGTATTGTTACAATATAGCTAGAGATTTAGATATACAGGTTTATAATCCAGATATAGAACTTACATTTTGTTATATAGATGATGTTTTAGAGGAATTCTTGAAAGCACTTGAAGGAAATCCAACAACGAATGATAATTATTGTGTTGTAGAAACGACTCATACTATTACTTTAGGGAACTTAGCAAATCTTATTAGAGATTTTAAAGAGTCCAGAACAAATTTAAGCGTTCCTAATATGGATGTTGCACTAACTAAAAAAATGTATAGTACATATTTAAGTTTTTTACCTACAGATGATTTCACATATGATTTGAAAATGAATATAGATAATAGAGGTTCATTTACAGAGTTTATAAGAACTCCCGATAGGGGCCAAGTGTCTGTGAATGTTTCCAAACCAGGTATTACAAAAGGTAATCATTGGCATCATACAAAAAATGAAAAATTCCTTGTAGTCAGCGGTCAAGGATTAATAAGATTTAGAGATATTCATACAGATCAAATCATCGAGTATAAAGTAAGTGGTGAGAAGCTACAAGTAGTTGATATACCAGTAGGTTATACACATTCCATAGTAAATACAGGAGATAATGACTTAGTTACTGTCATGTGGGTGAATGAGAGTTTCAATCCAGAAATTCCAGATACAAACTTTTTGGAGGTATAGAGCAAAGTGAAGAAATTAAAAGTAATGACAGTCGTAGGGACTAGACCGGAAATCATTCGACTTTCAGCTGTTATAAATAAATTAGAAGAATCAAATGCAATTGAACATATACTCGTTCATACAGGACAGAACTATGATTACGAATTAAATGAAGTGTTTTTTGAAGACTTTAATTTAAGAAAACCGGACTACTTCCTCAACGCAGCTGCTGGTACAGCGGTGGAAACGATTGGTCATATTTTGGTGAAAATAGATCCTATTTTAGAAGAGGTTAAACCGCATGCCTTTTTAGTGCTTGGGGATACTAATAGTTGTTTATGTGCAATTGCAGCAAAAAGAAGACAGATTCCAATATTTCACATGGAAGCCGGGAATAGATGCTTCGATCAAAGAGTTCCAGAGGAAACAAATCGAAGAATAGTTGATCATACAGCAGATATTAATCTTACATATAGTGATATAGCTAGAGAGTATTTGTTAAAAGAAGGGCTCCATGCGGATCGAATAATTAAGACGGGGAGTCCGATGTTTGAAGTTCTGAACTCTAGAAAAGATGATATTGCGAAATCTGATGTGTTAGATAGATTAGAGCTTGTTGAAAGAAAATATTTTGTGGTTTCCGCGCACAGAGAAGAAAATATTAATTCAGAAACTAATTTCATGAGTCTAGTATATAGCTTAAATGCAGTTGCAGAGAAGTATAATATGCCGGTCATTGTAAGTACACATCCAAGAACTCAGAAGATGATTAATACTAAAGGTATAGAGTTTAATCCCTTGATTAAAACAATGAAGCCTTTAGGATTTAATGATTACGTTAAGCTTCAAGTTAAGGCAAAAGCTGTTCTAAGTGATAGTGGAACGATAAGCGAGGAATCCTCTATTCTTGGGTTTAAAGCGCTAAATATTAGACAAGCTCATGAGAGGCCGGAGGCTATGGAAGAGGCATCTGTAATGATGACCGGGTTAGGGAAGGAAAGAATACTGCAGGGGTTAGAAATATTAAAAACGCAAGAAACAGATACACTAAGTGCTGTGAAAGATTATTCCATGCATAACGTTTCAGATAAAGTGCTAAGGATTATTTTGTCTTATACAGATTATGTAAATAGAGTTGTATGGGGTAAGTGAAATGAAAAATAAGGTACTTATTCTGACAGGTTATTACTATCCAAGTATTAAAGCGGGTGGCCCTGTGAGATCAATAATTAATTTAGTTGAGAACCTTTCAAATGAATTCGATTTCTATATAATAACCTCAGATCGTGATTTAGGAGATTGTAAACCATATTCAAATATAGAGGTTGATAAGTGGATATCTGTTAATCATGCCAAAGTTTATTATACTGATCCAACAAAGCTAAAGATGTCGAAACTATTATCGATATTGAAGGAAAAAGATTATAACGTAATATACTTAAATAGTTTTTTCTCCTTCAAACTAAGCATACTTCCTTTATTTTTCGTAAGGATGCAATTACTTAAACCAAAGAAGATTATTTTAGCTCCAAGGGGACAGTTCTCAAATGGGGCACTCGGCCTAAAATCAATAAAGAAGAATGCGTTTATAAGGTTAGCAAGATTTTTCCGTTTACATAAAAATGTGATTTGGCATTCAACCAATATTTTGGAAAAGGAAAATATTATTAAAAATTATAATAGTAAAATAGATACAGTAATTGCTAATAATCTTACAAGGAATTATAAAGAATTAAATTTTGAGAAACAATTGACCAAAACGAAAGGCAGTTTAAAAATTGTATATATTTCTAGGATACATCCGATGAAAAACCTATTGCAAGCATTGAATGTTCTAATGAATAGCAATGATAATATAACATTCAATATATTTGGTCCTATTGAGGATTCGTCTTATTGGGATGAATGCCTAACAGTAATTAAAGTATTACCAAAAAATATTACTGTGAATTACAACGGAATAATAAATAATGATGAAGTTAATAAAGTTTTAAAATCTAATCATGTTTTTTTCTTACTAACATTAGGAGAGAACTTCGGTCATGCTATTTCAGAAGCACTATTGGGAGGTTGCCCTGTAATAATAAGTGATCAAACTCCTTGGAGAAATTTGAACAGCGAAAATGTTGGATGGGATTTATCATTAGAAAATAACGAGGAAATTAGCGAAAAGATTGATTTCTTCGTACAACTTTCCCAATTAGAATATAATAAAATGTCGGAGTTGGCTTTTTTATATGGTCAGAAAGAGTCAAATCAAGAGAAAGACATAGTTTCTTATAAAAGATTATTCTCAAATGAAAATTGTTATGAATAAAAGGAGTTACTACTTTGAGTTTATATGAGAAGATTATTAATAAACAAGAAAAGATATCAGTTATAGGGCTAGGCTATGTTGGAATGCCACTTGCAGTTGCCTTTGCAAAAAAAGTTGATATAATTGGATTTGATATTAGCGAAGATAAAATAAAGCAGTATAAATCAGGTATAGATCCAACTAGTGAGGTAGGAAATGAAGTAATTAAAGAAACGACAATTCAGTTTACATCAAATGAGTATGAACTTAGAGGGGCTAAATTCCATATAATTGCTGTTCCTACTCCTATTAACCTAGATAAAACGCCGGATCTCTCACCCGTAGAAAATGCCAGCATTGTTATTGGTAGAAACCTTACAAAAAACTCAATAGTTGTTTACGAATCAACTGTTTATCCAGGAGTTACTGAAGATGTCTGTATACCTATTCTGGAAAGAGAATCTGGCCTAAGGGCGGGTCTTGATTTTAAAGTGGGTTATTCACCGGAAAGAATAAATCCTGGGGACAAAATAAACACTCTTGAAAAGATTATTAAAATAGTATCGGCTATAGATGAAGAAAGCTTAGATGAGGTTGCTAATGTCTATGAATTGGTGATCAGTGCTGGTGTACATAGAGTTAAATCTATAAAAGTAGCGGAAGCTGCAAAAGTTGTCGAGAATAGCCAGCGGGATATTAATATTGCTTTTATGAACGAACTAGCTATGGTATTTGACAGAATGGGAATTGACACAAATGAAGTGATTGACGCCATGAATACTAAATGGAATGCACTACGTTTTTATCCGGGATTAGTGGGGGGGCACTGTATTGGTGTTGATCCTTATTATTTTTTGTATGAAGCAGAGAGACTAGGATATCATAGTCAGATTATACAATCGGGTAGAAAAATCAATGATAATATGGGGAAATTCATTGCGGATGTAATTATTAGAAAGTTAATAAAAGCTAATAAGGTTGTGAAACAATCCAAAGTTGCTATTTTAGGTCTAACCTTTAAAGAGAATACTCCAGATGTCAGAAATACTAAAGTGATTGATATAATTAATACATTAAAAGATTATGGTATTGGATCTGTTGTGGTTGATCCACAAGCTGATAAATTTGAAGCTAAGAAACAGTATAATATTGATATTGCGGAACTAGATGATTTAAAGGACATAGATTGCATTGTTATTGCAGTTGCTCATAATGAGTTTAAGAAAATGGGAAGATCAAAATTTAAACAGTTATTTAGTGACGATAGTAATTCGGGTAAAGTTGTCGTTGACGTTAAAGGGATTTTGGATAAAGAAGAAATAGAAGAATTAGGCTATAGTTATTGGAGCTTGTAATATGAGGGAGGAAAGTATGGGAGATAAGTTATCAGTATTTTATTTAGTGAATATACCTTCCCCGTATAGAGTGGATTTTTTCAATGAGTTAGGAAATCATTGTAATCTGACTGTGCTATTTGAAAAAAGCAATGTTACTTATAGGAAAAAAGAATGGCTGAGACAAGAATTTGTCAACTTCGACCCAATATTTTTAGATGATAGCAACCATCCGTGGGAAAAGTTTAAGCTTATTAAGCATTATTTGGATAAAGATATGTTTGATATATTTGTTATAGGAGGTTATAGCACTCTAAGTGGGTTAACTGCTATTGAGATATTGAATAGAAAAAGGATACCTTTTATTTTGAATACTGATGGAGGGTTTATTAAAAAGGACAATATTTTAAAACACTATATTAAGAGAAGATATATTAGTAGTGCCCAAAATTGGTTAAGTACAAGCAGTAGCACAACAGATTATCTAATACATTATGGCGCTAGAAAAGAAAACATCCACTTATATCCCTTTACCTCTCTCTTAAAAAGCGATATACAAGATGCTCCTGTTTCAAACAGTAAAAAAAAGGAACGAAGAACTAAATTAGGTATTAAAGAAGAAAAAGTTATAATATCCATTGGAAGATTTATTTCTATTAAAGGATTTGATACTTTAATACGATCATGCGAGAGTTTGCCCCAAAATTACGGTGTTTATATTATTGGTGGTAATCCAACCTCGGAGTATATTGAATTAAAAGAAACTCTTAATTTAAAGAATATATATTTTGTTGATTTTAAAGCTAAAGAGGAATTGAATCATTATTACATGGCTGCCGATCTGTTTGTATTACCTACTAGGGGAGATATATGGGGTCTGGTAATAAATGAGGCCATGGCTAATGGATTACCTGTTATTACAACTGATAAGTGTGTAGCAGGTTTGGAGTTAATAAGCAACGAAATCAACGGTTATATTATACCAGTTGAGGATAGCGATGACTTAGCTATTAAAATTAAAAAAGTATTGGAAGATGAAAATATGATGAATAAAATGTCAAATTCTAACCTTTTAAAAATAAATCAATATACAATTGAAAACATGGCTTTACAACATATTCGTATATTCAAAAAAGCTATTTTAGAGAGAAACACCAATGATTGAAAAGCGCGATAACAATCAAGGTTTACATGGGATTAGAGTGAAGAAAAGTTCAGTTGAATGGTTATTTATAATTTTATTACTTTTATTTAGTTTTATAAACTCAATGACACTGTTAATCTCGATGATTTTTATCTTGTTTTTGTTAAAACAAAAACAAGTTGGTGCAATTAAAGTAATCAATATATTAACGTTAAGAACCATAATTAACCCAGGTATAGCTATTGGTATGGATAGTTGGCAGAACTTAAAATGGATTATTTTATTTTGTTGTGCTCTATACTTGATAATTTCATTTAAAAAGTTGAACATGAGCGATTGGCTTAAGGTTAGATCAATTATATTGCTCGTTTTAGTGTTCGGACTATACAGTGTCATTACCGCTTTCATATTTAGTTCTTTACCGATTGTTGCAATCTTTAAGTTGGTTAGTTATATCTTTATATTTTTAAGTGTAATAATTGGGGTTGGAATTACATATAAAAAGTTTGATTGGATAGGTTGGATGTTAAAACTATACCTATTAATTTTATTACCATCAATAATTTTTATCGGTTTACCATTAGGTTATTTAAGAAATGGGTATTCTTTTCAAGGAATAACCAATCAGCCAAATATGTTAGGGATTGTTTTAGTTTTATTCGTTGCAATAGTTTTAGCATATTTAGAAATAAGCAAGAAAAAATATAGTTTCCATTACTTATTACTATTTATAGCAATAACAATGGTTATCCTTAGTAAATCTAGAACTTCTTTAATAGGATGTATTATATTGATTCTATTATTTATAGTACTCTTGAATCTGAATAAAACTTTGAAGATTTCTTTAGTTTCTTTGGGTAGTGTCGGATCTATTTTTGTTTTATTAAGCAGTAATATCGAGGGGTTTTTATCTTCTTTCTTTCTTAAAGGACAGGAATCAGGAAATATATTATATTCACGCTTAAATCAACTAGATAGTTTACTTATGAATTTTTGGGATAATCCTCTTTTCGGAAAGGGATTTATGGTTCCTGTATTACCATATAAGTCTTATGAATTTAGTTCCGATTATATTATAGAAGCTGGTAATTTATTTATTGCTGTGCTTTCGTTTAGTGGTATTTTTGGTTTCTTGATTTTCTTGACATATATATTTAAGATATTTTGGATGGGAAATAAAAGACTTATTTATCTCCCTATCTCTACTATTTTAATTAGTATGGGTGAAATGGTTTTTTTTAGTAGTAATAATATAGGGATTTGGTTATATATGTATTTATCATTGTATTTATTCTATCGTGAAACTAATTTTAATGTAGTCGATGATTAATATATCATTAAGCAAAAATAAATAAGCTTAATTACTTTTAGATTTTTTGTATTTCTAAAGTTTATAGAGAGGTTTGATATAAAATGAGTAATTTAATTATTATTTGCTTTGGTTTTGATAATGAAGATTCCACTAATGCTAATTCATTATGTTTATATGAGATTTTAAATAACCTATCATATCAAAATGAGATAAATATAATTACTAGCACTTTAAGGGAAGATATTCATTTAAAAACAGAGAGCAATATCAATACTTATTATCTTCCAGTAGCTAAAAAACGGAATGGGAAAATAGATTTTAAAAAATGGGAGAATGATATACTATTCTTCTTTCAACAATACTTAAAAGGTAAGCTATCAGACGAAACAAATTTGTTAACAATATCATTTCCTCTTAGCACTCTTACTATAGGAAAGAAAGTTAAAAAAAAGTTCCCAAGAATAAATTGGTTGGTGTATGAATTAGATCCATATGCATTTAATAAGGTATTAAGACTTCAGTATCTTTTGTTTTTTTATAGATTCTTTAAGGAATTTAATATTCTTGCAAGTGCAGATAAAGTAATGTTAACACATGAATTATATAATCAATATACTAGATCCCCATTTTACATATTAAAAAGAAAATTTGTGGATTTTGGAATTCCGTTAATGAAGATACATAATAAAGATAAAAATAATATTTTTACTAAGGAAACAGTTACTTTTGCTTATATCGGATCGTTTTATAAGAAAATTAGAAATCCAGAATATATGTTTAAAGTATTTTTAGAAGTGGTAAAAACTCATAAGAATTTCATATTAAACTTATATGGGTTAAAAAAAGACGACTTGGATAAAAAATATGTTGATTTACTAGGTGAGAATCTGGTGATACATGGAAGAGTTTCGAAAAATGTGATTTCAAAAGTTATTGAGGATACAGATTTCCTTATTAATATTGGAAATTCAATAAGTAATCAATTACCAAGTAAAGTTCTTGAATATATTGGGACTGGTAAACCTATAATTAACTTTTATACTATTAAAAATGATACCAGCAATAAGTATTTAACTAGTTATCCTTATGCATTACTTCTAAAACAGTTGAATGGAGGTACGAATGAGCAAAGTAAAAAGGTTATAAACTTTGTTGACAATCACATAGGTGTTTATGCAACTAACAAACAGCTAACCGAGCTATATTATTACCACACCGTAGAAGCAGTATCAATTAGATTATTAAAAATGCTTAAATAAAAGGACTTTTCTAGTGATATTCAATTCCGAATCAATAGATATTATCTGGAATTACTCGATTAATCTCTATCAATAACAAGCATAGCAAATGGTTAATAGAGGGTGCTTGTTTATTGTATAAGTGAAAAATTTGTAAGCGTTAGAAAGAAGGATTAAAATGATATTACATTTCAAAGAAAAATTATCAAACGAAAACAACAGAATTGTAATATTGAATTCAATAGGGGCGTTCATATTAAAGGGTAGCTCGCTATTAATAACTCTAATGACTTTACCAGCATTTATGAAGTATTTTGGTAACCAAGAAGTTTTAGGATTATGGTTTGCAATACTTTCAATATTATCTTGGGTATTTTCATTTGATTTAGGAATCGGAAATGGCTTAAGAAATTACTTAGTTAAATCATTAATTAAAGATAATAAGGATTTAGTTAAAAGTTATATCTCTTCAGCGTATATACTAACTGCTATTATTGTTTTTGTTGCAACCCTTTTTATAAGTCTGTTTTTTAAATACATAAAATGGAATGTTATATTTAATATACCGTCCAACTTAGTTTCAGAAAATGTGATAAACTTAACAATTTTAATTTCTGTATTTGGAGTCTTAATTCAGTTCTTACTAAAACTTGTTTCATCTATACTATATGCTTTACAAAAGTCTGTAATAAATAATTTATTACAGCTAGCATCAAGTATATTAATTTTATTATTTGTTAGTAATTTCGATTTCCAAGATTTATCTACTAGTTTGGTTGTATTATCAATTATTCATTTCGCGGCAATTAATCTACCACTTCTAATTGTGACTATTATTATATTTTCAACAGTATTAAAAGGCAGCATTCCCAGCTTTAAATATTTCAAGAAAGATCGTGCGAATGAAGTAATTAAACTTGGAGGTGTTTTTTTATGGGTTCAAATAATGTACATGCTAATAATTGTCACAGATGAGTTTTTAATAGCATACTTATCATCCACAAGTCACGTCGTTGAATATCAAGTATATAATAGAGTTTTTACGATTTCAGGAAGTATAGTTTTATTAGTTATGACGCCGGTTTGGTCAGTTATTACAAAAGCTTATGCTGAATCTGATTACTTATGGCTTGCTCGATTATATAAAATTTTAAAATCTGTTTTTTTATTGATGGTATTTTTACAAATTATAATTACTGTATTTTTACAAGATATTATAAACTTTTGGTTAGGAGAAAATGTTATTACTGTTAACTCCTTATATTCAATAGTATTTATGTTTTTGGGAATCACGTTTATTTGGAACAGTATACTCTCAAGTATATCTAACGGAATGGGTGAATTAAAAACCCAAATTATCTATTTTACTATTGGAGCAGCAATTAAATTTCCTTTATCATTTATTCTTGTTTATTATTTGGAATCATGGATTGGTGTCGTGATATCAAGCGTTATATGTATGTCTATGTACTGTGTAGCACAACCTATATGGCTTAGCAAATTTTTTAAAAGGACTCTTTCTTTACAACATTAATTACAAGTACCAGCGTTCTCATTGAATTTCGAATTGTTTTAGAACCTATTATCCGTCACTAGCATTGCATATGAACCACATAAAAACATAAATGTAAGTGTCAAATAGCCCTGACTACAGCCATACGATTGTCCCACCGTTGCCATCTTTCTGGTCCACTTCTGACATCAAATTGGTCCACCTGCCATAGGTTAGCCCATTTAATGCTAGAGTCTTTCTTAAGTAAATGTCACAAATAGCGCCCACCTGTCATTCAGGGGGCTCTTATTATATGCTTTATTTAGTTTTATTAGGTAAGCGTCAAATAGTCCCCACCTTACAATAGATGGAGGCTTGTATTATCATTTTGATAACTTATTAAAAACTATGCATGTAAGGGGTAGCGTTGTTGACCAAGGCATTAATTTGTCAGGGCATCTTCGTCAGTCAAATCAATATTGGGAAGCACTTCGAACAGATGGCGGAGATAGTAATATGGATTCAAACCATTCTCTTTTGCCGTTTCTACTATACTATAGATGATAGCACTCACCCTGGCACCTCTCGGTGTATTGGAGAAGAGCCAATTTTTCTTCCTATAACTACCGGCTTGATCGCGCGTTCGCTGCGATTATTGTCAATCTCCAAGCGACCATCTTCTAAAAATGCTATTAATTTATCCCACTGATTTAGACAGTATTGAATGGCTTTGCCAAATCCACTTTTGGGCAGTGCGTTCTTTTCCTGTATTTTAAGCCATGCCAAAAAAGCATCAAGAACCGGCTTACTTTTGGCGAGCCGCTCTTTATGGCGTGTTTCGGGACTTTCGTCCTTCAGTTTGCTTTCAATTGTATATAGTTGACCACAAAAATGCAATGCTTCTTGCACGGCGACAGGTTTAACACTGCCGGGAGGCAGGGATTTCAATACATCCGTGAAACCTCTCCTCGCATGTGCCCAACAACCAACTAAGGTCACATTTTCAACCTTGTGATATCCTGAGCAGCCGTCAACCTGAAGATATCCTTTGAAACCTTTAAGGAAATCCTTCGGATTTTCGTCGGCCCTTGTTTCGCGATAATCGTACAGAACCATTGAGGGATCTTCCCTTCCTGTACGATACAACCAGAGATAAGAATTGGAATTCGCTACTCTTCCTGGTTCATGAAGAACCTGCAAGGTCGTTTCATCTGCATTTAGGATATCCAAAGCCAAAAGGTGATGGTGCATGCGATCATATATAGGAGATAACCAATCATCCGCACCACGGATCATCCAATTCGCAAGTGTTTGGCAGGACAATGCAAGTCTCATTCGCTTGAACTGTTTCTCCTGTCGATATAATGGAAGGCTATCAACGTATTTTTGGGTCATGATATGAGCCATCAGAGACGGAGATGCCAAACTTCCCGGTATGACAGGTTTCGGCATGGGTGCCGTTTGAATGGGCGTTTCCAGTTCTTCGCTTTCACATCTACGACACGAGTATACATACCGAACATGTTTAACGACTTTTACAACTGCCGGAACAAACATCAACTCCTGACGAATTTCCGTGCTCATTTCATGTAAGCTTCCATTGCAGCACGAACAGACCTGCTCTTCAGGGGATAAGCGGTATTCAACCGTTTCCACAGGCAAGTCTTCTAACATTATTTCTCGTTGGCCGCGTTTTTTACGGCGGCGATATGTCACAGTTTCGATAATTGGTTCTGGTAATTCGGGGTTGACTTCCTGTTCCACCTCAATAAAGAGGGAAAGTTGTCCAGGAATCGTTTTTTCACTCGAGGTACCAAAGCGTTTGAGCCTGTAAAGACGAAGCTGCTCCTCCAGCCAAGTTAATTTGACTTCAAGCTCCTGTTGCTTCTTCAGCTTCGCCTCTAATTCGGCATTCTGCTTTTCCAGCATCGCCAAGCGTTCTTGAAGTTCTTCAATTGTAGGGTTTTGGGTAAGTGGTTTCGTCGTCTTTTTCATACGTTTATTATACGATAAACGAAGATAGATTTCCCTTGATTTATCATATAATTTTTAAATGATAGATCTTGCGGTCACAACAGAGTGTGCCTGCTTCTGATCTAACGATAAACCGTCAAGTAGCCAGCGTAACTGGCGACGATCAATGGATAAAGGGACTGCACTCCCTTCGGAAGGCCAGTAAAATGTACCTTTTTCCAACCGGCGGTAATACAGCCAAAAACCATTGTGATCCCAATGGAGGATTTTCAGCTTATCCTTCTTCCTGTTACAGAAGACAAACAGACTGGAAGAAAAGGGGTCAAGATTGAAACCTTCCTTAACAAGGATTGCAAGGCCGTCAATTGATTTCCTAAGATCGGTACTTCCTCTCGCTAAGTAGACTCGGTCAACGCTATTGATATTCAGCATGAAGCCCGAAGGATCCGGATTAAATTCACTAATAGGTTCGAATCATACCCTTGTTTAACTTCAATTATCACTTCTCCAACCAGCACTCGTATATGGTCGTACGAATCTATTGTTGGCTTTCCTACCTCAAAAGTGACCCAGTCAGGTGATTGATTACCTAACTGATCCTCAGACATCAAACGCTTTCTCCAATAATAGAACTGTTGGAGATTGATTTGATTCGCGGCACAACAGCCGGCACCGCTCTGACCGCTCAATTTGAAATCCGAAATACGTCCTTCCCATTCTTTTCGCAATTCATTGTGATTCGCCATCGTTAAACCTCCCAATATATTAATCTATGGAGATTATCGCATGGTGAAAAAGGGATTACTATGTGGGAAGAGTTTGACGCTTACCTTATCAACCATGAAAAAACCACAAAATAAAAAAATGCATTCAAATGAATGAATGCATTTTTTGAGGGATAGTATTACAGAATTGAGGTTCTGTATCTATCTTCTTTAGAATACTACATTTTAAATAGTAAGTCAAGCCTAAATAAATAAATTATTAACCTATCTTCTTCGACAGGTTCTGTTTTGTATAGTTGTTCAAGTTGCAGAGTCTTTACCTTTTACAAAATCCAAGCCGACTTGCATTTCTTGCATCTGCAAGTCTCTCACGGACCAATCATTCAGCAATGATTTTAAAAGACCCCTCAGGTAAAATCCCCCAATTTCCGAATTCTTATTACCTTCCCAGTTCCAAATATCTCATCCAGCTCATCATCCTCATCTTCAAAAGGCAAAGGCAACATCGGATAAAGCGTAAGCGTCTCACCCTCTATGTCTACGTCAATCCGTTCAATAATCCCGAGTTTTATCAGTTTTTCAAACGAATGATCGACAGTGTTTAACGGAATCTTAAATATCGTATGCACTTGCTCCCTCACATTCATCGTACCGTACCCCAAATTATGCATGACAATCCATTCCAGTATGTCGAGATCAGCTTTCGTAAAACTAGCAGCGTGGTAGCTTCTATGATTGTAAGATGACTGCATCAATTCCCGACTACTCTTGAACCTAAATGTTCCTTAAACTTGAATATCATTATGAATTCCCCCTTTTATTGTTGAACAGCCTATTCAACCACTATATAGAGCCTTAATCCCGAAAAGGATACACCTTCGAAAAAAAATTATTCCACGGTTTCGGATGCTGCAAATCCACCGGTTTATCAAACAACATGAATAAATCACTAAAATACGTCTCATCCACCAACTGCATCAAAACCCCTTTAAAATAGCCAGGCAAGTTGCGGATATGCTTATTCTTTGTAGCTATGACAGCAATACGAAGCGCACGATATGCAATCTCTTCGAAAACTTTCGTATCGTCCTTATACAAATCGAATTTCAGCATACGTGTCGAAATAGCCTTGTGAATCCCAAAAAATTCACGGGCTTGTTTGGCGTCTCCAATCGTATTCGCCAGTAAACTTTTCATCTTACTGAACAGACTTGTGGATAACTCTGACGGTTCCTCAGGAGACGTGTACGTAAGATCTTTAGCCTTTAAAAGAGATTTAGAAAGAAGAGCTTCGTCTGTAGAAACTTGCTCGTTTTCGTTGGTCGTATGCGGTGTATCGCTATCATCCCGACTGTCCATTTTCCCCTGGTCATCAAACGGCAAAATGATGTAGATGTTGGCGCCAAGTCCGCTCATTACCGGGCGGATGAAGTGGACTTTCTCGATGATTTCAAGAGTGACAAGCTTCCGGATCGCGCGGCGTACAGTGACGTTTGATTTGCCGATCGCTTCTTCAATCGTTCCATGTTTCAAGTGTGCTGCCCCGTATTTCACAGAATAGCGGCGGATGACGTCGAGCACGAGACGATCCGATTTCGTCAGCCCGTCCCAGTGGCGTTTCGCGTGTTGTTCAGCCGCATTGTCCATTTCTTCGATGGAATTGAATTTCGTATATTGCTGTAAGTAGTGTGTCATGTGTAAATCCCCCTTTAGCATCTATATAGATGGGAGTGGTCGGAAAGGATACACCTGTCAGAAATTCTTTTTGAAGTACGTGAAAAGACCGCAAGGTCGATTCCAATATTTATGGACGTTTGCGGGACCATCCAATGGTTTTGGTGAAATGATGACGCGATTAACAAAAGAAGAATTTCAAGTAAACTATGCAGAACCAAGATCCAACGCGTACTAGAATTGCAAGTGAGAAGATGAAAGTTCAAAAAAAACTGAATTTAATAGACAAGCCTAGAATTTGTGTGTACAATATAGTCAGTTTGTATTAGAGGGGGTTGGTGGAAAATATGACTATAGCAGGAACTACTGTTAGTTTCATGGGAACCGTCTATAAACAATTCGACAAAGAAATTCTTGTTACACAACTGCGATTTGGGACATTACGTGCATTGTTCCAGGTTGACCATGAAGTGCAACGGAAATTGGATCCAAGACGTCGTGCTGAAATTCGTGACTTCATCCTTCGTAGTTTAGATACGAATGAATACTTCTATTTTTCACCGTTCATCTTCTCTGCGCGGGGAATGGTGCGAGAGGTAGATGGTGAATTTGAACTGGAGCCAGGGACAACTTTGTACATCTCGGACGGGCAACACAGATGTTCGGCAATGGCTGCTGCGATGAATGTACTGGAGAATAGCAAGATTACACAGGAGGAAATGGGCGAGTACGAAGAGGCGGAAAGAACTGCCAGGAAGCTTAATCAAATTATTAACTATCCGGTCGCGATTCAAATTTATTTGGAACTGTCTCAAAAAGAGGAGAAGCAGATGTTCTCCGATTTGAATTCTGAACGGAGGGAAATCCATCAGGGGATGGTCATGAAGTATGATCAGCGGGATGAATATATTGGTTTGACGCGGACTGTAGCGGAACAGTTGAAAGATGTGATGGAAATTGAACAGGAACTATCCCGTCTCATGCTCGGCAATCCAGCCCTTACTTCTTTGACGATTATGCGAAGATGCCTTGCCGCTCTTTTTGAGGGGAAATTGACCATTATGTCAGGAGATCTACTACTCCCCCAGCGACAAGACGAAATGGAAGAGATTGCGATTCAGTTCTTTAAAAAGGTACAACAAATTACGCCAAAGCAAGCGGCGAATCGGAAGAAGTATGTGTCGGGGATCAGTGGCGTCCAAATTGCGCTAGCCTATACGGTCTTTCATTATGTAAGACAAGAGAAGAAGGGCTATACCGAAGCGTTTCAGAAGCTTGATTATTTAAAAAAAGTTTGTTCGTGGAAGCATGACGATTCGCTCTTTGCCCATATGTATGATGCTGAGAAAAAGCGGATAACGGGCCATTCTAGTGTTACGGCTGTCAAAAGAACAGCTCTTCGCTTCATAGCGGCGATTGATAGAGAGGAGGCCAATTAAGTGAGTATTGAAAGCGTTTTCAATGCAAAACAAGCGCTGTTCACGTATTCAATCCATGAACTGATGGAGATGGAAAATGAGGGGCGGCTTGAAACGCGAACGACAAGGAAAGAGAATGTGCGGAAATTGCGTTCCTACATTACCGATAATTATGCAACTGGGGATATTTACTTGCCTCCGTTAGTTGCGAGTTGTGAGGAAGGAGCGCTTGGAGGGAAGCCGTCGCAACTCGTTGTGATTGACGGAAACCATCGATTGAAAGCTTTCCTGCAGCTAGAGACGTACATTTTGAGAGGGATGTCCAGTGTCAATGATGTGGAATATAGCGAGGCGATCAATCTGCGCCGGGTGCTCGATACGATTGAAGTACCCTTTCAGATATTCGAAGGTTTGTCGGTCGAGGAAGTGAACCAACTGTACATCGATCACAATCGGAAGGGGAAGAAAGTGGGCTTGTCCAAACGGATTGCGTATGATTCCAGGGATAAGATTAACGTCGTCACAAATCGTGTGTTGCACGTGAACGGCCAATTAAAAGAAGCAGGCGTGGAACAAGAAAAGAATGCAGTCATGCGGCCAGCAAACAAGAACCTCATTTCACTCGCGCAACTTCGGACAGTTGTAGAACTGTTCTTAAAGGAAATTGAAATTGGACAAAAGACGAAATCAGATGTTGATAGAGTAAGTGAAGAGGAATGCTGTATTGCGCTAGTGAACAGTTGGTTTGAGGAGTTGTTTAAGCTTTATCCGGCGAAGTCGATTGGAAATTTTCATGAATGTATGCTCGCGAACTTTCCTTTACTGTTGGCGGTTGCTAGTTTTGCAGTCGATGCTATCGGAGAGCTGGCATTTGAAGATCAGATGAAGACGGTGCAGCGTAGGATGCGCAATCTATCGACGATTGATTGGGAGAGGGACCAAGATGTTTGGACTCGTTTTGAAGGAGACGTCAAAGGAAGAGAAGCGTATTTTTACTTAGATGCTAGCAAAAGCAATCGGAAGGCTCTGATTGAGTGGCTTCAGCAAAAAGGGGGTGAGTGAGTTGGGGGATTTGTAATGTAAGACATCCCAGGTGAGAATGTCCGCCAGACATGAAGATCTCACCTGAGAAGTAGATTGGAGAAAACCAACCTAATCGTTAGTATACTCTTTTCACTTCAAAAAAGTAAGGAACAAAATAAAACAGTGGGGGTTGAGATGTATATGAAGCTGAAGGAGTATCGTTTAGATGAAGATGCGCTAGCACTAATCCCGGAGTATAGGGACGGAAGACAGTTTACAAAAGTGCTCTGCAGGAATGGCACGGTGTTAGTAGAAGGAACGCCGGAAAACATCTTGAACGCGACGCTACTGTACTATGGCACGAGCTTGAGGGGAGCAAGGGATGGGACCAAATCTATACTTGGCGACATTAAAAGAATACCGATCCTGATGAATGAGACACTTGGACTGTATTGGTTTCCAATCACTTCTCCGGCAAAGCCCGGTTGTATATGGCTAGCCTTAAACAATATCATCAGCTACGAGGAAATCGATGAAACCCATACGAAGGTGTGGATGAACGGGGGGAGTTTTATCATTGTCCCTATTAGCAAGAGTTTGCTTGCAAGTAGGATTCAACGCGCATACAATCTTCGTTTTGAGATAGAAGGACGTACAACTAGAGCAAGGGAACAAGTACGTGAACAGAGTATAAAATACGAAGTGAGTAAACAGGGCGGACAGCTGAATTATACTTTCCGTCAAGTAGAAGCGATGGAAAACATGGTCTATTAAGCTGATATTTCGGGTGTAATACGGTTCGTTTGAATGAATAGATTGAAGAGACGCCACTATGATTCATCAAGTGGTGTCTCTTTTTTTTTGTGTGTTGGCAGGAGTGGAAATCGACATGAACGTTGTCAGAGAAGGGTTTTGGAGAGTTTTTTTATGATGCGAATCGCGAAGAGGTAGTGGTTTGCGACGCTGCAGTGAGAAGTGTGTATGGATAGTGACAGCTGAATGTAGTGCCTAACAAAATACATGGGTTCAAGTTCTATTGTGCGACCAAACATGCAGGATGCATGAGCTATTCAATTATTACGACTAGCGCAAATACTTAAAACAGTAATTGGTTTTGTTTTCACAACGACCTTATGATGAAGCCACCTAGGAATAGTTGAATCGTGCACGATTGGAAAGGTCAAACATGTGTTGAATTTCGAAGATGTGTTGGCACAATATGAACCGATGATTTCCGCTACGATCCGCCAATTGAACATCTACCGTGAACATGAACAGTATAGACAAACGGGTCGGGTGGCACTGTGGCAGGCGTGGCAAAAGTTTGATAAGGAGAAGGGGAATTTCACACCATACGCCTACCGGTCCATTCGTGGCGCGATGATGGATGAGATGAAGAAGGAAAATCGATTTGAGCAACGCTTCATGCCGGCGGAAAATGACATGCTGACGTTATGGATGGAAGAGGACGTATCGGAAGATGAGGGGTGGGTTGATCGTCTAAGCCAGGTTGTTGATCAGCTGAGTGAGGAGGAGAAGCAGTTGCTGAACTGGTTGTACCTGGAGAGGTTGCCGCAAGCGGAGTGTGCTCAGAAGATCGGTATTTCTGTAGCAGGTGTGAAGAAGAGGAGGCAACGATTGTTGGAGAAGTTGCGTGGGATGGTGGGGGAGGGGGTGTGTATAGAGGTGTAGAGTTTGATGAAAAGCAGAACTTCGGGAATAGTCCGAGGCTCTGCTTTTTGATTTTTTAATTGATGGATCTGCGCTTGTTTGAAGCGCGAAGACGCGGTCGCAAGATAAAAATTGATTTCTTGGAACAATCGATGGATGATTGAATGCAGTTCATTCACTAAAACTGGTGCATGGCACTTTATTCTAAAAAACTGGCACATGCTGATTTGCAGCTTGTGCCAGTTCTATCATTTACCTTCGATGGTTACATTATTCTTTTTCGTATCTGGATTGTCCAGTCTGAAGCCTACAAAGGATTCATCTACACGAGTCAATAAGCTGCCATTGTTAGTTTTCACGCCGGAAAAATGCGTATCGAAAATCATTCTGTCGATAATTTCGCCATCCGTATTTATTTCTCTGTCCCGTTGTTCCCAGACATACGGAGCAGGGAGGTAGTTTTGAGGATGAGTTCCTTTAAAGCCTGCTTTCTCTTTAAAGCTTCCGGAACTTTCCAAGTTAACGATATAATTCTGTTCAAGTGTTTTCGCCCATTGGTCTTTGTCCATCTCGGAGAAGATGTTTTCTGATGTGAAGAACAAGGCTTCGACGTAGCTGCTAAATGTATTAGCGTCACTATATCCTTCTAAATAATAGAATGCATCAGGTATGATCAGTTTCATGTTGGCGGTGTTTTGTCCAAGATCGTCTATTTCTATATCGAGAGTATAGTTTGCTGCATTGACAGCAGTTTCTCCTTCAACAGTATAATAAATGTCTTCAGTCATCGGTTTCACGTTTTCCAAATACTGCTCATATGTTGCCCGGACATCACTTCCATAATAATCCTTGTAGGCTTCATATTTGTAGTCTATTTCCTCGGTAAAGGATTCCATGCTGAAAAGCTTTTCTTCCTGCCTTGCTTTTTCGTAATCATTGTACAGTTGAATAGTTGTTTTTTCGGCGAGTTTTATCAATTCATCATCGGACATCTCCAAAATATCTTCTAGTACAATGCCGCTAGAACCCTTATCGGAACATCCTTACCCGAACGGATAATCCGAATATCTACTTTGTCATATTCGGTTAACTTACGATCAAATGTAATTGCCCAGCTTTTATTCAAAGGAACGTTTTGAATGAAAGGAAATGATTGGGTGTCGGACAGGACATAACTTCTATTGAGATTGTTCGATTCATATTTTCTTATATTACTATTTCGTTATAATCCGAGAGGTTAATAATTCCTTCACCATACTGTGAATCCCATCCTCCTAAGCCCAAATCGCTCGTGTGCTTTTTTAATAATGCTTCAACGTTGTGTGTGCCAGTCACTCACACAACTTAAACATTTGTCTGACGACTAATTTTTCGAGAACTTAAGTGAATGGAAGAGATGAAGACCTTAGATCAAGCAATGATTGAGGCCTTCTTTTTTCGTGAGTCACTCAAACAACTCACACGAGTCAGATCGTAAGCTCATAGCAAAGCAAAGATAGGCTTTTCATTTGTCTATTGCTCATAAGTAAAATTGGAAGTATGATACATATAGAATGGTAATATAGTATCTATAAATTATTTTTGAGTAGATAAAAACACCTTTGATTATACAAACTTATAACCTATGAAGGAGAGATTATTTGTGATAAAGAAGTTATTTATCTCGGCAATCACCGCAACATTCCTAGTCCCTGCCATAATAACGCCTGTGCAAGCTGTAGACAGCAAACAAACTTTTAAAGATGTGAAGTCGACGGATCATTTCTATAGTTCAATAGAAGAAATGGTAAGAAGGGGGGCTGTCTCCGGTTATCCTGACGGCACCTTCCGACCTGGAGAGACGATTAGCCGGAAGCACGTCGCGTCCCTTTTAGGCCGCGTTATCCCGCTTGAGCAGAAAAAGAGTGCAAAGTCATTTAAGGATGTATCGAAAACGCATCCATACTACGAAGCGATCCGCAGCATCCAACAAGCGGGAATCATGGATGGAGATTCGTCTGGCAACTTCAATCCTGATGCGCCAGTGACACGCGTTCAGCTTGCTAAGTTGCTTGAATTGGCTTTCGGACTTGAAGTGAAATCGGAAATCAGCTTCTCGGATGTCCCCGCCTCACATTGGGGAACCCGTCACGTCCAAGCGCTGTATTCAAACGGAATCACAAAGGGGGATGGGGGAAGATTTAACCCGGGGCATCCCGTTACACGTGCCCAATATGCGGTTTTTCTACAAAGGCTCCTGGACCTGGACAGAGATAGTACGCTTTCACCACCTACTATAACGCCTATACCTAAACCGCCCGCTGTCAAGCCTGTGCCGGAACTACCACCTGTCGATCCGGACCAGCTGGGTGTCATTCTACCCAATCCCAAATATGTGAAAGTTCCCGCTGGTAGGACAGATGCAATTGAGAAAGAGTATCTGAGGAAATACAAAACGGGAAATGTCTGGTCTGTGGATATGCTGTGGAAGGCTGATTATCTGGAAAAGATGTTGCATGATCGGGTTGCCTTATTGAACAGTGAAGGTATTGCCATTACGTATGATGCATTTGTAGAAGCTTTGAATGACGTGATAAAAAATGGCTCGCTCTATGTCCATCCGAGCAATAAATTGACCATGTACTACAGCTATAAATCGAAGACAATCCATATGTACAATACCGCTGACATCTATTTTGAATCGGAAGACTCCACAGACGGACTCCCTCATGCGCATACGATTAAAACACCTGCAGACTGGGAAGAAGATGTTATAAAGGAGCACGAGCGAACGATTACGAACACGGTGTTTAAAAAGGCGGCATCCCAGAAAAATAAATCAATCTTGAAATCTGGCTACCGGTTAGTAGATAGCCATAACGTCTCTTTGAAAGAGACAATCACGTCAAAAGTCGAATTTTTGAATCTGAATGGGGCTGGCATCACATATGATGAGTTCGTTAGTCAGCTACATAAGATTACAAGCGAAGGTTCATTATACGTGCATAAAAACCATGTCTTTGCTATGTATTATGATTTTGAAAAAGAGATGCTCCGTATTAGCCAATGGAGTGGAAATGCCGACAATTAGGATTATGCATCAGTGTGTGCCAGTCACTCGCACAACTTCAAATAAGGAGAGTCAACATGAAAAAGGTATTTAAGAAGGTAGTTATTGCTATTATTCTAGTCGCTAGTTTGTCTGTATCGGGATTGTCACAAGTATCGGCGAAGGACACAGCTGCTAGTTTCAAAGATATTAAAAAATCCTATGTCTATTATGATGTTATTCAAGATTTGACAGGGCAAGGATTGATTAACGGGTATGTTGACGGAACTTTTAGACCCGGAGATGACATCTCGATTAAACATGTAGGGGCACTGGTGGTGCGTGCGTTGGATGCAAGAGGGATTCAGTTGCCGGTCGTGTATGATTACGAACTTCCTTTTGACAGCATTTCAAAGCAGGACAAGGAATATGCCAACATGATCAGGCTGCAAAAAGCAGGCATTCCGAGTTTTAATGCAGCGAGGGACTTGAATGAAAAGGCGTCACGTATGGATATCGCAGAAATCTTATCGATGGCATTTAATCTAAAAAGTAAAGCGGACTATCTTCCATATGACGTCGGTCCCGAAGCCTTCTTTGCCGATCACGTGAAAGCATTATATACGAACGGGATTACGACTACAGACGAGACTGGAAACTTCAATCCGTATGACAAATTGACTAGGGCACATTTTGCCGTTTTTCTTCACCGGACGTTGAATATGGACGAGAACTTCAAGCCGGTACCCGTGACGAAACCGAAATTCAAAAGCATTCCAAAAGAAGCAAAAGTCATATTAGAAACGCCTCACGAGAAAGTATATAAATACAATAAAAAGATTGCAGGCGGGGGAAGTATTCAAAAAGTAATCGTCAATAAAGATTACAAATACGTCACGTTTAACGGAATTGACTCTATAGGACAAGAAGTTATATTCCAATATATTGAAGAACAGAACAGCATTTCTTCCTATTTCATACAGGCTAAATTTACCGTCGACGGATATGAAGATATAGCTGAATTAACGGACATTTTCTTGAGGAATAATGGACTGAAGTGAGCGGATGCAGTGAGCGGGTGCCAGTCACTCATTCAATTTAGACACTGTTCTGAAAATTAATCTTGCAAGACCTTAAATGAATGGAAGAGAGGAAGTTCTTTGATCGAGCAATCGATTGGAGGACTTCTTTTTTTCCTTGTGCCTCATAAGCAACGGTAGTACGCCAAGTTTTATTGAATGGCCGCCAGGCGTGTGGGAATAGAATAACAGTAGTGCCAGTCACTCACACAATTCAATTGTGTGAGTGACTGGCACCCGATCAATTGCACCCGATCAATTGCACCCGATCAATTGCACCCGATCAATTGCACCCGATCAATTCCACTCTATAGGCAACTCCTCAATGACTTCTTTGGTGACGAGAAGGAATTGTTCTGTGGCGGCAGTTTTTATGCTGTTTTTCAATGTGACTAGATTCAGTTTTGCTTCAATAGATGGATTGATAAGTTTGGCGAGTGGCGGCATTGTAAAGAATTTTATGTTTTTGAAGAGGGCGGGAGCGAATGCGATTCCAAGGTTTTGATGGACCATGTTCAGCATTGGAAAAGTCTCGGTTCCCCAATAGATGACGTTTGGTGAGAAGCCGGCTGCGTCACACCCTTCCAATATGAAATCTGAAATGCCGTAGCCAAGTGTTGTGTGGGGCATTAGAAAGTTTTCGCCTTCTAGTTCTTTTAATTCCACGGTAGCTTTATTGGCTAGTGGATGTTCAGGTGGTAACGCCACATATAAAGGCTCGCTCAATAGTGCTGTCGTATGGAAGTCCTTTTTATCGAAAATATTTCGGACGAGCCCGATATCCATTTTGTGCAGACGCAATTGTTCTAGTATAAAGGCTGTATTTCCTTCCAAAACGCGTATTGTAATGTGTATGTCACGCTCTTTCAGCCGTTTGACGACTTCTGGAATGATTGTAATGTTGGCGATTGTTGAGCAACCGATTGTAATGATGCCATGACGACCGGCATCATATTCGGTTAGCTCTTTTTTTATTTCCAGTGAAGACATTATCAGTTCTTTACCCCGCTTGTATAGCAGTTGTCCGGTTTCTGTCAATGCAAGTCGTTTACCGCTTCTATTGAACAACTGTACTCCTAGCTCTTCTTCTAACTTCCGAATCGCGATGCTTAAAGGGGGTT
Source organism: Sporosarcina quadrami (assembly GCF_014836615.1). Classification (GTDB taxonomy): domain Bacteria; phylum Bacillota; class Bacilli; order Bacillales_A; family Planococcaceae; genus Sporosarcina; species Sporosarcina quadrami. The sequence continues at coordinate 98,229 of NZ_JACSQN010000006.1, read as the reverse complement.
GCGTCATATTTAACGCAATCGCGGCTTTGGACAGAGAGCCAGATTCGACAACTTTAATAAAGTACCTTATTCTTTCCAAATCCATTTGACATCGCTCCTTATATACAAAAGATATACTTTTATGATTTATTATATATTTTACATGTAATCGTTTGCAATATAAAATTCTAATAAGGCTAAATATTTCACCTTGGCACAACTAACTAATAGGGGGTAATTGTATGAAAGTATTAACAAGTCTAAAAGTATTGGCTGTCGGTGTATTGGTTATGGGGATGGCAGCCTGCTCAAAATCGGGTTCAGAGGCGGAATCGGCGGATAGTTATCCGTCACGTGCGATATCATTGACAATTCCGTATGCTGCAGGTGGAAGTGCGGATCTTCAGGCACGTATTATCAGTGACTTTGTCGATAAGGACCTTGGGGAAACGGTAAATGTCATCTCAAAACCGGGCGGTGCCGGTTCGACTGGAATGACAGCAGTGAAGTCTGCGAAACCGGATGGGTACAACATTATTCTCACAGCTGTCGGACCTTCAACACTTACACCGAATGCCAACAATGTCGGGTATGACGTAACAACGGATTTCAAACAGGTCTCGCAAATTTCAGAAGCACCTTACGGAATTGTTGTAAATTCGGGTTCAGGTATTAGCACGTTGGAAGAATTACTCGATATGGCACGTGAGAAAAAAGTGACGTATGGCACAACAGGTGCAGGGCTTCACCAACATGTCGTGACGGCTGCATTTGTTAAGAGTCAAGGTGATCTCGATATGGAACACATACCATTTGAAGGTGGTGCCGAGGCAGTCACAGCGTTACTTGGTAATCATATTAATGCATCTGTCAATACGATTTCTGAAGTGATTCCACATGCGGGTAATGGGCTTACCATTTTGGCTGTAACATCTGACGAGCGACTTGAGGAATTGCCAGATATACCTACATTTAAAGAATTGGGTTATGAATTGATTGGGAAGGGTGCATGGTTTGGAATTATGGCACCTAAAGATACACCGGATGAAATTGTCTCTAAATTGGATGACAGTATAAAGAAAGCACTTGAAGATCCTGCGGTTATCGAACAGTTCAAGAAAGCTGGCATTCCAATTGCCTACTTGAACGCAGAAGAATTCACACAAAAAGTGATAGATGAAAATGAAAAAAATAAAGAAGTGGTTACATCGCTGAACAACTGATGAGGAGGGTGTGTCGATGAGGAAAGAGATAGTAGACATTTCGGCTGGTGGAATACTGTTACTGCTCTCTATAGCAGGGTTTACGATGGCTAGCCAATTAGGGAACGGACAATCTTACGGTCCAGACTTCTTTCCGAAATTAGTGTTGCTCCTCTTGGCGTTCACGTCAATTTTACTAGTAGGTAGTGCATTGATCGGGTTGAAACGGAAATCTGACTCAGAGCCAATCCAAATTGACATGCAGACAGTTGGTAAAATCCTTCTATTCATCGTCCTGCTAGTTGCGTATATTTTACTGTTTTTCGTTACAGGTTTCATTGTTTCCACGTTCTTGTTCTTACTAGCGGCTCAGTGGATTTTCGGTATTAGAAAACTCGTATTACTCGGTGCTGTATCTGTTGCAGTACCAATTGCGCTCTATTTTGTATTTACATTAGCCTTTAAAATACCATTACCTTAATTGAACAGAATTGGAAAGGAGGAAGACCAATGTCTAACGAATTTTTAGCCGGTTTATTGTTCGCTTTAGCGCCGGCAGCGATTCTTGCAAATCTGCTCGGCGTCGGGCTCGGTATCGTTTTTGGAGCTCTGCCAGGACTTACGGCGACGATGGGGGTAGCACTTGTGATTCCTCTTACGTTCGGCTTGGATCCGGTCGTTGGATTTAGTGCGCTCCTTGGCGTTTACGTTGGGGCTGTCTACGCTGGATCGATTACCGCAATCCTTGTAGGTACTCCGGGAACGGCTGCTGCCGCTGCGACATTATTGGAAGGTCCTGCTTTGACAAAGATGGGGCAAGCGAAAAAGGCTTTGACGATGACGACGATAGCTTCAACGATTGGTGGGCTGTTCAGCTGTGTAGCCCTCATCTTCATCGCTCCGCAACTCGCAAAAGTAGCCTTGTCATTTGGACCTCCAGAATACTTTGCACTTGCCTTGTTCGGTATTTCAATTGTTGCCGGTGTCTCCGGTAATTCACTTCTAAAGGGTGTTATTGCCGGGTTAATCGGTCTTTTCATCGCTGTGATCGGCATGGATCCGATAACGGGCACGAATCGTTACACATTCGGCAATGCGAATTTACTGAACGGCATTAACGTCGTCCCGGCACTTGTCGGTTTGTTTGCGATATCCGAAGTGTTAACCCGTTTAGAAGGAAAGACGGACGAGCTAAGAAGTAAAATTGGCAACTCATCGATTGGCTTAAAAGCATCTGAACTGAAGCGTAACTGGTTCAATTTGCTGCGTTCTTCTGTCATCGGCACGTTTGTCGGAATTATTCCGGCGACCGGATCCGGTGTGGCATCATTCGTTGCTTACAATGAATTAAAACGTGCATCAAAAGACAAATCCAAATTCGGAAAAGGGAATATCGACGGTATCGCAGCAACCGAATCCGCTAACAACGCAGTCACAGGTGGTGCGCTCGTCCCGCTTCTGACGCTAGGCATTCCTGGAGACGTGATCACGGCAGTTATGCTTGGTGCTTTGATGATTCAAGGATTGACGCCAGGACCAATGCTTTTCACGACAAATGGAGATGTCGTATATGGAATTTTCATGGCATTAATTGTAGCGAATATATTTATGCTTGTGCTAGGTCTTGGTGCATCAAAGATCTTCCCGAAAATACTTAAAATACCTGAACAGATTCTCATGCCTGCAATTGTCGTCTTATGTGTACTCGGTTCCTATTCTATTGCGAATTCAACATTTGATGTGTTAGTCATGTTAGCGTTCGGTTTGCTAGGATACGGTTTGTTGAAAGTTGGTATTCCATTAGCGCCAATGCTCTTGTCGTTAATTTTGGCACCTATCATTGAAACGAACTTCCGACGTTCCATGCTTTTATCACAAAATGATTTCTCCATATTCGTGACTCGCCCGGTCAGTGTTGTGATTCTTGCTGTGACAATTACGATATTCGCCGTAATTCTTGTGAATGAATGGAAAAAAAGAAAAGCGCATGTGTAAGGAGGAAATGATAAATGCAAATTCAAGAGGATTTGAAGAGTTTTTTAGAGCAACGTCAGGAGTCTGCCATTAACTTTCTTAAAGAATTGGTAAATACCGATAGTTCAGCTGGAGAAAAGCATTCAGTGGATGAAGTGGGGGAGTTGATTCGGCAAAGGTTGTCAGTAGAAAGTGTTGATTATGAAGTTAGGCAATCTGACGACTATGGAGATACGATTATTGCTCGGATTGCTGGCAAGCGTCCAGGGAAGATATTGTTGATGGGTCATATGGATACCGCCTTTCCTTTAGGTACTGTAAAGGAGCGGCCATTCAGTCAAGATGGAAATTTGTTGCGAGGACCTGGTGTATCGGATATGAAGTCGGGTTTAGTGACGATGATGGAAGCTGTAATTGCACTGAAGGAACTGGCGAGCGATACCATTTGTGACATCGAGTTATTGTTTACACCGGATGAAGAAATCGGATCGCCTCACTCAAGGGAACTCATTCAAGAGCTTGCGGCTGATGCACTTGCCGTCTTCAACCTTGAACCAGGACGTCCGGATGGTTCGATCGTGACTGCAAGAAAAGGATCAGCCCATCATAAGATTACCGTGGAAGGGAAGGCCGCCCATTCGGGAGCATTCATTGAAAATGGCATTAGCGCTAACGATGAGCTGGCGTTAAAAATGATTGAGATTAAGAAATTGATGGACATAGAAAAAGGGATTACAATCAACTTCGGCAAAATTGAAGGTGGCATCGGCAATAACGTAGTTTCCCCGTCTGCAACTGCGACAATCCATCTTGCATTTTGGACGTTGGAACATTATGAGCAAACAGTGAAGGCGATACAGAAAGTCGTCGACCATTCGTTTGTCCCCGGTTCAAAAAGTACGCTTTCCGGCAAAATTGGTATGTTACCAATGGAGAAGACTGCGGGAGTGGGATTATTGTTTAGTGCGGTAAGAGAAGCTGGTGAAATGATTGGCTATGAAGTGACAGAGCAACGGACGAAAGGGGCGGCGGATGCAGGATTTACTGCGTCTCTTGGCATTCCGACAATCTGTGGAATGGGGCCGGTCGGTGGAAATTGGCATGGAGTCGATGAATATATGGAACTCGACACGTTCTGCCCGAGGACGCTATTGTTAGCAACTTCCATTTTGCAGTATTTACAACAAGACTGAAAGGGAGACACTGTGCACATCGCACAGTGTCTTCTATAGAAAGGAGGCATCCTGTTGGCACTTGGTCTCATCCTTCATTCGATAGGGATTATTACAGTAATGATTGCGATCGGCGTTGGTTTAGCTAAAACATTTCATTTTAACGCGGATACAAGAGAGGTCTTTATTAGCTTGATTGTCAATGTGGGGATGCCATGTATCATCCTTTCAGCTATTTTTCAGATTGAGATTGACGAAAGTGTCATTCGGAAAATCTTTCTCGTGTTCCTTTTTTCCATTGTCTTTAATGTGCTTGGAATCGGGATCGGATACTTGTTCGCTGTTGTATTCCATAAGAAGGTGAACCGTGCGAAGGAACTTGCCATCTTGTCCGGACTTGGCAATACAGGTTTTATCGGCATACCGCTTTGTGCAGTATTGCTTGGTCCGGAAGGGGCTTTGTATGCAGCGATATTCGATGCAGGCGTCGATTTTACAATATGGACAGTTGGCGCATTGCTCCTGCAAAAGAATCCGCGCATCGGCTTCGGAATGGTGCGGACGATGATCAATCCGCCGTTGATTGCGATCGTTGTGGGCATGATAATGGTGCTGGTCGGGTATCATCCACCGTTTTTCATGCGGGATCTATTCGATCGTCTGGCAGCCATCGCGGCTCCGCTTGCCATGTTTTACATCGGAATCATGACGATAAGTCTCATCCAATCGAGTTCTGCAAGTTTCCGCAATTCACGTTCAACGATATGGCTTCCTGTAACCGTTAAATTAGTCCTTATGCCGGTTTTCGCAGTATTGATTGGCAAGGCTCTATCGCTTGACGAGATTCTGCTCCAAACATTCCTTATCCAAGCTGCCATGCCGACGCTTACTCTCTCATCCATTCTCTTTGCGAAATTCTCTGCGGATGAGGAAATCGGAATTGTCACAACGATCATTTCCACCATCGCAGCGCTATTTACCATCCCGGTCATGGTAACACTGTTGAATTTGTATTTGTTGAGGTAGTTGTGTGCGTGCTGTGTGCGTGCCAGTCACTCACACAATTCTCACACAAATACTCCTTAAAACATCAAAATAAAATTTTAAGCCTCTTTTGGCGGTTTTAAGTTAATTATGAATACATATTGCTCACTAAAGCTTCGTTATCGGAGTGTTAGGTTAGTTTCTTTAATTGAGACAAATCAATGCTCCTATTATGATGAAGAAAACGAAAGAAGTGAGTCGGATCGTAATAGCAGTGAGAAGTATGGGTGGGAAGGAATAGAGGGACATTTGGTTTTCGTTAAAGCGAATGAGATGCAGGAGCGAATTTCAGATGGGTAGAAAAAGGAGACTATGGGATCCGAGATATTTTGACCATGTCGTTATGCGGGGGAATAATCGTCAAGACATTTTCAAGACGGAAGCGGATGTTCGTGAATACATCCGTGTGCTCCACTATGTATATATGAAGTATCCTTTTCAACTCATTGCTTATTACATCATGACAAACCATTATCATCTATTGATCAAGTCACCTGAAGTGCCTTTAGGTAAAGTGATGGGTCTCATTAACCGTCGCTATACGGATTATTATAAGAAGAAATACAATTACTCGGGATACTTATATGATCGGCGTTACTTTGCAGCACAAGTGAATAAACCTGAGGCGTTATTAAAAGTAAGTCGCTACATCCATCGGAATCCAATCGAAACGGTCGTGCCAATGGTCACTAGAATGGAAGACTATTCCGCTAGCTCGTTTCAGTTTTACAAAGGCGATAAACCTTCCCCTTATGAATTCCTCAATCTATCGATTCTGCCCTCCATCCTAACTTCGTCTTATATGAACAATGAAAGGAAGTACTGCCATTATTGCGAGGAGGAAGTAGACGAGTCTCGAGACATTTCTATAACTGACTATGTAGAGAAGGAGGATTACATTACACAATAGATAAACATGAAGAAACAGAAAACCCGTTTGACGAATGACTTAGTCAAACGGGTTTTCTGAATAGTTTCCGAATTGAGTGGGTGACTGGCACCCACTCAAATCACCTATACTTTAAAAGAATCGCTTTAGCCCGTGAATCCACCCCAATCTTACTATAAATGGAAGTGAGATAGACTCGTACGGTTCCTTCCGACAAATAAAGCTGTTTTGCAATTTCACGATTGGTGATGCCGTCTGCTAACAGATCGTACACTTCTTTTTCTCTAGGTGTGAGCAGGGGATGTGCCTGCGGTTCGATGATCTGAAAGTGGTCTAAATAATGAGTCGGGATGGAGGACCTTAAGCTTTCGTCATTGTTGTGTATTTGCCGAACTTTATTCAACAAAGGGTAAATCTCTTTTTCATCTAAAAAAGTACGGATGTAGTAGTGAGGAGCGGCTGCTTTTAGTGCTTCTTGCAGAGTAGACAGCGCTGTCGCTGTGTCGCCGAGCCTTTTGTGGCAAACGGCTTCTAAAACAGTTGCTTCTATAATTGTGGCGATCTGCATTTCTTGCAAGGCTTTCGTTTTCGTTTGGATGAGAATGGCAAGTGCGCTTTCAGCTTGCTGTTTTGCAAGCAGTAGTCGTGCATGGACGAGCATCCAAAACGGTTGGTTCGATTTTACCGCGTCTAGTCCCTTTTCAGCGCTGATGATATCACCATTTGCAATATGGCAGGCAGCTTGCATAATGGAAAGTGACGCTAGCCAATGCTTTTCTGTGACTACGGTTTTTGCTTGTGTCAATAATGCAAGCGCGGAAGTGGTCTTGTTTTCAATTAAATACATCTTTGCTTGCAACAAATACATAGGAATGAATAGACCAGGATCTTGCATTTCATGTCCTCGTTGCATCGCAATATCCAATTCCGCTTTCGCATAGTCCAGTAAATTTCGCTCATATAAGGATTCAGCAGATGCGCCGTAGGAATAGGCGCCAATCCCTCTCGTTTCGTAAAATGGTTGGCGGAATATCTCTGCGATTGCGAGGCCATCCTCCCAAGGCGGTAATTTTCCTTTTGAGGAAATGCTAGTCCTTAATAATTTATACTCAAAAATATTGAAGTGCATATGGACGTTATCCCATCGTGAAGGGATTATCTTTTTGTTGAGCTGTTTTTCCACAATAGCTTTTGCAATTTGCAAGTCTCCTCCTGCTGAGACGATTGCCATCGCTTTCGCATGTTCGTAAAGGAGTATTATTGCTGCATGCTCCTCTTTTTCCATCCACTGATCGGTTATTTGTCGCGTTTCGAGTTCTTGCATAAGTGAATTTGCGGTTTCGATATCTAATGAGGACATGGAAGCAATAAGGCCGATTACAAGAAATTCATAGGAGACCGTATAGTGATGACTGCGCAAATGTTGTAACCATCTCAGGAAAGTTGCGGTTCGTCCTGATGTAATGAACGAAACAAGGTGTTTGTTAATCCAAGACTCTGCTAAGTCGTAAAGCTCATATTGCAATGAAAGGTCAATTGCTGCAGTGAAATCTCCACGTTCATACAGAACAATAACTGTTTCTTGTATGAAACCCTTCACTTCATCTGCCGTCAGTCGTCTTCTCAACTCAGCTCGCAGTGCTTCTGCAAACAGATGGTGGTACCGGAATACGGGATTGTTGGATTGAAGCCGGACGATGAAATATCCTTTTTCTTCTAACTGCTCAAGCAATTGATAGCTATCTGTGCGGTTCGTAAGGTGATTACAAATGGAAGGTTCTAATTCATTGATTAATGATGTACGTAAGAGGAATTCTTGTGTAGAAGAAGGAAGCGGAACCATAATTTCCTGTACTAGAAAATTGAAAATGGCGGAACGTGATGCTGTTTCCCATTCCATCGGGTATTCATGATGTGGTGTTAGACTTGCCAACTGAAGTCCCGCAATCCATCCTTCTGTTTTATCTGAAATAAAGTTCAACTGAGCTTGATTCGGCAAGGGTAAATTCTTTAATGTATAAAACTGTTGTACTTCCTGAGGTGTAAATCGTAGGTGAGAGGTGTTCAGTTCATGTACCCATTGCTTCGCGCGCCAGTTAGCTATCGGCAAGTCAATCTCAGTACGGGTGGAAATATATACATGCACATACTCCGGTGACTGTTCGATTAATTTCGTCATCATTTGATGAATGACTGCATTTTCAATAAGGTGATAATCGTCCAGCACAATATGCAGCGGCTTATTCGTCAAACTAATTTCATGAATAAATGACTCAATGAGAAAATCATTTGTTGCGCTATCTGAAGCATGTAAAAGAGGAGCTAACGCTTCATCAATATCCAATTGGCATGCGTTCGCTACAGCATGTATAACGTATCGCCAAAAGCGGGACGAATCATTATCGGATGAATCTATGGACAAATAAGCAATCTGCTCGTGTTGCACGTGTTGCAACCAATGGCTAATGAGCGTCGTTTTCCCGTAGCCCGCAGGAGCCCTAAGTACAGTCAGCTTCTTATGGCTTTTCTCCATGAATTTGCTTAGCAAACTCGTCCTTGTAACGCTATCCGGAAGGGGTTGCGGCACTTTTGTTTTTGCGGACAGAATAATTGTCGTCATTTTTTCCCTCCTTTAATGGTGGTACTCATTAAACTACTTACAAATAACTTACTATAATTACCGATTATTTCTAATTTTACACTTGCTACTCTTCCATGTCTACAGTAGAAATGACAAAAGAGAGCCTCATTTGGGCTCTCTTTTAACGTATGAATAAAGGCGTAGAGTCATTCATTCAAACAAGCAGGTCAATACGATATTTCACTAATCCCGTTTCATTCGCATACAAAGCTGCATGTGTACGATCACCTAGACTAAGTTTTGCTAAGATTTGGCTTACGTGTTTCTTCACCGTATGCTCCGTAATGAACAAATTATGCGCAATTTGCTTATTCGAAAAGCCCATCCCTAACTTTCCTAATACCTCTTTCTCTTTTACAGTCAATTGGTCCAACGGTCGGTTATCTACAAACGGCTCCCGCTGTGATTGGATGAGCAAGTCGATCATATCGGGATCATAATATTTCCTTCCACGCTCAATCACGTGCAGTGCATATATGAACTCTTCAGGAACGGCCTGTAAAGAAATGAAACCATCTACTCCGATTGCCCTCGCTTGATCGAACAGGAATAAATCTTGCGAGACGGTCAAGATTGCAAATTTACAAGCGCTATTTAACAGTTTCGCTTCAGTAATTACTTCCAATCCACTTTCGCAGCCCAACTTGAAATCGACAATGAACAGATCAGGACTTTCCTGCTGAATGAACTGCAAAGATTCCCGTTTGTTTCGTGCTTCTCCAACAACTTCAAATGCGCCTGATGATGACAAAGTGAAAATCAACCCTTTTCGTATAAGCGGTTGATCATTTGCCAATACAATTTTCATCAATCAAAAGCCCCCCTCGCCCAAAATTCGAAACAGTATAAATGTCGCGTTCAAATGAGGTCGGTTGCACCACTGACTCCATATACCCAAGGTGCCCACATAAAGGATATATTTCATAGTCCCCAGTCTATTGTGTAATTCAAAATTGATAACAATTGTGTTATTAATTTCATTATATTGCGACTTTTGAATAGTGAATACTGAGGAATGTTAATGTTGGTGCTCATAAGTGGAATTGCATGAGTGACTGGCACGCACCCAATTCCACTAAAGTCTACCGATCACTACACTAAAGACACTTAAAGATTCCACCTTCGAGGGAAGTTGTCCCGATTCTATCGTTCTATACTATTGGTAGGACAAAGATAGATGAACCTAAATAACTGGAGGCGATTTGAACGATTGTGAAAAGAATAGTCAGTGCCGTTGTTGTTTTATTTCTCATGGTTGGCATAGGAACCATCTATGCTAGTAGCAATTCTGCTCAAAACTTATCCACTTGGTACAATGATCTATTTCAAAAGAGAAGCGAGATCCTGGGAAGCGAAACAGCCTCCCATTTCATAGTGGGGATAGCGGATTTCAGTCTATTTGTAAAACAGTCAATGGAAAGCTTGGATATGAACATAGAAGACATGGGCGATAATCAGTTAGAAAAGACCAATTCTACTATTAATGCGCATCGTTCCGAGCTGATTGACAGCGTTAATGAAGCAGCAGAATTACAAGATGTTAGCTTCGATGACTATGTAAGTAATCGAAATATCGAAGCGGAAATTTTGTTGGAAGTCGAAGCAATGCTAGAAGAGCTGTTAAATGAGTAAGTACTATAAAAAACATTAAAAAGGGGAAATTTACATGTTGAAAACAGTAAAAAGCAAAGTAATCGCAGGGGCATTAGTAGTTGGACTCGTTTCCGGAGGAGGCGCTGTACTTGGAGCGACGGATGCTGGAGCACAATTGAAGAGCTGGTATGATGGTCAGTTTAAAAAGTCTAGTGAACTTGTTTCAGCAGAAGTGGCAAAGTATGGAGCTGGGAAAGTGGACGGACTCGTAGGTGAATATAATGGATTGAAAGATAATACATCGAAAAAGCTAGCTGAGAGAGGCGAAGTCGGTAAAAACGCCACGAATTCAAATGTTGATAAGAGGGCCAGTGAACATATCGATGCGATTAAAGAACAGAAAATGCATATTGAATCCTATCTGTCTGGGCAATTTAAATTACTATCGGATTACACGGCTGGACTAATTAATGAAGCTGGTAATAAGGCTCTAAAAGAAGCAAATGAAGACTTGACAAAGCATGCAGGAACAGTTGGAGCTGAAGTGCAAGATCAGATGGAGAAATCGATTAATGAAAATACAGAACAGGCGATCAGAGATCTGGAAGAAACAATCGGTGCAGCGAAAAGTGAACTTCAAGCTCAGCTAGATAAAAACGCAGATTTAACAATTGAAGAAATCAAAGGTTTGATTGATGCGAAAATCAACGAATTGCGCACTCAAATTACTAAGATCAATAACGACTTGATTAGAATACATGATAAAACTATTACAATGACAGCAAAATCACTATTGCTAAAAGCACAAAGTGATTTGGATGCTATCGTGAATAACATGAATAAATAAGCAAAATAAATCATAAGGACCTGCACGATTGGGGTCCTTATTTATGTAATAGGGGTGAAAGTGTATATGAAAAAAAGACAAAATACGAATTTCGCAAAAATCGGCATGCTTTGTACGATTCTACTTCTAACAATCGCAATCGGAAGTGGCATGAATAAAGCATTCGCAGGACAAAATATTCAAGGTTTACTAACAAGCTGGTTTGAAGGGAAAAAGGATACTTCAATCGAACAAATCGACCAAGCCATTACAAGTGAGAAAGAGCGTCTAATGGCAGAATTGAAGGACGCAATAAGTGAAGAAATCCAAAGAGCTGAAGCTGAACTGGACCAATTTACAGCTGATGAAACAGCTCTTCGAGTAAGTATGTTGCAAAGTTATGCCGCGGAACTGATGGGCAATCTCAACATAAATAATGAGGCTGAGCAAGCTGCTATCACTGCAAATCTCGACGCAGCCCTTCAGCAAGCGATGTTCTTATTAAATGGCTCTATTTCCCACACACCATCACTACCTGAACCAGTGCCTCCTTCAAAGCCGGTTGAAGAATCTATTCCTGTTAGTGAAGAAGTTAGTGAAGAGTCTGTAGAGGAAGATGCTGCTGATGAAAGTAAGGATGTAGATAGTAGTGATGGTGAGGATGTAGTTGATATTGAAATTGAAATTGAAGAAGAGAATGATGTACCTGTTGTAGATGAAGAACATGGAGAGGAAGCTAAAGAACAACCAGTTGTAGAGTCCGTTGATGAGGTTATTGAAGAAGCGGAAAGCAGTTCTGATGACAATCATCTACACAATTTATAGTGCTCAATGAAAAGGGGCTGTCCAGAAAGTCGATATAAATTGACTTTCTGGATCAGCCCTTTAAATCTCTCTTTTTAGATGAATGTGGGCAATTGTATGAGGGACTGGCACGCATACACAATTCCCAAACACCCAAACAGCACCCAAACAAACAGAAGACAAAGTTCGTTGATAAAACCTAAAAATAGAAGCAACTTGTATGCATCTCTCGACAATATATTCAGACTAGTCTTGTTATACTACTTGTAACAGAAGTAAATATGGAAACGATGATGTGCGATCCTTTATCTGGGCACCTGGGACGCATGGAGTGAGTGGTGCAACCGGCCTCGTTTAATTCGAAGTAATTCGAACAAGATTGGGGTTTTTCTGTTTGGGGAAACAGAATCCAATCGTCAAATCGATGAGCGGAGGCGAAGAGGAAATGAAAGTGGCAATAGTCATTGACCATCCTTTAATGAGCAGAGGGATGGCGGCAGTTTTAAGACAACAAGAAAACATCCAAGTTGTGGGGGAAGCCGAACATAGAGAAGAGGCGCTTTCACTATTGGCAGACAAAAAGCCTGATGTCGTCATCATCGACAGTCAGTTCGGGATGAAATCCTGTTTCGATATTATTGAAGAAGCGAGGTTTCAAGCACTGAATTGTAAATTTGTCATATTGTCATCTACAAACGTAATCACTGATTTTGAACACGCAAAAGGGTTAGGCGTCGCAGGCTATATGTCTAAACTCGTATTACCCGAAGAGATTCTACATGCACTCGCGATGATTCAAAGAGGAAGAACGTATTACGATCCGGTACTTTTGGAAGAAATGATGGCGCCAAAAATTCATTTCAACATGTCCAATATGACAGAAACTCTAACACCAAAAGAAATGGAAGTCCTGATGGAACTTGGAAAAGGCCATTCGAACCGTCAAATTGCAAATGCTCTTTATATTACAGAATACACTGTAAAAAAACATGTCAGTCAGGTGTTAGGGAAACTGAACTTGACCGATCGTACGCAAGCAGCGTTATATGCGAATGCGGCTGGCTTAGTCAAATATGTGGTTAACTAATTGAGAGAATCTCTTCTACCGTGTGTTAGGTGGGAGGGATTTTTGTTTGTCTGAAATGAATTAAACGCAAAGCACAATAGTCTACCATGCCAGGTAACCAAAAGTAGAATACCTTTTTAAAAAAGACTACTCCTAAGAGGGACGCTGAAAACTCGCTGTCTGCTTATACTAAATATAGTTCCAACTTCATAGTCAGAAACGGACAGGAAAGAGGAGGAGATGCATGGGATAGAAAAAAGCTTGTTACTTGTCGATAAACCTGTGGGGAAAGAATGCATGAGGCATCTTTTTGAGGGCTTATTAGAAAAGAAGAAGAGAATGCACATGTAAATGTTGTAAAGTAGAGAACTCCTCTGAATGAATGACGAACAGATTGAGCTCTAATGTGTGAGTCATGAACACGCTTGACTATGAAAATGGTGCAAGTAATCAGTAGCAACTTTTCGGAACTGAAGAAACATAGCGTTGAGACACAATTTGTGAACAATGAACAAATGCACTGATAAAAATTAAAAATTATTGGAGGAACTTAAAATGACTTTAAAAAAGAAACTAGCAATGGGCGTCGCAACTGGAGCTTTGGCATTAAGCATGATCGGTGGAGGAACTTATGCTTATTTCAATGATGTTGAAACGAGCACGAATTCATTCACTGCTGGGACACTAGATTTAGGTTTGAATCCTGAAACAATCATTGACGTTACAAATATTAAGCCAGGAGACTGGATGAACCGGACGTTCAAACTTGAAAACAATGGTTCTCTAGACATTTCCAAAATTTTCTTGACTACTGAGTACACAGAGTCAGTTGCAGGTTTTGGTGAACATATCGTTGTAGACTTCCTTCGCAACGAAGATAAGGGCAGTATATTAGGAGACAGTAACGTCATTGTTTCAAAAACACTTGCAGAGTTGGCTAACATGACGCCAGATGCAGTTAAGAACGAATCACCTAAATTCTTTGGCTGGCAAGGCGGAGAAAAGAGCGGCATTAAAGCGGGTACAGTGGATAACATGTACGTGAAATTCCGTTTTAATGAAAATAATCAAGATCAAAACGCTTATCAAGGTGCTTCAGTATCACTAACTTGGAAGTTTGATGCACAGCAAACAGCTGGAGAGTCTAAGTAATCTTTGTCGGGGAGGAGATCCTTTCTCCTCCCTCATTTTATTTTGATTAGACCGCCAACATCCAACCTAATATATATTTCTCAACATATAAGCCTGTTTTGTGTTTTGAGGAATATATGTAAGAAGAGTTCATTAAGCAAAAGAGGAGGGCGGAATCGTTTTGAAAAGCACACGCAGACGACGGTACAAAAAAAACAATCGTACTTTCTTATTTAATCTCAAAATCGCACTCATTTGTTATTTGGCAGTCTTTGGAACAGGATATATGTCGTCAGGCACATCGGCATTTTTCACTCACCAATCTGTGGATTCGCATACCATTACTGCTGGATTTTGGGAAGTGGCTATGGAACCACAACCCGAAGTTGTATTGGACGAATGTGGGGAAGTGATAGGGATTTCCAATGTCGTGAGTGAATTTAAACCCGACGATGAAATCGTGGCACCTGTAGAAGAGCCGACAGAAGAAAAAGAGTCAAACGAAGAAAATACCATCGAACAAGAACCTAAGGATGACACTTCAATAGAAGAGATATCTAGCAATACAGAAGAAAATTCTAGTGCTAATGATAATTTGACTAATGCGCCAAGCGAAGAAAACAACGTTGATCCAGGGCAGATTGAAAATGCTCCGGCTGAAGAAACTGTTGAAGATGAAACATCGAGCAACGAAACGACTGTTGAAAGCGACGATTCAAATGAAGTTACCGAGGGAAAAGTCGACGAGGATACAGCGCCGGTTGAAGAAGAAATCGAAGAAACCGATCCGGAAAATACACCTGAAAGTGATGATGTAACTAATGAAGGTGACAAAATCGATTGTGGAGAAAAGAACGATGAAAATGAGGAAGAAATAGTTTCAGATGATCTTGATTGCAAAGACGAAGAGGAAGTTGTTACTGAAGGGGAAGTCGCTGCTGATTGTAAGAGTGACGATGTAGAAGAAGATGTTGTTGATGAAAATATCGACGAAGATGACGTTGATAAAGATGCAGATGAAGAAGAGATTGATTCGGATGAATTGAAATGTAAAGATAAAAAAGTGAAAAAACCTAAAAAGAAAGACCGTAAATGTAAAGAAGAAAAAGACAAAGGAAATGAGAAAGAGATAGACGAAAATGGGACTGGTGAAGAAAATAACAACGAGACAGATATGAATAAAGAAAGTGAACAACAGGAAACTAACGGTGAGGCTGCTAAACAACCAAGCAACGAAGATTTAACTGCCAATGAAACAAAGCCAGCAGTAAACGCGACACCAGAAAATGATTCCAATTCAAATCCTGAAAACACAGCAATAATTGAACCAAAAAACAACATGGAGAGTGATTCGAATGACGGAGAGAAAGAGGAAACCATCGAAAACGAATAAAGTAATGAAGTGGATAAATAATCTCCTTACCGGCGTCTTAATGGTGCTGCTAATCGGTGTAGCTTCATTAGTTGTCATTACAAAAGCTTCAGGTGGAGAGCCACAGTTTTTCGGTTACCAATTAAAAACGGTTCTTTCGGGCTCTATGGAACCGGGAATCCAAACAGGATCAATCATTGCAGTGAAGTTGGCTGAAGATAAAAATGCTTTTGTTGAAGGCGATGTCATCACGTTCATGGATGAAGACATTATAATTACCCACCGGATTACCGAAGTCGTTAATAGTGGTGATTCAGTTCTATACCGCACAAAAGGTGATAATAATAATGCAGCTGACATGAATCCTGTTATGGCTACAAATGTGGTTGCGAGTTATACAGGTTTTACAGTACCTTATGTAGGCTATTTCATTAATTTTTCACAGTCTAAGAACGGTGCTTTTCTTCTGCTCATCCCTGGATTTCTTTTGCTGATCTATTCGGGCATTACGATTTGGAGAGTACTTGCTCAAATTGAATTGCCTCAAAAGAAAGCAGATGTAATAGGGGAAGACGGCGGGAAAAGTTCTTCCTGAATCGCTCGTTGGAAATGGAAGGAGACATTTATATGAAGGAATTTTTTCGACCTTTTCTAGTGCTATTACTAGTTAGTGGGATGAGTATTTTTCATTCAACTAATGCTTTAGCAGATGTGGAAACGGACGTGGAAAAGACGGATATCGACATCACCCTTTCGCCTACGGAAACGTTGTTTGATATTAGTAATATGAAACCGGGGGATTGGGCCGATCGTACAATCACGGTTAGTAATTCAGGGAATAAAGATTTTGATTATCTCATAGAAGTGCAAAATACAGGCGATTTAAAACTGTTCAATGAGCTTTTGTTAGAAATACAAGTTGGCAATGTTGACTTGTATACAGGTAAATTAGCAGATTTTAAAGTACTTCCGAAAAGAAACTTAGTAAGTGGTGGCAATGAAGACCTCGACATTACGATCCGATTTCCGGAGCACCTTGGCAATGATTTTCAAGGAGTTCAGTCAGCATTTACAATTATTTTCACAGCAGAAAGAAAAGATAGTACAGCTGTGCAAGCGATAACGCAAGGGTTGATTGACAGCGGCGGTGGTGCTAAATCAATTGGATTAAGCTTGCCTGCTACATCGACCAATATTTTTAATATGATGTTGTTCGGTTCTGTTCTGATGGTAGTTGGAATTGTGTTACTATTCGTCAGATATAGGAGACGGATGAAATTGGCTCAATAAAAATAAGCTAGCTGCCTTTGCATATGTGCATTGGCAGCTTCTCTATTTCCACGATCCATTTGAATGAGGAGGGGACGGGTTTTGGTGAAATATTCAGCGATAATCTTTCTACTAGTCGGCATGTTTTTCATAGTCTATGCAAATATGGAACTGAAATCGGTGCAGCAGTCTGAAAAAGCTGCACTCGTTCAGGCGCAGGAGATTTTGGACATTCCGGTTATCGAAACAGCAAGTCATGAACTGTCTTTTCAGGATGGGCAATCAATTGGAATCCTGGAAATACCGATTATCAATAAAGAACTGCCCATTGTGCAAGGGACGGATGAAGATTCGTTGAAGCAAGGGGTTGGCCACTATACAGGCACCGTCTATCCCGGTCAACAGGATCAGATTCTATTATCTGGCCATAGGGACACTGCATTTACCGGCTTGGATAAATTGAAAACCGGTGACTCAATTATCGTCAAAATGCAGCATGGGACATTTCATTATGCGGTTGTGGGTACGGAAATAGTGGATGCGGATGATACAACGGTCATCCGTTCGACAGCGCCGGTTGAAATGCTGACGCTGTCGACATGCTACCCGTTCAGGTATATAGGAAATGCGCCCGAACGGTATATTATTTATGCAGAGCCGAAGTGAGTTGTGTGAGAGTTGTGTGAGTGACTGGCACTCGCGCAATTCGGCAACACAGCATACACATTCCCACCAAGTCCCATCGTCACAGGCTGTATGAAGTGAACTTTCCTGATAATCTCAAGCTTCACCAACTTACGAATGGCTCTTCGCGCGGTGGCGTTTGATTTGCCGGTTTCGTATTCAATGGCCGTGCATTTCAAATGTGCAGCTCCGTGTTCTGCGGAGTGGCGGCGAATCGCGTCCAATACTTGTAAGTCGGAGACTGTTAAACTGCTGCGATGCTGCAAAATATGCAAGTCCGTTGCTATGTTCAATTCCTCTGCGTTTGAAAAGTGTGCATGCTGTTTCAAGTAATGTGTGTTCATTGTGAATTCCTCCCTTTGCCCTTTATATAGAGTAGGGCGGTCGGAAAGGATACACGGGATCGAAATTTGAACCCATATTTCATTTATTGCATCGTTGTACCCGTCAAAAACCGTTTTGGAGACTGAAAGTAATAGTTTCCTTCTGCTTTCACTTTCTTGGCCGCTTACGATAAACCGGACGTACAGAATTAAGAAGAAATCGGATTAACGGACATCGTGGGGGATGCAAAAGGAAGGATCGTTACGGATGCATTAAAACAGCCAACCCATGTTGCTATGAGTTGGCTTTACTTGTTTTATAAAGAGGACATTCCTACGCTTTCTTTAAAGGTAATATCAATACCAGCTTCCTTTAAATCTTGCACAAACGGAAGGAAATGTTCGCCGATAATGAGCCGTTCCAACGGCAAGATACCTACCTTGTCAAACTTCCTTGCCAGAATCCACTTTGCAGTTATAGCGGCAGGTAAAGCGGTTGTTTTCGCCATGGAAGTAATATTTCTTTCATTGTCATAGAAATCAAGCATTTCCCACGTGTACGTTACGTGTTCATCATCTTTAAAACCACTGACGATCACCCGTAAAGCGGTAATATCCTCATTCGATGTACCTTTCATTTTACGTTCAAGAAGCGTTTCGGTCACTTTACGCGGAGAAGTTGGCACTCCGTTCACATCCACTGGGGCATTGTCAAAAAAGCCGAGTTCGCTTAACATCATCATTTTTCCCCAGTGTCCGGGGTAGCGAACGGTCTTTTCGTAGAGATTGCTAACTTTATCTTTCAGCGTATACACCGTGCTGTGTCCGTCCGTAATGACAGATTCACAATCACCAAATGGTGCAGGGAATTGCATCTTCTCAAATCCCGAAAATGGCAGCATCTCCACGAGTTGACCATTCTGGACAGTGAGTGAAGGTTTCGTATAAAGACCGAATAGGCTTTCCGGACGGAAAACGACTTGGTAATTCAACGGTTCCACAGGATAACGTGGATTGCCGCCGCAAATCATGACGGCTTCTTCCGCTTCATCGAGCATGTGTATACCTTGTGCTGCGAGGAAATTTGTGATGCCAGGCGACACACCGCACCCTGGAACGATGATGACCCCTGCTTCTTTTGCCGCTTCATCAAACGTCATTTTTTCGTTATACATGGACCCTACCAAATCGACGAGATGACATTTAGCCTTGATCGCCGCCTTCACAACAGTCATGCTCAAGGAGTGGGGGAGGCAGGCAATTGCCAAATCAGCACCCGTCAACAGTCTAACAATCGTTTCTTCCGTCTCAAGTGATGAAACTCGACCTTCCAATTTAGGATTATTGACACTCGCTACACAATCATCAATGTTATTTTCGTTCATATCGACGACTGTAACTTTTGTTATGAGCGGAAAATTGACAATTTCACGAACGACTGTCCTTCCGATCATACCCGTACCAAGTACTGTCACATGCATATGAATTCACTCCTATTTCAGCTAAGCTATTATTTAATCAAAGGCATTTTACCCCGCTGTACAAGTTGTTATTTAAGCGGAATTGTTTCCTAATAGACCATTGGCGACCACAAGACCAAGGAAAACATCCCCAATGATGAGCAAAGACTTCTCATCCACATCAAATTTTGCGTGATGATGAGGGTAGATGGCGTTCAGTTGTTCATTGCGACCGCCGACAAAGAAGAACGCCCCTGGTTTTTGTTGTAAATAATAAGCGAAATCTTCAGCTGCCAAAACCATATCCATATCCAGTAATTGATAGTCTGTCAAACGTTCTGAAACGACGGTTTGCACGTCTTTCACCGCTTCACTGTCATTTTGCAATACAGGATACCCATGTACATAATTCAACTTGAATGTAGCTCCCGCCAAGTCGCATGTGGCTTTTACAATCAGATAGATTTCCTTTTCAATTTGCTTGCGGACTTCAGGGTTGAATGTCCTAACTGTTCCAACAATCTCACTCGTGTCGGGAATAATGCTCCCTGCACTTCCGCTATGGAAAGAACCGATTGTGACGACTGCCGGGTCGACAGGGTTCACTCTTCTAGAAACAATCGTTTGTAAATTAATGACGAGTTGACTGCCGAGCACAATTGGATCGATTGTTTCATAGGGCTTTGCTCCGTGTCCGCCACTGCCGATAATGGTAATTTCAAATCCATCGTATGAAGCCATTGCTGCACCGTCGCGGACTCCGACTGTTCCAATCGGCAATTCGGACCAGACGTGCGCCCCATAGATTTTATCTACTCCATCGAGGCAGCCGTCCTCAATCATCGGCTTTGCCCCGCCTGCATCCGCTTCTTCAGCAAATTGAAATACGAAGACGACAGTTCCATGCAGCTCTTTTTGGAATGAAGCCAACACTTTCGCTACCCCGAGTAAAGCGGCAGTATGAATATCGTGCCCACAAGCATGCATTACGCCGTCTACTGTTGATTTGTACGCGACATCCTTTTGGTCTGTAATCGGCAGTGCATCAAAGTCTGCACGGAAAGCGATTGTCGGACCAGGGGCAACGCCTTTTAGAGTTCCGACAACTCCACATCCTCCACCGTGTTTACCGACATCGATCCTCACATTTATACCGAGATCTTCCAAGTAATTCACGATGATTTTCGGTGTCCGTACTTCTTGAAAAGATAGCTCCGGATGCATATGGAAGTCACGCCGTATCCCGACCATTTCGGTATACTGTTGTGCTAATAAGGTAGTGAGTTTGTTGTACATAGAAGTCCTCCTTGGGTAGTACATAGTTGTAGGTTCATTAAAATGGCCCGTAGTTAATCAAAACACTAATAATCATTACGATAATCCCGGCGATCGCCCACCAGATCATGAGTGGTAAAACCCATCTCACCCATTTGCCATACGGGATTTTAGCGACACTTAGACCAGCCATCAAAATAGCTGAAGTCGGGAAGATAGCGTTCGTGAAACCGTCTCCCATCTGGTACGCCAACACGACACTTTGTCTTGAAACGCCTAGCAAATCTCCAAGCGGCGCCATAATTGGAATCGTTGTTGCTGCTTGACCACTTCCGGAAGGGATGAAAAAGTTCAGGAACAATTGGAAGACGAACATTCCTGAGGCAGATAAATAGCTAGGAAGCCAAGAAAGCAGATTGGCGGATGCATAAATGATTGTGTCGATGATCTGACCGTCTTGCAGGACGACGACAATTCCACGAGCAAGCCCGACAATTAACGCGCCATACGTAAGATCACGCGCGCCATTAATAAAGTTCTCTGCAAGTGTATTAGGAGAATGCCCTCCGATAAGTGCTGCGACTATTCCGACTGCAAGGAAAATGGCAGCCAGATCAGTACTTGTGCTCCAACCGTTGAACACACCATAAATAATCAATCCGAATCCAAGTCCGACAACTAGCAACACTAATTTATGACGTGCTGTAAAGACGACATCATCAATCTTTTCATTCAACAATGCTTCGCGTTCTATGTCCGCAATCAAACTGTAACTAGGATCTTTTTTCACTCTGGAAGAGTAGCGGATAATATAAATGGAAGCAATTGTTACGAGAACAAGTTGTACAATAATCCGCAATACAATTCCTGAAAACAGGGGAAGCCCGGCTAACTCTTGTGCGACACCGACTGTAAAGGGATTCAGGAATCCACCTGAAAAGCCCGCCATCGCGCCAATGAACACCATTGCCATTCCCGTGATAGCATCCATTTTCAAACTTCTAGCTAAAATAACACCCATCGGAATGAAAATCAGCGTAGACTCCGCCATCCCAAACGTTGCGCCGCCTAGAGAGAAAACGAGTAATGTGAGCGGGATGATCAGTTTCTCTTTATCCTGAAGACTGAGAACCATTTTCGAGATTCCGGCTTGAATGGCACCGGTCGCGTTAATCATTCCGAAAGACCCGCCGATAATGAAAATCAGGAAAATAATCCATCCCGCTTCTCCCATACCACGAGGCACTGCTCTGAAAATGTCTGCAGGAGGAACAGGTGTCTGTTCAACTCGCTTGTACGACTCCGAATCCACCTCTTCAACGCCAGTCTCCGGATTCATTACTTTTTCGTACACTCCAGCAGGGATGACATATGTTGCAATAGCGACTACAATGATGATTAAAAATAATAGCACAAACGTATGCGGCATTTTAATCTTCAATTTTTCTCCTCCTGTTCAATTTTTTATTTAAATAAAGCGCTTACAAAATAGTTGTGGTCGTGTTCATCAAAATTGTAGTACAATCCTTTGAGTATATGTTAGAGTATACTAATTTAGTAGTCAAGCAGTTCAGAAAACTTAAAACGATAAAGGAGATATATTTATGACTAAACAACCCGTCGAACAAATCGTTTTCGAAAGGCTTCGGCTCGCTATTTTACATAGGGAATTGGCACCCGGCACACAACTCGTGGAATTGAATATCTCCACTAAAATGAATGTGAGCCGGACTCCTGTGAGGAATGCCATTCAAAAGTTATCCGCGCAGGGGTTGGTCGACATCATCCCGAATAGAGGTGCGTTCGTAGTGAACCCGACAATGGATGAGGTCATCCAAGCGTACACTCTTAGAAGAGAGTTGGAAACGATGGCTGCGAAACTGGCAATTGAAGCGTTCATTCCAGCTGATTTTGAGGCAATGAAAAGCTGTATTGTAAACGAAAAAATAGCCCTTGAGAATAAAGATATAAATGCGTACCTTACTGCAAACAAAGAATTTCATACGAACATTACAAGCAAGTGCGGCAACCGATTTCTAAATGAATTCATCGGGACATTGCTCGACAAAACGGATATTTATCTTATCCTTTTCGATTCCTATTTCGATGAAGGTCCATTCTCCGCGAAAAGTCCAGAAGAGCATACGCTCATTATGGAAGCTTTAAAGATAGGGAGTATGACCGAAGTAGATTCACTGCTGCATGAGCACTTTGAGCAAGCGATTGTAAGCTTATCGAGCAAAATCAAGGAATTTAAAAATGTGGAGGACTTATTTTGAGGGGTGTGTGATTGGTACGCATGCAATTTGTGTGAGAGTTGTGTGAGTGACTGGCACCCGTGCAATTACCTAGGTAGTAGGTCATGAAATGGTGATAAAATCTTCTATTCAATCGATATACACAATTATTCGATCGATATAATGAGCTATCCGATCGATATAAAAAATTATTCAATCGATAAAGTTGTATGTGAGTTGTGTGAGTGACTGGCACTCGTACAACAGCACTCATACCACCGACTCGCCAATTTAAAGCGAAAAATCCGTTATAAACACCCCCAATCGGGGTAAACATACAATGGAAAGTTTAACCGAAAATATATGTAACTTTATCCAATTTGAAACGACTACTCATATGAGTACAATTTAAAGGAGATGTTAGATTTGAAGAAAAACAAAGCAATGCCATTCGCAATGTCGGCACTACTGGTCGGCAGCGCGCTAACACCAGCAATCGTTTTTGCTCAAGATGACGTGAAGGAGAATGAGAAGGAGATGACTCCGTCGTTCATTAAAACAGAAGGTACGATCGATAGTGTTGAGAAACGTGAAAATTCCACGTTCTACACAATCACGTATGAAGACAAGCCTGCTGCATTCTTCGTGACGAAAAATACGTTAGTTTTCGACAACAGTGGTAACAAGGTTGACCTTGCAAAAGGCGACAAAGTGACAATTTACACAGATGCAGACAATCCGATGTTGGCGATCTATCCGCCACAATACAACCCTGAAGTCGTCATCGTTGAAAAAGACGACAAGGGTAGCGTTGCGGTAGGTACATTTGATGAAGAGCTATTCAGTGAAGAACTTTCATTGAAATTGAATGTCGGCGAGAAAACGGAACTGTCCAGTGTCTCTGGCAAAGAAGTGAAAATGGACGACTTGAAAGGCAAAGATCTTCTCGTTTTCTATACAATTACGACAAGGAGCATCCCTGCACAGACACCGCCTGAGAAAATCGTCGTATTAGATGGCGCGATGGACGAAGTTGAACCAACTCCTGAGCCTGAAAAACCTGAAGTAACGCCTGAACCTGAAACTCCGGAAACGGACGCTGCAGTTGACGCAATCATTGCTGCTAACCACAAAATGGTGAATGGCGTCAAAATGGTTCCTCTTCGCGCAATCGCTGAAGAGTTGGGCTATAAAGTGAAATCGACTGGAAACGGCGCGATCGTTTCCAAAGAAGGCGAAGCGCGTTCATTCACAATTACGCGTGGAGAAAAGAAATACGGTTACAACAAAGCTCTTCGCCAGTTCGAAGAAGCACCAGCGCTTCTTGAAAAATGGACGACATATGTACCTGTTAGCTTTGTTGACGATTTGATGGAATAAAAAGCGTTGCTGAAACACACTGTCCTCTGCCGAAATAATCGGGCGGAGGGCTTTTTACTGTAATGAAAAGTTGCACTAATTTTCCAATTCTTTTATACTAAAGTTAGCTATCTAGCTGACTATTAATCTACAAATTCCTATAGAAACATACAAAAATCGGGGGAATGCAAAATGGGAAACAAAATCTTTAAAGCGACAATTGCAACTGCACTCATGACGGGGGCAGTCGTAGCGACAGGACCAATCCAGACACAAGCAGACACACAAAAATTCACAGATGTACGTGACATTCCAAGCCACCATTTCTATGAAGCGGTCATGAAATATTCGGCAGCAGGCATGATTGACGGCTACAAAGATGGCACATTCAAACCGGGCCAAAACATTACACGTCAAGACGCTGCCAAGTTACTTGCACTCGTCTTGGATCTAGATTTGGATAAGATGGACAACCCTGGTTTCAAAGACGTAAGCAAAACGCATGCTTCTTATAAATATATTGCAGCGCTCGTCGAAGCTGGAATCATTTCCGGTTATGAAGACAATACATTCCGACCGAATGACAGCTTGACGCGTGCGCAGATGGCGAAGATTCTTGTCCTCGGTTTTGAATTGGATGGCAAGGAAAATGTCGAACTGCCATTCAAAGACATCAACGCGAAGCAATGGCATATGGAATTTGTGCGATCGCTCTATGGCCATGAAATTACAACAGGCACGACGCCTACGACATTCTCTCCGAATGCACATGTCACACGCGGCCAAATGGCGTCATTCGTTTTCAGAGGAGAAGCATTCATTACACCAAAAGTCGATGAAAACCAAGTTGCTGTAGACGCGGCAGCAAATCTTCTCAAAGCAGGCACGGTCAACGTTTCTCGTGGACCATTAGCTACAGAAGAAACGAAACTGGCGGCAGTTACTAAATACGCGGCATCCCTTATGACAGATAAAGGAATTACAGTGAAAGCTTCTGAAGGAAAAACCGCAGGATCATATATCATTTCCCTTACGAAAGGCGAAGCAAAAGTGGACAAGACAATCGAAGTGAAATTCGATTATGCAGCGGACGACTTATTCATTTCAAGCGTCAAAGCAGTAAATGCGAAACAAGTGCAAATCCACTTTACGACGCCTGTCGCTAAATCATCTGTACTTGATGCGTCAGGAAACGTGAAAAATATTACATTCACAATGGTATCCGGAGCAACTGTGAACCCTGGGACGTTGACGGGTTCATTATCAGAAGATGGAAAAGTGTTGACGATCAATGCGAACTGGATATTTGACGGCGAGTATGCGTTCAAGGCGACAAGTGCAATCACTTCCGCAAAAGGCGAGAAGTTTGAAGAACATACGTCAATTCTAAAAGCGGAAGATAAAGTTGGACCGAAATACGTATCCGGCTCTGCTGCTGCAAAAACAGCTACAAATCTATTCAATGTGAACTTTGACGAGCCCGTCAATGCGGCTGGTGTCATCGCTTATGTGAATGATATTCCTGCAACAGTAGCGAACAGTCCAACAAATCCGAATCAGCTGATCATCACTGCAAACAAGGCAATTGCTGCTGGAACGACAGCGAAAGTTCGTCTGTTGAATGTAAAAGACTATAAAAACAACTTCGCTGATCCGAATCCGGTCCATGCAGAAATTACAATTTCTGCAGACACTGTAGCGCCGACTGTTACCGGCGTAAAAGTACTTGGCGAGAACCGTATCGAAGTGACGTACGACAAAGACATGAATCTATCTTCATTCGCAAACCATGCTCGACTTGTACATTCCAACGGACAAATCTTGCCGTTGACAGCATCAGTCGGCAAAGATGCAAAAACGGTAATTCTCACAGGTTCAGGCATTTTCTATACAGATAAATACGACGCGGTTTTATTCATCGATAGCGATGTGGAAGATACCGTAGGCAATAATGCAAAAACGTATTCGACGACAGTGACGATGGTGAAAGATACGACAGCTCCTGCTTTGACGACAGTTGAGTATGTGAATGGCAAAATTGTAGCCACATTTACTAAAGACATCGTGCTCGGTGGGAACAGGTCCATATTAGCGATTAATAAAAAGACGGGCGTCTCTACACCAATTAATTTGATTAACGGCAATAACGCGGTCGTTGCTGGGAATACACTAACGATTACACAATCATTGCCGAATGCTAATTATCAATTGCGTCTGCCGGAAAATACAGTGACGGATAAAGCATCGCGTCCAAACGCTAACAAATTGGAGATTATGCTATTTGCAGTTACAAATGAAGTCGTTTATGACACAGTTCGTCCAGTTGTTGAAAATATTAAAAATGAAACGACGCAGCCAGGCAGCTCTATCGGTACAGAACAACGAGTGACATATACCGCAATTGACAATGAAAGCGGCATTGACTTGTCAACAATCCAAGAAATCAATAATTACACGTGGGATGGCAAAGCATTGCCATACGGCTCATACGTAACGACGACATTCGTTGGAACTGCTGATCGAGCAACGAATGTGACCGTTACCGTCCACATTCCATCGTCCTTAATTACAGAAACGAAAAGATCTAGCTTCACAGTAAATAATATCCGTGACAATGCCCGCAATATTGTAGAGGTGCGGGGTGTTGGAGATGTAACATTGATCAACAGTGCTAAGCCGAAATTGATCGATGCGAAAGTTGTATCTGGAAATTCTCTTGTATTTACGTTTAGTGAAGCTGTCTCAGGAGTGGATAACTCGGATTTCCAAGTATTTATTAACGAGCGCCCAATTCCGGCGACTGCTTTGAGAACTGTAGAACGCTCAAATACTGAACCTAATGCATTCTGGTCTGCTGTCATCGGTACAGTTGCAAAAAATGTAGCTTACAATGGAATTGCAAATCGAGACGTTGTTTATTTTGATACGGATGGCATTAGTGGTTACAGTTACGGAGATTTAGTCGTGGAAGTATTGCCGCAAAATAATAATTACGCGAATGGGTCAAGTTGGACAGTGAATCTCTTATCGAATGAAATAGGCGGTATGCGAGTGAAATTAGTAGAGAATTGGAATTCGCCAGTACAAAATGCGCAAGGTATTCATGCGGAATTTGATGTCGATGTATTAGTAAGAAAGTATTAAGAGGGTCATGCTAACATATAAATAATATAACCTATTACATACAGTCCTTTAATGAGTAATCATTCTTAGGGCTGTATTTTATTTCGCTCGATTAGACCCTTAGTCAATTACTCGCTCAAAAAGGGCCACCTATCTATAATAGTTTTAGATGTATCATTAGACTCACATATAACACTATTCAAATAACTTATTCTAGATACAAAGTTTTAAAGTTAGGTTTCGATTTATAGGTAAAAGGGTAAAAATAAATTGTGGTGTATAAGTCGATAGTTAGTTCTATCATCTGAAAAGAGAGTACATAGCGAAAGATGCGAAAGCTAATTGGGGAGTTATACAAACCTAGACAACGAGAAAATTACGAGGTGAGCAGGATGGGAATGGAAAATCTATATGACGAGCAAAATGGAAAGGCATTTTATAATGTAATTAATCATTCTTTCCTCTTACTCCATTTATCCAAAACAGGAGAAATTCTAGCAGCAAATGATCTATTTCTTGAACTCTCCCAATATACACTCGACGAAATCCATCTGACGCATTATGACACGTTATTGAACAATGAGAAGGACTCTTTCCGGAATATGAAAAAAGCGATTAGCCAAGGCAAGCAATGGAAGGCAGATAACCAACTAGTTACAAAAAACGGTGAAGTGAAATGGTTGGAATCTACATACATGCCCGTTTTTGACGATGAAGGAAATTTGACAAGGATTCTCGCACTGCTCGTCGATCGGACAGAAGCTAGAAATGCAGCGGAATTTAAAAACTTGGCCTTCCGTAATGAATTGACAGGATTGCCAAACCGACGCCAATTACTCACTGTGATGGACTCATTAATCTCTCAGGCCAGTGAAAAAGAAACTTCTTTTGCCGTCATGTTCATGGATTTAAATAATTTTAAATCCATCAACGACACATACGGCCACGATACAGGAGACCAACTTCTCATTGAGGCAGGGAAAAGACTATCCCAACTACCATATGAATCCGTTCACTTGTTCCATTTAAGTGGTGATGAATTCATCATCTTACTGGAAGATACAACATATATGTATAGCGTCATTGACTACATACTCACCATCTTTAAAAATGATTTCCACATCGGAACAAGCCGACTGAATATCAGCGCAAGCATGGGAATAAGTTTATACCCAACACATAGCACAAAACCGAAGCGGCTTCTTCAACTAGCCGATCAAGCGATGTACAAAGCCAAAAACAAATCGGTACCTGTGTATGAAACAATTACGTTTGTTTAAACAAACATGATTGTTTCTGTGCGTGTGCGGGTGATGTTAAACGGTTGCAGATTAAAATAATTGCATTCGAAAATAGAGTTGTAAGATTTTAATACAGTACGCTGTTTAGAATAATAATTAGTGTTTTAAGTAACTTTAAAAGGAAGTTGAATAGGTATTTTGTCTATATAGTTAGTTAGTCTCGCGGATATATTTTTTTGTATATGGATGGTTTTATAGACCTAAAGAAGTGGTTGTGGTAAAATTTAGTTGAAGTGTGAAAAGGAGTGATATAAGTTATGATTTGCTTAGAAAATACCCCAAAAAATACCGGTGTCTATATATCAGGAGATATAAATGATTTTACACTATTACTTGCATCACTCCAACTTATCATCGGAGAGAATGGGGATTACGTAGGATATGAGCAAGTGCGGATTCGCTTCCTCGAATTTTGTAGCGGCATTGCTGAATCACTACATGATGAGCGAAAAGTAGTATTTGTAGATAATGGGCTGAAGGAAGTTCATGGACAGGGTATGACGCTTACGGCTGTACAAGATAAAAACGTCTACCACAAAATACCGGTTCTATGGTCTGAATTATTATTCATCGGCTATGTAGCAAATGATTTCATCGAAATGAACGCTAAAAACAATAAACATTATTGGGATATCGTTCCGGCAACAATACGTTTATTCCAAGGGGTTATTGCCGAACATCTTGAAAAGACAATCGGGGAGCATAAGTTCCGTCTATTGAAGAGTTCATTGACTCCTAAATTTATAGGCTATTATCAAAACTATATGGTTCAGTATATCGATCAGCTTGCACTGGACTATTTGAAAAATGAAATAGAAGACAGAGATGATGCTGTAAGTATTTTGGCTAGACGGATTGCGATTAAAGATAGTAATTATATAAAAACGAAAAAAGGGATTGAGAAGCTAGCTAAACAATATAAAATCTCGGTGGATGATGTCGAAGTGGCTGTTGTGGATACGCAGAAGCTTGACTGGTAAACGAGGATCCGAAATTTTTATAAAAACCATTCTACATATGGTGTGTCGAAAGAGGAAAAGGTAGTGACCAGTCCTATGGGAAATGGACTGGTCGCTATTTCATTTCTGTAAAAGTTCTACTGACGGTTAGAAAAGAGTATGCATCTTTTACTAAGCCTTGTCATGATATGTATCTCTGTCGATTGATACCGCCAGCTATACGGATAGGATAGTGAAATAGTTTAGGGGAATTACTTTCTCCTTCTTTTCTTCCGTTTCTTACGCTGTTGTTGCTTTTGTTGTTTCTGCACTCGTTTCAATTGCTCTTCTTTCTTTTTCTTAATCATGAAATAGATAATGTACACTGTGAGCCCAGTCATCCCGAGGGCAAGTGCAAACTGCAGCATTTCAGCCGTCTGTAGTAGTGAAAAGCCGTCTTTCCATGAGTATCCGGGAACTGAGACATATTCAGGCCGATCTTTTGGAAATCGGATCGTCATCGTTGACGAAGGCTGCACAAAATCGCTCCGAAGCATCTGTTTGGACATGTGACGGATATGTCCGTCCGTGTCTAAATATTTAAAGGACAGATGGTAGGTTGGTGCTGTCAGTCTGCCACCTGGACTTACGTATCCGTCTGTAATGTATGCTTCCTTTTCGATAAGTTCTCCCGAATAAGTAACCGCCGCATTATAAACGGCTTTCCCGATTGTTCCATAAAAGATTAGAAGCATTAAAAACCAACCGCCAATCAATAGAAATGTTGCTGCACGGTCCAGTGGTTTATTGTATCGGTAAAAAATGGCGTCAACGGAGTCGAGTTTGCGTAGCAGATGGAATACGTAGAAAAAAGGATAAAAACCATACACAATCATCATGATCCAGTTTTTGAAAGTCTCCTGTTTAACATCCATCTCGCTATGAAATTGCCCTTTTTTCAAAATCCCTTGTACTGCATCGCGGGGTGTCAGCTCCTCGTATTGTCCTTTCGTCAACTCCACACTATAATCGAGTACTTCACCCTTATTGGAAATCGTCGCGAAATAAGACATCGAACCGAACAGCCCTCTTACTACTTCTTTCTCAATCAACTGCCCTTCAGATGGAAATGCCTTCTCACTCCTCTTTAATTGAATGAACTCCGACGCTTCATACACAAAGCCCACCATCAACAGTAGAAAGAGAACTAGTTTTCCAGTTTCCAACAGAATCTTTTTTATAAGTTTCATTGCATCACCGTCTGTCTCAATATTGTTAATATCTACTATACGGTCGTGCGTGTTAAAAGTGTTCAATAATATGCTAAATGCCTTTCTATTAAAAAGGACTTTTTGTGTTTATGGACTCTTTTCATCTACATAAATGCTGGTTTTTCTTTCATGTAGTACTATCCCCCCTTTGCCGATAATAAAGTGGCAGTAAGGACTATTCGTGTATCGGGTCAACTCGGTACGTAACGGACAATAACGGAGGGGAATGGATGAAGTGTGTTCATTGTGGAAATGAACAAAGGGAAGGGCATTTTTGTTTAAGGTGTGGAGCGCGTTTTCAAGTGACGGGTTATCCTTTTGCAGAGCAAGGCACGGTTATGCAAGTGGAGAGCGCGCCGGGTGATGTGTATGTCGAAAAAGTGGAGACGAGCGCGCAGTTCGATCAACTGAAAGAGCAGTTGAAAGACTATGGGCAGTATTTTTTGCAACATATAAAGCATCCATCCATTAGTTTCAATGCCAAACCGGATGATCTCGTCAATGCTGTCGTGTCATTCGTGCTGTTTGCACTCGTTTTCAGTTTGACAGTTTTATTGGCAATCAAAGGGATTTTAGAAGGCTCATTTGTCATGTTGGATGAAGTCGGTGCGACGATGCAGGAAATGCCGTCATTATTTCTCGTGTTTTGGCATATCTTTCTGTTCGTCTTTGTTTGTTTTGTCATAGTGTTATTTGTGCTTCAACTCGGTGCGAAGCTGTTCGGGCCAGACTACGTGATTCAAAAAGTTGCGCTCATCTATAGTGCCCATGCATTGCCAGGTATTGCAATTGGATTCGCTGCGTTAGGGTTCATTATGATGAATTCAGGTTTTTATGGAAGTGTGTTGCTCACTGCGGCGTTGTTGTATGTGATGATTTTGGCGCCACTATACGTGACAGCTGTTTTAGTTTCGAAACGCCCAAAAAGTGTGGATCCTTTATACGGTTTCAGCCTGTTCACGCTTGGGCTCGGGGTGGCATTCATAATCCTATATAAGCTCATCGGGGATTCTGCGGTGATGAGTTATCTTGAAAGTTTGCGGTATCTTCTATTGGAATAGTGAAGTGGAGCTAGTCGTTAGCGATTGAAAAGTAAGGGTTTGTATTGGAGTAATTGACGAAATGCCGATGAAGATTTTTTGCTCATCGGCATTTTTTTTGTGGCGTTTTTGAATTAATTCAAATGAATAGTTGCAATGTAAACTGAGTCATTGTATCTTTAAATAGTAATCATTACGATTTAAAAGGAAGTGAGTTGGGTTATTATGAATAGTAATAGTAAAATACCTGTAACGGTCCTTAGCGGATATCTCGGTGCGGGAAAAACAACATTGCTGAATCATTTATTATCTAATAGAGACGGTTTGCGTATAGCGGTTATTGTTAATGATATGAGTGAAATTAATGTAGATTCGATGCTTGTGCAACATAATGGATTTTCGAGAACGGAAGAGAAGTTAGTTGAGTTGTCAAATGGGTGTATTTGTTGCACGTTGCGCGAGGATTTGATGATTGAAGTGGAGAAGTTAGTGAAAAAAGGGGAGATTGACTATATTTTAATAGAGTCGACGGGGATTTCGGAGCCGATACCTGTCGCGCAAACTTTTACATATATCGATGAAGAAGTTGGCATTGATTTAACGGGAATTTGCACCTTAGATACGATGGTAACGGTTGTCGATGCCTACCGATTTTGGGTGGATTACGAGAGTGGAGAGACGCTGCTAGATCGAAAGCAAACGGACGATCTACTAGATGTACGAGATATTTCGGATTTATTAATGGATCAGTTGGAGTTTGCGAATATAATTGTTGTGAATAAAATGGATTTAGTGACTGAAGAGTACAAGGAAGAGTTTGTTGCATTTTTGAGGAAAGTGAATCCTGACGCGGAAATTATATTAACTGAGTTTGGCCGTGTCGAGCCGTCGAAACTGTTGAATCGTCAATTGTTTAACTTTGAGAAATCGAGTGAAGGTGCAGGGTGGATTAAGGAGTTAAATGAAGAGCACGTTCCGGAAACAGATGAGTATGGGATTACATCGTTTGTCTATAGAAGGAACCGGCCTTTTCATCCAGAGCGGTGGCATGAATGGTTGACTGCGTTTCCGCAAGAAATTGTGAGAGCGAAAGGCTTTTTCTGGTTAGCGACACGTCCTGAAATGGCTGGGCTTTTCTCGCAAGCTGGCTCGTCACTAGTCTTTCAAGGAGCGGGACAATGGGTAGCGGCATTGCCTGAGCGAGCGATCCTTGACGATGATCCTGTTTTGCTCAAACGGTGGGATCCTGTATATGGTGATCGGCAAACAGAATTAGTGTTAATCGGTTTGGACATGGACCGGGAGGAAGTTGAAACGAGTTTAGATAGGTGTCTATTGACGGATGAGGAAATGTTGGTTGATTGGTCGGAGTTTGCAGATGAGTTGCCACAGTTTCAGGGGTAGTGCTGTCTGAATAGGTTCTCATACTAGATGTAGTGGGTGTAATAGAACTCTTGAAATTCCCTTCTAATCGAGTGAATTTATCTAGATTTGGTGAATGGAAAGAGGTATGTTTAACGAGAAGTTAATGAGTACTAAACGTTAGGTGATTCACAAGTTCATCAACTCAAATTCTCTTGAAGAATGGAAGGAATAGACCCATGACAATGTATGCGGGACGAATCGAAAAAGACTTTATCGGTGAAAAGGAAGTGCCGGAAGCGGCGTATTATGGTGTGCAGACAATGCGTGCGACGGAGAACTTCCCGATTACAGGCGAAAGAATACATCCAGAAGTGATCCGTGCGATCGGCATTGTGAAGAAGGCGGCGGCACTTTCAAATACAGCAGTAAATGGCTTGCAAGCGCCAATCGGGCATGCGCTCGTTGAAGCGGCACAAGAAGTGATTGACGGGAAATTGAATGATCAGTTCATCGTCGACCCGATTCAAGGCGGAGCAGGGACGTCCGTGAATATGAATGCAAATGAAGTAATTGCGAACCGCGCGCTTGAAATAATGGGCTACGCAAAAGGTGATTATGCAACAATCAGCCCGAATAATCATGTGAATATGGCTCAATCGACGAATGACGCATTCCCGACAGCTATTAAAATCGCGATATATAATTTGTTGAATGAGTTGCTTGAGACGATGGAAAAGATGGCGAGTGAATTGCGTGCGAAAGAATTGCAGTTCGACTTGATCATTAAAATGGGACGGACGCATTTACAAGATGCTGTTCCAATCCGTCTTGGGCAGGAATTCGGTGCATATCGCCGCGTTGTAGAGCGGGATATTAAGCGGATTTCCCGCACGCGCGAAAATTTGGCGGAAGTGAATATGGGCGCAACAGCAGTTGGTACGGGGCTGAACGCAAATATCGATTATATTGAACATGTTGTAGCGCAGTTGTGTGACATTAGCGGCTTGCCGTTACGTACTGCGGAGCATCTTGTGGACTCAACGCAAAACACGGATGTGTATACGGAAATTTCCAGCTCGTTGAAGATTTCGATGATTAATATGTCGAAGATGGCGAACGATTTACGCTTGATGGCGTCAGGTCCAAGAGCGGGTCTGAATGAAATCAACTTGCCGGCAAGACAACCTGGATCGTCCATCATGCCAGGGAAAGTGAATCCTGTTATGGCGGAAGTGATCAACCAAATTGCATTCCAAGTAATCGGTAATGACCACACAATCAGCTTGGCGTCTGAAGCGGGTCAGTTTGAATTAAACGTCATGGAGCCAGTGCTTGTATACAACTTGCTGCAGTCATTGACAATTATGAAAAACGGCTTCAACGTGTTCCGTGAGTATTGCTTAGAAGGCATTACAGCAAACGAAGCGCAAATGCAGGAGTACGTTGAACGCAGCATCGGAACGTTGACGGCGTTGATGCCGTATATCGGATACGAAAAATCATCTATGATCGCGCGCGAAGCATTCATTACAGGCGCATCGATCCGTGAATTGTGCTTGCAGTATGAAGTGCTGACAGTGGCTGAGTTGGATCAGTTGTTGGATGCTCGTAAGATGACGGAAATTCAGGTGCATAAGCGGGAAGTTACTGTTTAATAAGTGATGATAGTAGATTGGCCGAACTGCGTGGGCTACGTGCAGTTCGGCTTTTTTATGGGGATTTATGGGGAGTTAGAAAACATTTTTTTTTGAAAAGTTTGTTAAGATAACTTCCAGTTATCCGAGCATAAAAAGTCCCTTGAAAATTGACAGATTTGCATTTAGAGTCCAAGGAACTTATTAAAATCTAAATTCTCATACAATGTAGTTCCATTTACCCTATAATGCGGTATAATAGATAGAGTAATTCAAATATACAATAAAAGGGGTTATGAGATGCACACATCTGCTTATATTTGGGGAGACTACCCGGAAACGGAAACATTGATCAAAAGACTTCGCGAAAATGGCACAGAGCTTATTACTGTCGTTACAGATGAAGCTGGCAGCAAGATGAATAAGTTTGATGGCGTTGTTTACGTCACTTCCGATCTTATGAACGATGGGCGCCTCGAAGAGACGAAGGAAGTGCACTACAAATACGTAGCAAGACAAGAGCGACGGGATGGACAAGCTTGGAAGATGCATCTTGTGCAAGAAGTTTGATTGACGTTATGCGGAATTATTGCATGTTTTAGGTGTGATCATGACGCGATTAATAAAAGAAGAATTGAAAAGACAGCGCTAGATGACTGTCTTTTTTTGTTGTCTACATTGAACTCTGCACAATTCAGTACTTATCGCCATTCAAATGTCCTTATCCATATGATGAGAATACGTTTTTCACCAGTTTTTCGGTTGCTGAAAATTTACCGGCTTGAAACAATATGAATGGATCACTGAAATACTGACTGCATAAAAACCCCATTAGTTTGCCCTCAACCCACAAGCAGTGCTTTGAACAATAGTTCTTGTTCCCCGACTAATGATATATTCCCTCGATTCAGGCTCCAATTGTACAAGACTCCACGCATTGCATGGATGAGCATCCTGACAATTTCGTCGGCGGTGTAGCTGGCCCGGAATTGCCGTTTTTTTAGCTAACGCGCCTGTCTTCTATGAGATGTGGTATGCATGCGGTGCGATTGGCGCCGTATTGCTGCCCATCAATACCGCATCGACTCCTCCGGAACTGGAGTACTTCCTCGATCACTCGGAGAGCAAGGAATTCTTTTTCGATGAGCGGCTTGTCGGTGAGGATCTGTTGGAGGTAGCAAGGGATAGGGACCTCGCATTTGTCCAAGCGACAGGTGACATATTTGATAAAGAGCGGGGGGCTTTCTTCTTGTGAAGTGATATGCGAGGCTGATGCCTCGGACGTGGCGTGCATCATGTACACATCGGGTACGACGGCGAAACCAAAAGGCGTGTTGATCACCCATGAAAACTATCTATTCGCCGGACATTCGTCGGTGCTCTATCAGCAGCTGACACCGGATGACCGTTACTTGATTTTCCTGCCCTTGTTCCATGCGAACTCGCAATATTACACATCCATGGCGACGCTTGTCGTCGGAGGAACGATCATCTTGCGGGAGCGATTCAGCTCGACGGATTTCTGGAATGTAGTTGACCGTTACCAACCTACTGCCACGAGTCTTGTCGCAACAACAATCAAGATGTTGCTGGAGATGCCTGAACAGGAGAAAGAAAAAGGACATCCCTTGAAGCGGGCTGGTTACGGACTGTTCGTGCCTTATCCGGAGCTGCTGACTTTCCAAGAACGTTTCGGCATCAGTCTCTATCTGTGGTACGGCATGACAGAGACGATAACGACAAACATTGTCACACCGCTCTACGAGGAGATGGTGCGGGACCCCGAGAATGGTATCGTCTCAATAGGGAAGCCGGGACTTGGCCATGAAGTGAAAATCATTGATGAGGACGGAGAAGAGCTACCGTATGGCGAAGTCGGGCAAATTCTTATAAAAGGTCCATCATTGATGAAGGGGTACTTTAAAAACCTGGAGGCGACTTCCCAGACCTTGCAGGGAGGATGGCTACATACGGGTGACAGTGGCTATATGAATGAAGATGGATTCATATGGTTTATCGACCGCAGCAAAGATTTGATCAAACGGGCAGGAGAGAATATATCATCAATCGAAGTGGAAAATATTCTTTAGGAACATCCCGCAGTTCAACATTGTGCAGTTATCGGTGAACCGGACAAGCTCCGTGAAGAGGCGGTCATCGCCTATGTCAAATTGTATGATGGGGAAGAGGTGGAGCCTGAAGAGCTGGAGGCTTTCTGCCAGAAGTATTTGTCTTATTTCAAAGTGCCGGAGGAATTTAGGTTTGTGGATGATTTTCCGAGAACATCGATCGGAAAGATTCAGAAGAACTTGCTGAGGGAGAATTGATTGGGTGCCAGTCACTCATTGAATTCACCTGATAATGACTAGAGCAAAAAAAGCTGGACATAATTTTCTGGTAACATGTCCAGCTATCGTTTCTGTCTGTAATGCTTAAAGTATTTTATAACATGTCTATAATACTTCAGTATATAAAAGTCAATGAACAACCATAACAAAAAAACAATTTGACATTCAGTGAATTAAGATTATAATCAGAATAAAGTGGTAGACCCAGTGGACCAACGTTGGGATATATAGGATACAATATTTAAAGGATACCCAAAAATGAAACCGCATACATTATTGATATGTAACAGACATTAGTAGAATTAAATTTCTGGATAGGATGAAGTAATTATGAACAAACAAGCTCTTAAACATACTAGATTATATGAGCAAGTCATTAATAAGCTTGAAGAAGACTTTTCCGAAGGTCTATTAAAAATAGGCGATCGGATACCTTCGGAAAGAGAATCTGCTGAAAAGTTTAATGTAAGCAGAGGAACATTGAGAGATGCTTTCCGTGTATTGGAATCACAAGGAATCATTGAAACAATACCTGGAGATGGGAGATATTTAAGAAAAAGCTTAGATGAAATGGATAACAATGAACATCCTGTTATTGAGGATTTAAAAAAAGCTGCCATGTTAGATTTAATAGAAATGCGTGAAATTATTGAAACTGGCATGATTAAATATGTGTGTGAGAGAGCTACAGATCAGGATATTTTAAGACTCGAATTATTAGCGCTTCAAATGAATAACATTCCAACTGCTCTTGGGGAACCTAGTAGTGATTATTATTTTCATCAGGCGTTAGCAGAATGTAGTAAAAATAGTGCTATTTTGAATTTCATGAAATTAAATATGGAAATTATTAATCAAACGCGGGTAAAGAACTTTTCAAGAAGTAAAAACGTTGAGCAAGCACAAAAGGAGCATTTGGAGATTGTTGAAGCAATAAAAAATAGGGATGCAGTAGCCGCGAAACAAAAATTATTGGATCACTTTATCCAAATTAGGAAGAGAATTAACGACTGAAAAAGATAGGGGGTACTAAACTGGTGATGAATGCCACAGAGCATGTTATTAGACGATCCAGGTTAATTATGCCGGCTCATGTAAGGAGATTTACTTCTAAGGCTCATTTAAGAAATGCAGATGCGATCGTCCTGGATTTAGAGGATAGTGTTCCTTTTTCTGAAAAGCATTCAACACGTAAACTCATTCAAGAATTAACTGCGGATGTTTCAAAAGGCGGTAGTGAAGTCATCGTTAGAGTGAACCATACAAAAGAATTATTGCGTGAGGACATTGAGTACTCGGTTTGTCCTGAATTAGATGGCTTGTATATTCCTAAAGTAGAATCTGTAGATCAACTCAAACATATAGATGAGTTATTGAGTGAGTTGGAAAAAGAAAGAAAGATTCCTCATGGTCAAATTAAACTGGGAGTGACTATTGAGACAATAAAGGGCTATTTAAAAGTTGAGGAAATAATTCAGTCGAGTGATCGAATTGATTCACTTACTCTTGGAGCAGAGGACTTTTCTTTGGATGCAGGTATGGAACTATGTGAAGAAACGTATAAAGGTTTTTTAATTCCAAGAATGAAGATGGTATTTGTTGCGAGAGCTTATAATAAGTTGCCCCTTGGATTGATGGGAAGTATAGCTAATTATAATGACGAAAAGATAGTTGAAAGGAATGCAGCGCTTGCTTATAAACATGGATTTCTTGGGGCTAGTTGTATACATCCAAAGAATGTTGAGATATTGAACAGGTGTTTTTCTCCTAGTATTGAGGAAATAACATTCTCAAGGAAAGTTATCAGCCTATTTGAAGATGGCTTAGCAAATGGAAAAGCTTCACTTCAGTTAGATGATAAGATGATTGATTACGCCCATTACAGGAAGGCGAATAAAATAATTGATAGACATACTAGAATAGTTGAATTTGAAAATAAAAAAAGATTAGCTAGAGAATTAGTAGAGGGGGGACCGCTAATTGAATAATGATAATTTACCTTTAAATGGGCTTAAAATACTTGATGCATCTACTATGATAGCAGCCCCATGGTCTAGTACCTATCTTGCGGATTTTGGAGCAGATGTAATAAAAATTGAACACCCGGAATTTGGAGATCACGCTAGAGGATATGGAAAACAAAAAGACGGAAGTGCGGTTTTCTGGAAAACATTAAATAGAAATAAGAAATGTATTACCTTAAATCTTAGTAAGCCCGAAGGACAAGAGCTATTTAAAAAATTAGTAGCCGAAGTTGATGTTGTAGTAGAGAACTTTAGACCAGGAACATTTGAAAAATGGAATTTGGGCTGGGCTACTCTTTCTAAAATCAACCCCGCGTTGGTCATGTTACGAACGACTGGATTTGGGCAAGACGGCCCTTATTCTACGAGAGCGGGTTTTGGCACTGTAGCCGAGGGAATGAGTGGATTTACATCAATCAATGGAGAAGCAGATGGTTCTCCAACATTGCCTGGCCTCGCTTTGGCAGATGGAGTAGGAAGTGTCTTTGGATCATTATCAATAATGATTGCTCTATTTGAAAGAGCAAATAATCCAGACCGTAAAGGGCAGTACATTGATATGTCTTTGTACGAACCGCTTTTAAGGTTTATGGAACCACATTTGATGGCCTATGATCAGTTGGGCATCATTGCGAAGCGTGTTGGGAATGGGAGTGTTTCAACTGCTCCGCGAAACTCTTATCAAACAAAAGATCATAAGTGGGTTGCTTTATCGGGTGCTACACAATCAATCACCAAAAATATATTCAATGCTATTGGAAGAGAAGAATTATTCAATGATGAAAAGTTCTCGACTAATGAAGCAAGGTTAAAAAATGTTGAAGAGCTAGATATGCTTATAGGTGGATGGATTGTAGAAAGAGATCTAAACGAAGTGCTCCAAGTATTTAATGATTGTGGAGCTGTAATTGGTCCTATGTATGACGTTAGCCAATTGTATGAAGACCCACATTTCAAGTATCGGGAGACATTCATTACTATCGAGGACAAGGAATTTGGCGATGTAAGGGTACCTAACGTAGTTGCAAAGTTTTCGAGAACTCCAGGATCTGTTAACAGTCTTGGAGCTGCAAAAGGTGAACATAACCATGACATATACTGCGGCTTACTGTCTCTGTCAGAAGAACAGCTCGATGAACTCAAGAGGCTTCAAATCATTTAGATCATTTATACTGGTCAACCCAGTGAACCACCTTTCTTAAAAACTACTTAGATAGAATAAAAAAGTAAACAAATAGGGTTTCTTAGATTAATAAGATATCCAAGGATTGAAAGTAGGATGATCAATGAAGATAAAGAAATTAATAAAAAGAATCCGTGAAGATTGGGTTTTGTATCTGATGCTTTTACCCGGAATTACATATTTCATAGTATTTCACATAGTCCCTATTTTAGGTATGAAACTAGCTTTTCAAGATTATCGCATAATTGGCGACAATGAATGGGTTGGCTTAAAACATTTTAAAGTCTTAATGGATTCATCCGCTTTTTATGACGTGTTAAAAAACACAATCATTATAAGCACTATGAAAATAATTTTCATTTTCCCTATACCTATTATTCTTTCACTATTAATTAGCGAAGTCAGATCAGGTCGTTTTAGAAAATATGTGCAAGCTGTATCCTATTTACCTCATTTCTTATCATGGGTTGTAATTGCGGGTGTTTGGATTAGTTTTTTACATCCAGCGGATGGTGGTTTTAATGTGATCAGAAACTTCTTCCAGCTACCATCAATTGATTTCATGACGAGTAAAGAACATATTCGATGGGTCTTGGTTTTCTCAGAGATGTGGCGTAGTGCCGGTTGGGATTCAATATTATATATAGCAGCCATTATGAAAATCAGCCCTTCTTTGTATGAGGCAGCGAAAATAGACGGGGCATCTAGCTTTCAACAAATGAGATACATTACACTTCCCGCATTACTCAGTACTGTCATAACGATATTTATCTTAAACTTAGGTTTCTTTATGAATGCAGGTTTTGATCAGGTGTTTAATATGAGCAATGATTCCGTTAACAGTGTTATTGATATTTTAGATACGTACGTATACAGAATAGGGATTCTAAACGGTCAATATGCTTACGCTACAGCCGCGAGCTTATTCAAAGGAGTAGTAGGTATTGTATTGATTTTAGGGACACATTATTTATCAAAAAAATATACTGGAAAAGGTGTCTGGTAGTCTTGGAGGAATTTAGATGAAAAAAATACCTTGGTCTAAGATCATAATCTATGGCTTATTACTTTTTCTGGCAGTCTCAGTATTAATCCCACTACTTAATTTACTGGCAATGTCTTTATCGGATCCTAAACGTGTTGGTGAATTATCAGGTTTGGGTATTTTACCAAAAGGCTTCTCACTCATTAACTATGAAATATTATTGTCTCATCCATTGATTTTGAAAAGTATCGGGAACTCTCTATTCATTACGATAGTGGGAACAACTCTCAATTTAATGTTAACCACTATGACAGCGTATGTATTGGCAAAAACGGAGTTTGTAGGTAAGAAAGTTGTTATCTTCTTTCTAATTGTCATTATGGTCGTCGATCCGTCTATGATAACTGAATATCTATTAGTAAAAAACCTAGGTTTATTAGACTCCTATACATCACTAATTTTATATCGGGCAATAAGTGTTTATTACTTATTTATATTAATGCGGTTTTTCAATGAAGTCCCTGACAGCATTATAGAAGCAGCGAGAATAGATGGGGCTGGTCATTTCAAAATATTCACAAAGATAATGCTTCCATTATCGAAACCTGCAATTGCAACTTTTGCTTTGTTTTATGGTATTT
Source organism: Sporosarcina quadrami (assembly GCF_014836615.1). Classification (GTDB taxonomy): domain Bacteria; phylum Bacillota; class Bacilli; order Bacillales_A; family Planococcaceae; genus Sporosarcina; species Sporosarcina quadrami. Next base: position 56,076 of record NZ_JACSQN010000006.1, on the reverse strand, counting down.
ACCACTGGAACGAATACTTTAGAGCGACGATTTATTTAACAGATCCAAACAAATGGCCGCTTCAAGTCGTTCTAAGACAATTTGTAATCAATCAGGACAATACCACTTTACTTAGCGGATTAAGTTCGGAGTCTTATGACGTGGTAGCAAGTCTGGATCTCCCCTCACTTCAAGCGGGAACGATTATTATCTCAATCATTCCTTTGTTATTAGTGTATCCATTAATTCTTAAGCATTTCACAAAGGGGGCCTTAGAAGGAGGAGTTAAAGATTAAGAGAAAAATAAGAAAGACAAAAAAGGGAGGAACAAAGATGAAGAAAGTACTTTTAACGTTTGTGATGATATTAATGGTTGGAGTGTTAGCAGCTTGTAGTGATGGAGAAAAGAATCCAAAAGAAGCAACAACTAAAGAAGGAGAAGCCGCTGGTGATTCAGGAGCACAAACAATTAAAGTCGTTTTTAAAGACGATGGGCCATCAAACCCAGTAGCCGTATCCTATTATGAAAAATTATCAGAAGGTTTAAAAAAAGATTTGGATTTAGATGTGAAATTTGATCTTGTTGAGGTTGCTCAAGGCGACTATGCAGAAAAGTTGAATTTGCTTCTGTATAGCGGTGAAATTCCCGATTTAATATATTTCCAAGGGGCCGATAAACAAATAGCTGATCAAGGACTTTTAGAAGATCTGACTCCTTATATTGAAGATTCAAAGTATATTAAGTCTATTATGAATCCGTATAACGAAGCTAGGTTAAGAAATTATCCTTATTTGTTATGGATTAAACCACTTGATAATAGGGTTCCTGTAGTGAGAAAAGACTGGTTCGATCAAGCGAGTAGTTCAGCTACATTAATGGAGAATCCTACAGTGGACAATTATAAAGCGTTTTTCAAAGAAATAGTGCAAATAGGAGACACTAAAAATGCAGTAACTGTGGCGGGAGATATCAGAGAGCTGGATTATACATTTGATATGGCTTTTGGGATCAATAAAACATGGTTGGATTCTGAAAAAGGTTTTGAACACTATAAAGTTTCATCTCAAACAAAGGACAAATTAGAATTTTACCGTCAACTATATGAAGAGGGATTATTAGATCCACAATACTTAACAAAAAAACATGATACTAAACAAGAGGTTTTTTATAATGGAGAAACGGCAGTTATCCCTGGAACAAATGGCAAGGTCATTGATATTTATAACGATAGAATGAGAGTCTTAAATGGAGAGGAATCACAGTTGCAAGTTTTGCCTCCAGCAAAGGGAGAGTATCAAGGATTTGGCGCAACAGATATTTCGAAAGAGTCTAGAGGTCTTGCCATTTCTTCACAGTCTAAAAATAAGGATTTAGTTTTCCAAGTGCTTGATTATTTAGCAAGTCCAGAAGGTCAAAAGTTGGATAGACTTGGATTTGAAGGCGAGCACTACAATGTAGTCGATGGAAAAGTTGAACTAACAGAAAAGTATTATGGAGATTGGTATGCACGTTATTGGGAACCTAATAATGTAGAGTTTGAAGTAGCAGAAAGCACACCACTTTTAGGAGACGCGGCAGAAAAATCACTTCTAAGCGTTGCCGATTACTATAGTGAAGATAATTCTTTTGTCTTACCGGAAGAATATGTGGCTCAGTGGGATGCAATGGAGAACCTATACAAAGAGTATTCAGCGGATATTATTACAGGAAAGAAGCCATTAGAAGCATTTGATGATTACGTAAAAAAATGGTACGCAGCAGGTGGGGAATCACTGACTAAGTATGCAAATGATAATTTAAAGTAAGGTGGGAACTTCATGATTGATTTTCAAGATCGCGTCAAAGGGGTATTAATCTCGACAGCACTAGGTGATGCCTTGGGAGCTCCAGTAGAAAAACTAAGTTATGAGGAAATAAAAAAACAATATGGCAGGGTGAATTCTCTTCATACGAAATGGTATAAGGAAGACTTAAGTATAGATGAAAGCCTGGGCAAAAGAAGAGGGAATGGAATTGTTACCGATGATACTTTGATGACTTTGGCATTATGTAATGTGTATGAAATTGAGAAGAGACACTTAGATGCTTACGATATGGCAAATGAGTTTGCTAAAGAAATTGCATTTAGAAAAGTATATATACCTGAATTTGATAGGGATACTATATTAATAGAACGATTATTTTATCCAGAGAAACATATATTTTTAAGAAACGTGTTAGCGAATTGTGATCCAAGAGAAGGTGGATACGGCAATATGATAAACTGTGGGGCGGCTATGTATATCGCCCCTATAGGAATAGTGAATGCAGGGAATCCGAAAGGTGCATATGATGAAGCAATATCTTTTGCGATGGCTCATCAGGCTAGTTATGGATTAGAAGCAGCTGGAGTTCTAGCTGCTTGTGTGTCCAAAGCTTTTGAAGAAAATATTACAATAGCAGATATAGTTGAAACTGCAATCCATTACGCCAAAGATGGAACTAAAATTGCTATACAGGAAATAACAGACTTGGCTCAAAAGTTTAAAGATGAAAATGCAACGCTAGATGATGTGGTCGATGGTTTTCATGAATGTCTGGAAAAATTCTCTCCAATGAAAAATGATGTGCATAGGAAAATAGAAAAGCTAGGAATACCCACCAATCATTATACGCCTAGTAGGGTTTGGTCTATTGAAGAACTCCCCATAGCGTTAGGTTTTATAGTGTATAACGATGGAGAATATTATAAATCAATATATGATGGTATTAATTCAGGACGCGATACTGATTCAATTGGCGTTATGATAGGAGTTATTTTAGGGGCAATGAATGGGACTTCTGTTATTGACGTTGAAGATATTAATACTTTAGAGGGGATAAATAAATTAGATTTTAATCAACTTGCAAATTCTTTTAGTTCAGTTGCAAAACAAATAATAGCTAGGGATATTGCTGTTTTTGAAGAAATGAAGAAAATACTTGAGTAGTTTGAATGGAGGTTATCTAGTGATACCCAGCAATTATTTAGAGAAAGTTTATGCTGGATTTCTTGGCATGAATGCTGGTATTAGATTAGGAGCACCAGTTGAACCGACAGAATGGACTCCTGAAATTATTAAGGACGTTTACGGTGATATTAAAGGTTATTTAAAAGAGTACAGAACATTTTCTGCTGATGACGATGCAAATGGTCCGGTGTTTTTTATTAGGTCGTTAATTGATGAAAAAAGAAAAGATCGGTTTACAGCAAATGATGTAGCAAATGCTTGGTTAAATTATTCTCGTGAGGGAATTGGAATGTTTTGGTGGGGTGGGGAAGGGATTAGCACAGAACATACAGCTTATTTGAATTTAGAAAAAGGAATCCCCGCTCCGCTATCTGGCTCCGCTGAAACGAATGGTCTGATAATGTCTGAACAGATTGGAGGGCAAATTTTTATCGATACTTGGGGAATGTTATTTCCAAACAACCCAGGTAAAGCGGCAGATTATGCTGAAATAGCTGCAAGTGTTTCGCATGATAAGAATGGATTGTATGGAGCAAGATTTATGGCTGCGTGTATAGCTAGCGCTTTTTCAGCTGCAAATATAGATTCTGTAATTGAAGAAGGATTAAAAACCATACCGACTGATTCAACCTACGCGACCATTGTTAAAAAAGTACAGGAGTTCCATGAAAGACATCCAGATGATTTCTGGAAATGTAGGAATTACTTAGAGGAAGAATGGGGATATGATAAATATACCGGAGTATGTCATATCATTCCAAACGCTGGTGTATGCGTATTAGCTCTCCTTTATGGTGACGGCAATTTAGCTCGTACAATTGAAATTGCAACAATGTGTGGCTGGGATACAGATTGTAATGCAGGAAATGTAGGTTCTATAGTTGGTGTTCTTGCAGGTATAAATGAAATACCTGAAAACTATCGACAACCTATCAATGATTTTATTGCAACATCAAGTGTTTCTGGTTATTTGAATATTTTAGACATACCTACCTTCGTGAAGTCTTTAGCATTATTAGCCTATGAATTGGCGGAAGAAGTAGCGCCTACATCATTAGTGGATAGTTATAAGGAAGAAGAAGTTTATTTTGATTTTAATCTGCCAGGGTCCACACATGGATTTAAGACTGATTTTCCATTTAAGACCTTTCTAAAACATAATCAGAGACAAGGTTACACCAATTCTGGTGTACTGGAAATATTTCTCGATCGAATGATTGAGGGTGAAAGAAGTCGAGTATTTTATAAAACATTTTATAGAAGAGAAGACTTTAATGATGAAAAGTATAAACCTACGTTTGCTCCTAAGGCATACAGTGGGCAAAAGGTGTCAATGAAAATATTGACGGAACGATTGCGCGGTAACGAATTTTATCTTACACCATATGTACGTAGTACATACAATAAAGAATTAATTGAATTGAACAAGATAGTCCTCTTAGATAATGAGTGGCAAACCATTGAATTTACTATACCTGAGACGGATGGAACATTTGTAGATGAAGTGGGTATTATAATTGAAAGTCCTTCGACGCTAACAAATAGAGCATTTGGTAAAATTTATTTAGACGAATTTCATATATACGGTTCATCTAACTATTCAATCGATTTTTCCAAACAATCAATCGAATTTTTAAGTGTTACTCCTTTTGCTCATCACCGGGGGAATTGGCAATTGAAAGACGATGCTATGATTGTAGAAAGCGAAACGGATTGTTCATCATTTACCGGACATTATTACACGCGTGACGGTAGTATTAACGCTACAATCACTCCACTCTCAGGATGTCATCATGCAATAATTTTCCGTGCTGAGGGTATCAAAAGATATTATCAGGTCGGATTTTACGGAAATGGTAATGTAGCTCTTCATCTACAGGATTTTGGACTGTCGTTATTGACGAGTAACAATTTTGATTGGGTCTATGGGAGAGACTACAATTTTGAAGTACTAGTCAGAGGGAACAATATACGATTTTTAATAGACGGTAAAGAAATTATTAACTTCAATGATTCTAGATATACACATGGTATGTTTGGTTTTTCCATGGCTGAAAGAGGTTCATGCTCAATTAAAGATATTAAGGTGAAAACCTGAAGTCTTATTACTGATTAGCTTTTGTGTAATTGAATTCAAAGATATAAGGATTATTGTAGGACTATAAAAAGTCGTAAGCATCCTGTGATAGGAGTTTGATAATATGGCGAATTACCGCTTGTTAGCTTTAGACCTGGACGGAACGCTATTGACGAAGAATGGTCAAATTACTAATAAATCTAAATTAGCTATATCTCGTGCAGTAGAAGCTGGTGTTGTTGTCATTCTTGCAACCGGACGTGGATTACATCAAGAAATTGATGTATTTTGTAAAGACTTGGGGCTTTGTACACCAATGGTATTAGCTAATGGAGGAGAAATTTGGACAGAGCCTGGGACTGTTTTGGAAAGGCATTATATAACCAAAGAAGATATCCGAATGTTGCACGGCATTTCTATGGAAGCCAAAGCTAATTTTGGAGGTTACAGTGCAGGTCATTCAATAGAAGAGAAGGACTTTTGGACGAAAGAAATGTTTGACTATGATTGGATGACTTTCAGTATACGTCATGAAAATCCACATACTCTTAATCAATTGAAAAAGAAAGTGGAACAATCAACGACATTGGAAGTGATCAATTCAACTTCCAGGAGTATAGATTTTTCATTAAAGGGAATTTCCAAAGAATCCGGAGTGAAAAAGATTTGTGAGCATTTAAGTATAGACATGGATTCTGTTATGGCTATAGGTGACAACCTTAATGATCTCTTTCTTATTCAATCTGCTGGATTAGGAATAGCGATGGGAAATGCCAATAATATGTTAAAAGAAGTGGCAGATGTAATAACATCATCGAATGAGGAAGAAGGAGTTTCAAAGGCAATTAACCGTTATTTATTTGGCGATGAACAAGAATAATTAATATCGATTTACACTTTATAGTCTGAAATTTAGACATAACCTTCTTAAGTATAGAATGTTGAGAATTTCAATATATAGCGGTTACTTTTTCAAAACCTAACATCTAAGAAGAAAACATTTTACATTTAGTACCTATTATGCTTGTAGTTAAACAATAACTCCAAAAACGCCATGTCGATGACATCTACGAATGTTTTGAAAGGTTGAGTGGAATGGTTAAAATAACGGTAATTGGAAGTTCGTCAATTGATTTAGTTGTTAAGGCGCATAAGAGGCCATCTCAAGGTGAAACAATTCTTGGAGAGTCATTTAAGACAGTGCCAGGAGGTAAAGGGGCTAACCAGGCGGTTGCAGCTGCTAGACTAGGTGCAGAAGTGTATATGGTTGGATGTGTCGGAGATGATGCATTTGGAGAAAGTATACTTGAAAATTTCAAAAAAAATGATGTGAATACCTCTTACATGGAAATGATAAAGAATATAGAAAGTGGAACGGCCCATATTACGCTTGCTGACGGGGATAACAGCATTATTGTGATAAAAGGTGCCAATGATTATGTTACACCAAATTCTATTAAAAAGGCGTTAGATATAATACAAGAATCAGATATTGTCCTTATTCAGCAGGAAATACCTCCAGAAACAGTTAAGTATGTATGTGAAGTGTGTTGTCAATTTGGTGTTCCACTCATATTAAATCCTGCTCCTGCTCGGAAAATCTGTAAGGAAATCATTGAAAAAGCAAGCTACATCACGCCTAATGAGTTAGAAACTTCAATTCTCTTTGAGGAAATAGATTTGCATGCTGTTTTACTTGCGTATCCAAATAAGCTGTTCATTACAGAAGGAGAAAAAGGAGTTCGTTTCCATGATGGGGAGAGGGAAATTGTCGTACCTACATTTAATGTGACAGCTATTGATACGACCGGTGCAGGTGACACTTTTAATGCTGCATTTGCAGTAGCATTAGCTGAAAATAAGACGTATGAGGAAAGCGTGCGCTTTGCCAATCGGGCTGCTTCACTATCGGTAACAAAGTTTGGTGCACAAGGAGGTATGCCGACAAGGAGAGAAGTGGAGGATAGTATGTAGCTAACGAAGTTCGTTTTACGTGCCAGTCACTCATTGAATTCTGAATTTTTCTAGTGCCAGACATATTATTTATAGATAAATTAGCCGAACTGCTTAAGTTAGATGCAGTTCGGCTATTTTTATGAGGTTTTATTGGAAGTTATGGACTTTTACGGTGAGTTATGAGGTTTTATCGAGAGTTATGGACTTTTAAAAGAAATTATGGACTTTTGCGTGGGGATGCGGGATTATCATGTGGTTTTGGTGTGATTGTGACGCGATTAACTAAAAAAGAATTGAAAAAGACAGCCGTATGGGACTGTCTTTTTTGGTGTGTGATATCTCGCCGTCAAAATGTGCTGTAAGAAGCGATGAATACGTTGCTGCCTTTGCCGTTGGAACGTTTGTTATAGATAGGTTCTTCGGATTCATTGTATCGATCGGCGATGATTCTTATTGTGTAGTTTCCTTTCGGTAATGAGTCGGTGTTTTTGAATTTCTGGACGATCTTTTCAAATTGGGCGTTTGTCAGTTCGCCGTCGTATTGCAAGTATAACCAGATGACGGGTTTTTGGGGGTCTTCGGTTGGCTGCTCAAATTGTTGTAGCCATTGGTTCGCTTGTTTTTCTGATGGGTTCGCTAATTTGTCTTCGCCGTATAGTTGTAGTAATTCATGAAGCTTGTCTTTCTTATAGTCCACTCCGTTAAAGCCGATTTTCTCTTCTCCTTCTTCCCATGAAAGTCCTGGTTCTTTGGAGCTCACTGCTTCGATGGTCGGGATGATTGATTGATGGGCGGCTTGCTTCAGACGCTCGATGAGGACGGTGCCGATTGGCAAGATGCCGTATTTGTCATCTAGACCTAAACGATCAACGCCAATCAATTTTCGAGGGGTGGCGGTTACGTCGACGTTGACATATGCCCGTCCGGCGTAGGTTGGTTCATGCGACGTTTTGTAGTCTACGACGATGACACTTGGGTCGGTTTGCTTTCCGATATGTTCATAGTCGATTTGGTGTATGGAGACGGTCAATCCTTCTTGTTCCATCGCGTCCATGACCAGTTCCTTGACAGCCGCTTTCGTTGACGCTTGTTCGATGAATTCTTTCGCTTCTTTGTTTGCGCATCCTGCGAGGAGAAGGATGGTTATACATATACTTAGTATTTTTTTCATTTGTTCCTCCTGAGTGCCGGTATCTTAAAATAGGTACCTGTGCATGGTTGAATTCAGACAATACACTACAAATGAATAAACATGAAAATGTAGAGTTGATGAACCGTGTTTTATGAATATTATACGCATAAACATTCAAAATGTCTGAATTAACATGAATGTTTCTTGCACAGGTACCAAAACGGGGCGAGGGTACCAACACGGGTTGTACTTGATATTATATCGTACAACAAAAGCAGCCTCCTATAATAGGAAGCTGCCTGTGGTTGTCGTATAGTTTACATGAGTTTGACGCTGATTTCTTTTGATGGCGATTGTTCAATCGTCCAATTTCTTGATAATAATTGATTCAGCACGTGTAACTGGTGTTCTTCCATTTCTAAATGCTCGATGCCTTTGTCTGTTAACGTATAATCCCTGTCAGCGATTTTATCGAATTTTAATTCCAACAGACCTTTAAGGCCACCCATTGTAACGAATTTCACTTCATATCCGTCTGTCAAAATGGATGTGAAAGCCGACTTGTCCTGCTCGTATAATGTAAGCAAGTCATTGTAATCATAATTCGCGTTGATGTTTTTCAACGCGTCGAGATTTTTTTGTTCCAGATCCATTATCAGTTGCTCATTTGACATCCCTTTACTTCGAAGTGTTTCAATTACATAAGCATCCATTAATGTGATTTTGTTCGTTTCCATTCTTTCTCCTCCGAATCGTTCAAGTTCTATGTATTTTATAGAAGCGTTTATAAGTTCACCGGCATTGCTACCCAATGACCTTTTGTCACTTCGACAAACTCTGATTGTTGCAATTGGTATTTATCGACTTCCGTCTGTTCGTCCATCATGACCCGTTTTTTCTTTGCTTCCACTTTCGGATCCGGGATAGGAATTGCAGCTAATAATGATTTTGTATAGGGATGTAGTGGGTTTGTGTACAGTTCTTCGCTTTCTGCAAGTTCGACAATTTTGCCGGCATACATAACTGCTACCCGGTCACTAATATGTTTTACCATCGATAAATCATGTGCGATGAATAAATAGGTCAAGCCGAGGCGGTGTTGCAGGTCCTCAAGCAAATCAACAATTTGCGACTGGATCGAAACGTCGAGTGCAGATAACGGTTCATCACAAACGATGAATTTCGGTTCCACTGCAAGCGCACGTGCAATCCCGATTCGTTGACGTTGACCACCTGAAAACTCGTGCGGATACCGCATTGCATGAGAAGGGAGGAGACCGACCATTTCCAACAGTTCTTCAACTCTCTGTTTCCGATGTGCTTTACTTGTGCTAAGTCCATGCACGTCCAATGCCTGTCCGATAATATCCATCACTTTAAAACGAGGGTTCAGTGATGAATAGGGATCTTGGAAAATGAGCTGCATGTGGCGTCTCATTGTTTTCATTTCACTTTTGGATAATCGGTTGATCGCCATTCCTTGATACAGTACATCACCATCCGTAGGTTCGTTCAAACGTAAAATCGCTCTACCTGTCGTCGATTTGCCTGACCCTGATTCCCCTACAAGTCCAAGTGTTTCACCGGGTTGAATGTGGAAGCTGATATTATCGACGGCTTTCAACGTCTTCCCTTTGCCTAAATCGAAATGTTGTTGAAGTGATTTGACTTCAATGAGCGGCTTGTTATCGACCGTCTCCGGAATGACAAGCGACGGACGCTTCGGTTTCTTTTTTTCATTCAATTTAGGAAGTGAGTTTAATAGTTTTAATGTGTACGGATGCTTTGGATTAGCGAAGATCTCTTCCGTTGTTCCTGTTTCCACTATTTCCCCGTTTTTCATCACGACTACGCGATCGCACATTCCAGCAACGACACCTAAGTCATGCGTGATCAAAATGATCGACGTTTCAAAACGCTGTTGCATATCTTTCATCAAATTCAAAATCTGAGCTTGTATTGTTACGTCCAACGCAGTAGTCGGCTCATCCGCTATTAACAATGTTGGGCGGCAAGCGAGCGCAATCGCAATCATCACACGTTGGAGCATACCTCCAGAAAATTCATGAGGAAATTGATTGTAACGTGTTTCGACGTCGCGTATACCTACAAGCTTCAATATTTCTAGAACTTGTATTTTTGCATCTTTTTTTGATAACTTTTGGTGTTTAATGAGACTTTCGGCAATCTGTTTACCGATTCGTATTGTTGGATTAAGGGATGTCATAGGATCTTGGAAGATCATACTTATATCTCGACCACGTATACTTTCCATTTCTTTTTCTGTTTTAGAAGCTAAATCCTCACCTAAAAACGTGATTTCACCATTCTTCATGTGGGAAGGCGGGGAAGGTAAAATCCGCATAATGCTTCGGGCGGTTACGCTTTTTCCGCTTCCAGATTCGCCTACAATACCTAACGTTTCACCTTTTCTCACTTCAAAACTGACGCCACGAACTGCATCGAATTCTTCGTCTCTAGATTGAAAAGAGACTTGAAGATCCTTCACTGTTAAAATTTTTTCCAATTTCCCCCACCGCCGATTAATTAAATTTAAATAGCATTTTTCAAAAAATACTACTTGTCACTAACTTCAGATTATACTATGATGTGTATTATTAATCAATGAGAAAGAAGGTGCCATGCTGGTTTGAACACATCTACCGAACGTGGGAATGAATTGTTATGCATGATTAGAGATTCCTATGAAAAAATGCATCAACGGAATTCCTATAATTGGATAATGATATTATTGGGATTTCCTGTGCACTTGTTCCTGTTTATCTATTTTGTATGGAAAAAACGTGATCGTACGTATGCATCTTTAATCGAGGAAGTTAAAGAGTCTCTGATTGCGGAAGGGTACAAGGAGAAGTTGATGCTTGAATTCAAGGATCAGTTAATCCGGAAGTATGCATTCTTTGGTCAACAAGTTAGTGAAGCTGACTTGACAAAGCAAGCAGAAACATTAACGGAGGAACGCTTTCATAAAACCGTGGAAGCAAGGGCGAATGAGGCACTATTGCAAAAAGGGAAAACGAAATTGACGTATTCGAATTTCTTTAGTTCGTTGATTACAAAACCGCTTTTCTTCTTCGTCACATTAATACCAGGATTGCTAATGTACTTTTTCATCATTTTGTATAGTAATCCATTTGTGAAATATGTTTTTGAAAGACTACTTATAACGGTGTTTGTTGTCATCGGAGTTGTTATTTTAGTATTCTCCATTTTATACATATCGCCATTTGAACCCGCTGCCAACATTATAGGGGAAACAGCAACAGCTGAACAGATTGCAGCATTCAATCATTTACATGGTTTAGATTTGCCGTATCTCTCGCAATTGTGGAATGCCATAACAGGGATTTTGACATTCGATTTAGGAGCATCTTATGCGGGGAATGAGGATGTTATCGCAAGTATTATGAAGAAGTTCCCAATCACTTTGACGATTGCATTGCTATCTCTTGTCATGGCTGTAGTCATCGCTGTTCCAATTGGAATCATCTCTTCAACGAGACCAAATTCATTTTTTGATTATACATTCATGTTTATTGCGCTGCTTGGACTATCAGTTCCAAACTTCTGGCAAGGTTTAATCTTCATATTGAATTTCTCTATTAAATTGCAATGGCTTCCTGCTACGTATAGTCCGCAAAACTGGCTATCCGTTATTATGCCAGTAATTGTTTTAGGAACAGCACTTACCGCATCCGTCAGTAGAATGACTCGTTCATCAATGCTTGAAGTCATTAATGAGGATTACATTATTACCGCAAAAGCCAAAGGACTGAACAAACGCCAAGTATTGTGGAAGCACGCAGTCGGAAACGCTATGATTCCTATCGTCACCGTTATTGGTTTACTTTTCGGAGGAATGCTTGGTGGAGCTGCGGTAACGGAGAAGGTATTCAATATTAGCGGCATTGGTAGCTATATAGTAGACAAACAGTTCATCCCTGATATTCCAAGTATTCTTGGAGGGGTTGTCTATATAGCGATTACCATTTCACTCATCAATGTCATTATTGATATTTTATACGCTTATCTTGACCCGAGAATCCGTTCGAAGATTAAACAATACTAAAGTAGGTGTAATGATGAAGACGCAGAAGGATATTGAAAAAAAGAAAGTTTTGAAACTATCGCCTGAGTACACACAATCGAGCTTTACTTGGATAACGTCTTTAACACTTACAATGATTTTCTTGTTGAATTGTTATGACTTTACTACCCAAGCAATTAAACCCTTTGTATTTAGTGCGTTTCTAGCATACGCAGTATTTACACTAATACAGGTAATCATTACGTTAATGATTCGAAGGGATTTATTAACGACAGGGGCTGTTCGGAAATCGACAAGGAGATTGGGATTTGTCCAGCTGCTGAGCATTTTCACAGGGAATGTCTTTGTCGTTTCATTCGCCTTCAGCTTAATGAAAGAGCGGAAGACGCCTGAGTATACGTTTGCGGTCTATATGGTGCTGACACAGTTTTTCATCATCTCCATATCCGCTCTGAACTTGTTCAAGCCGTATGTGTCCGATACTTTTTTAATCGCTATGATAATCTTAGTTACGATTATGGTCTTCCAAATCGTTGCGACAATATTGGTGGCAAAGTACGTTACCCATAACCGTACGGAACGATGGATGACGTGGATTGCAATTCCACTTCTTCTAACAGCGGTAACAGGGAACTTCTTTGCACTACTTCTTGGATACGGGTTGTTAATGAAAGGACGCAGTACGGATCAATCGAGGATCGATAAATGGGACACGATGTGGGGGAAAATCACGCGAAATACCACATCGATTCTCGGATTGTTCTTTATCATTTTCATGTTTTCCATTTCGGTGTGCAGTATTTTTACTTTCGACTATAGTCTGGCTATCGAAAACAATTATGGTGCACTTCTTCTCGAACCAAGCATTATGTATCCAATGGGAACAGATGACTTCGGTAGAGATTTATTTTCAAGAATTGTATTTGGAGCTAGAATCTCTCTGATCGTCGGATTCGTCTCGACAATCGTTCCTGCTATTATCGGCGGAGCACTTGGCGCTTTCGCTGGTTATTATGGACACCGCACGGATAATATCGTCATGCGCTTACTTGATGTACTGTATGCAGTACCTGGAATTTTGTTAGCGATCGCAATCATTGCAGCATTTGGTGCGAATATTACAAACCTGATTATCGCGTTAAGTGTTGGATCAATTCCAACCTACGCCCGAACAATGAGAGCGAACGTGTTAATGGTTTCAAATTATCAATTCGTTGACTCTGCACGCGCCCTTGGATCTAGTGATTTCTCCATAATTTTTAGACAGGTTATACCTAACTCACTTGCTCCGATGATTGTGAAAGCAACTTTGACAATCGGTAGTGCCGTTATCGCAACAAGCAGTTTAAGTTATCTCGGTCTTGGTGTAGAACCTCATATTCCGGAATGGGGAAATATATTAAAGCTCGGCAGTACGTATCTTGAAACAAATTCTTATTTAGCCATTTACCCCGGACTTGCGATTATTGCACTCGTGCTATCATTCAACTTTTTAGGTGACGGGTTACGCGATGCAATGGATCCAAAACTAGACTAAAAAAATTAAACGTTGGAGGGATTTTATGTTGAAGAAAATTTTCTTGCCTGTTTTACTTGTATTTGTTCTTGTAATTTCAGGTTGTGTAAAGACAAAATCAGAAGTTGAAGAAGGCACGAAGCCAGGTAATGATGGCAAGGGCGATCAATCGAAAGTGACGATTGAACTTCTCGGAATGAGCACTAATGAGTCCGACTTGAACATCGTACGTGATCAGCTAGTTAAAAACGGCTTTGATGTAAAGTTGAATATGCAGCCGGATTACGGTAGTTTCAAATCACAGCAAGACGCAGGCAATTATGATATTGCGATGACAGGATGGACAACTGTTACAGGGAACCCTGATTATGCAGTTCGTTCATTGTTTAAAACGGGTGGGGATTACAGTGTCATTTCTGATCCAGAACTCGACAAACTGATTGATCAAGCAGGTACTGAAACACCAGAAGAATACGAAGCTACATACAAGGCGTTTGAAGAACATTTAGTGTTTAATAAAGCGTATATCGTACCTTTGTATAGTTCTTATAAAACACAAGCGGTCAATAAAGATGTATTAAATCTCGATTCAGTTCGTTTATCTAAATCCCGCTCCCTTCCATGGGAATATATCGAGTTCAATTATACGTCTAAAAATGCGACAGATCCTTTAGTATTGTCACAATCAGCATCAACGTTAACGTCTCTTGACCCGATCAAAGGGAATGACGGATCCATTAATATTATCAATACAAATATGAACGTTCGTCTAGTGAATCTGACAGATGATGACCAAATCACTTCTGAAGGCTCCTTATCACTTAATCACAGTATCGCTGAAGGTAATTCAGAGTATTACTTCCTACTTCGCGACGATATTAATTTTGCAAAAGTAGAAGGCAAAAACGCTGTCGATTCAGGTGAGCGTGTAGGGTCAGACGATGTCATCTTCACACTCAACCGTGCTAAAGACAAAGACTCTGTTCCTGATCACCGCACATACACGCTTCACGAACATATTAAAAATGCAGAAGTCGTAACAGATCTGGCTTCACTTGAAACAATTAAACAATCCGGCAGTGATGCGACAGTAAAAGAGATGCTTGAGGAAGGCTTGGATACTAAAATCAGTGCACTTGTGGATGATAAAACAGATGCAAATAATAAAGAAGGTAAATACCAAGTAATCAAAGTAACGACAACAGAACCGTTCCCGCAAGTACTGAACTACTTGGCTCACCAATCTGCGGGTATCGTTTCCAAGAAACAAGTGGAAAGTATCAACACGTTTGACGTAGCTTCATTTGACGTTAACAAAGACATTCCGTATGGCGATCAAAACACAGTAACGGAAGGAAGTCAGTACAATAACACGCTTTACGCAAGCGGTCCGTACATTCTAACTTCTAAAAATGATTACGAAGCTGCCTTCAAGAAGAATCCTGGATATATGAAGGGTACTGAAAACGAACCTAAAATTTCAAACGTAACGATGCGTTTCATTAAAGATCCAGATAGCACACTTGCAGCACTAAGAAACAACGAAATCCACATGTTCTATGCTGTGCCTGAAACAAAATACGACATTATTGAAAACGACAGCAAATTGTCTCTTCAAAGTATGGAAAGTAATGCTGTGAGTTACTTGAGTTTCAACCCAGAAAATCGAGAAGTGTCAGAAAGCGAAGACTTAAGAAAAGCGATTCTCTATACAATCAACCAAGACGATTTCATCAGCTTCTACAAAGGCAATAAGCTCAAAGCTTTCTCAACCGTCAGTACATTAGTGAAAACTGGAAATGAACTGAATGCTGACTTGGCTAAAGCGAAAGAGTACTTGGCCAAATACAAAGAAACTAAATAAGCGTATTGAGTAGGGGGCCCGCGTGATGGGCCTCCTCTTTTTGTGGGTGACAGTCACTCATTGAATTCGGAATGTTTGAGTTGTTTGGGATTTGTTTGAGTGACTGGCACGCGTTGAATTCATGCGTAAGAATGCAGTGTTATCAAGCGCTATAAAATTTTTTTATTGGCTGTTTAAAAATCTTGTATTTCAAATACGATAAAAACTGCTGTAGGATTTATTTACAGAGTATTCGCTCCTCTATTGAAAGCGATTACAGCAAAGAAAGGCAGGAGAGCGATAAATGATTAGCAAGGAAGATTTATTTTATAAGATTGGCTCACTTGAACAAGAGTTAATAGAGTTAGGTGCATTTTTACATGCTAATCCTGAACTGGGGAATGAAGAGTTTCAAGCAGTGGATCGTATAACAACAATCTTACAGAATAACGGTTTTTTAGTTGAAAAGGGACTGGCTAGTTTAGAAACAGCCTTCCGTGCAACATACACAGTCGGAACAGGAGGACCTGTAATAGGCTTGTTATGCGAATATGATGCATTACAGGATTTAGGACATGGATGCGGTCATAATTTACAGTCTCCATCTGTACTTGGAGCGGCAATTGCTTTGTCACAACTTGAAGATTTACCGGCATGTACAATTGAAGTGTTGGGAACGCCAGCTGAAGAAACGACAAGTGGGAAAATTCCAATGGCGCAGCAAGGATACTTCGATCACTTGGATATTGCATTAATGATGCATGGTGGGGACCGGACGACTGTAGATGGACGCTCACTTGCCGTCGATAATTTCGAATTTGTATTTGAAGGCAAGGCTTCACACGCGGCGGTAGCTCCTGAAAAAGGAATCAGCGCTTTAGATGGTGTGTTAATGACTTTTAACGGTATGGAATACTTACGCGAGCATGTGCGTTCAGACGTTCGCATCCATGGTATTATTACAGACGGTGGAATAGCAGCGAATATAGTGCCGGAGCGGGCCGCTGCCAAGTTCTCGATTCGCGCTATCAATCGACCATACTTGGATACGGTTGTCGAACGAGCCTTGAACGTTGCAAGAGGTGCCGCACTAGCGACAGGGACGAAGGTTCATATCAATCCTATAAAATCGTTAGAGAGTAAATTGAACGTTCAAGCTTTGAATGATTTACTGTTAAACAACGCTGAATTGGTGAAGGCGAAAAATATTACACCACCTCGTGAGCAAACGGGTTCGACAGATTTTAGTATCGTTACACATCGGGTCCCGGGAGCCTGTATACGTGTGGCATTTGTTCCTCAAGGCACACCAAATCATACGAAAGAATGGGTAAAAGCTTCAAACAGTAAAGAAGGTAATGAAGCAATTATGACAGCTGCTAAGACGATGGGGGCTACTTGCATAGATGTACTTTCATCTCCAGAGTTATTGAAAGAGATAAAGGCGCAATTTAGTGCAGAAAAAGAAGTTCAAAATAACTTGGTTCTACAATAAAAGGGGGAAGAAATATGTCTAAGAAGATTTTCTATTTGATGATTGCAGCCTTAATGGTAGTCTTGTCGGCATGTACGACAACAAGCAGTCCTTCAGGTGAAGGCACTACGTCATCAACAGGCACTGAAGATAATAATGTATTAACAGTTTCACTAGGACCCGATATGCTTACATGGGATATCCATAATCATACGACTACTGCTACAGAGGCGATACACGTCAATGTGTTTGATTATTTGCTTATGCGGGATACGGACGGAGAAATCCAACCACATCTAGCGAAAGAATGGAAACAAATCGATGATACAACTTATGAATTCAAATTAACTGAAGGTGTAAAGTTCCATAACGGGGACGACTTAACAGCAGAAGATGTGAAATTTACTTTAGAGCGAGTTGCAACTGATGAAACATTAAAAAGCCACGGTGATTTCGATACGATTAAAGAAGTGAAGGTTATCGATCCGTTAACATTCCAAATCATTACACATGAGCCGGATCCGATGCTCATAAGCCGTATTTCAAGACAAGCATCTGGTATTCTTCCAAAGAAATATATTGAAGAAAAAGGGATGGATGAATTTCTGAAGTCACCGATCGGTTCGGGTCCTTATAAATTCAAAGAATGGAAAAAGGATAGCCAAATTACATTAGTGAAGAATGATGACTATTTCGGCAAGAAAGGGGAATGGGCTGAAGTTTTATTTAGAGCGATTCCTGAAGATTCTACACGTGTAGCTGAGCTGCTAACGGATAATGTCAATATCATTGCCAATGTTCCTCCGAGTGATTGGAAACGGATCAATGACTCTGACAATAGTGAAATTGCAAACGGACCGTCTAACCGTACGTATATGCTTTTCCTTCGTACACAAGAAGGTTGGCCGACGTCTGACGTGAAAGTGCGTCAAGCAATTGACTATGCGATTGACGACAAAGCGTTGGTTGAGAGTTTACTTGATGGCGGAGGGACACCGACTTTGACAAGAGTTAACCCTGGTAACGTCGGTTTTGAAGAGAGCTTGTACGATACGTACAATTATGATGTAGATAAGGCTAAAAAGTTGTTGGAAGAAGCGGGTTATAAAGATGGATTGAAAATTGAGTTAGCTGGTCCGACAGGCAGATATATTAAAGACCGTGAAGTCATGCAATTGATTGCGGGAATGCTTGAAGAAGCAGGTATCCATACAGAAATGAATTTATTGCAATGGAGTAGCTTTACAGAGTTGAGAGATCAGGAGAAGTTCAAAGAAGGTTATTTAATCGCTCTTGGATCATCATTCTTTGATGCGGGTCAAGCATTGGATTACTACGGAACAGAACGTTCTGCTACCATTAACGGCTACAGTAATAAGGAAATAGATAAGTTATTGCAAGAAGCGAATACATCACTGGATCCAGCTGTAAGAACAGCAAAGTACCAAGAAATTCAGAAAATCGCAAGTGTTGAAACACCAATTGTTCCATTATTCCAAGTTGACCAGTTCTTTGGTGTCAGTGATGGGATTCAATATACTCCACGGTTAGATGAATTGATTTACATTCCGGATGTTAACAAAAAATAAGTGTGAAGGAATTGGCAGCGGTTTGCTTACGATGCAAACCCTGCCGACCTTCCGTTAGGGGGAATCACAATGTGGAGATACTTTACTAGCAGGTTATTGCAAATTCCGATTGTACTTCTTATCATTTCCCTTATGATCTTCGTACTAGTTTATGTAGCGGGAGACCCAGTGGCAATGATGTTGCCAGCAGAAGCAACACAGAAAGAAATACAAACGTTACGTATCGCCTTAGGATTTGATCAACCATTTTACATACAATTTTGGAACTACATAACGGACTTAGTGCGAGGAGATTTCGGTGAGTCTTATAAGTATGGAGTTTCTGCAATAGGTTTAGTGTTAGAAAGACTACCTGCAACACTTGAATTGGCTACAGCTTCTATGATTATGGCTATCATAATTGCAGTGCCATTAGGGATCATTTCAGCTCTAAAGCCGAATGGTATTATTGATTTGTTTGCGACAGGCTTATCTGCACTTGGAAAAGCGATTCCGAATTTCTGGTTAGGAATTATGCTCATTTTAGTTTTTGCAGTTAACTTGAAAATGATGCCGGTTTCAGGAACAGGCAGTTGGAAACATATTATTTTGCCTGCGATAACATTAGGAACTGCCGTTTCAGCGGAGATTACTAGACTAGTTCGATCGAATATGTTGGAAATACTTCAGCAAGACTTTATTCGGACAGCAAGAAGTAAAGGGCAGAAGAAAAGTGTCATTATTTTCCGCCATGCGTTTAGAAATTCATTAGTACCTGTCATTACAATTACAATTTTGCAAATGGCAAGTTTAGTAGGTGGTTCATTAATTACAGAAATGATCTTCTCGTGGCCGGGTCTTGGTCAATTAATCATACAAGCTGTATATGATAAGGATTTGCCAATTATTCAAGCAGCTGTATTTGTAACTGCCGTCATGATTCTATTGTTGAATCTGGCTACTGATGTCCTCTATCGTTTCTTAGATCCGCGTATCAAATATAGCTAAGAAAGGATTTGACAGTATGAAATCAATCAGCGGTACTGAAGTCGCTAAGCTTCCTATTGATAAGAATGATAGAAGTATAAAAACGAAGAACAGATTCAAGATTTTTCTTACAAAGCTATCAAGAAGTAAAACAGGGTCTATCGGGTTATTAATTGTTTTAACGTTATTTGTCATGGCTATATTTGCACCTTGGATTGCGCCGTTCAATCCAGGGAAAATAGATACGACGCAAATGTTAGTACCTCCATTTTGGTCCGATGGCGGCAGTATGGCACATATATTAGGAACAGACAATTTAGGTAGAGATATTCTTAGTCGTATTATTTATGGGTCACGTATATCATTAGTTGTCGGAATATTATCTGTTCTCGTGGCGGGTGCAATTGGCGTCGTCTTCGGGCTGATTTCAGGCTACTACGGGGGAATGGTTGATAATATTATTATGCGTCTTGTCGATGCATTTTTATCTGTACCGACGATTCTCTTCTGTATCGTATTTCTGACTGTGCTAGATCCAGGAATCCCGACATTGGTCATTGTAATCGGTGTAACAAGCTGGGTGCTTTACGCAAGGATGATCCGAAGTGAAACACTTAGCTTGAGGGAACGGGAGTATGTGAAAGCGGCAAGAACAATGGGTGTATCGAATTTCCAAATTATTAAACGACATATACTTCCAAACGTCACCTCTTCCATTATTGTTATTTCTACCTTGAGCGTAGCAAGTACGATTATCACTGAGTCTTCCTTAAGTTTTTTAGGGTTAGGCATTCAACCGCCTATCGTCTCGTGGGGAATCATGTTAAGTGAAGGTAAGGAATATGTAGCAACAAGCTGGTGGTTAGCTACATTTCCCGGAGTGGCTATAACAGTTACGGTTTTAGGGATCATTTTCTTCGGAGAATGGTTACGTGATTTGCTCGATCCGCGATCACAAGGTACCAATTCGTAAAGAGAGGAGGCTTCTGCATGTCAACGTTATTAGAAGTTAATGATTTGAAAACGTATTTTTATACAACTAACGGAATTGTACCTTCAGTAGATGGGGTTTCATTCTCCCTCGAATCAGGGCAAACGACAGCGTTAGTAGGAGAGTCCGGCTGTGGAAAAAGTGTTACGTCATTTTCCATTATGCAACTGGTAAACGCACCAGGGAAAATTGTTGGTGGAGAAATCCTTTACAAAGGTGAGGATCTAACTAAGTTAAGTGATCGGGAGATGCGAAAAATTAGAGGCAATGAAATATCCATGATTTTTCAGGAGCCTCTTACGTCTTTAAATCCTATATTAAAGGTTGGGGAGCAATTAGACGAGATT
This sequence comes from Sporosarcina quadrami, assembly GCF_014836615.1. GTDB lineage: Bacteria > Bacillota > Bacilli > Bacillales_A > Planococcaceae > Sporosarcina > Sporosarcina quadrami. Next base: position 35,146 of record NZ_JACSQN010000006.1, on the reverse strand, counting down.
CTCTTATTGCATCAAACAAAATCAAAAAAGGAAGCAAAAAATAGTAGCATCGACATGTTAAAAAAAGTCGGCATACCACGCGCGGAACATGTATACAATATGCACCCGCATGAACTGAGTGGAGGAATGCGGCAACGAGTTATGATTGCAATGGCTTTGTCGTGCAATCCAAGTTTGCTAATCGCGGATGAGCCGACTACAGCGCTTGACGTAACGATTCAAGCACAAATTTTAAGGTTAATGAAAAATCTTAAACTGGAATTTGAAACGTCTATTTTATTAATTACACATGACTTGGGTGTCGTGGCGGAATTGGCGGATAAGGTTATTGTGATGTACGCAGGACAAGTTGTAGAAGAGGCAGATGTGATGTCTTTATATGCTGATCCAAAACATCCATATACACAGGGGTTAATTCAGAGTACACCTAAGATTGATTCTGAGATGGATGTATTAACTTCTATTCAAGGAAATGTCCCTACTCCAAACAATAAACCGACTGGTTGTTATTTTCATCCTAGATGTCCATTCGCAATGGATGTGTGTAAAAGCAAAATGCCTGAGTTGACTATAAATGAGAAGACCGGAAATAAAGTTAGATGTTGGCTGAGCGCAGGCCATCAGGAAGGGTGAGTGGTGATGGTTAACAGTATACCGGTGAAAACTGAAGAAATCCTTACTGTAAAGAACTTGAAAAAGCACTTTGCCGTAAACCACCAGCTCTTTGCGAAGAAAAAGGAATTCTTAAAAGCAGTTGATGGAGTCGATTTAAGTGTATATAAAGGGGAGACATTAGGAATTGTCGGAGAGTCAGGGTGTGGAAAATCTACATTAGGGAATTTAATAATGGGGCTTTTACAACCGACAGAAGGCGAAGTCTACTTTAATGGTGTAGAGATTTCAAAGATGAAAGAAAAGGATTTGAAGAAATACCGAGTGGAGTATCAGATGATTTTCCAGGATCCTTTTTCCTCTTTGAATCCTAGAATGCGCGTTTTTGATTTGATAGCGGAGCCGTTAATTACCCATAAGAAGCTTTCCAGAAAAGAATTGGAAGGTGAAGTTCATCGTTTAATGGTGGACGTTGGGCTCGATCCTTCCTATACGTCTCGATTTCCACATGAGTTTAGCGGAGGCCAAAGACAACGTATAGGGATTGCTCGTGCGCTTGCGTTAAAACCGAAGCTTATAATTTGTGATGAGCCCGTTTCAGCATTGGATGTATCCATTCAAGCTCAAATATTGAATTTACTTAACGATTTACAACAGAAATATGATTTGACGTATATCTTCATCTCTCACGGCTTGCCAGCTTTGCGTCATATTAGTGACCGCATTGGTGTTATGTATTTAGGCAACATGGTGGAATTGACAACGAAAGATGAGCTCTTTAAGAAACCGATGCATCCATATACAAACGGATTGCTCGCGTCGTTACCTATTTCCGATCCGCGGTTACGAAATGCAAAAACGGCTGACGTTATATTGGAAGGCGATATGCCAAGTCCTGTGAATCCGCCAAGCGGTTGTAAATTCCACACGCGGTGTCCGTTTGCACAAGACAAATGCAAAGTCGATGTCCCTGATTTCGAAGAGAAAGAAGAAGGACACTTTGTTGCGTGCCATTTTCCATTGCATCAGGACTGATTGGAGTATTCATTAACGAAGTTAATAAATTGGCTTACTGTTAAAATTTCTACATTCGATTTTCTGTATATAAGCCAAGTTTTACGGTTCAAAGGTTTTCCCTTATCATTGATAAGATCATGTGTGAAGAAGCAATCATTTTTAGTCAAACAAGATTTAGGAATGATAGAATATCCTAAGTTTTTGTTCACCATTTCTTTACATGTCTCGACTTTATCTAGTTCCATCCGTACTAATGGAGGAACGGAAAAGCTGTCTTGCCACCAATTTTCAATCATTTGTGCAAGAGGATTTGTTGCTTTCTCCCCAAAGCCTTTCTTTTTATTGGGCTGATATGAGATGAGAGGCAGAAAAGGAATATCTTCTAGTTTAATCGGTTCTTTTGCGATAATCGTCAGCGGATCTTCTGCCAACAATATTTTTTCATCAAACCAATTGTAGTTCCCAGTGATAATTCCTATTTGTATTTCATTTTTATTAAGTAACTGTATAATTTCAGAACTCCAACCAGTCGTGACGTTGACTTGTATAGAATGAGATCGTTCTACAAACTGCTTAATAAGTGTCGGTAATTTATATAATGCAAAGTTACTAGAGACGCCAATTCGGATAGTTCCGGTTGCGTCTTTTTTTAATGTCTTCAAATTTTCTTCTAATTTGTTTAAATCGAGGAGCATTTTATTGGCGAAATCTACTAAGTATTCTCCTTCAGGAGTGAAAAAGAGTTTATTCCCTTCCCGAGTGTAAAGTTTAATTTGATGTTCTTCCTCTAGCTTTTGTAAGCGATAGGTAATGGCTGGTTGTGATGTGAAGAGCTTTTCAGCGGCTTTGGTAAGATTTTTTTCCTCGTAAACGGAAATAAGCATTAAACAATCTTGCTTTTGCATAAGAGACCTCCTCGGTTTTAATAAAAATAAGAAGCTTTATTGAAAGTAAATTGTATCTTTAAGTCGATTATAACAAGGAAGCAAAAAAAGTGCGATTTCATTGAGAGTGATTAGAAAAAGGTACCTAAAAAGGTACCTGTGCATGGTTGAATTCAGACAATACACTACAATTGAATAAACATGAAAATGTAAAGCTGATGTACCGTGTTTTATGAATATTATACGCATAAACATTCAAAGTGTCTGAATTAACATGAATGTTTCTTGCACAGGTACCGTCAAAGTTTGTACCGACACATTTTTTGCCCTGTCACATGACTTACTAGTATACTTAATGAATAGAAGCATTCGTTCGGCTTTAAATGAGAGTTTGTAAAGAAGGTGGGGAAATTCGTGGCAATTATACAAGTGTCTCAGCGTAATGCATCGAGTTATAAGACGATACAGGCGGCAGTGGAGGCGGCTCTGCCGGGTGATACGGTGGAAGTGGGTGCGGGAATTTTTGGTGAAGAAGTAACGATTAATAAGCAGCTTGTTCTTCGAAGTGCAGCAGGTGATGCTAGCTCAGTCCGTGTGACGGGGAGTGTTCGGATTGCGACGACTGATGAAGTGCGTATTGAGTTAATCAGTATTGTAGGTGGTACTGATCCGGTTAATTGTGGTGTACATGTTGAATCAGGCGATGTGACGTTGCACGATTGTGTTTTCAGTGAGGTTCAAGGTATTGCTATGCGTGTGGATGAGGCGGCAAAAGTATCTGTGGAGCATTCGGTTTTTCAGAAGAATTTGGAGGGGATTGACGTTGTCGGGCGTCTTGCTCTGTTTGAATGCATCGTGGAGGATACGATTCAGACTGCGCAAATTCGTGTGCGGGCAGGAGGCGAAGTTGCGCTTACGGATTGCGGTATTTTAAGTGGGCAAGAAGAAGGTCTTCATTTAAATGAAACAAGTCGCGCAACGATTACGAACAGTTCATTCATCGGGAATCGTGGTATTCAACTCCGTTTGGAACAGGACAGTACGATGGATGTGGAGAGTACGAATTTTTACGTAGGACATGCGCAAGGGATTTATGGCGACCAATCAAATGGTGTGTTAAAGAATTGTGTGTTTAAACATCAACGTCTTGAACATGTGGCAGTTATGAATGGCTCGCGTATTGAAGTCGAGGCGAGTATGTTTGAAAATGGTGAAGCTGAAGGGATGGTAGTTAGTCGATCAGCGGTTGAGTTAATGAGCTCTACTTTTAAGAACCAAGTCGGCGACCACATTACGTGTAATGAACAGAGCGACGTGTCGATTCGGAAAACGCAGATCCTATCGGGGAAAGCTCGCGGGATTGTGTCTGGAAATTCTATGTGTACGCTTGTCGAATGTGACGTGAAGTACAACGAGCTTACGCAACTGTCTGCGTTTCAACAAAGTGTGTTGACGATTGCGGATTGTGAAATTGAAAGTGGAAATAATAAAGGTGTTTACGCGACGGGTAGTCGAGTTGAGATAGCGGATTCTTTAATAAGCCATCATAGTGGTGTGCAGGTTTTTGCTTCTGAACAATCTGACGTGATTTTGTCGGCGACTGAAGTGAAGAGCGGCGATAGTGCAGGAATATCCGCAAAGGAATCGGAGTTGACGGCAGCGAATTGCATCATTTTCGGTCATAAGGGATCGAATGTGTTATTAAGTGCTGCGGCGAAGGCGGATATATCGGATTGTAAAATTTCTAGTGGTGATAAGAATGGTATACTGGCGGGTCCGGAAGTCGTTGTTTCATTGGAACGGACGATTGTGTTCAATCATAAGCGCCCCCAAGTACGGGCGACGGAATGTGCGGAAGTGTTTGTGACAGAGTGTGAAATTTACGATGGTCATTCGTCTGGCATCTTTTTGAGTGAAGTGGAGCGTTCGGAAGTGACTGAAACGCGTGTACACGGCCATCAGGACGACCAAGTTATTTTGCAAGATTGTTCGGATGCTTCGTTTACGTCTATGCAAGTGTTGAATGGGAAGAAGGCTGGATTGCGTCTGGAACGTTCTGTTCCGGTGCTTAAAGATTGTTTATTTAAAGAGAACGTGGTCGGTGATTTAGTTCGCTGGGATGATAGCGTTCCTGTGTTGAGTGGGACGGATTTGCAAGTACCACCGATTACGAGTAAGTTAGGCGGCAGTGGTGGAGGTAGTGAGTCTAAAGAGGATGGACTGACTACTGATTCGATTAGCGGATTGGAAGGGTTTATTGGACTGGAAGATGTGAAGAGCAAAATCCTGGAGTTTAAAAATTTAGCAGAAATAAATCAATTCAAACTAGAGCGCGGCATGAAAGTGAATGCGATGGTTGCGCCTCATATGGTGTTTCAAGGCAATCCGGGTACGGGAAAGACAACGGTCGCCCGGCTGATTGGTTGGATTTTCAAGGAACTCGGACTTTTGAAAACGGGACACGTGACGGAAGTGAAGCGGGAGGATCTCGTTGGCACACATGTCGGAGAATCTGAAGAACGAACGAAAGTGATTATTAAGGAAGCAATGGGCGGCGTGCTCTTTATAGATGAGGCGTATACACTTGTTGCCGGAGGGAATTCGAGTAAGGATTTCGGGAAGAAAGTCATTGAAACATTGCTGCCCGCGATGGAAAATGCACGCGGTGAATTCATTGTCATCGCTGCGGGTTATACCGATGATATGGAACGTTTTTTAGCGTCTAATCCGGGTTTGAAAGACCGTTTTACGGAGAAGATTACGTTTCAAGATTATACGCCCGATGAGTTGATGGAAATTTTCTTAGCTCAGTGTGAAGGGAGTTATGCGGTGACAGATGCCGCGAAGCAAGCGATTTATGAGGAGTTCGTGGAACGTTATCGTATGCGCGATGAGACGTTTAGTAACGCGCGAATGGTGCGTATCCTTTATGAACAAATCGGACTTGCGCAATCGATGCGCATTGCGATATTGCCACGTGATAAGTGGACGGAAGCGGTTTTGACAACGTTTGAAGAGCAAGATGTTGTACAAGCGGTATCAGAGCGTGAAGAGAAGGCGTTCGAAGTGCCGATTGATGAAGTGTTGTTGGCTCAGAAACGTGCGGAACTGGATCAGTTTATCGGCCTGGAAACGGTCAAGACTGAGATTGATGAAATGATTGAATTGATGAGGTATTACAGGCGCGAAAATCAATCTGTGGATAAATTGATGAATCACACGTTGTTGATTGGTAAGCCGGGGACCGGTAAAACGGAAGTCGGTCGTGTGCTTGCAGGTATTTATCAAGCGCTCGGATTGTTGACGCGAGGCGATTTGATTGAAGTGGACCGCAGTGACTTAGTAGGTAGTCATATTGGTGAGACTGAGAAGCTGACAGCGGCGCAGATTGAACGGTCGATTGGAAGTGCGTTGTTCATTGATGAAGCGTATACACTTGCGAGTGGTGGAGAGAATGACTTTGGGAAGAAAGCTGTGGAAGTGTTGCTGAAGAAAATGTCCGATCGCCAAGGCGAGTTTTTAGTGATCGCTGCGGGGTACGAAGAGGAAATGAATCGTTTCTTGGACAGCAACGCAGGCCTTCGCCGCCGTTTCGGGCTGACGCTCCATTTTGAGGATTATACACCAGAGGAACTGATGGAAATTACGGCGTTATATATAAAAGGTTATAGTATGACGGATGAAGCGAAGCGTGCGTTGGTGCTGCATTATGAAGACGTTTACGCGCATCGGGATAGTAGCTTTGGAAATGCTGGTTTTGCGAAGAAAATCGCGCTAGAAATGACGCGCAAGGTTGATTATCGAATGGCTGTGGCAAGTAATAAGCGGGAGACGGGTGCGTCGTTGGTAAAAGAGATTACACTGGATGATTTGGTGTTTTAGGTATTTTAGGTACCTGTGCATGACACTATTCAGTTTATTCACTACAATTGTATAATAAAAGCTATGGAAAGCTGTTGTGGAAGCTTTTTATGTTAGTGTGTTAGAGTAATTATACTTAACGTTGAATTGTCATAAATGTGTGGTGCACAGGTACCTAACGAGTTTGAAAAGGAGTGGAATGTATGGTTGGAAGGAATGATCCGTGTCCATGTGGCAGCGGGAAGAAATATAAAAAGTGTTGTGAACAGGAACAAACACCTTCAAGTGAGCAGCTTGTTTCTGAAGAAGCGGAACGCGTGCTAGAAGGTTATTTCGAGTCCGTCTTTCAGGCTCCGGGAGTAATCAGTGACTTTGAGAAACAAAAGTGGCGCTGGATGAAAGTGCTCAGTGGTGTGGACAAGCCGGAAAACTGGGAAGATACGTTTGGCGAAGTATATTTATTTGTGGAACGTGCGGATTTATGGAGACGCCATGTGATGAAATGGCTTAATGGACCAACCCGTTCGGCACTCAGGGTAGTATTGGAAAGCTGGCTGGAGCCGATCTTTGTTCTTGCAAAGATAACGGCTATAGGCGATGAAATTGTGACAGTGGAACAGGTTGTAGAAAATCAGGTTTATGAATTCCCTAAGCTCCCCGACATGAATTTGCTTGTCGGTGGTGTCATTTTCGGTATGGCCTTACCGAACTCGCAATTGACGGAAAGAGCAATTGACTTCATCAGCGGGTTCGATTTTGTGCGGAATGATAATGGCCAGTTATTGAAGGAAATTGAGCAACTGGCAGACGCTAGCGGTTTATCGGATAGTCATCAGTTCTATGTCCGTCATGCCGCGGAACTTTATAAGATGATAATGACTTGGGTTCATATGCCGATAACTTCGAATTTAACTGAGGGACAGCAGAAAGCATTGAATTTTTTATTAAAAGAGATTAAAAGCTATAGCGATGATGAATTAGGTCGTGAGTTGGCGGAAGGGCTGTTTACAGGTTATTATCTTGCGAAAAAACCGAACGTCCGTAAACATGAAGGCGTGGCGGCCGCGGTTTTCTTAGTAATATATGAATTATCGCTTATTCCGAATGCTCACTTTACACAAGGGGATATCGCCAAACGATTTGGAGTTTCTGTGTCATCCATGACAAAACATTTGGATCCGCTTTACGCTATTTTAGAGGAAGTAGAACAGACATCTCAGCAAGATTCTCCAACGTTATCTTATTACGTTGGTACATTGCCACGCATGACAGAACGACCGAACTGGGAAATGTTCTGTATGTCAGAGCGAATGTCATTTGATACGTTGGAACAGGCGCAGCAGTTTTTCAGTGGGCAAGTGAATAAGCCGTTTACGCCTGAAACAATAGAAGAGAAGGCACAGGCGATTTGCTATGATGCTTATGAAGTGAAAGATGATTTTGACCGAATGCAGCAACTGGCGAAAGATGCATTGAAGCTAGACGCAGAGAGCGTGGATGCGGAGTTGTTGCTGGCGCATGCAGAAAGGTCATATGAACGGGCAGAACATCATTTGAAAGAGGCTATCCGAAAAGGGGAAAAAACATTCGATAGATCTCCGGATAATACGTGGTATCTTGTTACGAACCGTCCATATTTGCGAGCTCTTTTAGCGTATGGCGTTTCTTTATATGAAGAGGAAAGATATGAAGAAGCGTTAACCTATTTCCGGTTATTGCTGGAATTGAATCCTGATGATAACCAAGGAGTGCGCCATTTAGCAATTGCTACACAGTTGAAGAACGGTCAATTGGATCAAGCGAAGCGATTATTGGATGACCACAAGCCAACGGAAACCGATGCAGCCTATGCGTTTTTACTGTGGAAATATGAATGGTTGCGGGCGAATTCAGAAAGCACGCCAAAAATTGAACAGCTGTATCAAGCGGCACTGACTGAAAATCCTTTTGTTGAAGTTATGCAGAAAGAGGAAATGCCTACACTGCCCTACCCGCGTAATATGAATGTCGAAGCAGGAAGCATTGAAGAAGCGATGTATATTTGGTCACTTTTGTAAATTTAGTTACAAGTATTTCTAGGTGCCTGTGCAAGACTCAATTCAGTATATTCACTACAATTGCATGAAAAAAGAAAGGGAAGTCTTTGATAGAGGCTTTCCTTTCTTGTCATTTATAGTAATTATGCGTGAGGGCGAATAGTCATAAATGTGTGGTGCACAGGTACCTGCCAGTTCAGTTTGGTGGGAATTCGGTTGCGAGCGTTCCGACAATCGCTCCAATCGTCTGTCCTTTAAATGCATCTGGAATGGATTCGCCTATCGGATTTACGTAATAATAAGAATTCGTAGTTTTGTCATAAGTGAAACCCATGCTTGATAGCTTTTCTATTAAGGAATCAGGGAGGTAAGTGGACCCTGTAATTTCGACATAATAATCTGTTGGTGCAACAAACACTTCCACGTCATCCCGACTGGACGTCAGGATGATCAGATCCAAATCGCTTTTTACAATCCATTGCCCTTTCGAATTGATTGAAAGCCGAGCGTGCTCTAGACTAGAAATCCCATCAAGATTCACACCGTAGATGTGATTAATGAGAACACGGAGGTCCTTACCTGAAAGTTTGTGCTCATACATTTTGCTGTAGCTGTCCATTACATCATTTTTAGACATATTCATAATGTCCGTGTCGCGATTTGTATCATTCTTATCAAGTTTTAAGTAGAGGCGTAAAGTCTCCATGACAGCGGGGTCATATGCCGATACTGTAGTGCCGATATCCTCTTTTGAAATCAAATGTAAATCTATCCCGAAAATTTCCTTCACTGCTTTTCGAACTTCATTACCTTTCACTTTCTTTCCTAGTGTGGCTAGGTACTTGTCCATAACATCCACTTTTTTCATGTTGCTAATGACGTCATCTTTTGCCGTTGAATGCTTGTCCACTCCTAAGCTGGCACGCAGTACCTTCATAACTTTGTCGGAATATTTCTTCGTTTGCTGATCTGTTTTTGTGTTCGAAACCCCTGACGCTTCAATCGTATGTACAAAGCTAATGAGAAGTCCTGCTGTTAGCGCTAATGTTGTGATGAGCTTAGCAGCCGTGAATCTTTTCTTCATGTTCATTCCTCCAAAACAATAGTTTTCTATTAGTATAGCATTTTTTAAAAAAGGTACCTGTGTAAGACGCAATTCAGTCAATTCGATACAATTGCATATAAAAAGAAAGGAAAGCCTTTGATAGGGGCTTTCCTTTCTTGCTTTTCCTAGTAATTATACATAGTGGTGAATAGTCATAAATGTGTTGTGCACAGGTACCTAACCGAGGTACACACCCGATTCTTTAATCTTTTTTCACTTCTAACAAGCGCCAAAGGATGACGGCTGTTTCGCCGCGGGTTATTGTGCGTTTTGGTTGGAATGTGCCATCGGCGAGGCCGTTCATTAAACCTGCTGCCGATACTTTAGCTACTGCATTTTTCGCATACCCACTTATCCTTTTATCATCTTTGAAATCTTTTTTGGACTTGTCGTCTTGTACAATTTCCGGGTTTTTCGCTTCTAAGGCGCGGACTAGCATGGTTGCCATTTGCTGGCGTGTGATCATTGCGTCCGGGTCGAACTTTCCGTTTGGTTTCCCGTGAACGATTCCCGCGCGTCGAGCAGCTTCAATGTGCTGGGCTGCCTGGTTTTTTGAAGCGGTGACATCTGCAAAGTCTCCTTTGACGTCTTCAAGCGGTAACTGAAATACAGTGGAGAGCCACACTGTAAATTCCGCTCTAGTCAGCTTGGCACTTGGTGCAAACTTTTTGTCGGTTTTTTCATCGATCACAAGGCGGGAATAAAGAGAATGGATCTCGTATTTTGCCCAATGCTTGCTTGTGTCTTTGAAGTTTGGCTGCTTGCTCATGACGGTTACACGGGTTGCTTCGGTGGAAGGGAAGGTCCAATAACCGTCCTTTTGATAGCCACCTGCATAAATCCATGCGTCATTTACAAAAGCGGCACCTGTTGTGTTCCCTTTATCGATGGGTTTATTCAACTTCAGCTGAATGGCTAATGGTATTGTCATCGGCTTTCCATCCATCTTCACATGGACATCTACTGCATCTGCATATTGAACTGTTTGGTTATCAACAATTTTTTCCGTAGCAAGTGCAATTTGTACATTCATGACGTTTCCTTTCATTGAAGCGAAAACGTTAGTCGGCATGGTTACGGAATGTCCCGATTTTGTTTGGAACACGATAGGTTTCTTCAAATCTTTCAGAGCTTTGAGTACATCTTCTTTTAAAATCCACTCGATATCGCCGTCTTGCTCCGCTTGCAAAGTTATTTGTTTTGCATTTTGATTGATCATATCGAGTGACACGTGAACAGGTTTATTTTCTGTAGTTTGATCTTCCTGTTTATTGTCGTTTGGCTTAGTTGGCACTTCTTCTTTGTCTGATGGTGCCGGTTTTCCAGGGACATAAGGAATTTCCGGAATACTAGGATTTCCATTGTCACTTGGCTGATCATCCGATGGTATTTCTTCCTCTACAGGTGGATTAGGTTCGATTGGTGTATCGGGATTGCCATTCCGTTTTCCAGTAACGAACGTCCAGACTGCAGATCGGACTTGTCCGCCAAAGTCATCTGACACTTTCACATACCAGCCATGCTTCTTCTCTGGTGTGAGGTCGTTCCATGTTGTTTCTGCAATTCCGGCATGTGCCACATCTTTCTGTTTGCCTAGTTTGTTATCGGTAAAAATCTCAGCTTCGAAGAAATCTGTCGCCACAAGTTTTTCTTGCGGTTTTAGATCCAAATCAATCTTAAACTCATCTTTCCCTGGGTATTCTTCTGAACTGTAGTAATTGTACTTATCCAAATACGGTGAATACGTTTGGACATGGATTTTATTTTCGATCGGATTTACTTTCAAAAGACGCATGAAACCTTGGCCGCCTTCAGGTCCGCCTTGGTAGTCTGCAAGCATTTGGTAGACATTGCGGTCAGGTATTCCGTCTCCGTCATCATCAATCGGATCGACTAGCAGTTCACTATCGTGGTAATGCCCACTAAGGACTGCTACGACGTTCGGATTTTGAAGGATGACTTCATTGTAAATCTTATCTCCGATCGGACTGCGGTTTCCGGAAACAAGTAAGTACTCATGGAAAGATAGGAATGCCATGCGATTAGGATTTTCCGCTAATACTTTATTCAACCATGCAATGCCCTCGTCATCGACACCCCAGCCCATATAGAGCATGATGTAGTCATTTCCGTTTACGCTAATTAAATCATAGTGACCACGGTTGTTTTTGTATGATTCCCCGTAATAGGGCTGGTCTTTGTAGCGTTGCTCGCCAAAGTATTCCCCGTACTTAACATAGTCACCTGTTTTATGGCCAACGTCATGGTTCCCAGCAAGTACGCCATAAGGAACATTAGCATCTTCTAGCGTTTTCATATATTCGTCTGCGCGGTTCCATTGGATTTCCTGATCTACTTTGTCGACGAGGTCTCCTGTATGGAAAACATATTTAATATTCAAATCTTCTTTTTTCTCCACAATCCATTTCGTCATGCGGTCATAAATATAAGGATAGCTTTCCGAATAATATTGGGTGTCCGACATCCAGATGAAAGAATAGTCAAACTCTGGAGAAGTGGAAATTTCGTCTTGAATCATCACGTGGACTTTGCCATCTGTAATGTACGTATGACCTTTTACGGTTCCTGTCAATTTGAAATTCTGATTGTCCTTTGCGATCTTCCAATCTCGAAGTTCCCATTTGTTTATTTCGTTGTTCCATGTATACATGGACACTTTTCTCCCAATCAAAGACTTACCTTCCCAGTTCAAGACGATTTCATCGGTTTCATCGATCGCTTCGCCGACTTCCACTTCAAACCGCTGATAAGGGAACTGGTCTGTAGAGGATGTCTCATGATAGATTCCGTCCACTTTGGCCATTGTCTCTTTTTGTAATACAGCTGTTTCACCGGCAGGTATCATTTCATTTGGTGGTTCAACATCAGTGCTGTTTTCAAAAATCTTCACTTGTTCATCTGCAGCATTTATTTCATGACCTTCAAAGAATAGTACATCCATTGGATCTTCAGTAGGATCCGTTACACGAACTTGCAAAGATACACTGGATGGGTCAATATTCATGGTGCCGTCTTTAGGAGTAATGGCTACAGGTTCGTTTGGACTTTCATCTGTGACTGTGAAGTTCACTGTTTTGATCGTTTCATTTCCAGCCTTATCAGTTGCTATGAAAGTTGCTTTATGTGCGCCTGGTGAAAGAATTGCTGATGTTGTTGCATAAGGCAAAACGATTTCTTCTCCATCTAGTTGTGCATGTACAGAAGCGACGCCGGAGTATTCATCAGCGACTGCTGCATCAATAAGAATTTCACCTTTATACTCTTTCCCATCTTCGATTGACGGAGAAATTGTCGGTGCTTCGTTATCCACTGTAACGTCAATCTGCGTAGAATCTTGTCCTCTAGCTTCGATAATATGTTTTCCGTTAGCGACTTTTGTCGTATCCCATTTATAGGCTTTCGCTTTAAATTGTTCTTCAGGTACGCTGAAGGCGAATTCGAAAAACTCTGTAGCGCTCGCTCCGTCACCGACAAGGAGTTCCTTCTCTGGATTTGCATATTGTGGATCGTAGAGTGTCGTTCCGTCTTCCAAAACTAGTCTGACGTTTTTGATTTGGAAATCATCCCGGTTCTCTTCGGATTCCTGATCAAATGGTGAGACCTTTGTGCCTGAACGGATGGCAATTGTTGTCGCCTCCTTAGCAGTGAAATACTTCGGCTCAATCGGGATTGTCATTGTTTCATAGGTGTTTATCGTATCATCGAATATATGAATGATTTCATCACCGATGGTAACGCCATTTTTAAAATACAAGTTCACTTTTTTAACATCGAATGCGAAATAAGCTTGTCCAGAAAGTGATGGAGCTGTTAGTTTGGTTACGTCTTCATTATCAATCCATAGGGAAGAGTCGGAACCGAGTGTTTTAATAAGGGCCGTTCGTTTTAAGAGGGCACCTTGAGAAATATTTAGACCGTTTTGCTCAGTTTTTTCAGTTTTGATGTTAACAGAGGCAATCTCTGTTTTGGTTATTGATCGTCCATCCGACATTTCCAAGTAATAATTAACCGATTCATTGCCAATTAGTTCTGGAGAATAGATGACATGTGAATAGATGCCGTTACTGCTACGCGTTAAATAGATAGAACGATAGTCGGGTTCGGTAGTTGTTTTATAATAAAGTCGCACGGTTTTTACCGAAGGCCCGCTCATACTGAATTTCAAATTCAAATTCTGCTTATCATCGATGTCATCCATTGACGTTTGATCTTCGACGATCGGTGCTTCTGTTGTGTGCGGCAATTGTACTTTCACAGCGGGAACTTGAATGGATTGAACAGATCCAGGGGTAGCTGCTTCAATTCCAGGACTATATTTCACCATTGTTTTATTCCCAGCTTCGTTAGGGAACTTATAGAAGATGCCTTTGTCGGGCTTCGTATCGTCGACGTCAGGCTCGTCAAAATAGTAGGCGACGGAGATATCCTCTCCAGTATTTGTTGAAATGCTGACGCCCCGCGTACTGCTATTTGCCATGCCGCCATTATGGATTTTGACGATATTGACGTTTTCGACAAGGTTCACTCCGTAATTTGCGTTGAAATCGGCAACTGTTTTATCGCCGTTCGCACTGTTGATGACCCAGAAAACCATCGTCTCCCCTGATGGAATGATCAAATCTTGGACAGTATGACGCCAGATCAAATCTCCCCCCGGCCCTTCTGCAGGATATCGGTAGCGGATTGTATAGTCATTCAAGTTAATGTCTTCCGTCGAGTTATTATAGATTTCTATGAACTCATAACCATCAAGCTTGCCGACATTTGTGCTGTCTGGAACAAGTTCAGTGACAAGTAGATATGGGACTTGCTGTGCGTCGAAATCGGATTCTGGTGCAGATCCTGATTCAGTCAATTGGAGTTGATAGTCTTCTGTTGTTGTAACGTTTTGTCCGTCAGAGGCTTCAATCCGGTACGCAAAATGAGAAGAGATTAATTCCTCTGGACGAATTTCAATCGAATACATGCCGTCAGCTTGTTCCGTTAACTCTTTTTGGATCCATGGGCCTTCGATAGTAGTTTGATAAGATATACCGACATATTGAACGTGGCGATCATCTGTTACTTGTGCCTGAATGAACAATGGCTGATCACTTGCAGCATCTGTAATCGGTTCATGTGAAATGACAGGCGACTCCGTATCTTGTTCCACGGGCTTGCTCGGCACTTGTTCAGGGAGAATTGTGCCTGGTGTCGGCTCTGTGTTCTCTGGATAAGCGACCATGACGGAGCCATCTAAAGATGGTTTGTAAGTAATGCTTTTATGTTCAATGACTTGCTCTGGTGTATAGTCCACTTTCGAATAAACCATGCCTGACGTGCTGGCAACAGACAAAGAGCGGGCTTTTGTATTACTCATGCCATCCGACTCGATGTACGACAAATGGCTGTCTGGAAGTTGTGTTCCATATATTTGATTAAAATCCTCCCATGTCAAATCCGAATTAGCGGCATTTTTTACCCAAACGACCATCGTCTCACCGGGCAGAATCACTTTGTCCTCCACGAAGTTCCAGTCAACGGATTTGCCGTCGGGATAACCATAGATGAGCTTGAGATCTTGTAATGGAAGGGGTACTGTAAGATTGTTATAAAGCTCAATGTACTCACATGCATCAGAGTTTCCGACATTCAAGCTATTCGGCATTATTTCTGTAATGAGAACCGGAACGTCCCATCCAGTTTGCATTGAAGAATATTCAATAGGGCTATCCGCTTTGACGACAGCATGTATAATTCCGGACAATACAAGACTTCCCGCCAAAGCAATCGACAGCATAGGCTTTTTCACAACAACATCTCCTCTTTTTCTAGTAATCAACAAATCTTATTGTAGAGTTAGAATGTCAAGAGAGTGTTGAGGGATTGTAAAAGATCAGTAAATAAAGGTACCTGTGCAAGACGCAATTCAGTAAATTCACTACAATTGCATGATTATGAGACACGGATGTTGGTTTGTCGAGGTTTGTTATATATGTCCGTATAATCATACAAATTGGTTGAATTGTCGTGAATGTTTCTTGCACAGGTACCTAAAAAAGGTACCGTAAAAAATGATTGACGGAAAATAGTGAACTTTGTTATGATATTGTCAATCCCGTTGCAAGAGTGAAAATAGTAGATTACCGGGTAGAGACTATGAGAACCCGGCAAAGCCATTTGTGCAGCCTTTTAAGGCATGCATGTTATTAGGCTTTGCCGGGTTTTTGTGTTGCTTAAAAGGGGGCGAGTGGAAAGTCATAGAGGTGTAGAAGGGGAATTTTATAGGATTACATAATAAAAACTTTAAGAAAAGGGGTTTATGTATGGCATTTGATTATTTGGATACACCTGCGGATCCGAAGAAACTTGATAAATTTCAACGGAAAGTGAAGATTGTATCAGCTGGTGGAACGTTCCTGGATGGATTTGATTTGACGATTATTGCTGTAGCGATGCCATTAATTTTGAAACAGTGGAGCATTATGCCTTGGGAACAAAGTCTTCTCACAGCATCTGCGATTATCGGCTCGTTTATAGGAGCTGCATGGCTAGGTCGGTTAACAGATACATTTGGTCGGAAAGCGATGATTACCATTGATTTGTTAGCCTTTGTTTTATTTGCTGTTTTGACAGCGGTTGCACCGAATGTCCTATGGCTAATTGTTTTCAGGTTTTTACTCGGTATTGGAATCGGGGCTGATTATCCGATTTCCGCCACACTCGTTTCTGAATTTAGTTCCACCAAGAATAGGGGAAAGCAAGGGACCTTCCTTGCAGCTATGTGGTTTGTCGGTGCAGTTGTCGCCTACATGAGTGGAATACTATTTGCACCATTAGGTGATCATGCATGGCGTTATATGTTCTTACTAGGAGCTATTTTTGCTGTAATTATTTTCATCTTCCGAATTGGTCTGCCAGAATCACCTCGCTGGCTTGTTTCAAAAGGGCGTGAAGATGAAGCTGAAAAAGTTGTTTTCAATATTACTGGAAGTAAAGTGAAATTAGAGCCGGAACCGAAGTCTAAGAAGGTTCCGTTAAGCATGTTGTTCTCTAAGAAGTTGATTAAGCGTACGATTTTTGTTTCAGGTTTCTGGTTCTGTTATTCGACTTCCTATTACGGGATTTCGATGTATACACCAACAATCCTCTCTTCGTTCACGCAAGGAGATCTTCACAAAACCTATGTTGCTTCTTCGATAGTCAGTGTATTAGGTTTAGTCGGAGCAATCATTGGGATGAATCTCGTTGAGCGATGGGGACGTCGTCCGTTACTCATTACATCATTTGCTGGGTTGACGGCAGGGCTTGTAGTTCTAACATTCAATCCGCATCCAACACTTGTGTTTTTAGTCGTTCTTTTCAGTGTTTCAGTCTTGTTTGCTAACATGGGCGGAGGCATTTTAAACTTTGTTTATCCTACAGAGTTATTCCCTACAAGCCTGCGAGCAGGGGCATCTGGTTTTGCGACGTCTGTTAGTCGAATCGGCTCCATCTTAGGCGTGCTCGTGTTCCCGAATGTCGTCGCTATATGGGGGAATTCTGCAGCACTAGGCGTCTTTGCAGGTGTAGCATTAATCGGACTAATCATCACTTACACACTTGCGCCAGAAACAAAAGGCATGAAGTTGGAAGACATTAATGCCGAGTTTGAAACGGCTGGAACGATAAAATAAAGGAGGAGTTGTAGATGGAAAAGTGGTTAAGTTTATGGTCGGCAGGCCAGAAGAAGACAGTTGAAGATATGACGGCGATTCGAGAAGCGGGTTTTGACGGGGTTGAAATATGGGCGGAACATCTCACTGCTGAAAATGATATGGAACTTGCAAAAGCAGCTGGTTTGAAAATCGGTTTGCACCTTCCTTTCCATGATTTAAATCTGGCTACGCCTTTTGAAGAAGTTGAAAGCCTGATTTTCAAAATCAATGAGCAATGGCTCAAGAAGCTTCAAGAATACGGTGGCGGGCATGCTGTCATTCATGGTGGCATGGCTTGGGCTTCTGAAGGGCATTTGGAAGCGAAGGAAGTCGTCATCGATCGACTGAGCCGAATGCAGAAAATGGCTGAGGAGCTAAGCTGCACGCTATTATTTGAAAATCAGATTCCGGATAAGTTGAACTATACACATATCTATCCATCATCTGTAGATGAATGGTTGGAAATGCTGGACGAGAGTGGCACAGCCGCTTGTCTTGACACAGGGCATTTGGCGGTCCTTGGGGCGTCTTTAGAAGAAACCATTTCCCGTCTGGGTAATAGACTTGCTTCTGTCCACTTCTCTGATAATGATGCAGAAGGCGATTTACACCAATTGCCTGGGGATGGGGTTACTGGAACTAGTACGGCGAAGTTGGTGGACTTGTTACAGGAACATGACTATAACGGACCTATTGTATTTGAAATCAATCCGTATCTTTATAGTTTGCAAGATATCATCGAACACCCATCAGCAAAATAATCAAATAAACGTTGTTGCCGCGTAAGAGGAATGGGGGAGGCTAATGGAGTGGTTGCAATTAGTAGATGTTGATTTGATTACTAAACTTGGCATATCTGCTGTTCTTGGTCTGGTCATCGGATTAGAGAGAGAATTAAAGCGGAAGCCACTGGGACTGAAAACGAGTCTTGTCATTTCAATAATCAGCTGCTTGCTGACAATCGTATCTGTAGAGTCTGCCTATACATTCCCCGGGAGTGATGACGTAAGAATACAAATGGATCCTCTCAGACTTGCGGCGCAAATTGTTTCGGGCATTGGATTTCTCGGCGCAGGTGTTATTCTGCGCCGAGGCAATGAACGGATATCCGGTTTGACAACAGCGGCATTAATATGGGGGGCAGCCGGAATTGGTATAGCCGTTGGAGCGGGTTTCTATGTGGAAGCGACATTTGGTGTCCTTCTTCTGCTTATAAGCGTTGAACTACTTCCATATATGGTCAGTCGGTTCGGCCCTAAACGATTGAAAAAAAGGGATTTGACTCTGAGGATTACTGTGAATCAGCCTGAGAGTATGGAGATGGTGATAGGAGAGCTAATTAAACAGCGTTTCACCATTTCTCAAACAAGAATAAAAGACTTGCAAGTAGAAGAGCAACAGCTTTTAGAAATTAAGACGAAGGTGAATATAAAACATTCATTGCCACAAATTTACTTCATAATTAAAAATATTGAGCATGTTCAAAACGTGGAAATAATTAGTTGATAGCGAGGGGAGCAAGTTGAGAAGAGGTTATATTTTTGACTTGGATGGAACAATTTACTTGGATGATGATTTTATCCCAGGGGTTCCGGAAGCAATTCAGTCTTTGAAAACACGAGGAGACAAAGTAGTCTTCTTGACGAATAAATCTATTGCGCGCAGAAAAGATTATGTAACAAAGCTAAATGGCATGGGCATTGAAGTGGAATTAAATGAAGTAATAAATTCCAATTATATTACTGCCCTTTATTTAAAGAACGATATGGTTCCCGGTGATGCAGCTTATGTCATTGGTGAAGAACCGTTAGTTGACGAGCTTCTAGAAGCAGGCATTGAATTAGTAGAGGATGCAACAGGTGCGACACATGTCGTCGTAGGATGGGATCGGCAGTTTACCTATGAGAAGTTGAATCATGCTTTTCAAGCGTGGCGGAACGGAGCGGAAATAATTGCGACGAATCCAGATCGAACATGTCCCATACAAGGTGGGGAAATACCTGATTGCGGTGCGATGATCGGTGCTTTAGAAGGAGCGACTGGTGAGCCCGTGAAACAAATAACGGGCAAACCATCTTCTCTAATGTCGGAATACGTATTAAGTAACGTGTTGAAAATGGAGGCGGACCAATGTTATATGGTCGGCGACAGGTTGGAAACGGATATCCGAATGGCGAACGAAGCGGGCATACACTCAGTATTGGTGATGACGGGCATTACTACTGACGCCATGCTGGAAACTGCTACAGATCGTCCTTCATTTGTCTTGGAAAGTGTAAGAGATATCGCTTCTTTATAAATCGAAATTCCACATGTGCGGTTTGCCTGAAGAGACTGCTAGTGCACCGGCTTCAAGGGCAGCATGTACTTCTGAAATATCGTTAATGAGCCCACCCGCAATAATTGGGTAGTCAAGCTCCCGAGATAGTTGGTCAATCACTTTAGGAATAATACCGGGCATGATTTCCACTGCATCTGGCTTGCAAGATTTGACCATTTCGATGCCTTTATTAATAGCAGCCCAGTCTAACAGAAAAATCCGCTGGATCGTGTTAAGACCGACCTCTTTTGCCATTTTAACAATATGGCTTTTCGTTGTAATGATGCCTGTAGGATTCCAAAATTCAGCGACATAGTTCAATGCATTTTTGGAATTGGATAGTCCGTCAATAAAGTCGAGATGGAGAAAGACATGCTTGTCCGCAGCTCGAAGTTGGTGTATATAATCAGTGATTGTCATAAGGTTTCCAGTCAATAGAAAAACGATATTCGCATTAGAAGTTAGAGCGGCTTGAAGGTCCTCTTCATTTTTTACAGAGGCTATAATTTGAGATTCAACCATATCGACTAGCTTCATCTTGATTCATCCTTTCTGGTAAACGACATAATTCCATAGTACCACAAAGAAAGTAGAAAATTATAGAGTTAATAAGGTCAGAGATCAAAGAGACGACCATTGCAATCCCTGTAAAGATACAGGGTTATTGTGATGGTCATTTTTTATGGAGGAGTGTATCGAATGAAATTTTTTTCAAATAAAAATCGACAAGTATCGTTAAATGAGTTGGATGAAAAGCAATATGATGTAGTGATAATTGGCGGTGGAATTACGGGTGTCGGGATTGCACTTGATTGTGTAACGAGAGGGTTGTCATGTGTTCTTGTTGAGATGCAAGATTTCGCGGCTGGTACATCGAGTCGTTCTACGAAGCTTGTGCATGGAGGATTACGCTATTTAAAGCAATTTGAAGTTGGGATGGTTGCGGAAGTAGGGAAAGAAAGGGAAGTCGTTTATCGGAATGCACCGCATGTGACACACCCGGAATGGATGCTGTTGCCGATTTATAAGAAAGGCACATTCGGTAAATACTCCACTTCTGTTGGGTTGAAAGTATATGACTTTTTGGCTGGTGTTAAAAAGAAGGAACGCCGTAAAATGCTTAATTATAATGAAACGTTGAAGAAAGAGCCTTTATTAAAGCAGGAAAACCTTTTAGGTAGTGGCTATTACGTTGAATATCGAACGGACGATGCTCGTCTTACTATTGAAGTGGCGAAGAAGGCTGCAGAGTTAGGAGCGGATCTTATTAACTATGCAAAAGCAGAGTCGTTTGCATATGACACTAATGGATTGGTGAATGGAGTATCGATTCAAGATATGTTGACAGGGGAAAGTCACTTCATTACAGGGAAAAAGATTGTCAATGCTACGGGTCCTTGGGTGGAGGATGTCATTGGAATGGATCGGAAAATAGAAGGGAAGAGCTTGTTTCATTCAAAAGGCACTCATATCGTTATCGATAGTAGCAGATTCCCTTTGCGACAAGCGGTTTACTTTGATACGCCTGATGGTCGAATGGTCTTTGCTATTCCGCGTAATGGAAAGACGTACGTGGGTACGACTGATACTGAATATAAGGGGGACCTGCAACATCCAACCGCTACGGAGGAAGATAGGAAATATATTCTCGATTGTATTCACTTCATGTTCCCTGGGGTTCGTGTTGGATTAGAAGATATCGAGTCTTCATGGGCAGGTGTTCGTCCGCTAATTCGTCAGGAGGGAAAAGGGCCATCTGAAATATCAAGGAAAGATGAGATTTGGACGTCTTCTACCGGTTTAATTACAATTGCGGGGGGCAAATTAACGGGTTATCGAAAAATGGCTGAAACAGTGACGGATTTGCTTTGCGAGCAGTTGAAGAAAGTGGGTGTCGCGTGCAAACCTTCTATTACAAAAGAATTAAGGTTATCTGGTGGCGATTTCAAAGATCCTCTAGATTACGAGCAGTTTATTGAGAGCGAATCACAGATATTAACGAATTTAGGCGTTGCCATTGAAGATGCAAAGAGTATAGCAAGCTCATACGGGACAAATACCCGAATTATTGCTTCAATGTATGATCGATTGCTTCCGGATAGTTCACTACCATTATCCATAAAGCTGTTGCTGCATTACGGAATGGAACATGAAATGACAATGACACCATCTGATTTCTTCATTAGACGAACAGGGAATGTGTTCTTTAATATAGACTGGGTTGAAAAATGGAAGGACCAAGTGATTGCCTATATGGCTGCCAACATGGGATGGAGTGACGAAGATATAAATACCCACAAAGCCGCGCTTCACGATGAAATTCAGAATAGTTTGGGTACCTGTGTGAAGAAAGATTCTGATAATACACTACACTAAAATGAATGATGATGTATGGAAAATGTGCGGTTAAATTGTAGCATTATGTCAAGGAAACTAAAGCTGTATTAAAAGAAAAATGCTGCAGGGAAAGTATTATAAATGAATAAAGGTATTAGAGAGAATCGACTGCGTATGTGACTTGCAGATCGGTTCTTTTTTTATGGACTTTTTTAGAGATTTATGGAGTTTTGGAAAGCGGAATGGATTTTTGGATGAAGGTATGAGGTTTACATGTTAAAGATAAGTTTTTGAAGGCAATAAATTAAAGCGAAATGTTTTCGTCAAACTCGGAGCTCTCGCAAGACCCGGCATCATCAACGATTGCTGATTCATTTTTTTATTTTAGTAGAGTCTAATAAACATGCATAGTTAGGGACTTTATGCCATAAAGTAAAAAAAGAAAAATAGTAACTGCCTGGCTTTTACAAAATGGATGACAGAGCAGAGAGGTGTTTATATGCATATTTTCTTTGTGGTTACAAAGTGGGTTAAGGTTTGGTTCTTAACAATTCTTATTGCAGCTGCTTTTATTGTCTATTTAAACTTTAAAAATTCTCCGCTTCCATCGACGGATAACTCTAGTAGGTTTTCGGAAGAGTCACATGCAGAGGTGGTCACTTCATTTTTTGAAAACGTGCCAACAAAAGGTGAGTGTGAAACTGATATTCCCATTTTAAATGACGATCAATGGCTGCTTGTTTGGCATGACGAGTTTACTAATGACTGTATCGACAATTCAAAATGGAATTTAGAGAACTGGGATGCTGAGAAAAACAATGAGCTTCAATATTACATACCAGAAAATGTTGTCGTAGAAGAAGGAAGAATGCGATTGATCAGCAAGAAAGAATGGTTAGGTGATAGTGAGTATACTTCAGGCGCGGTGCATACGAAGGGAAAGTTCAATATGCTATACGGCAAAATCGAAATGCGGGCTAAACTGCCAATTGGCAAAGGTGTTTTCCCGGCGTTTTGGTTGATGGCCGACAAAGAGGATACTTGGCTTCCTGAAATAGACATAATGGAAATGTTAGGACATAAGCCTGATGAAATATGGATGGTTGTTCATTGGTTGAATGAGAATGGAAGATTGATGAGTGATTTTGATTTTTTTAAAGGTCCTGATTTTTCCGCTGACTATCATACTTTTGGAATGGAATGGACTCCTAATTCCATTACATGGTTCATAGATGGCGAAGTTCGATTCACTTCAAATGTCCATGTTCCTAAAGAGCCCATGTATATTTACGTGAATACGGCGATTGGAGGAAACTGGCCGGGGTCACCGGATTGGACAACCACGTTTCCCACTACCTTTGACATAGATTATATCCGTGTTTTTTCCTATAAAGAAAATTCATTATATGATAAGGCGTTTTGATTGAGGAGGGATGCATTTTGTTAGTTACAATTACTCTTGTTTTTTTCTGTCTGTTTATAGTCTTTCAGGTTTTGTATATATTTGTCCCCCTTTATAGCAGCAGGAAGAAAGAAAAAACTTATCCGTCAGTTGAAAAAGGAATTAGTGTTTTAATACCGGCTTATAATGAGAATCTGGTGATAGAAAACTGTATTTCAGGCCTCTTCCAAGTGTCTTACGGTCATATGGAAATTATTTTTATTAACGATGGTTCTACTGATCTTACCTTGAAAACGCTTCAGAAACTATTACTCTTAAATATAACGGAAAAAGTCAAAACGGATACGTTATCACACGAGAAAGTACGCAAGGTTTATCGCTCCGCAATCTATCCGAATATTTATGTACTTGACAAAGCTAATGGCGGTAAAGCGGATGCGTTGAATGCAGGAATCTGCTATGCTTCTCACGATATTATCATTACTTTGGATGCTGATAGTGTGTTGGATTCTCAATCGCTAACTGAAATTAACCGTACATTTGAAGATGACACGATTGTAGCTGCCGGAGGGTTGGTTCATGTCTTGCAGGGGTATCATCATAACGGAAACTCGTTTAACCCTTCGTTCCATGCGTCTAATCTAATTCGATTTCAAGTCGTTCGATATCTGACTGGCTTCTATATGAATAAAACGACACAATCTACTCTTAATGCCATGACAGTCATTGCGGGAGCTTTTGGGGCTTTTCGTAAAGACGTGTTGTTTCAAGCTGGAGGGTACCGAAAAACGGTTGGAGAAGATATGGATATTACTTTACGTATACAGGAACTGATAGGTACCATTTTGAAAGGGAAACGCATCGCTTTCATTCCCGAGGCTATTTGTTATACCGAATGTCCAGCCTCTTTAAAGAGTTTGTATAATCAGCGAATCCGCTGGCAAAAAGCATTTATCGACTGCATAATAACTTTCCGAAAGTCTTTGTTTAGAAAAATGAACTTCCGAGTATCTCTATTTTTGCTATTTGATTCATTGATACTTGGTACACTTTCCGCTTATCCCGTTTTATTTATCCCGCTTATCCTCCTATTCACACCCAATCATCTGAAACTGTTCCTGTTACTATTTTCTATTTCTTTTAGCATTGCAATACTGCTTCATATTGCCACGTTGCTTGTTTCCCGCAGATTTGCCCACCACTATCGATTTAGAGAATACTTAACAATCATTTCTTTCCTCCCACTTGAAGTTCTACTCTATCGCTTAACGGAAGTAGTGTTTGTCACATTTGGCACGATTCTCTACTTTTTTAACAAAGATGAATGGAGTCGTTCGGATCGTATTGGAAAACCTATTTTGCTAAATAGACATATGACAATAGATTTAAATGACAAAAGAGAGGTGAAATCCTGAATTGAAAAGATACTTGTCAGTTAATCTGCTTTTCACTTTTTGTTTTCTCCTTATCATGACACCATTGTTTTATTCGCTATTCAACTATATTAGTCATAATCTTGTTTCGGCAATGCCATCGAAAAGCGTCGTCACTCCTTTGCACATGCCTTTGATTAGCGTTGACCGTGATTTTTCTGAAGGAGAATATGCTGGCCAAGTAGCTGTGCTCATGTACCATCAAATTCTCCCGGAAGAAGTACTTCAGGATATCCATTACAATAAATTGCATGAACTATCCCGCACTATTGTTACTGTAGAGCAGTTCACAGAGCAAATGACTTACTTAAAGATTAATGATTATACAGTTCTGTCTCTTACAGAGTTTCATCAATTCATGACAAAGAACAAGAAAGTGCCTGCAAAAAGTGTATTGATCACTTTTGATGACGGTATGAAAAACGTTTTTGAATTTGCGTATCCAGTATTAAAAAAGCATGGATTTTATGCAGTTCAATTCATTATCCCAAGCACAATCACTGAAAAAACAGTTCCTTTTGACGCCTCTATAGTGCAACATGCAAGTCTGGATGAGCTAGTTAGGGCAGCTGATGTATTTGATTATGGCAATCACACGTTATCATTTCATGAGATGACAGCAGATGGTACAGCTTATTTGTTATCAAAAAAGCGTGAAAACGTGAAAGAAGACATTGAAAGTGCCAACAAATGGATCGGCCATTCACTTGCCTTTGCCGCACCCTTTGGCGAGTACGATGAATCCACGTTGGAGATTCTTGCCGAACTGAACACAGGCATGGCTTTTACTATTGAAGCAGGTTTTGCTTCACCATCAAATTCAATCTATGAAATTCCTAGAATGGGCATTTATCCTGAACACACTTTAGATACATTCTCCAATATAATTGATACCCATGGAGTAATGAATAAGTAGAGTCGAGAAAATTTTTTAGGTACCTGTGCAAGGAAGGATTCGGACAATACACTACAATTGCATAAATTGTAGTAGGGAATGTTATTTTTAATGGAGGATGTGTTATTGAGTATGTATGACTATACGAAGTCTTGAATTGTCATAAATGTGTCGTGCACAGGTACCTAATTGTCTATTCCATTTTGATTGATAATCACGTAGACTAAATTTCATACATTATGGAAAAGAAGGTTAGACAGTGCAAAAAGAGAAGACAAATTATCAAGATCAATCATTGTTCAGTATTACGTGGCCACTCTTAATTGAGATTTCTTTGCATATGAGTGTGGGAATTATTGCTACTCTCGTGTTAAGTGGGTATTCAGATAAAGCGGTTGCGGGTGTTGGTGCTGCGAATCAGATTGTTAATGTTTTTATTATTATTTTTAATGTGACTGTTATTGGGGCAATGATTTTAATTGGACAGAAGTTAGGCGGCAGCCAGTTGGATCGTGCCCGGCAACTTGCCCGCTCTGCTGTAGGTATTAACATGTGGGTTGGCGTTGTGATGACTGTCGTTGTTGTGTTGTTCGGAGATGTGTTTTTACGTTTTTACGGATTAAGCGGCGAAGTGTACGATTTTGCGCTTACATTCCTGACGATTACCGGTTTTTCATTTATCCTTGAAGCTGTCTCTCTTGCTTTAAGTGCTATTTTACGAAGTTATGGCCATACAAAAGAAGCGATGTACATGACGCTTATGATGAATGTGATTAGTGCTACGGGTTATTTTATTGCGATTAAAGGTTTGTTCGGTCTACCTGTGACAGGCGTCGTTGGTGTATCGTATTCCATTATTATTGCGAGGCTTTTCTTGATTATTGCACTGTTTTACTTTGTTTATAAAATATTGGATATGAAGTTTTCTGTGAGAGATGCTTTTTCTCTTCATAAAACCGATGTTAAGGAAATTTTTCATATCGGGATTCCGTCTGCAGGGGAAAATATTTCGTATCAGCTATCACAAATTGTTATTACGAGTTTTGTAGCTATGATTGGTGACGAAGCATTGGCGGCTCGTGTGTATATTCTTAATCTGTCTATGCTCTGTTTTTTATTCACAATGGCAATTGCGCAAGGGACTCAGATATTAATTGCGCGTTATATTGGAGCGCAAGATTATGATAGAACGTTGAAGAGGGGATTGAAGACGTTAAGGATATCCATGCTTGTTTCACTAGCTGTGTCACTTGCGATAGCGCTAACAGGAGAACCGGTATTGGCGGCGTTTACTTCAGAAGCCGGCATCATTGCGATTGGACTTCCTGTTCTTTGGGCAATTGTTTTTATTGAGCCAGGACGAGCGATGAATATTGTGTTAATGGGATCGTTGAAATCTGTTGGCGACGTCCGTTTTCCAGTTATAATAGGCGTGATTTGCATGTGGGGCGTAGCAGTTGTGTTCAGTTACGTCTTTGGGATTGTTCTTGGTTTTGGATTGCTTGGGATTTGGATAGCTCAAGGGTGTGATGAGTGGATCCGTGGACTATTTGCGTTGAGACGGTGGTTATCGAAGCCTTGGATGAAGTCATCGACGCGCGATGCTCAAAGTCTATAGACAATGTTTGAAAATACATTGTAAAACATATAGTACTTATAAATGACCGGAACTTAGTAATATCAAGTTCTCGGTCTTTTTTTATTTTGCAAAGCAAATGCATTAATAGATACGCTGCACACTTTGCATACTAGAGTAAACAGTGTCGTCGTTACTTTGTCAGGTTTTTCTATAGAACCTATTACGTTTGTACAAGTGGCACCATATTATTTGAATATAGTAAGAAAGAGTGAAAGAGGAGGTGAATTAAATGAACTATCATTCTAGACATATCCAAGCAATTCCAGTGAGCGCAACTAATTCTTGTTCTAATCCATGCATAATGTGCCCGCCAGGACAGCAAGGCCCGGCAGGTCCACCGGGTCCAGCGGGTGGAGTCCTAGGTGCTGCATATATTTACGACACAACTCAGCAGAGATTGGAACAAGGAGATGCTGTCACTTTTAACATGAATGGTAACATCACGCCTGCGGGATTTGTAACACATGTGGCTGGCTCAGCACAAATCACAATAACACAAACTGGCACGTATTTAATCACTTATGAAGTAAACCCACAACAAGGAACATCTGCATTTGCGCTGTTCAATGGCGCCACGCAAATTGGAGGGACATCCTATGGGTCGACGTCAGGAGGCCAACCGTATGTAGGACAGCAAATAGTTACATTGACTGCAGGATCTGTACTAACAGTAAGAAATCTTGATGGAGTGACGACATTGAATAATGTAATCCCTCCTACAATTCCAGTAAATAGTGCATCAATCGTTATTGTTAGATTGGTGTAACCAACTTGAAGGTACCTGTGCAAGACTCTATTCTGAAAATACACTACAATTGTATAAATAATCAATAACAAGCCAGTTATCATAATGATAACTGGTTTTTTGTTGTATAAATGTACAATATTTATGAATTGTCATAGTTGTGTCTTGCACAGGTACCTAAATTCTCATAATATATTAGTATAATTTGCTAACTGGTTTTTTTGAAATTTTTTATTGATATTTTGAAAAAATGATATAAAATAAGTAACTATGGAAATAGTACGAGGCACTTCCTAAATGAAAACGGATTCATGTGTGAGTACTAGAAGTATTCTGATTAAAGAAAAGGAAGT
The DNA here is from genome assembly GCF_014836615.1 of Sporosarcina quadrami. Classification (GTDB taxonomy): domain Bacteria; phylum Bacillota; class Bacilli; order Bacillales_A; family Planococcaceae; genus Sporosarcina; species Sporosarcina quadrami. Next base: position 6,810 of record NZ_JACSQN010000006.1, on the reverse strand, counting down.
GTGTTAAAATGTATGATATTTATGAAAATTTTATTGGTAGTTTCAGTACGTGGTTGTATAGCTATATTTTAATTATTTTACTGATTGGTGCTGGTCTGTATTTTACAATCCGTACGAAGTTTGTCCAGTTCCGTTTTTTCAAGGAATCGATAAAGCTTGTGTCAGAACCGAAAGAGGATAAAAATTCAATTTCTGCGTTTGAAGCATTGATGGTGTCTACGGCATCACGTGTTGGAGTTGGGAATATCGCTGGTGTTTCGACTGCCATCGTTTTGGGTGGCGCAGGTTCGGTTTTTTGGATGTGGATGATCGCTATTATCGGTGCAGCCTCGGCATTTATTGAAAGTACGCTTGCTCAAATTTATAAAGTTCGAGATACAGATGGTAGCTCTTACGGGGGTCCGGCTTATTATATTCAAGCAGCGTTGAAGAGTCGGTTTTTAGGTGTTGTGTTTGCCGTTGCGTTAATTTTGACGTATATGGGTGGATTCAACATGGTAGCGGCTTTTAATATTACGTCTGCTTTTGAAGGTTTTGGTTTTTATAATTCGTACACGCCCTATATTGTGGGTGGAGTTTTAGCACTACTGACGGGCCTTAGTATTTTTAAAGGCGGTAAAGCGCTAAGTAAAATTACAAGTATTATTGTTCCGGTTATGGCTATTTCTTATATTATTGTGGCGCTTGTTATTGTGGTCACACATTTGAATCTTGTGCCAGGTATGTTTGTTTCCATTTTTGAGCAAGCATTTGATTTTAAATCCGCGTTTGGTGGATTTGCAGGATCAGCTATTATGTTTGGTATTAAACGCGGTCTTTATTCCAACGAAGCGGGTGTAGGTTCTGCACCGAATGCTGCCGCGTCTGCGAGTGTTTCGCATCCCGTAAAGCAGGGGCTTGTGCAGATGCTTTCCGTGTTCATCGACACGTTGCTAATTTGTACTGCAACCGCTTTTATGCTGTTAAGCTCAGGTATTACGCCAACTGAAGAGTTAAAAGGAGTCCCATTTGCACAAGCAGCAGTTTCTACGATATTCGGTGATTTCGGTATTTGGTTCATCACATTTGCATTGTTCTGCTTTGCATTCACTTCAATAATCGGGAACTTTTTCTATGCAGAGGCAAACCTGAAATATTTGAATAAAAAATCTGTTGGTACAATAGGTCTTGTTTTATTCAGATTAGCTGCCGTTGTTATCGTATTCTTTGGTGCACAACTAGACTTCTCAATTGCTTGGGATACAGCAGATGTGTTGATGGGAATAATGGCGTTAATTAACATTCCAATCATCTTATTGCTTGGGCGCACGGCGTTCAGATGTTTGGATGATTATACGAAACAGAGAAAAGAAGGGAAAAATCCAGTTTTCAAAGCTAAGTCAATAGGGTTGAAAGAAAAGACAGATTTCTGGAATTAATTCCGATTAGAGGGTTTTAAATGTATCCAATTGTTTATGTAAATAAAGAGCATTTGCTCGAAAATGTCCGTTCCGTTACCGCACTTTGCGCGACCCAAAATATTGAAGTAACAGGCGTTACAAAGGTTTTTGCCGGAGACCCTGAAATTGCACGTATCTATGTAGAAGGCGGAATTAGGCGGCTTGGTGATTCTCGCGTGGAAAACTTGAAACAGTTACAAGGGCTGGATGCAGAAAAATGGCTCATACGCCCACCGATGATAGATGAAATCGAAGCACTAGTTGCATACGCGGACGCGTCATTGAATTCGGAACTTGAGACGATACAAGCGATTAATGATGCTGCGCTTAAGGCGGAAAAGGTTCACAACGTCATATTGATGGTGGATTTAGGTGATATTCGTGAAGGTTTTATTGACCATGACGAGCTAGTATCGGTGGCAATTGAAACTGAGAAAATGCGCGGTGTCCATCTTTACGGTATAGGCGTAAACTTAACTTGTTTTTCATTTGTTCAATCGGATAAAGAGAAGATGAGCGTGCTATCTGAACTTGCAGAAGTCATTAGCAATAAGATCGGTAGGAAATTGGACATTGTCAGTGGAGGAAATTCTGCAACATTGGATTTAATGCTGAAGGACGGAATACCTGGCGAGGTTACTAATCTCCGTTTGGGCGAGTCTTTGCTGTTCGGAAAGGAAAGAGCGCATTTTACGTTTTTACCCGATACCCATCAAGACGTATTCACGCTTGCATGCCAAATCGTAGAAGTGAAAGAAAAACCATCAGTTCCATGGGGAGAAATTGGAGTCGATTCCTATGGAAATTCGCCAACATTCATCGATAGAGGTATTCGTAAAAAAGCGATTTGCGCCATCGGAAAACAAGATTTTGACGTAGAAACATCCACAGCAATCGACCAGGATTTAATCGTACTAGGTGCCAGTTCCGATCATCTCATGTTAGACGTGACAGACTGCGAAAAAGCCTATAAAGTCGGAGATATCATCGAATTCCAACTTGGCTATTTCTCAACGATGAGAGCCTACACATCAAAATATGTCACAAAGAAATACTTTTGAGGTACCTGTGCATGACGCAATTCAGACAATACACTACAATTGCATAAAAAAATTAGAAAAGCCACTCATGACGTTAGTCAAGTGGCTTTTCTTTGTATTTATATAGGTTTTGTTGAATTGTCATAAATGGGTGTTGCACAGGTACGCACACAATTCAATTTATTACTTTCACAGATTCCAATTCGGTAATGACTTTACCATCGGCTGCTGTGCTTTTTATGATGCCGATTCCTTTTGCAATATACTCACGAGAACCATCTGGGAATCGTAGGATAACGACATTCTTGAAACTTCCGGCTTTCACTTTAATCGTTTTCGTTGTACTTTCTACTAGAACTACCGTGTCCTCGTAGTGATCGCTTTGTGTAAAATAGGTACCTTGCTTTAAAGGATAGGGAGAGTTTACAAAGATGAAATCTGAGTTTGAGACGCCCATTAGCATTCCTTCTTCACTTTCGATGTACGTGAAATTGGCATAGTACGGATATAAATCGCTCTTTTTATTGTATAAATACGTGAACTCTTCATCTTTTTCTACAAAGAATGTCTCTCTATCCTTCGTCAAGAAAGAAGGGGAGTACGTAAGTTTTAACCCATCGATAGGTGCTAGGCCACGCGTAACTGTTGTTGGTGTTGCTGTTGTTTTTTTAGGACTCAATGCTGAAGTATACACATATCCGGTAGCTTGTCCAGCTTTCACGTGCGAAAATCCATTGGAAGATGAGAGGACCGTTACTGAAGAATGGTTTTTAATCGTGCCTACTTTTTGGGCATGTGCATCTGGAGTTTCGCGAAGAAAAATATCACTCTTCGCATTTACATACATGTCCACAGTTTTTGTAGCGGTAACTTGTTTTGAAGGTAATACATAGAGCGAACAGAGTAACAGAAACGTCATTGCGACTACTAGTTTTTTTATTGTAATCACCCCTGATAAGTAGTTACGTACACTGGAGTGTATGTCCAACAAGGTGGCTTTAGAAGTCAATTTGGTATTTTTTGAGGTACCTGTGCAGAGCACTATTCAGTGTATTCACTACAATTGTATAAATTTTTAGTGGTAATTCAATTGTGTAGATGATTGATTAGATTAAAACTGCATTTATATTACTTTTCTTGAATTGTCATAAATGTTTCTTGCACAGGTACCGACAAAATTGTTTTCGGGTCTATCTATGTAGAATTTTGACGGCTATAATAAGACTAATCTGAAAAGGTGGGGGATTATGGATGGATGAACATGTAAAAGAACAATTGATAGCTGTGACTGGCATTGATTTTGCGAAGACTACGACAGCTCAAAAGTTATCATATTCGTACGATGCGACAGCTGGATTCCAGGCGATGCCGGATTTAATTTTATCGCCGGCTTCTATTAATGAGGTGCAAGCGATTGTGAAAATATGCGGAGAACATCGTGTTCCGATTGTATCGAGGGGATCGGGGACTAATTTAGCTGCGGGGACGACGCCGACTTCAGGAGGGGTTGTTCTTTTATTTAACCGAATGAGCGATATTGTCGAGTTGGATGAGGAAAATCTGACGATGACTGTTCAACCGGGTGTGATTACACAGGAAATTAATGATCGTGCGTTGGAAGTCGGTTTGTTTTATCCACCTGATCCTAGTTCGATGAAAATATCGACAATCGGTGGCAATGTTGCGGAAAACTCTGGTGGTCTGCGGGGATTAAAATATGGGGTTACGCGTGATTATGTGAAAGGATTAAAGATTGTTTTGCCTTCAGGAGAGCTTTTATCAACAGGAGGGAAATTGACGAAAGATGTGGCGGGGTATGACTTGACGAGTTTGTATGTCGGTTCGGAAGGGACACTTGGCGTTATCGTGGAGATTACGCTCGGACTTCTTCCTGCACCAAAAACGAAGCAGACGATGCTAGTTTTTTATGACAAATTAGCAGAAGCCGCAGAAACGGTATCGGCTATTATTGCGGCTAAAATAGTACCCGCCACTCTTGAGTTCATGGATAAAGGCACCATTGAAACGGTAGAGGATTATATGAACATCGGTCTTCCGAAAGACTGCGAAGCGATGTTGCTTATAGAACAGGACGGGGAGCCTGTTGTCGTTGCTGGAGATATGGAAAAAATCGGGATGCTGTGCAAGGAAAATGGGGCCGCCACAATCCAGTTTGCGCAATCCGTGGAAGAGGCTGAACGGCTAGGAACTGCGAGAAGGGTGGCCCTCTCAGCGCTCGCAAGAAAACGGCCGACAACTATTTTGGAAGATGCGACGGTTCCGCGGTCAGAAATTGCAAATATGGTAACGGCAATCCAAGGAATCGCGAAGAAATACGATTTGCTAATTTGTACATTTGGGCACGCCGGAGACGGAAATCTTCATCCAACGATACTGACGGATGTAAGGGATGCAGAAGAGATGGCACGTGTAGAACTTGCGTTTGAAGAGATTTTTCATTATGCAATTGAGTTAGGTGGAACGATTACAGGAGAGCATGGCGTAGGTGAAATGAAGTCCCCTTACTTGGAATGGCGTATTGGTGAAGCAGGTATCTCGACGATGAAGGCGATTAAATCAGCGATTGACCCGCTAAATATTATGAATCCTGGAAAGATGTTTGCGAAAGAAACAAAGAAAAGGATCGTTGTGAAAAATGGTTGAAAAGCAAGCAGAGAAGTTCAGACAGTCATTTGTTACTCACGTCAATGAAGATCGTTTAATGGATTGCATGCGTTGTGGATTTTGCTTGCCGGCATGTCCAACGTACATCGAATCGGGATATGATGAAACACAATCCCCACGAGGCAGAATCGCACTTATGAAGGCCGTACAGGATGGAATGGTAAAATGGGACAGTTCTATTGGAGAGGCATTCGATCTTTGTCTCGGCTGTCGTGCATGCGAGCCGGCATGTCCAGCGGGTGTTCAATATGGGACTTTAATTGAAGAAACGAGAGATGCGGTTAATTTTGCAAAAGATCAATCGTGGAAAGAGAAAGTTGTTCGCAAAGTCGCTTTTGACCATTTGTTTGCTAATCAAAAGAAAATGAAAACGGCAGTTAAGTTAGTAACATTTTATCAAAAATCCGGTTTGCAAAAAGCTGCAAGGAAAATAGGTTTTTTCGACTTATTCCCTTCCATTAAAACGATGGAAAAAACGTTACCACACCTCCCGAAAAGTAGGGCGGAATACATCAGGCATGGGCCAGCTAAAGCGAAAGTTGCGTTCTTTACAGGGTGTCTAATGGATACGATGTTCAATGAGACAAATCGGAATACGATTGAATTGCTAGAGCGTCTTGGTTGTGAAGTCATAGCACCAAAAAATCAGCAATGCTGCGGAGCACTTCAAGGACATAGCGGGGAAATGGATAGAGCGAAACGTAATGCAATATCGAATTTAGTCGCTTTTGACAGGATGGAAGTGGACTATGTTGTAAATAACGCTGGAGGATGTGGAGCCTTCCTATCGGAGTATGACCGGCTATTTGAAGTGGATAATGAACTTCACCGAAAGGCAAAGGAATTTGTCGCTAAACAAATTGATATTTCGTCTTTATTATTTAAAATGGGCATTATCGATGAATTGGAGAAGCTACCTTCACAAGAATCGTCAAAAATTATTACATACCAAGACTCCTGTCATTTGCGCAACGTCAACGGAGTCATCCACGAGCCACGTGCTATCTTACAGTCTATCAAAGGAAGTACTTTTAAGGAGATGAAAGGTGCTGACCTCTGCTGTGGTTCTGCAGGTATCTATAATTTACTCCAACCGAAGATGGCTAATAAAATTCTCGATTCCAAAATGAATGAAGTGCAAAAGACGAAAGCGGTAGTGATTATCACTACTAACCCTGGTTGCTTGCTGCAGATGAAAGCAGGAATTGAGCGAGAAAATCTATCGTCGACTGTGCGTGCTGTTCATCTAGTTGACTATGTGTATGAGCAGATTGTTAAAGTGTAATAAATTCCCAGGTACCTGTGTAAGGAACAATTCAGACAATACACTACAATTGCATAATAAAAAGCACGAAATCCAGCATTGACGTTAGTCTGCTGGATTTCCTTTGCATTTATATTACTTATGTTGAATTGTCATAAATGTGTCTTGCACAGGTACCGTCCACTAGCGTTGCATGGATTCCATAAAAGGTAATTAATTTAATTTTTTACCATCTCATTCACTATGGAAAAATTAAAAAAGGGAACAGGGATGTTAAGACGATCCGGTTCCCTTTTTTTTACATATATTTTACTTTGCTTGTTTTTTCACTTTGTTGATAAAATGTTCTCTATTAATTGGACTGACAATCGCAAAATCTTCT
>NZ_JACSQN010000005.1 GCF_014836615.1 Sporosarcina quadrami | reverse complement strand
TACACCATGTTTTTCAGCCAACCTCTTATATCCGATTGTTCCTCCGAGATATTCACGAACCACCATCGCCTTAAAATTATCTGCATATTTAACCATAATAAAACACCCCAAAAGTTAGATTTTCGACTCTAACTTTTGGGGTGCACTTCATCATTGGAACGGTATGGAGATGGTTTTTTTGTTTGTGTGTAGATGGGAGGTGATGCAAGTTTGTTGTTGCGCTCGTAAACAGTGTCCGCGCGCCCGTAAAAAGAGCTATGCGCCCGTAAACAGAGTCCGCGCGCCCGTAAAAAGAGCTATGCGCCCGTAAACAGGGTCCGTGCGCCCGTAAACAGGGTCCGTGCGCTCGTAAACAACGTTCGCGCGCCCGTAAAACGAGCTATGCGCCCGTAAACAGGGTCCGCGCGCCCGTAAAACGAGCTATGCGCCCGTAAACAACGCTCGCGCGCCCGTAAATCCCATTGCCATTCCCAAACCAAAGAACAAGAAAAAGACTAATATGTCAAAGGCATTCAGCGCGGCAACGAAAGTCGTTATTACCTAGTTTCAATAGCGAAAAAGTATGTTTTGTGAACAACTATCAAAAATATTTCAATCAAATCTATTGAAATCCGATTTATATATGGTATTATAAAAATACATAAAGATGAATAAAGATACATTAGAGAGTATAAGGAGGACGAAATAGATGACGAATAAAAAAGTGGTTCTTGCGTATTCAGGTGGACTAGATACATCAGTAGCGGTTCAATGGTTGACAGAAAAAGGGTATGACGTCGTGGCATGCTGCCTTGATGTCGGTGAAGGGAAAGACTTGGATTTCATTCAAAAGAAAGCTTTACAAGTCGGTGCGGTGAACAGTTATGTCATTGATGCAAAAGAAGAATTTGCGCAAGAGTATGCATTACTTGCATTGCAAGCGCGTACGTTTTATGAGGATAAATATCCGCTAGTTTCAGCACTATCCCGTCCGTTAATTTCAAAAAAGCTTGTGGAAGTTGCCCATAAGGAAAATGCGACGGCTGTTGCGCACGGCTGCACAGGCAAAGGGAATGACCAAGTGCGTTTTGAAGTGGCGATTAAAGCACTCGATCCTTCGCTTGAAGTCATTGCGCCTGTACGTGAATGGAGCTGGTCGCGTGAAGAAGAAATTGCATATGCAAAAGAGAAGAACATTCCGATTCCAATCGATCTTGACAGTCCATATTCCATCGACCAGAATTTGTGGGGACGCAGCAACGAATGCGGAATTCTGGAAGACCCATGGGCAGCACCGCCTGAAGAAGCATTCGGATTGACTGTAGCGATCGAAGATGCACCTGATCAGGCGGATGTTATTGAAATCACGTTTGAAAAAGGAGTTCCTGTCAGCATAGACGGCAAGCATTATCCATTAAGCGAACTTATCGTAGAGCTGAATGAACTTGCTGGAAAACATGGCGTGGGGCGAATCGATCATGTTGAAAACCGTCTCGTCGGCATCAAATCCAGAGAAGTGTATGAATGCCCGGGTGCTATTACATTATTAAAAGCTCACAAGGAACTTGAAGATATTACACTTGTAAAAGATGTCGCACATTTCAAACCGATCGTTTCACAGAAATTAAGCGAGCTGATTTATAATGGCTTATGGTTCTCACCATTGAGAAATGCACTTGAAGCATTTGTCAAAGATACACAGCAATACGTGAATGGCGTCGTCCGTGTGAAATTGTTCAAAGGCCATGCCATTGTAGAAGGCAGAAAGTCTTCCAATTCACTGTATGACGAAAAACTAGCAACGTACACTTCTGATGATCAGTTCGATCAGTCGGCCGCAATCGGCTTCATCCAACTTTGGGGCTTACCGACGGAAGTTCATAGCAGTGTGAATAAAAAGCAAACTGTCAAAAGTTAATAGGTTAACCGAACAACCTTCCGTAAAACTGACGGAAGGTTGTTTAAATTATGAAACTTTTAGCCATCCATTTCGTTTACATTATAAGTGGATTTCCAATACATAGTGTGAATGGAGCGGACAAAGAAATGCGGAAGTCGAAGAAGGTTGGTATAACTATGTTACTTGGATTGATTGTCATTATCTTAGTTTCTGTGATTTGGATGATGTCAGGAAAATGGATAACGGACGGTCAAAAACCGACCGCCGATGGTTCCAACGCGTACGCAATTATATTAGGTGCGAAAGTGAACGGGGAGGTACCTTCGCTATCATTACGCTATAGACTAGAAACAGCAATTGCTTATGCTGAAAAGTATCCTGATGTAATGTTCATCCTCTCAGGCGGACAAGGTCCTGATGAGGATATTAGTGAAGCTGAGGCAATGCGAAGATATTTGACGGATCATGGTGTTGATGAAGAACGGTTGCTGATGGAATCTGAGTCGACTTCAACGTACGAAAATATTAGGAACTCTAAAAAGTTGATGCCTGAAGGTATTAATGAAATAACAATTATTACAAGTGATTATCATCTTGCACGTGCGCGTTTCATTGCAAAAAACCTCGATCTGCAGTCCGATGCATTGCCTGCGAAAACACCATCTTCTGTCAAAGCAAAACAACATATACGGGAAAGACTTGCAATTATTAAAACTAAACTTGTAGGTAAATGAAACACGACAACCTGTTACGACAGGTTGCCGTGTTTTTAGATGGAATGGAAAATGGGTTTTAACGCCTCAAAAGTTGCGACATATTTAAAACCAAGTGATTTTAGCAATTCACGGGATTCATCGAACTGAAATGCAATGTCTTCAGGCTTATGTGCATCTGATCCAAGTGTAATAATTTCGCCTCCACATTGCTTATACAACTCCAAAACGTCATCACTCGGTAGTCCGTTCGGTAATCCATAACGAACTCCTGATGTATTCAACTCAATTCCTTTGCCAGCGGGGATAATTGTCTTAAAGATTTCCCTTAGCACATCATGGAAGTCGTTGGTGACAAGTTCAGGTGCATAACGTTTGATCAAATCAATATGGCCGAGTATCGAGTAGTTATCGAAATTTCTTACGCAATATAGCAACTCGTCATAATACAATTGCGATGCCTGCTCAACAGTACGGCCTTCGAAAATTTCACCAAAATGCAATCCTCTCCGATCTACTGTATGCATCGAACAAATAATGAAATCGAATGATTCCTTCTCCATCAGATCATCGTATTGTTTGAGTATGTGAGGTTGCACACCAATCTCGACGCCTCTTTTTATATGGATCTGTCCTTCATATTTATGCTGCAAGTGAAAAATCCGCTCAGTATATTTTCGTTTATCAAAATCAAATACGAAATTTTCATCTGGATAATCGTAGTCAATATGCTCAGTAAAGCAAATTTCCCTAAGTCCCTTAGCAATCGCACCTTTCACCATATCTTCCATATCAGTTTCACAATCTGCGGAAAACGAGCTATGCATATGAAAATCAAACATTAAAATCCTCCTATCGGTTGACAAATCAAATTATTAGATTTATAGTACATATTAACTTTAGCGTAGTAAAGTGATGAAGTAAAGAATAAGGTGGTAATGTTGGTGAATATGTATTCAACTCAAAATGCAAAGGTAGAAAGAGTAATAGATGTTGTGAGTAAACGCTTCTCGACATATGGCTACACGCGAATAAAAACAGCTGCGTTTGAAAAATATGATTTATATTCGACTGTGACTAGTTCTGTCAATAGAAAAGAAATGGTGAAAGTGATAGACACAACTGGTGATGTGCTCGTCCTAAGACCTGATGTCACAATACCGATTACACAAGAATTGTCTCATGTATGCAATCATCTAACAAGCGAGTACCGCTTTTATTATATACAGGAAGTTTTCCGTCAGTCATTTGAAAAGAGTGAAAAAACTGAGCGCACACAAGCAGGTATCGAATATTTTTGTGAAAGTTCTCCAGAAGCAGATGCGGAAACGATAGCGCTTGCTATTCAGATGATGAAAGATCTCAACTTTAAAGAAATGAAAATTGAAATCGGTCATACCGCATTTTTCAATGAAATCGTCAACGGTTTACATTTGCAGGAAGAACAACTAGAGCGATTAAAAACGCTGGTAGTGTCAAAAAATATTGGAGAATTAAATCTCTTCATACAACAATTGTTGATCGATCCGAAACGTAAATTGGCAATTGAACAATTGCCATTCCTCTACGGTAAACCTGAAGAGGTGTTAGAGCGGGCAAAGGAAATAGTGCCCCTTCCAAATGTGATCAAAACAGTTTGCTATATAGAAGAAATTTACAGGATCTTGAAGTTATACGGACTTGACGAGTATGTAGTCATCGATTTTGGGCTGATGAATCATATGGATTACTATTCTGGCGTCTTGTTCCAAGGATACGTCGAACGTTTAGGGAAACCCGTACTAATGGGCGGTCGCTATGATGAGTTAGGCAAAAAGTTTGAAGCAGAACTACCGGCAATTGGTTTTGCATGTGAAATAGAATCGCTTGTAAAGGCATTACAAAACAGTGCAGTTGACAATGCCAATCAAATTGATTTGAAAATTATCTATGAAGAAAGCGAGCTCGGAAGCGCAATTCAGTTGGCAGCCAAACTGCGTGCACTCGATTTGCGTGTGGTCATTGCTTCTAAAACGAAAGAATCGATGAACAGTATCGACGAGAGATGCATTATTCGTATGTATGAACAGGAGCATATAGTTGAGTTTCAGGGGAATGAGCAACCCTTTACTTCAATTGAGCAACTGGATTGGTTAGGAGGGAACGACAAATGAGTAAATTGACTGTTGCAATGGCTAAAGGAAGAACGGCTACGATGGCAATTGACTTATTAGCTGGCGCGGGAATCGAGTTTTCAAGTTACAGCGAAGCGAGTCGGAAATTGGTATTCATGGATGATACGGGAACCGTGAAATTGGTAGTTGTAAAATCGGTTGATGTACCGACATACGTTGAAAATGGGGCGGCGGACATTGGTGTTATCGGAAAAGATGTGTTGCTTGAAGAACAAAAAGATGTGTATGAAATGTTGGACCTCGGCATTAGCAAATGCAAACTCGCTGTCGCAGGATTTCCCAATCACAAATTTATGGACTCTTCGAGATTGACCGTCGCTTCAAAATATCCGAAGGTGACAAAAGCACATTTCGATGCAAAAGGAATTCGGACTGACATTATTACATTGAACGGATCGATCGAATTGGCACCTCTTATCGGTATGAGTGATGTCATCGTCGATATTGTGGAATCTGGCAAGACGTTGAAAGAGAACGGCTTAGTCATTCTAGAAGATATTGCGGATAGCAGCGCAAGAATCATTGTGAATAAAGCAAGCTTCGCCATAAAGACGAAACAAATTCAAGCGTTCATCGCCAAAGTTAAAAAAAGAGTGGAGGTGCGCTCATGAAGATTGTACAAATGGATGAATTTTTGAATGAATTACAAGTTCGGAATTCACAGCAACTAGATATCGAATTGGACCGGACGGTATTATCGATTATCGATGACGTGAGGTCAATTGGTGATGCTGCACTTTATAGCTATACAAAACGTTTTGACGGCGTGGACTTGGATTCACTTATTGTGTCAGACGACGAATTTGACGAAGCGTACACGATTGTGTCGGAGGCATTTTGCACGTCATTGGCAAAAGCGAAGGAGCGGATTACTTCCTATCATAACGAACAGAAAGAACAATCTTGGTTCGTGCAACGGGAAAATGGCGTATTGCTTGGTCAACAGGTAACACCGATTGAACGGGTCGGCATCTATGTCCCGGGGGGCAAGGCTGCCTATCCATCAACAGTATTAATGAATGCGATTCCTGCGAAAATTGCAGGCGTCGGACATATTGCAATGACAACACCACCGCAAGCTGACGGAAAAGTGAATGCGCATGTACTTGTTGCAGCTAGAGAAGCGGGTGTCGATATTGTCTATAAAGTAGGCGGAGCACAAGCGATTGCTGCATTGGCATATGGGACTGAATCCATCCGGAAAGTGTTCAAAATAACTGGACCGGGCAATTCGTATGTTGCACGGGCGAAAAAATGGGTGTTCGGAGATGTTGCCATCGACATGATTGCAGGGCCAAGTGAGATTTGTGTACTGGCGGATGAAACTGCGAATGTTGTATACGTAGCGGCAGATTTATTATCTCAAGCCGAACATGATGAGCAGGCGGCTGCGATATGTGTCGCGACGAGCGATGAATTTGCACAGAAGTTATCAGTCGAAGTTGGGAAGCAGCTGGTAGCACTTGACCGCGCTGAAATTGCCGGCAAATCGATTGAAGCATTTGGCAGGATCATACTCGCCCAGACATTAGAACAAGCGATTGACATTGTGAATGAACTTGCGCCTGAACACTTGCAAATCATGGTACAAAATCCGATGGAGAAATTACCATACATCCGCAATGCCGGTGCGATATTCATCGGTGATTATTCACCGGAAGCACTAGGCGATTATATGGCTGGGCCGAATCATACATTGCCGACAAGTGGGACGGCTGCTTTTTCTTCTCCGCTCGGTGTCTATGATTTTATGAAAAAATCAAGCATCATTCATTATACAAAAGAGGAATTTGAAACAATCGCTGACGATATCATCGTCTTGGCGGAATCAGAGCGTTTGACGGGACATGCGCAGTCAATCCATGTCAGAAAGGGGAATGTGGAATGAGAACTGAAAAAATTTCGCGGAGCACTGCAGAAACGCAGATTGAAATGGAGTTCGCGATTGACGGAACCGGAAAAAGTTCTATTGAAACAGGTGTCGGCTTCTTTGACCATATGCTTACACTGTTCGCGAGTCATGGTAGGTTTGACCTTAATGTGAAGTGCGAAGGAGATCTGACGGTCGATCAGCATCACTCTATTGAAGATGTCGGCATTGTGCTCGGGCAGGCGTTTGCAGGGGCGATAGGGGCCAAAGAAGGCATTGAACGATATGCAATGGTTTCGACACCAATGGATGAAGCATTGTCAACGGTATCACTTGATATTAGTGGCCGTTCATTCCTTGTGTACAATGTGGAGGGCTTGAAAGAGAAAGTTGGAGCGTTTGATACGGAGCTCGTTGAAGAGTTTTTTCTCGCATTTGCACGGCACGCAGGTGTGACGCTTCACATCAATTTGAATTACGGGAAGAATAGTCACCATATTATTGAATCGATTTTCAAAAGTTTCGGCAGGGCATTGCGGATTGCGAGTTCAGTCAATCCAGCTATAGTGGGAGTCCCTTCGACAAAAGGGATTTTATAAGGGGGAGTCCATTATGATTTTATTTCCAGCAATTGATATACGTGGAGGCAAATGTGTCCGTTTAATCCAAGGGGATTATAAGCAAGAAGTCATTTACCACGATTCACCGTCAGAAATGGCGAAGGAATGGGAAATGCAAGGTGCGGCTTACATACATGTCGTGGATTTGGATGGCGCAAGATCTGGAGATTCATTGAACCGCAAAGCGATTGAAGAAATTGCTGGGTTGGTCGAAATCCCCGTGCAAGTTGGAGGTGGTGTGCGCGATATGAAGACAGTCGAAGCACATATTAAAAATGGGGTAAGTAGAGTCATTATTGGCACGGCAGCCATTGAGAATCCTCCGTTTGTAGAAGAGGCGGTTACGAAGTATGGAGCGAAGATTGCGGTATCAATCGATGCGCGTAACGGATTTGTCGCAACGAACGGCTGGACGGAGACGAGTGACGTGAAAGCAGTCGATTTACTGAGCAGGCTTGCAGCAATAGGAATTGAAACTGTTGTGTACACGGATATTTTAAAGGACGGCATGCTACAAGGGCCGAACTTCGAAGAACTACTACGGATGAATGATTCGTCTGGAATTGACATTATCGCATCTGGAGGAGTCTCGACGGAAAGCGATGTAGAGTTGTTGAACCAAATGGGGCTGTATGGTGCAATTATCGGAAAAGCGCTCTATGAAGGAAAGGTTTCACTCGGACAATTATTGGAGGTTGGCAAGTCATGACTACTAAACGCATTATTCCATGTATGGATGTAGATAACCGAAAAGTCGTTAAAGGGAAAAAGTTCTTGGATGTGCAAGAAGTTGCGGACCCATTAACGCTTGCGAAAAAATACGTTGCTGACGGAGCCGATGAGCTCGTCTTTTATGATATTTCTGCTTCTACAAATAACCGTGCAATGTTTTTGGATTTGATCGAGGAAATCGCTAAGGATGTGCCGATTCCGTTTATCGTTGGAGGTGGGATTCGAACCATTGAAGATATTGAAAAGATCTTTTCTGCTGGCGGCGATAAAGTCTCCATTAACAGTGCTGCTTTGACAACTCCTGAGTTGATTGAACAGGCATCTATAAAATTTGGTTCTGAACGGATTATGCTGTCCATGGATGTTAGAAGGGTTGGACCTGGCAAATGGTCTGTCTATGCTAAAGGCGGCATGGAAGATACAGGACTGGATGCAATTGAATGGGCGAAACGCGGTGAGAAATTAGGTGCAGGCGAATTGGTCGTTAACAGTATCGATGAAGATGGCGTGAAAGAAGGCTATGATATTGAATTGAACAAAGCGATGGCTAAAGCTATTTCCATTCCAATTGTAGCTAGTGGTGGGGCAGGGAAGATTGAGGACTTTGCGGAAGTATTAACGCAGGGCCAGGCGGATGCAGCGCTAGCGGCGTCGGTATTCCACTTTGAGGAAATTGAAATTGGCAAGTTGAAGAACTATTTACAAGAACAAAATGTTTCAGTTAGGAATGAGCGACCATGACGATCGATGGTAAAGAAATTTCATATGACCAGAACGGTTTGATCCCAGCTATTATCCAGGATGAAAAGACCGGGGAAGTGCTTATGCTTGCCTATATGAACAAAGAGTCGCTTGAGAAAACGGTCGAAACGAAAGAGACGTGGTTTTATAGTAGATCCAGACAGGAACTGTGGCATAAAGGCGCAACGTCAGGAAACCGTCAACTTGTTAAACGCATTTCGTTTGACTGTGACCAGGATACTGTTCTCGTCCAAGTTGAACCGATGGGACCAGCTTGCCACACCGGAAAACGGACATGTTTTTATGAAACGGCTTTTGAGGAGCATACGCCCATCCGATCAATCGTTCATGAAGTCGTGGAGGAAATTAAAGACCGACGTGATAATCCAATAGAAGGTTCCTATACGACTTATCTCTTCAATGAAGGTGTGGATAAAGTCTTGAAGAAAGTTGGGGAAGAGTCGACGGAAGTTGTAATAGGAGCGAAAAATCGGGATAAAGAGGAATTGACGAATGAACTGGCGGATCTGACGTATCACACATTAGTGTTGATGGAGATGTTGGATGTGTCTGTCGAAGATGTCAAAGGGATTTTGCGTGAACGTAGACCTAAGAAAGAAGTGTTGCGTGATGAATAAATTCTGGAGCGACATGGTGAAACGGACACAACCGTATGAGCCTGGCGAACAATTGAATGATCCTCACATCATTAAGTTGAATACAAATGAAAATCCGTATGAGCCGAGTCCTTCCGTGAAGAAAGCGATTGTCGATGAAATGGATGGCGGATTGCAGTTATATCCTTCACCGACAGCAGACATGTTACGATCTGCGATAGCTACTGCGAAGGATGTGTCCATGGAGGAAGTGTTTGTCGGGAACGGATCCGACGAAGTGCTCGCTTTTTCATTCATGGCATTTTTCCAACCTGGCAAAACGATTCGGTTTCCATCGATTACGTATAGTTTTTATCCTGTCTATTCTAAGCTGTTTGATATTCCGTTCGAGCAAATGCCGTTGAAAGAAGACTTTACAATCGATGTGGAATCATTCTTCGATTCTGAAGGTGGCGTCATACTGCCTAATCCAAATGCGCCGACAAGTATTTATGAAGAACTTGCTACCATCGAACAAATTATCGAGAAGAATCCTCATACAGTTGTCATTATTGACGAAGCGTATATCGATTTCGCGGGACCGTCCGCTATTGAGCTGATCCGCAAGTATGATAATCTGCTAGTCATCCAGACGACTTCGAAATCTCGTTCACTTGCAGGTATGCGTGTAGGGTATGCAATTGGGAACAGTAATTTGATTGACGCTTTGGTGCGACTTAAGGATTCATTCAATTCGTATACGGTTGATAGATTAGCAATGGCTGCTGCGACTGCTGCTTTTGAGGATAAAGCCTATTTGCAAAAAACGGTCTCTAAGATAAAAGAGACGAGAGAGTGGACGGTTACCGAGTTGGAGCGACTTGGATTTGACGTACTACCGTCTAGCGCGAATTTTGTCTTCGCTGTTCACCGGTCTGTCAAGGCTATAGATCTATATGAGTATTTGAAAGAAGAAAAAATACTTGTAAGGCATTTCAATATACCGCTAATTGACAACTATTTACGTATTTCAATTGGTACAGACGAGCAGATGAATGTATTGTTAAATAAAATTAGTAGCTATTTGATGAGTTGACGATTTATTGTATTCTTGGTTGGCAAATGAATATCATTAACTGGTATACTTATTTTATATGGTAGCATTTGCTCCGGGAAGGAAGGCGTCTACTATGAACATGCCGAAATACATTGATATTGCATTAATTATTTTCTTAACTTTTTTCGCAGTACAGCGGTTTATGACTGGGCAAACAGGTATCGGGATTTTATTCACAATTCTAGCGCTGTTGAATGTATTTGTCTTATCCGTGAAAATTAAACAAGATAAAAAAGAGAAAACTGAAGTATAATAAGAAGTTGTCATGGGCTGCATTAGTAAAATGCAGTCTTTTTCTTCGGTTTTAATTAAATATATGTTATACTTACTGAATGCAAAATTTAGAGGTGAGGAATTGACATGGAAAAATCAATTTATGGATTGACGTTGGAACAACTGACAGCGTGGTTAATAGACAATGGACAAAAGAAATTCCGTGCGAAGCAAGTATGGGATTGGTTATATAAAAAGCGTGTCAGCACTTTTGCGGACATGACGAATATAAATAAAGAATGTCTTGATTTATTGGACGAGCATTTCGCAATCCAAACGTTGGAAAAGAGCGTCAAGCAAGTTTCCGATGACGGAACAATTAAGTTCTTGTTCAAAATGCAGGACGGTAATCTGATTGAAACGGTTTTGATGAAATTCCCTTATGGCCAATCGGTCTGTGTTACGACACAAGTTGGCTGTAACATCGGTTGCAGTTTCTGTGCGAGCGGTTTATTGAAAAAAAACCGGGATTTAGATGCTGGTGAAATCGTCGGTCAAATCATGATGGTGCAAGAGCATTTAGATCAATTAGGTGAAGAGGAACGTGTCAGCCATATCGTCGTCATGGGAATTGGGGAACCGTTCGATAATTATACGAATTTGATGAACTTCCTTCGTGTCGTAAATGACCAAGATGGATTGTCTATCGGTGCTCGTCATATTACCGTTTCGACTAGTGGTTTGACTCCGAAAATCCGTGATTTCGCGGAAGAGAACATCCAGATCAATTTGGCAGTATCGTTGCATGCTCCAAATAATGATTTGCGTACGCGCATTATGAAAATTAACAAAGCGTATCCCATTGAAAAGCTGATGGATGCGATTGATTATTATTTGGAAACGACCAATCGTCGTATTACGTTTGAATATATTCTCTTGAGCGATGTAAACGATCATGTGACAGAAGCTGAGCAGTTGGCGAAACTCCTGTACAATAAACGCCATCTCTCCTATGTCAACCTGATTCCTTACAACCCGGTTGATGAACACGGCCAGTATCAGCGAAGCAAGCCCGAAGCGATAAAATCATTTTATGAGACATTGAAAAAACGCGGCATTAATTGCGGTGTGCGTCTTGAGCATGGGACAGATATCGACGCTGCTTGCGGACAGCTACGTAGTAAGCAAATTAAGAAAGACAAAGAAAAAGTACGGTAATCATACAAAAGTAGAGGTTAGGAAGAAAATTCCTGCCTCTACTTTTTTCTTGTTTACGAAATCTGTTTAGCTTTGTTCTTTTCTGCAATCAATTCACCGGTTTCACATAGCGGCTCAAAGCGGGCATTGAAAAACCTCAGTGTTGGTGGTTCATACACCATTTTTAATCCCGAAATCCAATCTCGCTTTTCATAGAGCGCTAAAATGGAATCGACGACGACATCCATATGATTATTCGTATAAACTCGGCGTGGAATTGTCAGCCTCACTAATTCCAGGTTAGGGCGATTATGTTCACCCGTCTTGATATCTCGGCCTGCAGAAATGATGCCGCGTTCCATACTACGGACACCTGAATCCAAATACAATGCAGCAGCGAGTGATTGAGCAGGGAACTCTTCCTGTGATAAATGCGGTAAGAATGCACGTGCATCAAGGAATACCGCATGACCACCAATCGGTTTAACAATTGGAATGCCAGCATCCAACAACTGTTGCCCCAAATGCCTTACTTGAGCGATCCGATGCTCAATATAATGATCATCGACAGCTTCGCGTATCCCGATGGCCATCGCTTCCATATCGCGACCGGACATTCCTCCGTAAGAAGGCATTCCTTCGTATACAACGACAAGTTCACGTGAACGAATATATAGATCTTCATCATTCATTGCTAGGAATCCGCCAATATTGACAAGACAGTCTTTTTTTCCGCTCATTGTACAACCATCTGAATAGGAGAGCATTTCTTTTAAAATAGCTGCGACGGTTTGATTCGCGTAGCCTTCTTCACGATCTTTAATAAAGTAAGCGTTTTCAACGCAACGCGTCGCATCAAACATAACATCGATTGAATAGGATTGGCACAGTTCGTAGACATCCTTCATGTTTCGCATGCTAACGGGCTGGCCGCCTGCCAAGTTCACAGTAACTGCAAGGCAAACATAAGGAATTTTCTCAGCACCCACTTTGTCAATTAATGCCTGCAGTTTTTTTAAATCGACATTACCTTTGAACGGTAAATCGATGGACGGATCATGTGCTTCGTCAATTATAATATCGACAAATGTCGCACCGTTCATTTCTTGATGCGCTCGTGTCGTTGTGAAATACATATTGCCAGGGACATAGTCACCGTCTTTAATTTTCAGTTGAGATAAAATATTCTCTGCGCCGCGCCCCTGATGCGTAGGCAACACATAGTTGTAACCATACACATCTTTGACCGCCTGCTCCAAACGCTTCCAGCTCTTGCTCCCAGCATACGCCTCGTCGCCCGTCATGAGCGCACCCCATTGCGCATCACTCATGGCGGTTGTTCCACTATCCGTCAATAAATCAATATAGACATCATCGGAATCGATCAGGAACGTATTATATCCGGCACGTGCAAGCGATTCATGCCGCTCATCATAGGACAACATTGATAGCGTCTCAACACTCTTAATCTTGTAAGGCTCAGCAGTTCGTCTTTTCATGAAAACAACTCCTTTTCCCAAATTCTCTTCCCACTCCATACTATAGCGGAGTATGTGATGATTGTTCAATCTATTTAAATTAATTCGACAATAATAGACATGCTTTGCCATGAGGGGGGGATTTCAACGTAAGGGGCGGGTATCGAAACGTAGCAGGTGTGCAACGAAATGTAAGTGCTTCGTATCGAAACGTAACAGGCTCGCAACGAAACGTAGGTGCTTCGTATCGAAACGTAGAGCTCGCAACGAAATGTAAGTGCTTCGTATCGAAACGTAACAGGCGCGCAACGAAATGTAAGTGCTTCGTATCAAAACGTAGAGCTCGCAACGAAACGTAAGTGCCTCGTATCGAAAAGTAGAGCTCGCAACGAAACGTAGGAGCCTCGTTTCGAAACGTAACAAGTATGCAACGAAACATAACCCGGTCGAAACGCATTCAACCTTCACAAACTAAAAAACGCCGCACTGCAACAGTAAATGTCGCAGCACAACGCATTCCTACATCAAGAATTATTTTCTTCCTTCATCTTTTGAATAATCATCATAATGAACTGCACTATAACTGCTACACCAAATCCGAATGATGAAATCATGAACAAGGAAAGGACGCCGACAAGGTCACCCAGTCCATCTGTATTCATAAGGAAGCTTCTGAAAAACTCCGCGAATGCCAATACGAGCGCGACCATGAAAATCCGATAGGCGATTTTCATATTATAGAACAGCATGACGGCCCCAATGATGCCGACTGTTAAACTGAATAAGCCAAAAGCCAAATAGTTTTTGAATACCAATTCCGTTCCAAGTATCGTTCGAGTACCTAAAATCATCAAGACAAACGAAGTGAGCGCTGTGAAAAAACCTATTTTCCATAACTTTTTATCCATAAACCGCACCTGCTTTCAGTACATATCATACTAGAAAAAACGATGCATGTGTTAAAAGTTGAATGACTCAATAAGAAAAGCAGTTCAAATCGGAAATATGTCCCCGATTTGAACTGCTTGTAACACTATATTACTTATTAACGATTAGAACCAGTTTTCCATGGTCCAATTCGCGTTCTGCGTCAGCTGCATCTTCTGCAGTCAATCCCGCAGCTTCCATTTTACTACGCAACTCGTCACCGCGAGAAGAGAACATGTTTTTCATGCTGTCTAGGAAGCCTTGCTCTTTCATGCCGACTTCTTCAGTGTCGAGTGCATCTGAAATATTATCAGAGCGCTTTTTATCATGCGCGAAAATATAGATGTCATCATGCGTATACCCTTGACGAGTTAAGTCATCAATTTCACTCTTTGCCTGCACTGCGTTTTCAACGATTTTTTTAATAACCATTATATAATTACCTCCTAATGTATTTGTTCTATATATACCTCAGTATATATTTTTTAAACAAATAAAAAGCAATTAAAGATTATTAGTTTAAGAATGAGTCACCTTTTAAACGTCGATATGCATCGATGAAATGGTTGGGATCCGTATTCACTCCATATGTGAAAACACCTTGATTCGTATGGAGATAAAACAACCCCGAACCATTTGAAAAGGGTTTATAGGACATGTCAAGAACGGCTTGGATTTTGAAAGAGTGATCGGACGTCTTAACCCAGTCTGTCTGAAGATAAATATTGCACTCCTTCTGCTCCTGTTTTTGCTGAAACCATTCGATGGATCGCTCAATTGTGAAATACGTCAATGAAGAGATATGGTCATTAGTTGATTCGTTCAAAAGAATTCCTCCTGCATAAGTCATCTTTTGTTTATGCTATCAGTTTTAAGTTGTGGATCCAAACAATTACATGTCACTTTAGTAATTTTTTCACTTCTTTTTGCATTTGTTCTGTAAATGTATCTTCGACATAATTGAACTCATTAACGATATATCCTTTTTGGTCAATTAAGTAGAAGTTTGTCCCGTGTATCACTTGGCTTGAGTTTTCAGGTTTCTGGACAATAGTTTGGAATTGTTCTAATGCCAGATTTTTAATAGCTTCTTGCGAATATCCCGTTAACAGATGCCAATTTGACTCGTCATCTGTATATTGGGCAATATATTCTTTCAGAACTTCCGATGAATCAATTGTTGGGTCGACAGTAAATGAAACAAACTCCACCTCAACACCTTCTTTTGTAAAATGTTTTTGTAATTGTGCCATTTCAGCTGTCATCGGAGGACAGACCGTTTTACAATCCGTGAATATGAAATCTGCAATCCATACTTTTCCGTTTAACTGATCAGTACCAAATGGATTTCCATTCTGATCGGTGAATGAAAATGATGCGACTTGACTTCCGGTTGGCTGCGGTGATCCGCATGCAACCAAAGCGATTGTACATAAAACGAGCAGTACAAGACTTCTACCTACGTTCATCAATCACCACTCCTTTCAGTCAATCCATCTATTAAACGTATTGTCACTACCGTTCCAAGAGAAGAATCACTCTCAATTGAAAACGCACCACCATGTAACCTGACAATCTCTTTGACAATCGATAATCCTAGTCCTGTGCCCCCGGTTGTCCGATTTCTTGCTTTATCAGTTCGGAAGAAACGTTCGCCAATCCTGTTGATATCGTCCTTAGCAATTGAAATCCCTTCATTAGTCACACGTAATTCAACACCATTTTCTACTTTTTTAACTTGTACAGAAATGGTTCCACAAACTGACGAATACTTTACCGCATTATCAATTACATTGTAAATCACTTGCTGAATCCGTTGTGGATCGCCGATAAGGATTACATCCTCTTCAATATTTTTTTGAAGAGTTAACTTTTGCTCAGCCATCCGAATTTTGAATAAATCCAACGTATCCAACACTGTTTGAGCGATAACAATTGGTTCGTTCACTAAAACATATAAATCTTCCTGCAATTGATTGAGCTCCACTAAATCATTAATGAGTTTATTCAAGCGTATTGTTTCTTTTTCTATTGTCGCCAAATAACTTTCCGCTTCTTCAGGAGAAGAGTAGATTTTCTCTTTTAACGCATGCGTATAACCATTAATATAAGTGAGTGGAGTCCTCAGTTCGTGAACGATGTTGGACGTAAATTCTTTTTTTCGCTTTTCTTGTTCTTCAAGTGACAGGCTCATCGTATTAAATGCTGTTGCCAATTGACCAATTTCGTCTGCGCGATCAGTTACGATGCGATTGCTGTAATTACCCTTAGAAACTTCAGCAGATAGCTGTTGCAGTTTTTTCAGTGGACTGAATAAAGAACGCCATACCTGGTTAAGAACTAGGAACAATACAAAGAAAAACAGCGTCCCTACGATTAATAAAACAGGAATGCTTTCCTTGAAAACATCTTGAATTGCTGCGAGGGGTAAATAGATGTAAATGAATCCGATCAAGCCACTTTCTCCTTTAATCGGAAAGATAGCGCCGATAATTTCTCGATCAAGTTCTTCTACATACCCTTCCTTTAAAACATAGGCGCCTTTTTCCAACTGTTCGTTATCTGCCTGATTGACCAAGTCTTCATAATTCACTTTATAAGGAAAATAAGATGTCAAATCATCCAATTTGTCGACTACGATGATTTCGTATTCAGAAACGATATTATACCATTGAATTTTCTCGATAATTTCGTCGCTCAGCTCACCATAATGATAATGCGAAGCAGTACGTTTGCCTTGGTAAATGATTGAGTCTTCAATGCTTGAAAGGTACAAATTGGAATACAGGAAGTGGATAAAGAAAAATGAGAAAAGAATTGTGAATGCAATACTTGAAAGCAAAATAACTAATATTTTTTTGCTCAATGTGAGCTTCTGCATTATTTCACCTCGAATTTGTAACCGATTCCCCAAACCGTCTCAATGAAGCTCCCCGAATCACCCATTTTCAAGCGTAACGTTTTAATGTGCGTATCGACAGTGCGATCCGTGCTTTGATGATGATTTCCCCAGACGATTTCCAATAATTGCTCACGAGAATAAACTCGTCCTTCGTTTTTGGCAAGTGTTTCAAGAATTCCGAATTCTTTCAATGTGAGCGACAGCGGTATCCCATTTACTTTCACAGTATGTGCAATATGATCGATAACTAGAGGACCAACTGTCAAGAGATCTGTTGCAATAGTTTCCTGGTAAGACCTTCTTAGGACAGCTTCAACACGAGCTAACAATTCACCTGGCATGAATGGTTTAACGATATAATCATCGCCACCGAGCTTCAAGCCTTCAATCTTATCCCATTCTTCACCTTTGGCAGATAAAAAAATAAGAGGAATCTTCTTCGTCCGCTTCATCATTTCTTTCGCAAAAGCGAAGCCATCCATATAAGGCATCATGACATCGACAATACATAAGTGCGGCTCAAAGCTTTGTACTTTATCTAATGCATCTATCCCATCTGTCGCTTCGTGTACTATATAACCATCTCGTTCCAAAAAAGTGCGGATCAGTTTCCGCATTTGCGGTTCATCATCTATTATTAACAAAGAAAAAGGTTTCATTTATAGTATCTCCATTTCTATTTAGTAATTCGAATTCATTATAAGAACAAATTATGAAATAACAATGAAGCAAAAGACTTCATCCTTATTTCTTATTTACTTGATAGTATCATACTGAAGCTAAATTAATTCGTAAACAAAAACTAAGTGGAGGTTTAAATGATGAAGAAGAAATTGTTAGTGCTGTGTACTATTATGGGCATGATGGTGTTGGCAGCTTGCGGTAAAGAAGAAGTGGATGATGGTTCAAATGTAGAAGTTTTACCGCTGCTTGTCGATCTGACTGTGACAGAAAAAGCTGAAGTCGGAGAAACTATCAAGATGGAAGCATTAGTTACGTTCGGTGACGAAAAAGTGGAAGACGCGGATAGCGTTGTTTATGAAATTTGGGAAGACGGAAAGAAAGACGATTCTGTCATGCTTGAATCAGTGAACGAAAAAAACGGTATCTATTCGGCTGAAACGACATTTGAACATGACGGAGTTTACACAATTCAAGTACATGTCGATGCGAAGCAATTGCACAGCATGCCTTTCAAAGAAGTAATCATAGGTCATGGAACTCACGCGACTGAAGAACACGGGGACGATCATGGAGATGATCACGCAGAGCATGAACATGGACATACGGAGGGGTTTGTCCTACATTTCATGAAACCTGAAAATGCAGTGACAACATTAGATACGAAACTAGTCACACACTTGCAAGTGGATGGGCAACCACTTGAACATGCGGCAGTACGTTATGAAGTTTCAAGTGAAGTATTAGGCGATAAACATGAATGGATTGACGCGGAAGAGGCTGAAGCTGGCGAGTACACGGCGGTAGGATTATTTGATAAAGCTGGATCGTATACAGTGAAAGTGCATGTGCAGAACGACGAAGGTTTGCATGAACATGAGGAATACACATTTGATGTAAACTAATATCGGAAAGAAAGAACAGGAGTCATTAGGGCTTCTGTTTTTTTGTGCGGCTAAGACCGTATATATGGATAAATGATTGTATAATCGTTATTATTAAAAGTATATATAGAAGAGGAGCGATGCTAAATGGATAATCTACCTGAAAAAACGTGTTCAGTCGAAAGACTTGTAACTGTCCCGGAGGATGTACAAAAAGTGCTGAATGGAGAAAAGACAGCGACACGAAGAAATGGTGTCTATGCGTATCCAGAAGAAGTAATGGTGCTAGACGGAAAAGAATTCAAAGTAGATAAGCTCTATAAGCAAACTCTTGGAGAAATGACAGATGAGCATGCAAAACAAGAAGGGTACTCCACATTGGAAGAGTACAAGGAATCAATTCTTGCATTGCATCCTAAAATGCCTTGGCTTCCGAAAATGAGCGTGTGGGTACACGAATTCAGCCCTGTCACAAAATAAGCTGAAAAATGTGGTATTTATACGGGACAATCGTATTTGTCCATGTCGTTTCTGCAGTTCTTTCAATTGGACCACTATTTCTGTTGATGCCTATTATAAAAAGGCTACGAAATGTTGAATCACCAATTGAAGATGCTTATTTATCAATTATTAGAGTGGTTATTAGAATTGTCATGCATGCAGGACATGTATTAGTCGTTTCGGGAGCATTATTACTATTGACTGGTCCTTGGTCTTGGTTTACATCATGGATTGTTGCCACTTTTGCAGTACTGTTATTGTCAGGTTTCTTCTTATCAACAGGTTTCACGAAAGTATTGAAGAAATTCCATTTGCCTGGCAGTAACAAGAACGAGATACTTGCAAAATTGAATCAGACATCGTGGATCTATATTGGTCTCATGCTTGTCATGCTTTGGCTCATGGTTCAAAAACCGATATTATGGTAAACGTGAATTACATAAAGTAAGGATGTGCACTGGTTAATGTGTACATCCTTTTTTATTGAGACAACTCTAATAATTATCTGTATAATGTGATAAAAGGGAATGAGGATGAAGCTATATGGAATTTACTACTTTTACTGATGCAGATGAATTTAGTGCAGTTGTCGAACCGTATATATTGAAACAGGAAGATGTATTCAGTCTGTTTTTAGGGATATTGCAAGCCATTAAACTAGGGAAATATGACAATCCTTTCATGGCAACTGTTGAAGAAAAAGGAGAGTTGCTCGCGATTGTGCAAATGACACTTCCGCATCCTATTAATTTAATTATTATAGAAGAAACGCGAATAGATGAAATTATAACGTATTTGATTAAACAATTACGGTTATATGAAATTGACATACCAGGTGTCATCAGTAAAAAGGTATGGGCAAAAACTTTTGCAAATGAATGGGCGACGGTAGCAGGTGAAAAGGAACTTCTTTTAATGGAACAAGGGCTTTATAGGCTTGATGAAGTTAATGAAAAAGTTGAGATGAGTTCTGGCAGTTGGCGTTTTGCAGTTGAAGAGGACTGCACATTAATTGAAAAGTGGTATTCACTTTTTGAAGAGGATGCAAACCTTCCAAAAAGCGAACCTCAAGCAGTGCAAGAAAGAGTGTCGACTTTTGTGAAGGAACGTGAAGTCTTTTTGTGGGAAAACGAAGACAAAGTCGTATCTATGATGAAAAAGGCTCGGCCGACGAAAAATGGTGTGACAGTGTCTTTAGTGTTCACTCCAGCAGAAGAACGGAAAAAAGGATACGCTCGAACGCTTGTCATGCTAGGGTCCAAGGAGTTATTAAAACACTATGATTACTGCGTCCTTTACACAGATATGTTGAACCCAACGTCAAATAAAATCTATCAAGAAATCGGTTATAAGAAAATTGCCGATTCTGTTCATATTGGTTTTGTGAAATGAACTTGAAAGAGAGTGTACTAGTTGTATTGTCTACTTCCTCAATCGGTGCAGTTTAGTTTAAGAAAAAAGGAGGGAAATTGCAATGGCTGCAATGTCAGTACCTTTCTTTTGGAAAGAAAATTAACTAAACCGCTATAGTATGGATTATATTCGATATTGATTTTAATTGGCGGCTTTATAGTTCTTTTTATTTTTGCCCTTATTGCAACGACTGGTTTTGGTTGGTTTACTGGATGGTTTCAATAATATACAAGGGGGATTAATCATAAAAAAGGTATTTTCTTTATTTTTGTGTTTTGCATTAGTTGGATGTTCTGAAGAAACAAAGATTCAAGAGGTAGAAAATCGCCACAATGATATTCGGAATTTAGAGGGTTTAGACAGATTTATTATGGAAGCGGAAAATCAAAACGAAGCAATAATAAATTATATTCAGTATGGGATAGAGGGACAACGAGGAATTAGGACATTAACGTTTGAATGGAGAACAAATTAGTGTTTCTCATAGTGTAGATGGTAATTTTATTGAAGAATTTAATTGCAAAAAAATAATAATTGAAACTGAAGAAGAGATACAAAAATATATTCTCAGTGAATGTACAGGGAATTTTATCGGGAATTTCGAGTTATTATCAATTCCAAGTAAATTAAACTAATGGGTGCCAATGATTGTGCATCAAATCGACCATTTGAATGAATTAGAAGGTAATATATGAAGGTAGTAAGATCAAGAGATATAATAAGCAATCGCAAAAATGAATTTATAATTCTAATAAAGAGCGATATTGCTAGATACTAAAAAAAGTTTTTTATCTTAAGAAGAAAAATCCAATCCTATGAGGAATTGGACTTTTCTACGTGGTTACGATAGTTTTTCTACAAGTGAACTAGACGTGTTTCAAAGCGAAGTATTTTTCATTTGATTCACACACCACTGCTCGAAAAAATACCTAGTTTTTCAATTCTTTCAACTGCTTCTTTAATGCGCTCTTCGCTGGCAAGCAAGCCTACTCGTACGTATCCTTCACCGTGTTTACCGAATCCGTGGCCTGGTGCTACGACTACCCCCGCTTTTTGTAAAAGAATATCAGAGAATGATTCACTAGTATACCCCTCAGGCACAGGTAACCAGGCGAAGAAAGACGCTTTTGGTGCTTCGACATCCCAGCCGATACGTCGGCATTCGGCTATTAATACATCCCTTCGTCCTTCATACATTGCCGTCAAATCTTTCACACATTGCTGATTGTCCGACAAAGCTTCAATAGCAGCGTGCTGGATGGCAGGGAAGATGCTAATGAAGAGATAATCCTGTAGTGCATTAATGGCTTTAATCATATCTGCATTTCCAACTGCAAACGCAACGCGCCAGCCCGCCATATTATACGTTTTTGACAGCGTATACATTTCAATACCAATATCTTTTGCGCCTGGTGCTTGCATGAAACTCACCGGCTTTTGACCATCAAAGCCGATACCGCCATAAGCCATATCATGCACAATGTAGATTTCGTTTTCTTTAGCAAATGAAATGGCTGCTTCAAAAAATGGAATATCAGCCACTGCACTCGTCGGATTGTTCGGGTAATTCAAGTACATCATTTTAGCTTGTTTTTTTACCTCATCTTGTAGCGTTTTAAAATCAGGAAGGAAACGATTTTTTTCAAGGAGTGGCATCGTCTCAAAACGGATATTTGCCAAGCTTACGCCCGATAGATAATCAGGATATCCTGGATCTGGTAATAATAGCAATTCTCCTTCATTCATCATCGCAAGAGGTAATTCTACTAGCCCAATTTTGGATCCGCCGATGATTGCCACTTCTGTACTAGGATCTACATCTACGTTATATTCTCGTTTGTAAAAATCGGCAACCGCATTTCTGAATTCAGGAATACCGTTAAAAGGAGAATAGCCGTGTGTATCAGGTAATTCTGCTGCTTTTTGGAGTGCTTTAATAATGTGAGGCGGTGTTGGTTGATCAGGATTCCCTCTTCCGAGATTAATAATATCTAAACCTGATGCTCTCGCAGCCTCAACTTTTTTTACTAAAGATGAAAAGAAATGGGGGGGCATGCTCTTCACTCTGTTTGAAATTAACATGGAATAACCTCGTTTTCGTATTTTTTGAATTTGTCTGACTAGGCGTTTCTTTCATTCTACTATATGTCTTCCTCCAAACTCAACATGAATTTACAGAAATAAAAAACTGCTGCCCATTTGAGGACAGCAGTGCTGTATTATTTTTGATTCATAATGAATGTTAAGAAGGATACCCACTGTTCCACTTCGTCTTTTACTGCAATGAATCCCTTTGAATTACGTTTCATTCGCTTATCTAAATCGCTATAAAAACGAATGATTCGATAGGGCTTCTCTTCGTCATCAATTAGCAACTTCATTTCTACTGTTGCAATTTTACGGTTAATCATTTTGCGGATTAATGGAATCTTATCACCAATAATCTGTTCTACAGATTGTCCAAGCGCTTTGAGACGCTCTATTGTTTGAGGTGAATCATTTACAATCGTTTCTTCTCTTGTTCCGTTAATGAACACTTCAATAGCTAACAATTGGTTGTATGAATAGTCTTTATGCGTGTAAGGCATATGTAAATACGCTTTTTTCACTTGTTTACCGTCAAGCTTCCCAGGTTCCCAGAAATGTATGCGTCTTCTTTTTTCATCAACGGCAATTTTCGAAAGTAAGTCATACGATACGAACACACGTGATTCTGTATAGCTGGATTGTGGCGTATAAGAATTTAGATGAACAATCTGTTTCTCTTTTGCTTTATCTTCAGCTTTCGTGGATAACGTTAAAAACAATACCGCAAACCCGAAAAAAAGTGCAAAAAAGATGAAACCGTACAGCACGGAATTCCGATTAACGAAATAAATAAATGTTGCGATCGCGATGATGGGTGCGAGACATCCGAATCTTACGTACCAGTTGGATTGTGTAGAAGGCAAAGAAACCCCTCATTTCATTAATGTGTACTTCTTTATCTATCATAACGAAAGATTCGATAAGTGACAATGGATGGCTCAATAAGAAAAATTGCCCTCCCTAGTAAATAGGAAGGGCAGTTCATTGAGCGTGGCTAATTATCCGATCTTAACGCCTTCGATTTCTTCAGTCAATTCGACAAGCTGGTCAATCAGTTCACCGATATAAGCGATTGTATCTCTTAACGGTTGTTCAGTCGTAATATCGACACCAGCCATTTTTGCAAGTTCTGCAGGAGATTTCGTTCCGCCAGCCTGTAATACTTTCAACCATTCATCGACAGCCGGCTGACCTTCGGAAAGAATGCGTTTGGATACTTGTGTGGAAATTGTAAGACCTGCACTGTACGTGTACGGATACAAGCCCATGTAATAGTGAGGCTGGCGCATCCATGTCAGTTCCGCACCGTCATTGATTTTTACGTCTTCACCCCAGAACTTTTCAAGGACTTCACGCTTCATCGTATTGAGCACATTTGCATTGACACTTCCGCCTGCATCGATGCGATTATAGACGTTGCGCTGATATTCTGCTTCTAGTAAATGAGTCACAAAGTTGTGGTAATACGTACGTGCTACTATAGAAGAGATGACCCATCTCTTGAATTTCGGATCATCCGAATTAGAAAGTAAATGATTCGCTACAAGCATTTCATTCATCGTCGATGGTGCTTCGATGAAGTACAGTGACGGACGAGAATTGAAGATGTTCTGATGCTTATGAGCGTTGTAGAAGTGTCCGGCATGTCCTAGCTCGTGAGCAAGTACGAATACATCTTCCATGCTGCCTGTCCAAGAGATCAAGATGTACGGATGGACACCATAAGGGCTCGAACAGAAAGCACCAGTCGATTTTCCTGCATTTTGCGCAAAATCTGTCCAACGCTCTTCGTATGAACGGTTGACCATATCGATATAGTCTTCACCCATGATAGAAAGTGCGTTATCGATATATTTCTTTGACTCTTCGATTGTAATTTTCGGCTCGTAATTTGGATCTAGTGGAACTTTAAGATCAGAGAATGTCATTTCGTCCAGACCGTGTACTTTTTGAAGAAGTTTTGCATACTTGCGCATATGTGGTGCAAGTTCCGTTGAAATTAAATCAATTTGACGGTCGTATAACGGACGGTCAACTTCTTGATTGAACAATAAAGAATCAAAAACTGTATCGTAATTTCGTAGATCGGATATAGCTTTTTCGCGCTGCAAATGCATATCATATGTTTTCGCTTGTGTATGTTGGTACTGCCTCAACTTGGCATGGAAAGCGTCAAATGCTGCACGTCTTTTTGTAGTGTCCGCCGAAGATTCCCAAGCTCCTTCAAATGAAGTATAGCTAAGTGGGAACTTTTGTCCGTCGACTTCAAAATCATCAAATTTCATGTCGACTAATTTAGTAGTGTCATATAAGCCGTATGGTGCATTTAGGACAGATGACAATGCAGCCAATGTGCGCTCCACTTCAGGATGCAATTTATGCGGCTTTTGGCGAATAAGCTCGTCCAAATAGTTTTTATATTCATCGGATTTGTTCATTGCCTTTTCCAACAGCTCGATCGGCAGTTCAGAAATTTCACTTGAGAAAAATGACAGTTGGCTACCAAGCTTTGCAGCGATAGAGCCGTATTTACTTGCACGCATTTGTGCCTCGTCATTTGTTTGATCGACGCTTAATGAAAGGCTTGTATACGTTCCAATTGGAATCATTTTGCCCATAATTGCAGCATAACCGTCAAGTGCATCAATAACTGTTTGTTCATCTAGAATATTGCCTTTGAATCGCTCTGCAAAACTGGAAACGTCCGTCTCCAGTTGTTTAATGGCAGTGTTGTACTCTTCTTCAGTTTTGAAAAGATCATTCAAATTCCATGTTTCTTGTATCTCTACTTCTGAACGTGCTGGTAAACTTTTAACCATTCTCATCTCTCCCTTATTACGGATTGCGAACTAAATTCAGTATATAGCAGAATGAGTGAAAAGGAAATGAAATAAGAACATTCTGCAACCGTCATTTTATCCTCTTCTAGAAATACGAGCTGTTTCATCCGCCACTACGAATGCCAGATCCTCGTTGCCGAACATTTGAAGGACATCGAGCATCATTTCATTGTCAATGAAGAGTTCTTCAAAACCATCATCCGATTCAATGACCTCTTTCAAAGCCTCATTGGACAGCTGATCGGGATATGCCTTTTTGTAAAGTACTTCTGGATTCAACTGATGATTAGCGCACCACTGTACAAACAACCGTATCATGAGCGTTTCATCTTCTCGATATTTTTGGATGATTTGTTCGTCAATATTCTTGAATTCCATTGTTCACCCCTCCATCATTGCGTTATGATTTTAAGTATATAGGAAAAGGGGGATTTCAAAAATGAATAGAGTCGATGTTGTGTATGTTTTAATCATTAGAGAGGGAAAAGTGCTCATGGTGAAGAATAAAAAATATATGAATTGGACTTTACCTGGGGGTGGGGTGGAAAAGGAAGAGACGTTGAAAGACGCCGCAACTCGCGAAGTCTGGGAAGAGACTGGTTTGAAGGTCGACCTAGGTAGATTACTAGTTGTAAATGAAGCTTATCGGCAGCGGGAGAACAACCATGTCCTGTTTTTTACTTTCAAAGGGGAAGTTGCAGAAGGTGAAGTCGGAGTCCGAGATACGGATGGCATAATGGAAGCTTCGTGGTTGGATATTGCTGAAGCAGAAAAAGAAATGCCGTATTATGAAGGTGGAATTGAGAAATTACTTGAAGGATCGTTATCATATACTTTTCAAGGTGTACAGTCCTAAATGCATTTATGATTGGTTGATTATAAGTTCTGTAAGCATTTAAATATTGATTATGGGAGTAGGGGGACAATTTATGGGATATATTGAGGAATTACGTGAAGTCGTTGGAAACCGACCGCTCCTTTTGACTGGTGTAGGAGTTGGTGTTTTTAATGAAAAAGGGGAAATTTTATTACAGAAGAAACACGATGGGCGTTGGGGAATACCAGGTGGATTCATGGAACTTGGGGAGTCTGCGGAAGATGCGGGTAGAAGAGAAGTGCTTGAAGAAACCGGTATAGAAATCGGAAAGATGCAGCTTGTGACTGTCGTATCTGGGACTCATACGCATACTGTTTTGCAGAATGGTCATGAATATTATTCTGTAACGATTGTATATGTCACGACTGATATTCGTGGTGGCGAATTGAAAGCGGATGGTGTCGAAACGATTGAAGTGAAGTTCTTTAATTTAAAGGATTTGCCTGAAACTTTGAATCCGTTGATCCGAACGATGATTCTACAGTATGCAACGACGAAACGAGCTACTAACTCACGCAACGAAACGTAAAGCCAGCGCAACGAAACGTACTTGCGTCGTATCGAAATGTAAGCCGCGCAACGAAACGTAACCGCGTCGTATCGAAACGTAAGGCCAGCGCAACGAAACGTACTTGCGTCGTATCGAAACGTAAGCCGCGCAACGAAACGTAGCAGCGTCGTATCGAAACGTAAAGCCAGCGCAACGAAACGTAACCGCGTCGTATCGAAACGTAAGGCCGGCGCAACGAAACATAGCACCAAGCAAAAACCTCTCGCAAATACTTGCGAGAGGTCGAGACTTAAGATGATTGATTGCTAACTATGAACTTCACAATCCAGTTCACATCAAGTGGACCGTCGATGACTTCATAATACAAATCTGCATTCTGAATAATAATATTTTCCTCTATCATAATAGTAATCCCATTACCTGCATTATCTTTTAATTCAATGCTGAGCACATCGACTTCATCTTTCAAATCTATTTCAGTAGACTGTAACTTCTGGATTTTATAGTTTTGCAGAAACTGTATCAGTTCATCAACTTGCTTCTCATCGTCGACTACCCACTTTTCTGCAGACGCGCTAATAGTAGTGGGCTTAGTGAAAATGAGCGAATTGAAGTTACTGCCCATTGTACTAAACAGCTCATTAAAACTTTTCTCATTGTCTTCATTAATTGTCTGCATCATTACGTAAGCTCCGCCGATTATAAGGGCAATGAGTAGTAGTCCTCTTATCTTCATGCAAATCCTCCTGTCACTCGTTTGTATAGTATACGCAGATGTATTGTTGGCGAATAGTACTCATGGTATGTAATACAAGAGATAAATATTAACAACAGGAAAGGACTGTAAATTCATTATCGTAGTCATAATAGAATTTAGCAAAAGAGATTCTAGCAGATTAATGCTATAATGATACTATTCGAATGAATGAAAAATTTGGAGGTTGATTATAATGACTAAGACAGTTGAAAATGCAATACAAGACGGTTATGCAGACGATTTTGCATGGTGTTACGGTTGTGGCCGATTGAACGAGGATGGGCATCATTTCCGTACAAGTTGGGAAGGCGAGAAAACGGTTACATACTTCGAACCATCGGAAAAGCATACTGCGATTCCTGGATTCGTTTACGGAGGCATCATCGCTTCCTTGGTTGATTGCCACGGAACAGGCTCTTGTGCATTGGCACTTTACAGAAAAAATGGCCACGAACCTGGAGATGATGCTGAAGTTCCACGTTTTGTGACTGCTTCTTTGAACGTCAATTATGTCAAACCGACTCCTCAAGGCGTTACTCTAAAAGCAGTAGGCAAAGTAGAAGAAATCCATCCGAAGAAATTTAAAGTGACTATCGAAGTGTTTGCGGATGATGAAATATGTGCGACAGGTGAAGTAGTCGGTGTTGTAATGCCAGCGACATTCACGACGAAATAATCAGAAAACACGAAAACTATACAAAGTATTCAGATTGCGCAGATCTTAGTGTCTTCGAATGGATCATGGTGAAATAGGAGGATTGAAAAGATGATTGGACTCGGGATTATGGCAGTCATAATGGCTGTACCGATAACCGCTATCATTGCAGAACATAAGCAGAAGATGCTGAAAGTGAAAGCTGGTATGGTAAAAGAAGAAATTGAACTAGAAAAATTGAAACAGCAAAATTACATCATAGAAACTGAGAAGATGAAATTGGAATTGGAGCAGATGAAACTCGATTATACGAGCGGTAAAAATGATTTAATGAAACTCTGAACCGGGGGGATTTAAATGTCTGAAGACAATAAAATACCACTTTACAATGATCCTATCGGAGATATTTTAAAAAGTTATTCAAAAGAAGGCGGCATGGAGAATTTGAAAGGGCAGGGGAAGCCGTTGCCAAAAGAGTATTTCTCTGGCGATACCTTTCAACGTTTCCAGAAAATCGCGAATGATGCAGGTTATAAACCTCACTGGTTGAAACTGCAACATGAAATCAAAGAGCAATTGCATATGATTTCTGCTATTAAAACGCAAGGTCAATCATCTGAACTAACAGATCTAGTTAACGCAGTTAATGAAAAAATTAACGAACATAATAAGCATTGCCCGCCTCCGATGTTCAAAGGAAGAGTGACATTGGATTCGGTTGACCGTGTAATCAATCTTTGGAAATGAGGAATACGAAATGAAAGCGATGAAACATGCTTGTTGGGTCATCGCGTTTTCGATTCTGTTCGTAACGGGGTGTTCTCACATAAAACCTGTGGATAACAAAGCGGAATCCATTTCATTCAGTGAAAGAGCACAAATTGACAGCGAAATAGAATGGAGAGTCTCGCCGATAGAAGAAAGACTGGCTAGCATGACTGTTGAGGAGAAAATTGGACAATTACTCATCGTTGGCTTGGAAGGCACGACTTATAATAATAAGCTCGACAAGTTAATTAAACAACATCATATAGGCGGTATTATCTTGTTAGGCCGTAACATTTCCACATCAAATCAAATTGTCGGATTGCTCAATGACGCTAAAAAGGCAAATAGAGAATACGGAATTCCATTATTCCTTTCGGTCGATGAAGAAGGAGGCCGAGTTTCCCGTTTACCGAAGGGGTTAAAAAAATCTCCTTCTGCAGCTAAGATTGGCAAAAGAAACAATGAAACACTCGCTTATGATAGTGGTGTTTATATGGCCACGCTACTTAATGCGTTCGGCTACAATATGAATTATGCACCAGATCTAGATGTGAACAGTAATCCGCGTAATCCTGTTATCGGAGACCGTTCTTATTCCGCGAACCCCGTGACAGTTTCAAAAATTGGTCTTGCTGTCCGGCGAGGAATTACCGATCAAGGGGTTATCTCGGTCGTCAAACATTTTCCAGGACATGGTGATACGCATACCGATTCACACAAGTCATTACCAGTCATTGATAAGAGTCTACATGAACTAGAAAAAACAGAACTTGTTCCATTCCAACAGGCGATAGCGGAACAAGTGGACGTAATTATGGTCGCTCATATTCTTTTTCCAGCTCTTGACGCTGACAATCCATCATCGCTGTCCAAAAAGGTTATTAACGATTTATTAAAAAATAGAATGGGGTATGAGGGTGTTGTCATTACAGACGATCTGACAATGGGAGCGATTGTCAATGACTACACAGTAGCGGAAGCAGCGCTCAAATCTTTTCTTGCGGGGAGTGATTTGCTTCTTGTCGCAGGTGATTACAATAACCAACTGGAAACAATCGAAAAATTGAACGCAGCAGTTAAATCAGGAGATATTTCAAAAGAGCGACTTAATAGTAGCGTCCGTCGTATTTTACAACTGAAAGAGCGATTTAAAATGGAGGACACTGCCAAAGAGGAAGTAAATATTGATCGAATGAATAAGAAATTTCATGAACTGATTCGCTAAGAAATGAAACTTCCTTTCTGTCCATCCGTATACTATAGTTAAGATGCAGAGGGAGGTTTTACATATGGAAGACAATAATATGGGATATAAAATTTTAGTTCATGCAAGTGCATTTTTCGCGCCCTGTTTAGTACCTGCTTTTATCTATTTTTTTGTTCAGGACGCTGAGATAAAAAGGTTGTCCATTCAAGCTTTACTGTTCCAATTAGTAATGGGAGCATTGCTATTCATTTCAGGAATTTTGATCATCGTTCTTATCGGTATTCCAATGCTGATTATATTTGGATTGATGACCATCATTGTGCCGATCATCGGTATTGTCAAAGCATTACAAGGTGAAACCTATGAATACCCGATTGTTAAGAGATTTTTCTGATTCGTTTGGCCCTTTTCCCGTATATGCGGGAAGAGGGTTTTTTCATTTATCCGGCTACATTCATGTTCTTGCTTTCGTATGTATATGATGGTGTAAGCAGTTATTTTCTGCTGACTTATAAAACGGAAGGAGAGAAGCATGAAGTTCAAATTCAATCTGGTCACACAAATTTTTATCGCATTTGTTTTAGCTATTATTCTCGGAAGTGTGTTCGGTAGCTCTATCGATTTCCTTAAACCGTTTGGTGATTTATTTTTAAGATTAATTAAATTCATCATTGCTCCGTTGATTTTATCTACATTAGTCGTGGGGGTTGCAAGTACGACGGATCCAAAGCAATTGGGGAGGATCGGATTTAAAACAGTCGCCTATTATTTTGCTACAACCGCTGTTGCAATTGCAATCGGTCTTGCTGTAGCTTACGCAATTGCACCAGGTAAAGGCTTGAATGTATCGACAGAGGGGCTTGTAGCACCTGAAGCAGCGACACAAGATCCGCAAAGCCCCATTACAACACTTTTAAATATCGTCCCTGAAAATCCATTTACTTCACTAGCTAACGGCAGTATTTTACAAATTATTTTCTTTGCTCTATTCCTTGGTCTGGCGATCACTTTAGTCGGTGAAAAAGCGCAACCAGTTTACAAGTTTTTTGAAGGATTCGCGGAAGTTATGTATAAAATTACTGGTATCGTCATGAAAGTCGCACCCATTGGAGTACTAGGCTTGTTGGCTCCTGTTGTCGGTCAATATGGACCTGCAGTATTGCTGCCGCTTTTAAAGGTTATATTAGCAGTCTATATCGCTTGTCTATTGCATGCGCTAATCATCTATTCAACTGCCGTAAAGACATTTGCGAATATGAGTCCGAGACGATTCTTCAAAGGAATATCTCCTGCAGCCCTCGTTGCATTCAGTACAGCAAGCAGCGCGGGAACGTTACCTGTCACCATTAAAAATACGAACGAAAATCTAGGTGTCCCTAAGAAAATATCAAGTTTCGTACTGCCATTAGGTGCGACGGTTAATATGGATGGAACAGCCATCTACCAAGGTGTTGCCGTCATTTTCATCGCACAGTTCTATAGCCTTGAACTGTCATTCATGCAATTATTGACGGTTGTACTCATTACGATTTTGGCATCCATCGGTACAGCGGGTGTTCCAAATGTCGCACAACAATGATACATATAATCAAAAGAATTCAACGTTCACGACCTCCACGCTGTACATCTTCTTGTACCCCTCCATTAGTTTACGTGTGAAATATATTCGCTTGACATGTTGCTGCACGAACGCTCTTTTTTGTTCTTGGTCTAATTTATCAAAGTGAAGATTGAATTCCTTGGTAATGGCTTTCACTTCTTCTTCGGTAACGCTAGTTTTTTGTATAGATAGCTTGGATAAGGATTCTTCTATTTCTATCGTCTCTAAATCAATTTCGATTTTATATTTAGTTAAATCTTCGTCTGATATTAAATCACTCAACCATGCCCTTTGTAGCTTGTCTCTTCTGCTCTCAATATCCTTCAGTGATTTTTTTAATACTTTCACTTCATCGTTTTTGTTTTCATCCTTTAAAATATCAGTGCTCAACTCTCCAAATTCGATATTCCTCATATAACTCATAAAAGCTTCAGTTATTTTCATTTCAGAAACAGAAATAAACGGATTCCCCAAATGGTGACAATTGTTGCATGTGTAAGAATGGTAGGGATTTCCGTTCGGTCTTCTGCGTGCAACTAAGACGAGTGTACTTTTACAAGCTGGACATTCAATCTTGCGCCTATAAATGTCTTTATATTCGTTGGAGTTTCGACCACTCATATTTGATTCTATAATTTGTAATAGTTTAGCTTGTTCGTCTTTGGAGATAATCGGCTCATGTGTATTCGGAATAATAATACCGTTTCTTTCAATATCACCGACAGTTGTTGCATGACGTAGTTTTTTATTCAAATAATTCCTGTGGAAGTCCGTTTTATATTTACGGTTTATTTTGCGTTGAGCAGACGTGAAACTTTCTCCTTGTAATACTAAATTGAAACCTTCTCGCAAAACAGAAGCTTCTTTCTCGTTAATGACAAGTCGTTTATTTTCTCCTAAATCAAAACCGAAAGGAACGGCTGACATCCACACGCCTTTCTCTGCTAGAGACTGCATGTTGACAGATACGCGTTCGGAAATAGACTCTGATTCCCATTGAGCGAAAATCGCTATGATGTTCACCATCATTCGTCCATTAGCTGTGGAAGTATCCAAGCTTTCAGTTGCGGAATGAAGATTGCATCCATATTGATTGAATATACGAACCAACTTGTCTAAGTCAGATATAGACCGTGTGAGCCTATCTAGTCGCCATATAACAACATTGCGTATTTTACCCGTCTTAATGTCACGCATAAGCCTTTGGAAGTCTGGACGGTCTGTGTTCCTAGCTGAACCCACATCCATATATTCTTTCACATTTTCGAGGTTTTTAAGAGAACAATATGCAAGAAGCTTTTCTTGTTGCGTATTCAGTGATACTCCGAAATCTTCTTGTTTATGCGTACTAACCCTTTTATAAATCGCTGTACCCACTTTTATCCTCCTATAGTAAAGAGCAGCTTGTCCGAATGAGGATGGCTGCTCTCTTTTTTTAATCGCTACTAGTAGTTATTAAAGTTTGTATTTTACTTCCACGGCCAACCCTATAATTTGAATCGGATTGTTGTCAGTTACGAATATTGGCGAATGTTTATTGTTATCTGGATAAAGTATCATATCGCCGTTTTGAATTCTAACTCTTTTTAAGGTAGCTTCTTCATCACCATTAATTAGGACTGCTGCAACTTGTCCGTTCTCGACTTCTGGTTGACGTCTCATAAGCACAAGGGATCCGTTTGGTATGGATGGTTCCATACTGTCGCCATTTGCTTCTAAGTAGTAAAGTTCTCCACTAGGAAGTAGTTCAGCAGATTCATTTCGATACCCTTTGATGTTCTCCTCTGCCAATAACGGATCTCCGCACGATATAGAACCAAGTATTGGGATTCTTACAGTCTGCCCAGATAAAGCGTGTA
The DNA here is from genome assembly GCF_014836615.1 of Sporosarcina quadrami. Classification (GTDB taxonomy): domain Bacteria; phylum Bacillota; class Bacilli; order Bacillales_A; family Planococcaceae; genus Sporosarcina; species Sporosarcina quadrami. The sequence goes on along the minus strand of NZ_JACSQN010000005.1, from coordinate 226,070 downwards.
CGTTAGATGGCAACTTATCTTCCCAACCCATCAAATATGATGGTGACACTTTCAAAGCGTCCGCTAATTCTTGGATGGTGTCGGATTTAGGATTTTTGATATTCCCGCTCTCATATCGCTGGACAGTCGCTTCGGTTCTTCCTAATCTCTCCGCAACTTCTAATAAAGTCATCTTTCTTTCAAGTCTCGCTTGCTTTACTCTTTCGCCAAAATTCATTTTTCTTCACCTGCCTTTCGTTATCTCTATTATAAGGAAGTCTTACGTAAAATGCAAGTTATATTTCATTTTCTACAAAAAAACTTACGTTTTATGCTTGCAAACTATAATTCGACATGTTAATATGAACTTACGTATAGCGAAAGGTTGGTGAAGATAATGACAAAAGCACAAACCGACACGGCATTACTGGAATCAAAAATGGTGTTGAAGGGATTTAAAAGCAGAAAGGATTTTGCGGCGGCAATCGGTACCACGTCACACACCATTAGCAATCTGTTGAATGGCGTCCACAATCCTTCTCATGATTTGATGAACTCCATTTATCGCGTGTTGGAATTAACACCGGAAGAAGGCACGGCTATTTTTTTTAGCAAGGACTTACGTGTCGCGAAAGTTAAGGAGGAAGTGTAATTCATCGACTATTGATTGAATACACGGAGTGAGGGGTGAAGAGAATGCCGATTGAATATATCGTGCGAGTACCCAAACGTTACCGTTCGTGCAAATGGAATGGCATGCGTGTTCAAATTATCGAAGAAGATGAAGCGTACGCAGTCACCATTAACCAAAAAGGAAGGAGATTAAGATTTTATAAAAAATGGCTTATACCAATAGTAACTACAAAGTTTATATAAAACAAAAATGGAGGTATCATCATGACTTCTAAAAAACCGAATGATGTTTATATTAGTCCAGAAACTAGGAAGAGCATGGCGAAGTTCTTCATGAAAACATCGGTTCCTAAGTTGGTTGAAGAGCTTCGCAAGGAAAGAAAGAAGGAGACAGCCAAATGATCGAATGGGGACTAATCGCCGCAATAGGCATACCAGTAGCGGCAATCATGGGTAGTAGCGTAACAGCCTTGTGGATGGCACTTGGTAAGGAACCACATGAACCACATCCGAAATCGCATCCGCATAGTATCAGATATTTGGCAGAACGTGAAAGGAGATGGAAACGATGAATGTATGCACACACGAAAACAGTGAAACGATTCCAGTTCGCGGGACAGATGAAACAATTACTGTCTGTCACGACTGTGGAGATGAGCTTTAATGACTAAACGCATCGGACGTAAACCGACCCGTGCAGAACGTCAACATTTGGACAAGCTAGGCTTGCAATCTAGTGATTGGTTGGTAGTCAGTAAAGGCGAGTATGTGTGGCAAGTCGTCCACAGGTTTGTGGGACAGGTGAAGGAAATCAGAAGTGAAAATTGGATATAGGGAGGAAATCATTATGAACGTTGGCAAAATGTCGAATCGAGAATTATTACAAGCTATCAAATCAGCAACAATTGAATTGGAGAATCGGGCGTATACAAAGGTGCTAAAGGATGGTCTGGATGCCTTTATACGTGAAGTAACAAAATCCCCCAACCAACAACGCGCCGAATTGATTCAGCGGGCTAGGGAGTTTGTGGAGAGGCAATCCGCTTCTGAAAGGCACCTATTTAGCGGTGAAAGAAACACAAGTTTTTGGGGAGCAGAGTTCGTTGTAAATGCAGATAAAAGAACAGTTGTGTGCTTGTTAAAAGGAAGACAGACTAAACATGTGTACGGAAAAGGCATCGCCAAATGCATGCCAGACGAAGTATTCAACGTCGACATCGGTAAAGCTATCGCACTAGCACGAGCATTGGAGATTAAGATTCCACAGGAGTTTTTGCAAGCGGTACAGCCGACAGAGGTTTTCGTGGGAATGAAGATTGGAATGATTGATTCGGTGGGCATTCATTATGCAAGAGAGATAAAAAACGTGGGTGACGAGACAGTGGGATACACCGGTGGCGGATTTGACTATATCGATATTGTTCGTAATAAAGGAAAAGTCACCGACGACACCAACGCTCAATACGAGGAGGAAACGAATTGAAACTCTCAATCGAGCAAGTTCAGAAATTAGCCGATGCGCAAAAATCATACAACGAACTGTATGAAACTATCGGTTTTTGTGCCATCAGAGAAAACGGAGTCCACATGGTCGATATGGATTTCATCGAGACTTTTGAAACGTTCGCAGTCACTGATGACGGTGGCGAAGATTATCCATTCGAATTATCAGCGGTTGTAGATAGCGTTCAATTTTTTACAATTCTTAATGCTGAAGAATTAGCAGAACTTGAAACGACACATCCCGACAAATTTGAATATATCAGTAAGGCATTACAACATGAACCATCCTGACATCGAGCGCACACTACGACTTGGTTATCCGTCCATTGAGTATTTAGAGTGGGAGCGAGAGCAGGAGGAAGGTGAGGAAGATGAACAGGAAGCATAAAGCCCGTCGCAAACGTTGGCTAAAATCACGGCAGAAAGCGTATCGGAAAGCGAAGTTTGTGGATGCGTTCCGAAAATGTTTTGACCACATATAAAACGCCCGACTGCAATCGGACGCTAAACAAAAATAACTTACAACCACTATATCACAAATTGGGAGGAAATATACATGGAAGAAAAACAGCAGTTTGAAATAACCGACTTGCAATCTTTGTCCTGGGTGTTTCGGAAGATCCTTGCACCTGCTAAAAAGCGTATTGCGGAAAACGAAAAACTCGCAAATGACGAAATCGAACGTGTGAAAAAATGGCTCGAAGAGGTCAATAAATCCGATGAATTGGAAGTTGAATATTGGTCTCACCGCATACACGACTACCACCAATACCAACTATTACACGGCTCGGGTGACAAGACGTTATCAACGCCATACGGCAAATCTAAATCGACGACAAGCAAGGCTCAACCAGAACTGGCGGACAAGGATGTGTTGCTCTCCTTCATTAAAGAGAACCAATACACGGAGTTTCTGAAAATCGAAGAATCGGCAAAGTGGGGAGATTTGAAAAAGACGCTCACTATCGCGGGTAACAACGTCGTCGACGCAAACGGTCAGATTGTCGAGGGCGTGAAGATTAAACCGGAAACGACTACTTTCAAATTGGAGGTTTCGGAATGAGGAAATCAGAATCCATTGCAGAATTAGCAAAAGCGTTATCCGGCTTCCAGGGTGAAGTTAAACAACCTATGAAGGATAAGGATAATCCCTTCTTTAAAAGCAAATACGTGCCATTAGAGAACGTTGTGGAAGCTATTACGGAAACAGCGCCGAAACACGGACTTAGTTTCCTGCAATATCCGGTCAATCAAGATGAAAGAGTCGGGATTGTCACTCTATTAATGCACAGCAGCGGAGAGTGGATTGAGACAGAACCAATCTTTGCGAAGCCTGGTAAGAACGATGCACAGGCGACTGGAAGTGTGGTCACTTATCTCAAGCGTTACAGCTTGTCGGCGGTATTCGGAATCACTTCGGACGAGGATGACGACGGCAATAACGCAAGTCAACCAACAGCCAAACCGAAAGCCGATAACAACATCACGCAGAATCAGCTGAACACAATCTTGGCGAAGACGAACAACATCGCCAAGCGCGACTCTATCGGTCAAGGGCAGGTGTGGGAAAACGCTCAAAAGGCACTCGGAGTTACAAAGAGATCCGCAGATTTGACTAAGCAGGAAGCGGGCAAGTTTATTGATTATCTGACATCTCAGGAAGGGTGAGGTGAATGAGCAGAGGATGGATAAGTATACACAGAAAACTGATGGACAACGCCATCTATTCTGATTCCGATTTGCTGAAGTTGTGGCTTCACTGTTTGTTGAAATGTACTCATACAGACTATCAACAAATGGTAGGAAACACTCTTGTTGAATTGGCACCTGGACAGTTTGTAACGGGTAGAATTTCACTGGCTGAAGAGTTTAATAAAGGGGTTATCGCGAGTAAAAAGCTGTCCGACATTACGCTATGGAGAAAACTAAAATTTTTAGAAAAAATCCAAATGTTGAACATCAAAACAACCAACAAATATAGCGTGGTAACAGTGATTAACTGGCATGAGTATCAAGACGGTGAACAACAGATGAACAACAAAAGAACAACAAATGAACAACAAATGAACACAAACAATAACAGTAATAACATTAACAACAAGAATATGAGTCCTAAACAAGTTTACGACGAAACCTCTGATTTTTATAAACTGGCTTCCCTTCTACACGAAAGGATGAAAGCCAACAATGAAAATATTAGACCTGCAAATCTACAAAAGTGGTCTGACGAAATCAGAATTATGATTGAACGCGATAACCGAAATTACGAACAAGTGAAGTATCTAATTGAGTGGTCACAGGATGATAATTTTTGGCACACCAACATCCTGTCACCTTCAGCACTTCGCAGAAACTTCGACAAGATGGTGTTGCAAGTCAAATCTAGTAAACAACCAAACAAAGGTAACCAGGTATCACCACCTCAATATGCAGATCTAGGAGGTAGAGAATATTGATCGCTGAAAATGCAATACTCGGCTCGATATTAAAAGCGCCATATCTAATCAAAGAGACAGACATACAACCCGAACACTTAACCGATGGCAGAAACAAAGCCCTCTTGACCACCATCAGAGAACTCAACACCGCAGACAAGCCAATCGACTTGATAAGCATACTCTCAGCAGTAAACCCCGACTCTATCGGGGGCGCGGCGCATCTGCAGCAAATAGAGCGTACTGGCAACGTGGACAAGTTCGATGAGCACATGGAAATCGTAATGGACAAGTGGAGAGAGCGAGAGAAAAACAACTTGCTCCATATGGCTGCACAAGAAAACTGGGGCATCGAACAAATCACAGGCGAACTTGGCAAATTATCGAACGACAAAACGACAGACCATCATAGCATCACGAATTTGTTACATCCCATCTATGAATCTGCTTGGGAAGTGCTAGAACAACAGAAAGGTTCACCAACAGGATTGAGTCCAGTCGATGTGATTACAGGTGGATGGCAAGACTCGGACTTAATCATCATAGCTGCACGTCCGTCTGTTGGTAAAACGGACGTGATGCTGCACTTTGCGAAAGAAGCGGGATGGCACGACAGACTACCAATCGTCTTCAGCCTTGAAATGCCCGCTACAAGATTGCGGGACAGATTGATGGCATCGGTCGGAAGATATGACCGCGGTAAATTTAAAAACCTAGGCAAGTTCTTGACGGATGCAGAAAAAGATCGTTGGGTTCAAACAATCGGCAGAGTCGATATGACGAGAATACAAATCTATGACAAGCCAAGACAAACGCTCGCGGAAATGCGGACAAAGATTAGAAAGTCTGCGCATGAACATCCAGGGAAGAAACCAGTCGTGTTTATCGACTATTTGACGCTTATCAAGCCTGCAGAATATATGAACGGAAACGTGCATCAACAAGTAGGCGAAATCAGTAAAGGGTTAAAAGCTATCGCAAAAGAGTTCGAATGTCCGGTGATCTGCCTGGCACAGCTATCAAGAGCTGTCGAGCAACGACAAGACAAACGACCGATGCTATCGGATCTGCGTGAATCAGGTTCAATTGAAGAAGATGCAGACGTGGTGATGTTCCTTTATCGGGATAGTTATTACTCACAGAACAACGACGACAAAGAACTCGAATTGATATTCGCGAAGAATCGAAATGGTGAAACAGGAAAGACGGTTGTCCATTACGAAAAATCGACAGGCGAACTTGGACTGTGAATCTATATGACGAGATGAATGATGCCATCAAGTACAGCGAACCATTTCTCGCTTACACGATATTTTGGGCGATACAGAAAGGTCACGTCACCAGGGATAGCAATTTCGATGACTTGAAGAAAGTAGAACTCAATCTAGCGGAGATCCGTGAGTTGCAGTCTATGAATCTGTTAGGAGTGGACAATATAAAACTCTATGCAGCCAAACATGGTGAAGTGTTCTCATTCATCTTTGCTGAAAGTGAAACAGCTGCCAGAGCATTCTACTATTCCGAGTACGGCAAGTTTCCCGAAGGCGTGACAGATGCATCTAAAAGAATGGATGTATCGATGTTGTCGAAAGACGAAGGACATATGACGTTTCGGCAAATGCGAGATAGAGAGATTAATTTCCCATCACTCGCTTGTCATTACAAAAAAGGAATCATGAAAGAAGAGGTCAGAGAGGAGTATCAAGATGCTTTTTCCTAAACCGAATCATAAAAGGCGAAAGCCCAAAAGAGGACAACGCGGACGAATCACTAAAACGGACTACCAACAAGCATTGGATTGGTACGGCGACAGTTGTACCATCTGTAACAACAAGCCCATTGAAATGCACCATGTCGTTTTTCGTTCGCAAGGAGGACGTAACGGATACAGAAATCTGATGCCCCTATGTAACGCCTGTCACACCAAGGCACACGTAGACCGCGAATTTGCGGATGAACTTAGAGAAATGCGGCAAGAAGCATACGGCGACCACTTCTTCCACGACATGCACGATCTATACGAAATGCGGTTAATTCAAGAACGTGATGAACGATTATACGAAGAATTTATGAGAAAGCAGGAGATTAAATGATAAACAGCACAGTATTGGTAGGACGTTTGACGAAAGACCCTGAACTTAAATATTCACAAGGTGGAGTGGCTATTTGCAGATTCACACTGGCGGTAAACAGGACATTCAAAACGCAGGACGGAAAGGATGCCGACTTCATACAAATCGTTTGTTTTAACAAACAGGCTGAAAATGTCTCTAATTTCCTAAGCAAAGGAAGTTTGGCGGGAGTTGAAGGGCGCATTCAAACAGGTAGCTATGACGGACAGGATGGCAAGCGGGTTTATACAACGGAAGTAATTGCGGATAGTGTACAGTTTTTGGAACCTAAGCGACAGGACGGCCAAACACCACAACAGAATCAACAAAACTATCAAAGGCAGGATAACGACCCGTTCCAAAACACGGGCGCGCCGATAGAGGTATCGGATGAAGATTTACCATTTTGATGGAAATTATAAGATTTGAGATACCTGGCGAAGTCGTGGCACAAGGTCGTCCTAGGGCAACGAGGATCGGAAAAGGGGTCAGAATGTATGACCCTCCCAAATCCAGCGCTTATAAACAACACGTCGCGGAAGTTGCCAAAGAGCATGCTCCTAAAAAGCCATTGGAAGCCCCTCTTATGGTGCGGATGGTTATATACAGGCAATTCCTCCAGTCGTGGACTAAGAAGCAGAGAAAGGATGCGGAAGACGGCATATTGTTGCCTGTCACTCGTCCTGATCTATCGAACTACTGCAAAGGGATTGAAGATGCGCTCAACGGCATCATCTGGAAGGATGACAGTCAAATAGTTTCACTAACACTGGAAAAGCATTACGCAGAACGATCATACGCATTTATCGAAATACAAACATTGTGAGGTGGCAAATGGAGCTCACGTCAATCACACAAGAAATTCATATCGCTGCCAAACGGCTAAGAAACAGCAATGAAGAATTATACAGACTTGGAAACGAGAAAGCGGAAGCTGAAAGAGTGTACCGAACGGAACTTGCAAAAACGATAGCGGTTATGCGTTACGAAAAGGTGCAGGCGACTTTAATCGGAGATTTGGCTCGTGGGCAAGTAGCAGATTTAAAGTTTGCGAGAGACTTATCGCATGATCGCTACCGTTCGGCACTATCGGCAATCGAGAATTTGCGAACTGAAATAAATGCCTTGCAATCTATATTGCGGGTGCAATCGGAGGTATGACATGGCAATTCAACTACCAAAAAGGGTCATTCGGGATAGAACAATGGTCCAACTCTTCAAGGACGGAAGAACGCTGGAATCGATCGGTGATGAATTTGGATTGAGTAGGGAAAGAGTTCGGCAGATATTAGTCGAACGTGGGATCTGCAGCGGTCAAGGAGGGCAGGCATTGAGAACTCGCAGAAAAAAGGAATCCGTGAGGTATTGTGAAGTTTCGGATTGCGGCAGAAAAACAAAGGGTGAATCTAAATATTGCCATTGGCATAAAGAGCAAATCGAGAATTACGGGAGTTTCAAATGTCTAGTCAAAGGGTGCGACACACCTTCTTTGAAATACGGAATGTGCAATAATCACGGCACGAATTTTTTCATCAATCGGCAAAGAGGCAATGTGGAAGATTTGAACGACTATCTGAAAGTCCAGTTAGCAAAAGTGCTGATGGGGAAGGTCAAGCCGACTTTTGTGGAGTTGAGGAAATTCATGAAGGACAATCCTGAACAATTTGAAAAGGACCTGTTTACGGAGAATGTACATGGTTAAAATCCTAGAATTGTTCGGAGGCATTGGCGCACCGAGAAAAGCACTTATCAATTTAGGTGTTGACCATAAATCTATTGATTACGTGGAGTGGAATGAAAAAGCTGTCCGAACTTATAACGCAATGTTCGACAATCGGTACAAGCCAGAAAGCGTAGTTGGTTACAACTTGCAACCAGACATTCTTGTACACGGATCACCATGCCAAGACTTTTCGATAGCGGGGAAACAATACGGTGGCAACGTGGAGGATGGGACAAGGAGTTCATTGCTGTTTGAGACTATCAAAATCATTGAGAGTTTAGGAGTATGGCAGCCTAAGTTTGTCATTTGGGAAAACGTGAAGAATGTATTTAATAAAAAGCTAGTCGGTGCATTTCATCACTATCTCGACGACATGGAAAAGCTAGGATATACAAATTCATATCAAGTTTTGGATGCTAGGGACTTCGGAATCCCGCAGGCGAGAGAAAGGATTTTCACAGTATCAGTTTTAGGTGACGGAGTATTTGATTTTAGTAAGTTGCGAAAAACACCTATGCGGTCGATTGATTATTTTTTGGAAGATGTAACAGAAGAAAAATACATCATCACGCAACCTAGCATGATTAAGAAATTGCCTGGACAACCGATAGTGCCTGGAACTTTTGGCGGTCGGATGTTGCAAGAGGTGGAAGACTTTGTTTACACAATTACTACTAAGCAAATGAGATGCCCGAATAGCGGAGTAATTCGTGTGGATGATGAACGTTTTAGATATTTAACCGAACGTGAATGTTGGCGATTGATGGGGTTCGATGATTCGGATTTCGATGCTGCACTCAAAGAACATCCGTCAAGAGGTGAGTTTTTAAACGGCACACTCTATCACCAAGCAGGAAACAGTATCGTTGTTCCGATTCTAGAATCTATTTTTGAATTGATTATCAACGACGATTACGCAACGGATTTTACATCAAATAATGACGGTCAGTTGGAACTGATCTGTTAGGAGGTAGTGGAATGATAAAAAGACCATATATGAACGATAAATGCGAATCATGCATTCACGAAAAAGAAAGTCATTGCGGTGCAGTTATTGAGTGTTCCTATCACAAGGAGAAACTGGCACCACAGGAACGATTGTTGAATCATAACATTTCATTGACCGGACAACTTTTGGGGATAAAATTCGAGGGTTACACGATAGGAGAAAAAGAAGCGTTCTGCGAGCTGTACAGGGAACGCCGTGAATCGGAAGAGCGAAGACTACTGAATGAAATGTATGACGAATTCATCTCGTAAGGGAGGACACACCATGACAGACGAATTACTAGCACATCGCAGCGGTGAATTCATCGAACTGGACTTGCATAGTAAATACAATATGACGTTCTGGCAGTTTGTGAAGAGTTACGAGTCGAAATATATACAAGACATTTTGGAAAAGGAGAGAGGAAAATGATTGAAAAAGTGAAAATTACGGCGGAACAAGCGGAAATGCTTAAAGCATACAAAAGGATTTCAGACAAGGAAACAGGTAAGAAACTTAATGATTTAGAATTTTTTATTGAAATGCGTCACACCTTTGTAGACTCTTTTGAATGTCTAAAGGGCTTCACGATTGAAGAATTTGCGAAACTGTTATATGTGAGAAACAGTTACGAAATCGAGCCGCAGTATAAGGTTGGGGATTGGGTTGTAAATTCTGCTAACGGAAGATTTGCGAAAGTTGAAAGAGTTGCACCAGATCGTGTGTGGGTTGATGACGAAAAAGCTAGATACTTCTTGAAATCATCTTTACGCCATGCCACACCAGAAGAAATCAAAGCCGAAAAAGAACGCAGAGTGTGGGCGGGGATTGGTCGGGAAAATATTGGATTCAAACAGGGTGACGTAGCGGTTGATAAAGCGGGCTACTTTTATACAGATAAGAGTGATATTGAAGAGGTTTATGCTGAAGCTGCTTTAAAAGGCTTCTACCCCGCAGAATCCTTCATCGAGTTCGGAGGTGGGGAGGATGTTTAAAGACGCTATTGACCAAATGGAGGATGGCAACTATATCGACAAGTTACGAGAAGAAAATGCACGTCTACGGGAAGCGTTGAAGGAAATTTTGAGAAATCAATGCCGTCATTTATGTTCCACGCAAGCCCGTCAAGCCCTAGCAGTTGATCCCGATGATTGAACAACAACTCATCCAGGACTACAGGCCACTACTTGCCAGTGTTGCCAAGAAGTATGCGTTCCTAGCAGAATATGAAGATTTATTTACAGAAGGAGTAATCGCGCTGCTCGTTGCCTATCGCAAGTTTGACGAGGGCGCAGGCATTCCAATCGCAGGGTATCTTTCCCAACACGTAAGATTCGCCGTACAGATTAAAGCGAGGGAGTTAAACAGCCCAGTCTATATACCGCATAAAACCAACGCAATCATGCACGCGATTAGACGCAGAGGGTTAGGTGACAATTCTGTGGAGGAAATAAGCGAGCAATTGAAGCAGTCCAAGTCGGAAGTTAAACGTGCGCTTCTTGCGTATAAAAATTCACGATTAAAATCCTTAGATGCGCTACTAGGAGAAGAAAGCAGTCTGTTGGATGTAATTGTAACGGAAGACGATAAAACGAATCTCACTGTGGATGACTTTATCAATCTATTATCAGACCGTCAGAAAGTGATGCTCGGTTTGATGTATAAAGACGCCACGCAAAACGAAATTGCTAAAGCGTTAAACATCAGTCAATCACAGGTTGGGCGAGATATAGCGAAAATAAGGCAGTTATATACCAAGTGGGAGGGAGTCAATTGACAGTAAACGCAGATGTGGATGGATACGCGGCAAGTCAAAAGCTTAAAAAGCTGGATAAAATGAGTTTTGACCAACGACAAAAATTCACAGCCGAACGCAAACGCAAAAAGAAAGAACGTTTGGCCATATTAGCTAAAATCGAAACATTGAAAGATAAAGTTTGTGAAGAATGTAAAGTTCGAGCGGGCAGAGAAGCGAATGGCTATCATTGCGATTGTCCGGCATCAGTAGAAATGCGCGACTTGGGGAGACGGCTTGCGGGAGATCCGGAGAAGTCGGGCCCAAAACGACCTATGGCGATGGAAGACCTATTCAGTCATATTAACGCCGACAACATCACGTGGGAAATCTACCTGGACATGAAAGATGAAAAGATTGATGACCGCGTCATTATGAGGGCGCTCAGATGGTCGAGTGATAGATTTTACACGTGGAAAAAAGCAAAAGGCGAAATCGCCAAAAAGGCAAAGAAAACAGTTAAGCCGAAACCTGCTCCGAAGAAACGCGGTAGACCGAAAACGGACTATGTGAAGGGCGCGCCAATCAAGGAACTGACTGTAGATAAATACCTTGCACATAAAAAGGACAAGCGATCCGATTCGTGGGTGAAAGAGAAATACGGCATAGCAAATACGAGTTTCGCACGTTGGAAGAGATTGAATGAACTTGCTGTCGTTAGGAAGACACAGGAGGTCACTACAGTTTCGATAGACGAAAAGGAGGGTGTAATTATGCAAAAGGGAGAGGACGCAACAGAAGAATCGTTAAAGGCTGAAAATGAACTACTGAAAGACGCGAATAACAAACAACGCGATATTCTGCAACGGTTGCAACAAAAACTAGCAGACGCTGAATCTGCACTCGGGCAGCAAGCGAAACAGGTTGACCAGGAGGAGTATTCGAAGCTCGTAGCAGACTTTACAGACCTTGAAGAAGAAAATGACCGATTGAAACGCATGCTCGAACGGCTGAAACACACAGAAACGATGAATGTCATGCTCATGGAGCAACGTGTTTATTTACAAGAACAATTGGATGAGGTGATGGTGTGAATCTAAATAAACTATTTGAAACACAACGTAAACTGGACGAAAAGATTGTGAAGGAAAAGGGATTGGAAGGGCAAGATCTGTTGTCGATGAAGATTCTAGCTTTGCAAGTAGAGTTGGGCGAATTGGCGAATGAATGGCGGGGCTTCAAATTTTGGAGTGAGAATCGAGAGCCACGGACAAATATTCCAGTAACTGCTTGGGGAGAACCCTATAAGAACCCACTTCTCGAAGAATACGTTGACTGCCTGCATTTCATTTTATCGATTGGGATGGAAGTCGGTGTCTATCGATTTGATTATGACTCTATAAATCCTATTTATAAAGAGTCTGATGTTACAACACAATTTTTACGAGCGATCGATTACACGATAGGGTTGCGTGATGATGATTATTGCCTAGAACTCTTACAGACATTCATATATCTTGGCGAAATGCTTGGTTTCACTTGGGACGAAATCGAAACTGCTTACTACGCCAAGAACGCTATCAATCACGAACGACAGGAGAGTGGGTACTGATGCATCCGCAAGAACGCGAACAAATTATCACTCTGCTCGTCGTGTGGACAGGGTATCGCGAATCGGCGTTTGAGCGAATGACAGATAAAGAGTTGATGGCAGAGTATCGGCGGAGGTTGGGCGAGGATTGATAGTGGACAAATATGGTTGAGTGATGAAGGGGGTAGTAAATTGGAGCAACGAGTTTTAGATGCCTGTTGCGGCAGTCGGATGTTTTGGTTCGATAAACAAAACGATGATGCAGTTTACATGGATAAAAGGGTAGTTTCAGAAAAACTATGCGACGGAAGAAAGCTAGAAGTGAATCCGGATATTGTTGCCGACTTCAGAAATATTCCATTCGAGGATGAGTCATTTTATATGGTTGTGTTTGATCCACCACACTTAATAAAAGCCGGAGAGAAGTCATGGCTCGGAAAGAAGTATGGGATATTAGAAGAGACTTGGCCAACCGACATACGAGAAGGCTTTAACGAATGTATGAGAGTTTTGAAACCAAACGGCACACTGATTTTCAAATGGAACGAAGACCAAATCAAATTAAACGAAATTCTCAAAGTTATAGATTTCAAACCACTGTTCGGAAATCGAAGAAGCAAAACGCATTGGTTGGTTTTCATGAAAGATTAATAAACAGTTCGAAGATAAAGGGGAGTAATCACATGAAAGAAACTACGACAATTGCGATTGCTTGGATGTCAGTATCATTAGCAGTAATTGTAGCAATTATGACAACTGGGAGTTTAAAGGTTATGTGGGCTTTTTTATTGCCCGCTCTACTTAGCACTTCCAGTTCGAAGCAAAGGGAGTGACTACATGACAAAACTTGACCGCACAACTTATAAATACATCGAGTCTGAAATTAGGCACTACCATCACACGCTTAAAGAATACAAGAATCGCAGACAGGAGATTTTATACGACCGCAACGGAGCAGAGGCAGTCGGAGGTGGATCTAATCTCCCCTCTTCCCCCACAGAGCGATACGCTATACGTTTAGTAGAGGATAGGCGTATTTCACGATTAAGAACCACTGTGGACGCTATAGAGACAATGCTCGAATCATGCGACAAAGAACATAAGGACTTCGTGCAGCTATACTTCTTCGCGAAACCGCAGACGAAAACTTTTGACGGAATTGCTTGTGAGTTGAACGTGTCCAGACGCACGCTGTTTCGAATGAGGGATGAAATTGTTTATTCTGTCGCCAAACTTATGGGGGAATGGTGAATATTTGATAAAAACTCTGAAAAAAAGAGAGGGGAATTATTATGGACCATATCGAGCGAGTAAAAGAGGAAATTCGTTGTCACTGGTTCAAAGACCATGTGGCTGAAGTAAGAGGTGAGGAAGGCTTACAAGTGATAACTTGGGGAAAGCCAGGCACAAATATGTACCGCACTAAGTATGTTCTTTCTGGTAATAATGTATTTGTCTCTGGTGATATTGGCGAAGCGGTATATTCACTTACTTGTGCAGCGACACTGAAAAATATTGAGGATTTTGAGCTTCACTACTTCACTGGTAAGCTTTCTGCATTTTGCGAAGAACGTTGGGACTTCGACGAGAATCTCGCGAAAAAGGAACTGAAAGAGCACTGGGAAGAATACGAACTGAATGAATTAGAAGATGGGCAAGAAATCTACGAGGCTATCTTGTCAGCTATTGAAGAAAGTTCATCAATGGAATCATATCGTGCATGGCTAATGAATGTATATCAAGATACATCTGCAGATTCAGATGTTATGGAAGGTGTTTGGGATTTTGGAAAGAAATTGCCTCATCGATTAATTGGTTACTGGGTTGGATTGAAAATGGTTATTGAACAATCGGAGCGGAAGAAATCTAAAACAGCTTGATAAACAGTACGACTAAAGCACGCAACTTCAAAACAAGTTGGCACAAGGTTGGCACTATCGAGCCATTGAATCTTGATATAGTGATATCGTAGACGTTTGACAGACTGGTTATCTGTTAAATAATTTCCCCCTTGCAAAACCACTCACACAACTGTTAGTCGGAAAACTAACAAACAGCGGAACACTCGCAAACTTCGTTACTCGCTGAACTAACCAGCGCGGAAAGTTGCTGTTATTGTTGTGTGGGTGGTTTTCTTTTCCTGCCTAATTGGTTATCATTAACAAAAAGGGGGAGAAGGAATGAAAAAAGGGTTAATCATTTTTGGGGCATTGCTATTTTTAACAGCGTGCTCCAGTAGTAAGGAGTTGGATTCATTTGTCGAATCATACAATGACGCGGCATACGATTATACTTCTGTCGATATTCTGAAAGAAAAGGACTTCGGCGAAATTGAGGAAGAGAAATACGCAACCATTCAAACGTTATACCAACTGGAAGGGGAACAAACCCTTCATGCAAAATACACCGATGGAAAAGTAACAGGATACAATATGAGCATATCAGGTGATTCTCCATACACAGATAAGACAGGGACGGGCTACGAATCGTCATTGGTATTAATCAAATCACTTGGACTCGATCAATCATTATACGAAAACAACTATGACAAGGCGCTAGGTAATGACGACATTGTCACTTATCAAGATGGCGACTATGACGTTACGCTTGCCGATTTTGTTGTCGGAGATTCACACGAGGGTATGACAATTAATATAGACAGAAAATGAGACATCCATTCGGGTGTCTTTTTTATTATGAGGGAGGGATAACAATGACTAAACCAGTCACAGCACTCTGCGATCATTGCGGTAAAATCACTGATGTTGTTTTCAAAGAAAAGAAGCATCCGAATAACATCCACGAAACTTACTTTGACTGTGAGCATTGCTATTATCACTACACATCCTATGTGACGGATAGCAAGGTACGACGACTACAGCGTAAGAGGGATTGCTCGTTAGTCGCTGATGAACGATTGAAACTCTTCGAAGAAATCAAATCAAAAATGAATTTATTAAAATACAATTTAATTCACTTCGGTCGTGCGGATCTATGAACTACATTCAATCAAGACGGATTGGAGACAAAATTTATCAGACGGTCGCATGGAGAAAGTTAAGACAGTACTACTACGGTAAGGTACACGGTATATGCGAACGTTGTGGTGAGCCAGGGAATGTCGTTCACCATAAAATCCATATCGATGAATCCAATGTCAACGATCCGAACATAACGATGAGCGAAGACAACCTTGAACTACTCTGTCATACATGCCATAACAGGGAGCATAAGCAGGTACATGAACCATTGCGGGAAGGATTCACATTCAATGCGGATGGAGAACTACAGTATGAAGATACTGGACGTGACACAAATCAACATTGAAAGTTCCCGTCTTGAAATCAGGAACAACGCTACTCCCCCCTATGAGTATTCGAATTGAATGACACAATTCAAGCGAGCGCATAGCTTCGTGTAATACACAGGAATTTCCGTGTGACCCCCTACCCCCTAAAAAACGACTGAAAAGAGGTGCTATTTTATGGCGACTACAAAAGAAGTGACAAAAGATGAACGCGTAAAAAAAGAAATACGTAGGCTTAAACGGATTTACAAAGACTTGCCAAAAGATACCCTCATGGTTGTGGAAGGGCTAATTGTGGAGGCTGCCGACCTACGTATTCGCCTGGAAGATATTCGTGAAGACTTGGATGTGAATGGTTATGACGAAATGTTTTCTCAGTCTGAACAGCAAGAACCGTATGAGCGAGAAAGACCACAAGCCAGACGATACATTGCGATGAATAAAAACTATCAATCCATCATGAAGCAGTTAGGTGATTACATTCCTAAACCCGAACTGAAAAAGAAGGGCGATGGAGATGATGGATTCGATGCGTTTGTGAATCGGCGATGAAACTTTACCCTTTATCCTACAATCCGATTATTGAGTACTACGCAAAAATCGAATCGCGTGAAGAAGTTGTCGGTTACAAAGTTCGCCGTGTCTATAAAAAACTAGTCGATGATATCCACGACCAAAAATCAGAATATGAATATTCTCCTGAACGTGCCAATCATGCAATGGAGTTTATTGAAGGCTTCTGCAAACACTCCAAAGGGGAGATGGGCGGGAAGCCTTTTATTTTGGAGTTATGGCAGAAAGCAATGACTGCTGCCACATTCGGATTCATCCATAAAATTGACGAGACTCGCAAATATCGCGAGTTTATTTTAATTGTGGCAAGGAAAAACGGTAAGTCAGCTTGGGCTTCTGCTGTCGCTTTATATATGCTGGTTGCCGATGGAGAACCGGGTCCGGAAGTTGTTTCTGCTGCAACGAAAAAAGACCAGGCGAAAATCGTGTGGTTGGAATCAAAACGAATGGTCAGCAAGTCACCTGTGTTGCGAAAGCGGATTCGTTCTCTTGTCGGGGAAATGCTTTCTGACTTCAACGACGGATCTTACAAACCGTTATCGTCTGATTCGAATACGCTTGATGGTTTGAACGTCCATTGTTCTGTCATTGACGAGTTACACGCTATCGAAGACAAGAACTTGTATGACGTTATCATCGATGGAATGAGTGCAAGACGACAGCCATTGTCCATCATTACCACTACGGCCGGAACTGTCCGTGAAGGTATATTCGATATCAAGTATGAAGAAATCGAAAGAATCATAAATGGATATGACGATCCAAACGGGTACAAGGATGAACACGTTCTTCCCATCGTTTATGAATTGGATAGCCGCAAAGAATGGACTGACAAGAAAAAGTGGAAGAAAGCGAATCCAGGTCTAGGTACGATTAAGAAACTTGATGACCTTGAACGAAAAGTGAATAAAGCAAAAGCGAATCCTTTGTTGGTGAAAAACTTACTGACAAAGGATTTTAATATTCGCGAGACGAGTTCAGAAGCTTGGTTGACGTTTGAACAGTTGGATAACAAATCGACATTCATCATCGAACTTCTGAAACCGAACTACGGAATCGGAGGAACTGACTTATCTTCCACAACGGATTTAACGTCTGCTTGCGCTTTGTTCCAGTTGCCTGATAGTGATGAAATTTATTACACGCACATGTATTGGTTGCCGGAAGATTTGCTTGAAAGACGTGCGGCAGAAGACAAAGTGCCGTATGACATTTGGAAAGAACAGGGCTATCTACGGACGACACCTGGTAATAAAGTGCATCACAAGTTCGTGACTGAGTGGTTCTTGGAATTGCGTGACGTATACGGCCTTTACCTTCCGTGGATTGGCTATGACAGTTGGTCTGCAACCTATTGGGTAGAAGAAATGCATAGCCATTTCGGAACGGATGCCATGATTCCAGTAATCCAAGGTAAGAAAACATTGTCGGGTCCTATGAAGTCAATGGGTGCAGATTTGGAATCAAAACGAATCAATTACAACAACAACCAAATTACAAAATGGTGCTTGTCGAATACGACTGTGGACATCGATCGAAACGGTAACATTCAACCCGCAAAAGGTAAGACGCAGCGGAAACGTATTGATGGTACTGCTGCCATGTTGAATGCCTACGTGGTTTATCAGGACAAGCATTCTGATTACATGAATCTTATTTAGGGGTGATAAGCATGCTTGGAATAAAGACGGAAATCGAAAAACAGTTAAAAGAAATGTTGAAAGAATCCCAGAAAATCGAAAGTGTTCCGGTGAGGTTAGAAACACTTGAAAAGATTGCTCGCATTTATTCGACTGTGAAATAATCTGCATCCAAGGGAAGGAGGTGAGTATCATAGGTCTATTCGATTTCATGTTTGGTAAAAAACTAACCGAGCCGACTAAAACGACGACAAACTACAAGCTGATTACCGATGTTGGCGATGGATTCTACGGATTCAATGGTGACATTTACAAGAGTGATATCGTTCGCGCTTGTATTCGTCCAAAAGCGAGAGCCATCGGTAAGTTGGTCGCAAAGCACATCCGTGATAATGAGCAAGGCTTCAAAGCGTTTCCGGATGTTAATATTCGTTTTCTTTTGGAAGAACCGAACCCGATAATGTCCGGACAAATGTTACAAGAGAAGCTTGCGAATCAATTAGAACTGAACAATAATGCTTTTGCATTGATCAAACGCGACGATGAATTTGTGCCTGTCGAAATCTATCCAATCCCTGCTCAAAATGTGGATATGCTCGAAGGACCCAGTGGCGACATGTTTCTGAAATTCTTCTTCCCTGACGGAAAAAGCATGATTGTTCCGTATGCTGATGTTATCCATTTGCGGCAAGACTTCAATTCCAACAATCTATTTGGTGACAGTCCAGGCCAGGCATTGGTTGAACTGATGAGTGTGGCTACAACGATTGACCAGGGAATGACAAAGGCCATTAAGAACAGCGCATTGATTAAATGGATTATGAAGTTTAAGCAAGTTTTGAAAAAAGAGGATATTAAAATACAAGTTGAAGAATTCACGAAAAACTATTTGAGCATTGATGGCGAGGGCGGGACTGCTGCATCGGATCCGCGTTATGACTTGGAACAGGTGAAATTCAACAGCTATGTGCCTGACGATAAGCAGATGAAGAACGTCACGCAACGTATTTACGACTTTTTTAACACGAACGAGAAAATCGTTCAAAGTAAATATACTGAAGACGAATGGAACGCTTATTATGAATCTGTCATCGAACCTGTCGCCATGCAGTTGTCTAATGAGTTTTCACGAAAGATGTTTTCGAGACGCGAGAGAGGGTTTGGTAACAAAATCGTGTTCGAGTCCACTGCTCTGCAATACGCTTCGATGCGTACAAAGATGGCACTTGTGCAGATGGTAGACAGAGGGTCGATGGTTCCGAATGAGTGGCGTCGTGTGTTGAACTTGGGGCCAATAAAAGGTGGCGACAAACCAATCAGACGACTGGACACTGTGGAAGTCAAAACACCGAAATTAAATGACGATGAAGGAGGTGATGGCAATGGACAAGACGGAAAAAAGGGAACTGATGATGACGCAGAAGATTGAAGTCCGTGAAGATGATGACGGGAATCGAACGTTATCGGGTTATGCGGTCAAGTGGGAGAAACGGTCACTCGTTTTAGGGTATTTCATGAAGTTTCGTGAGCAATTCAAAAAAGGTGCTTTCGTTGATTCCCTGCAAAGTGAGGATCAACGTTTTTTATGGTCGCACGACACCTCAAAAGTTCTCGGACGGACAAAGAATAACACGCTCCGTCTTCGTGAAGATGATACGGGTCTTCATTTTG
This sequence comes from Sporosarcina quadrami, assembly GCF_014836615.1. Lineage (GTDB taxonomy): Bacteria > Bacillota > Bacilli > Bacillales_A > Planococcaceae > Sporosarcina > Sporosarcina quadrami. The sequence goes on along the minus strand of NZ_JACSQN010000005.1, from coordinate 206,181 downwards.
AGTTGGATTTACCTAAGACCACACTTGGTAACGATACATTTGAATCGATTAAACGCGGTGATGTGGACGGGGTCAGTTTTGGCTTCCAGATGATTTCGGAAGACATCGAGGATCCGGACGATGATTTGCGATTACGTACCGTCACAAAAGCAAAGCTGTTGGAAGTAAGCGCGGTGGCTTTCCCCGCATATCCCGATTCGGAGGTCAGCGCCCGTGGTTATGATCCGATGAAACATCACGCAGAAGAAGAAAAACGTTATATCGAAGAACAAACATTGAAACTAAAAACTTTAATTAACCTTTAGGAGGAATATGAATGAATCGTTTAGAAGAAATCAAAGCACGTTTGGAAGAAATTCGCAGTATGTTGGATGATGCAGAAAAGCGAGGGAAAACATCTTTTGCAGACTTGGAAAAAGAAGTTCGCGAATTGAAAGAGGAACAAGCCGAACTTGAAACTCGCGCTCGTATGAAAAAGGAAATGGAAGATTTGAATTCAGGAAAAACAGAAGGTCGGACAATTGAAACGTTTAATTCTGGCACAACAGAAAAAACTGATTTTCGCTCTTTGAAGTGGGATAAAGTAATCGAACTCGATGAATACCGTTCTGCATGGGCAAAAGAAATGATGGGGCAAAATCTTTCCCAAGAAGAACGTGAAGTCTTGGACAAGGCGAATACTGAATATCGGGATTTCACTCACACAACTGAAAACTCACAGATCCTTATCCCTAAAACAGTGGCAGCGGGTATCTGGAAACGCGCAGAGGAAGAATATCCACTGTGGGCAGACGTCCGTAAGTTCCGTGTCCGCGGCAACTTGACGATGATGAAAGGTTCCGGTTCTCAAAATGCTCGTTGGTACGATGAAGACACGAAAGTGGAAACGGATAAAATGGAATTCGGGCACTTGAACCTAACAGGCCACGAACTTGCTAAGGCGATTCAAGTCACTTGGAAGCTGAAGAAGATGGCGATCCAGGAATTCGAAGCGTACATCATCCGTGAAATTGGTGATCGTATGGGTATCTCTTTATCCAAGGCAGTCTATGAAGGTAAAGGGCAACCGTCCGCAAGCGAATTTAAACCAGAGCCATACGGAATTAAAACGCGTTTAGCGGCAGAGTCGCTTACGCCACAAATCATTCAGCTTGAAGCTGAGCTGACATATAAAGATTTAACAAGCATGATGGGCGGTCTATTTTCAAGCTATGTGAACGGTGCAACGATCTACGCGAACAACGCAACGATTTGGTCTGTGCTTGCGAATGTAGTTGACGGTCAAAAACGTCCGATGTTTGTTGCTGATGTAATGGCTGGCGGTGTCGGTCGAATCTTCGGGCGTACAATTAAGGCAGATGCGACAATCCCTGATGGAGAAATCCTACTCGGTAACCTTGGTCAAGGCTATGTTGCTAACATCAACGAAGATATCACGATGTATAGACAAGACCACGTTCGCGATCGTCTGACTGATTACATGGGCTACGCAATTGTGGACGGCGATGTATTGGACAACAAAGCGTTCGTCATTATCAAGCCAGTAGCAATTCCATAAAAAGAAAGGATGATAAAATATGATTTACAAAGCAAAAACTCCATTTAAAGAGCGGCATGAAAAGATGAAACTCTATAAAAAAGGCGATGTCTATTCTTATGATGATAATGACAGAATCGCTTTTTTAGTTGACCAAGGCTACTTGGAAGAAGTGACGGAAGAGGAAGTGGAAGGAGATTTGAACCACGTTGGCGGCGGTTATTACGAACTACCGAATGGCGAAAAAGTCAAAGGTAAGGACGAAGCTCTAAAGGCTCTAGCGGAATTGGGTGATTGATATGCTGGAATCTGTTAAGGGGGCGTTACGTGTTACGTCGAGCGACCCTGTTATTGTCTTAGAAATCACAGATCTTATTGCAGGCGCTCGCATGGAATTAATCCAAGCGGGCGTTTCCATTGTGAATGCTGCAAACGATGAAGATCCGCTCATTCGACGCGCCATCATTCTTTATGCAAAGGCGCACTATGGACTGGATGGTCCAAATGCTGAACGCTTCGCCGAATCCTTTGAGTCGTTGAAGAATCATTTGAGCCAGGCGGGTGATTACCGTGAATTGGTCTGATGTTGTTCAACTAGTTGATCTTGTGGAGGGCACTGACAAAGACGGATTCCCGGAGGTCGTTCCAGGTCGTCCTCGTAAAGTATTTGCAAATCGGAAAAGTGTTCGTTCCCAGGAGTTCCACGCGGCAAAGCAACAAGGTATCACACTCTCCTACATGTTCGAAGTCCGAACGGATGAATACCAGGGCGAAGAGAGCCTTTTTTACAACGGTTTAGAACAGAACGTTTATCGGACATATGAAAAAGGAGAATTTATCGAGTTGATCTGTCACCGGAAGGGTGATGATCATGAAACTTGAGTTTGATGGAATCGATCAACTGATTGCGGAAATCGATCGTATTGAAGGGCTGACGGATGACTTAAAAAATAAGGCACTCATTGCCGGCGGTGACTTACTGCGCGATCGGATGAAAGAGGAGGTGTACGCAAACGGTCTCCATCGATTATCGGGGGAAGGACAAGAATCATTGATTCGTACGGAGCCAAAAGATGGAGAATTGTTTGTCGGTACGCAAGGCGGAAAGAAACAACCAGGATTCTATTTGTATATGCATGAATTCGGTTTCTACAATGTCCGCGCAAAGCGTTTTGTCGCCCCTCGTCCCTTTGCTTCGATTGCTTATGAGAACAGCAAGGATGACATCCTGAACGCTTATGTGGACGAATTTAGAAAGGGGATAGGTATGTCGTGAATATCAATCGATTAATCATGGACACCCTGCGCCCTCTTGGCGTCCCTGTAGCTGCAGCCAATTACAACAGTACGGCTGAAACTTATATTGTTTTTGTCGAATACAATCAGGCATCTCGAATGAATGCGGACGATGAAGAATTGATAACCAAACATTTTTTTCAAGTCGATGTGTTTTCTAGTGGCAACTACTTGCAGTTGGTGAAAGATGTGAAACGGCTTATGAAACAAGCCGGATTCGGGCGAATGTTCGAATCTGAAACCTATGATATAGACATGAAAAAGTTCAGAAAAATACTTCGTTTTAATTATGAAAATACGATTGGAGAGATAAACATTGAATGAACAACTGGAAAACATATTTAAATATCACAGTCCTAAGGAAGGACAACCAGAGAAGTATACTGCTATTCGTGAAAAAGCCAAGGAACTAGCATATTTAATTGATAAGGAATGTCCAGATGGTCGTGAAAAGTCGGTAGCTTTTACTAATTTAGAAACAGCGGTTATGTGGGCTAATGCCTCAATAGCAAGAAATTAATATAAAAACTAAGGAGAGATATAAATGGCGATTAAAGGATTAAAAAATCTGCACTATGCAGTGATTACGAAGGAAGACAATACATCTACAACTTACGCTACGCCGAAACCATTTGGTCCTGCGATGGCGTTGAATATTCAGCCATCAATTAACCGAGCAAATCTACGAGCGGACGATGGAGTGCTTTTTTCTGATTCCGCGAAAGGTCCAATTGCTGTGTCTGTTAATACTGCGTATTTGGAAAAAGCGGTCGAAGCTGAAATCCTCGGGAAAACAATTCATGAAAATGGGTTGATTTCGGATAACGTGAAGGACGATGCTCCTTATATCGCTATCGGTGGACAAGCAGAATCTGCACGTGGAGGTTCTGAATTCTTCTGGTTGTATCGCGTGAAATTGGCGCCTGCGGAAGAAAATAAAGAAACGAAGCAAGATACGCCGACCTATCAGACTCCTAATCTGACTGGCGAAGCTATTCCGCGTATCCATGATGGAGAAGAAAAAATCAAGGCCTGGAATCAAGATGAAACGATCACGGATAAGACTGTGTTTGACGAGTGGTTCACAAAAGTAATTGAACCTGATTGGGTAGCAACGCCGTAAGGGGGGAACCGGAATGCAAATCGAATTATTTATTGATGGAGAAAAGAAGATTTTCACTACGCCATTTGTGCCGATGCTCGCGAAACGGAAATATCTTGAATTGCGAGCGAAAGACGAATCTGAAACGTATTCTGAACTACTCGCAGATGATGATGCGCACGTTTCAATACTTGTGGATGTCGTTTTTAAAAATCAATTCACCATTGAACAGGTTTATGAAGGCGCAAGCGAAGAGTACGTATTGGCTAAACTTCGTGAGGCTGTGTATGGATCTCGAAAAGAAACGAATGAAGAGGGAAACAATCCGGGGGAGTGACGTGGCAAGAAGCGTACACTTCCCTTAAACAACTTTATCGGAACATGATGTTCCCCAAACAACCGCATGCCCCCAAGTGGACGATGACTGAAATTGATCAGTTAGACGTTCACTTTTTTAATGAACTCATGGAGGTTGATGATTATGCTCCTCGTGAAAAAGAGGTCTATCTATCAGATATTTGGTAGACCAGGCGGTGATCCGCATATCTAGGTTTGAGTCGCGTCCTTTAACGCGGCTTTTTTCTTTATATAAAGGCAGGTGAGGTAGTTGGCGAGTAAAGATGTCGGTACGCTCCGCACCAGATTATCGTGGGAAGATGAAGGGTCCGTAAAGTCGTTACAAGGATTTAAGAACGACCTGAAGAGTCTCAGGACTGAAATGGGAGTGGCTAAATCCAGCGGTAAAGATTATAGCCAAAGTTTGAAGGGGCTTCGTGAACAATCAGATATTCTCACGCGTACATTAAAAACTCAAAAAGAACAAGTTGAAGAATTACGGAAGCGTTACGAAGAATCGAAGCGTGTGAAAGGCGAGGACTCAGACCAAACACGTAAACTGTCCGACGAGTATAACAAGTCGGTCGCGGCAATGAATCGAACAGAACAGCAACTAGAACGTGTGAATGGCGCAATAAAACAGCAAATAGACCCTTTGCAACGTTTGGGTAAACAATGGCAGGAAACAGGCGACAAAATGCAGTCCATCGGAAAAAGTATGACGGACTTCGGGAAAACTTACTCAATGAAAGTGACAGCTCCGATTGTAGGGATTGGAACAGCTGCATTTAAAGCGGCTTCAGACTATGAATCTGCATTCGCAGGCGTCCGCAAAACCGTCGACATGACCGAAGAGGAATTCGCATCACTATCCCGCGCTATTCGAGATATGGCAAAAGAAATCCCTGCTGCTGCTACTGAAATTGCGAGCGTTGCAGAAGTAGCCGGACAGCTTGGCATTCAAAACGACGCAATCGAGGGTTTCACCAAAACAATGATTAATATGGGCGTGGCAACAAATATGTCCGCAGAAGATGCGGCGACTGCATTGGCACGATTTGCAAATATCACGCAAATGTCTCAAAAGGATTTTGATAAGTTAGGCTCTGTTGTAGTTGAACTCGGTAATAATTTCGCTACGACTGAACGTGAAATCGTAGATATGGGATTACGACTTGCTGGAGCTGGAGCCCAGGTAGGTATGTCCGAAGCAGATATCTTGGCACTCGCCACTGCTCTCTCATCTGTGGGAATCGAAGCAGAAATGGGTGGATCGGCAATATCCCGTGTCATGGTCAATATGCAAGTCGCCACCTCTTCTGGATTTAAAAAGATGAACGACCTCATGAGTACGACTGGTCTTTCACTTCGCGATTTACAAATGATGGCTTCCCATAGTGGTAAAGCTTTCGGGTATCTGGCTGAAGATATGGGCATGACGAAAAAGGAACTATCTGCCCTCGTGAAGTCAGGAGCTGACCTTGAAAACTTCGCTAAAATTGCGGGTATGACGGGTGAGGAGTTTAAGAAAGCATTCGAGAAAGATGCAATCGGCGCACTTGGTGCTTTCATAAATGGTTTAGCCAATGCGGAAGAAGCAGGAAGTTCTGCTATTGAAATGCTTCAAGAAATGGGTATCACAGAAATCCGCTTGCGTGACTCTTTATTGCGTGCTGGTGGCGCAAGTGAGTTATTTGCAAAAGCGGTTGACTTATCCACTGAAGCCTGGGACGCAAACATTGCACTCACAAAAGAAGCGGAAGAAAGATATAAGACAACCGAATCACAATTGAAAATCTTGTGGAACCGAATAAAAGATATCGGCATCTCGTTAGGCGACGCATTGATTCCTGCGCTCATGAGTGCGATCGATGCGGCTGAGCCGTTTATCCGGCAAATTGAAGCAGGAGCAATCGCTTTTTCTGAAATGGATGAAAGCCAACAACAGACCATTATTAAATTATTAGCGTTAGTGGCTGCTGTCGGTCCCGCATCAATCGCTCTTGGCGGATTGACAACTACTGTCGGTGGCGTCGTTAGTGTAGGCGGTAAACTCATGTCCACACTAGGCAAGGCGGGCGGCGGAGGTATGCTTGGTCGTTTTGCATTAATGGGACCTGGTGCAGCTACTCCTGTCGGATTGGCAGTATTGGGAATAGGCGCACTTGCTGTCGGTGTATACGCATTGGACAAAGCAATGTACGAAAGTCTTGATACTACTTTGAAGTCAATTGAAAGACGAAAAGAAGAAATAGATACTCTCGATAAAACGATTGTGGCATTTGAACAATTGAAATTAAAGAACAAGTTATCTACTGATGAAATGCTGCGTTTTATGGACATCTCGTCTGAATTGAAAAACGCTAAGTCTGAAGAAGCCATCAAAACTTTGACTGACGAACAGCAAAAGTTATTTGAGAAATCCGGTCTGACGAACGATGAAATGGGCAGATTCCTCGAATTGAACGATACGTTGGTTCAGAAAGCCCCATCCACAGCTAAAGCTATTTCAGAACAAGGGAATGCCTATACTCATGTCTTGGAAGAATTGAAAAAGCTGAATCAAGAAGAAAGAACGCGATTGACGAATGATACGTATGCGAAGCTTTCCACAGAAATTAAAAAGCAAGAAGGCTTACTCACCAATCAAAAAAAGCTGACGGAAGCTATAAAAGAAGACGAAAAGAAACGATCCAAAGCGAATGACGATGTGACTACTGCCGTCGGTAAACTTAATGAAAAGAATCTTGAACTCGCAAAACTACGTGAACGTGCAGCCACTGCAACAGGTTCTGAATTGGACAAGCTAAATCAAATGATCAAGTGGGGCGAACAAGAAGCTATTCTCGCTGATAATGCAGTTTTCCGAGCACAAGATAAAGTCGATAAAATCGAGAAAGAAATAGGAAAGAAGCAGAAGTCCCTTGAAGAAACAAATAAGGAACTTGCGGCCTTTGACCGTCTGATTGGCGAATATGAAGAGATGATTTTGCTACAAGCAGGCATCACAGCTGAACGTGGTCAAGGTATCTCGAAATTGAATGAAGAACAACGAAATATCGATACAGCACGTAAGAAACTTGAAGAGATGAGAAAAGCCGGCGGTCTAGTTGGCGGAGAATACGATGAGCAGAATAAAAAACTCACAGATCAGCAAAAGAAAATTGATGAAGCTCGTCGGAAACTTGAAGAAATGAACGTTGTTGCCGGAAAGACGATTTACAAAGAAGTAAACGTCAAGACGAATCCAAGTATCGCTTCTTTAAATAGCCAAATCGGTTCAAGCGTCAATAAGACCGTCAATATCCAAACAGGTCCCATGCCGATCGGTTACGCAACCGGAACAGACTACCATCCAGGCGGGAAATTTATCGCAGGTGAGGAAGGTTATGAACTTGGCCGTATGGGGAACAAGTGGGAATTGTTGAATTTTGGAATGTACAATCGTCCTGCGGGATATGAAGTTTTTACGCATGATGAGTCCAAGAAAATATTGAAGGCAATGAACAATCTTCCCGCTTATGAGACTGGGGCGAGGGCATCAGGTGAGGCTGCTCGATTCACGGACAACTTAAACAAAAGTAATCAGCCCGCCGATCAAGTCATCCACATCCAACCTGCTCCGATCTACCTGGACGGCCAAGTAATCGGTGAAGCGGTATTTGATGTAGTAGATACAAAAATGGATAACAAAATGAGTTCTCAATTACGTTACATCGGGGTGAAGAAGAGATGAGTATATCAATCGAAAAAATAGACGGGACAAGATACGACTTAGCATCATTCGGTCTAGTCCCTCTTACCTTCACAGTCGACTCTCCAATCCCTCGCCACTCACAAGAAAGTATGGAAGGAAGAGACGGTTATATCGATACTGGAACGACTTTCGAAGGTCGGACGATGCGCTGTACATTCATGCTTAAAGCGGTCGATAAGTTCGACTATGTATTATTGCGTGATGAAGTGTTTCGCTTATTCGATGCCAGGCAACATTTTTACATTATCGACAAATACGAACCTCGCAAGAGATGGAAGGTGAAAACGGCAACATCGTTTACACCGGAGCGGGTAAACATTCGAACAGGGAAGTTGGAAATTGAATTTACTTCTCCATCTGCTTATGCCGAATCCTACGGAACCACGCTCGACCCGTTCACATTCACGGCTGAAAAGTGGCAAGTCGGGCAAGGTGTCATATCGGAGGATTTAGTCTATGCGCACAACACGTCAACCTTCCGCATCTACAACGGTTCGGACATTCCTATTGATCCGCGGCGGATACCATTGAAAATAAAGTATCAAGGCGCATCGGACAAATTGAAAATCCGTAACATTACAACAGGTGACGAATGGCAATTTAATGGCACGTCCTCCACAAACGATACAATCTTGCTGGATGGCGTGCGCTCATTGAAGAACAGTCTGACGATATTCGGACAAACGAATCGGAAATTAATAACACTTGAAAAAGGATGGAACGACTTCACCATAACCGGTGCGAGTGGTTCTTTTTTGATTTCCTTTGAATTTAGATTCCATACGATCTAGGAGGTGTAAACGATGGGTAAAGCTAAAACAGAAAAAGCCACTGCAAACACAGTGACTTTAACAATTAATGTTGAGGTTGCCGATAATATTAATCTTGCTGATACTGTCCAAAAGTTAAGCCGGTTATTTGATCGGGATAGAGCAAGAAATAGCCGAGTCGGTGTACGTTGTTAGGATTACCGAAAGGTGTAATTTGAGCATTGACTATAGGAATGTATCCTGAGTCATTTACAAGCCTATTAACACCTTCTTCTTCCAAGCTTATTAGTTGCTTGTTTCTCACTTTCATAAAGATCTCATGGATCATTGCAGCACTATTTAATTGAGCGTCATTCTCATATTCATCTTCCATGAGTTGACCCGTTACCGTACCGAATGTTGTGTAAATTACTAGTTGTGTATCCTGGCCCATTGAAACTCCTTCAATCTTTCCGGATTTCAACGTTTCAATCGCATCATAAAAGATGTTTACTGTTAAAGCTCTTGCGTCAATCCTATCACTCAGCAACTTTGGTGTTTCATTACTTTCTTCATTAGACAATATTTTCACCCCCATTCATTCTATAGTCTTGTTTCGACAAAAGAATGGGGAATCCTTCAAATTAATATTTAGGCGGTGATAAAGTGGCACGATATAGAACAATCAACGTTAATTTAGACAGAGGTTATCGCAACGATCTAAACGCGAACTTTAGCCAAATCGGCATCGATATTACAAACATGGAAGCCGGATTGAATACAGTCGTGGAAGATTTGATCGGCGGCGGATTTATTGAAAGCTTAACCGTTGCGCGCGATAACGCTAATGCAGCTGCAACACACGCTAACGAGGAAGCCTTATATGCCACGACACAAGGTGGATATGCAAAGACCCAAGGTGATTACGCAAATGTACAAGGTGACTTTGCCCAACAAAAAGGCGTGTATGCGGATGAAAAAGCAATAGCGGCTGACCAAGCGGCAGGAAACGCGAACCTTGAAGCTGCCAATCTGTCTGCATTAAAAATAGCAGTTGTTGATGCAACACAAGCGGCTAATTTAGGTGCAGATGAAGCCGTTAGAGCGGCTATGACAGCAGAAACGGTTACTATTTACACGCAAGAACAAGGCGACTATGCTAAACGTCAGGGCGATGCCGTGCAGGATATCTTCGATTCAGGATTGGTAGCATCCGTCAACAATAAAACAGGCGCCGTCATATTGACTGCGGCTGATGTGGGAGCATTGCCTGCAGGTGATTATCAACCACATAGTAACATGCCTGTACTGGATGCCTTATCTGATGTTGCAGGAAAATTAAAGTACAACGGACAGGACGTCGGGGCGGTATCCAGTGTGAATGGCAAATTACCGGATGGAACGGGAAATGTCGAAATTGTGATTCCTGACCCGGATTTGACGGGGCTGGCTACTAAGCAGGAGTTGAGCAGTCATACTGGTAACTCGGAGATTCATGTGAAGCAGGAGGAAAAAACGAAATGGAATAACGCAGAGGTCAACGCTATTAATTTTGCGAAGGAGAATGGTTTGGGAGCGAATTTATCATCCCGAACAACTTCCGATGCGGATACTGCAAAGACAACTGGATTCTATTACGCGGCGTCTAGTTCGGGAAAGTTACCTGCTGGCGTAACAGACGGCGCTTTATTTGTAATGTCCTATGATAAAAATTCGTGGGTTACTCAAGTGTTAATTGATTGGCGATCGAATAAACAATACCAACGTGTATGCACAAATGGAGTTTGGTCAACCTGGACTGAAATCGGCCCTCTTCCCGACACCGGATGGATAAACGCAACTCTCGGAGCGGGATGGTCATTTCCTTCAGGCGGATTTTTACAGTACAAAAAAGTCGGGGATTTAGTTTGTTTCAGAGGATTTGTTGAATCGACCAATGCTGGGAATTATATGACCACAATGCCGTTTAGCTACAGACCTAAAGGAGGAACTGCCGCGATGTCCTCTACCGGAAAGCATGTGCAGGTAAGGAGTAACGGAGCTGTGGCCTATATCGCAAACGAGATTTTCTATTTCGATTTTGTATACAGCGTGGGATAAAAAGGAGGGATTCTCGTGTCATATAGACAAGTTTATGAAATAGATGATGAAGGATTTAAAGTTGATACTATCCCGGTCGTTTTCAATACTGATGGGAATCCGGTAGAAGAATTAGGTGAACGCTTTATAGTATCTGAACCACCACACGGATTAATCAAAGCAAGATGGACAGGCGTTGAATGGATAGAAGGGGCGACGCAAGAAGAGATAGAGGATATTGTTAAACCTCATCCTGTCGAACCGACTGAAATGGAACTCTTGGAGGAAAAAGTAAGACTGCAAGAACAAGTCATAGAGGAATTAATGTTTGATATTATACCAAATTTAATGGGAGGTAGTTTGTGATGGCAATGTTTATCGCGTTAAAAATCATGGAAGGTAGTCAGCAATATGAGTATGTTTTCAGCATCTCTGTTTACAAACGGTACCAGGATGACGTTGATGCTATTTTAATAGCGGAAGGAAAACAAGACCTGATTAAACAGTGATAGGAAAGACAGGTGATTAAATGATAGTCACACACATTGATGGTCGGAGCGAATTACTGACCGATTATAAGTCGCTTCAAAGAAAACGGAGAGTGAATGGTGAGTATTCGCTCTCTTTTTTGTTATTTAAAACTGAAAGAAATGAGCATTCCTACACATTAGCTGTGGAGGAAAGTTTGATAGATTATGACGGGCAGCAATACCGTATTAAGAAGATGTCCGAAAAGATAATCGGCAATACTCCTGTAAAACAGATACAAGCAGATCATATCTTTTTCGATCTTGTGGACGAGTATCAGTACAACACGATTTCCGGCGCTAAACAATTGCCTGTGTGTATTGCACACGCCTTGGAAAGTACAGGTTACACCTATGCGGTCGTCGATTCTTTTCCGTCAGTCACATTCGAGAACTTCGGAGATGACAACTCACTGGCACTCATTCAGACTGCGCTGAATCGTTTTGGTGCAGAAGTCGAAATAAACGGCAAGCACCTAACCTTCCGTCGCCAAATTGGACGCAAGACGGATATTCAATTTCGATACAAACATAATATCAAGACTATCGAATTGAACGTTGATAGTAGTAACCTTTCGACTTACATCAGAGGATATGGCAAACAAAATGAAGATGGTTCCTATGTCGTTACAGCTGAATATCTTTCTCCTTTACATGAGTTTTATGGAATTCGACACGCAAAACCTGTTTATGATGAACGGTATACAACCTATCCAGGGTTGCTTGACCGTTTGCAGAATGACTTACAAGATGTTCCCGAAATTAGCATTACAATGGAAGCTGTCGAGTTGAAAAAAGCGGGATTTAACACGGAACAGGTGGAGTTGGGAGATGACGTATTTACCATTTACGAACCTTTGAATCTAGACCTGAATGCGCGCATTGTTGAAATCATCGAATTTCCCGAAGAACCGAAATCCAACCAATTTACGATTGCTAATATCCGGGGCAGTGTAGTCGACAGTATAGCTGATTTCCAACGAACAAAAGACCGCATTGATGGTATTTTCGAAGGTAAGGAAAAGTTACCGTTTAATGTGCTTGATGATGCCGTACAACGGGCAACATTAGCTTTGCAGTCGGCACAGACGGAATTAGAATTTACAAATGGGATTATCGCACGTGATCCGCGTGACCCTAATAAACTGACTTCGTGGACATCTATCGGTTTTGGTATTAGTAAAAATGGCGGCAAGACATTTGACGAAGCAATTACTGCTGATGGTTTTAATCTTTCTGCAGGTGCCATCGGCCAACTGGATGCCAACAATATCAAAGTAGGCGGGGAAACGACCTTCGAAAACGGATATGACCCACATGTCGCGCAAGAAATGGCGAGGTTGGCTCAAACGCTTGCCGCGAGTGCAGACGGAAAAGCAACAGGCGCATCGAACCAAATCAATCTATGGAAGTATCCAAATACCACTATGATAAATGGTGGAGCTCTCTATAATGATTCGGTAACGACAAATAAATTACTTGCCGGAGTCATGACTGGATTTGTCATTCAAACGCACTTGAATTCTTTAATGCCAAGAATATATATGGGCGGCGCAAAATTTGAAGCCAGTAATGCTAATGGTAAAGTATCTATTAACCCTGAGGGCTGGAATAACGATGCAACGATAAGATTCAATTCGGGATCTGCTGATTTTATTATCAGCGCATACAATAACCGTGCTGTAATGACTAGTAACGGCGGAGAATTGGAGATTTGGGCGTTAAGCGGGGGTGTTGGCATAAGGGGTAATCTGGATGTTCAAGGAGCGAAAAACGCTTCTGTCCCAACGTCACACGGAAGAGTGAACGTCTCTGCCTATGAAACAGCCGAATACTACTTTGGAGATATCGGACGTGGACAGGTGGCGAACGGCGAGTGTGTCATCCACATTGATTCGTTATTTGCCGAGACCGTCAACACGGATATCCAGTATGAAGTGTTTTTAACGCCATATGGCCCTGGTCAAATCTACGTTGAACCCGACAGTTTACAGTCTGATCGTTTCACCGTAAAAGGTGACAATATCCCGTTTGCTTATGAAATCAAAGCTAAACGCAAAGGCTATGAAGACGTCCGTTTGGAATCTACCTACGAAAGCGAGGTTGAAACTGTTGCGTATTAAGATGTTGCGGAAGAATGATGCAGGTGAGATTGAAGAATTTTATGTGAGCTCATGGGAAGAAAAACAGTTATTCGATACGCAACGCAAGAAGTATAGGCAGCTTGAATACGAGATTCCCGAGACGAACCGGAAGCAGGCATTGCAACAGCGTCAGAAGGTGGCTCGGGAGTTGAGGGTGATTAAACATAAAATGGTTGATATAATGAATTCAGGAGGCGGTTCGGATGGATAATAATCAGGTATTGAGAGAACTGTTGAATCACTTATCTTGTGAAGTGAATTTATTACATCAACAAAGGTTAATTCGTAAAGTTGAAAAAATGTTTGAGGAACTCCAAGATGAAAACGATAAATTGAAAGAAAAAAATAATATTATTCGATGAACGTCCACACTTGGCGTTCTTTTTATTTTATCTATAAAGAGAAAAGGGGTCGTGAGGTGAAGAATGGAGGATGTAAAGATGCCGTTAGAAGAACGTTTAGATGTCCAAAATGAGCGAATCAACAAACAAGATGATCGTTTAAATAAACAAGACGAGCGTCTGAATCAACATAGTGACAAAATTACTCAGCTGCTCAAGTTTGACGAAGAAAAGCACGAACGATTAAAACTCGTAGAGGAAGAAGATAAGAAAAAAGAAGAGCGTCTGCAAGAAGTCGAAAAAAATTACACAAGGCTTGAGACTACCATCGTTTCAGAAAATCGGGAAATGCGCTCTTTTTTCTTGACGAACATGGATAAGCAGTGGGATTTGATCAAGACTCGGGATGAACAGCGCCATGACAATTTACGAATGAAACATGAGCTGTCCAAAACCAAAGTCGAAAGATGGAGCGACATACTTTTCAAGCTGATTGGCTCGGGAAGTATTTTGTATGTGTTAATTCAAACGTTCGTTAAATAATACTGGAGGTAATAACATGAAAATCAATTGGAAAGTAAGAATCAAGAATAAGATGTTCTGGCTGGCCATGGTGCCGGCTTTTTTATTGGTTGCGCAGATTGTCAGTGGTTGGTTCGGATATGAGTTAGCCGCTGATCTAATCGGTGAAGAGGCTGCTAACTTTATAAACGCAGTATTTGGATTGCTTGTCATTATCGGTGTCGTGGTTGATCCGACTACTGATGGTGTGGATGACAGTGACCAGGCTATGCGATACCAGGAGCCTAAAAAGAAAGGATTGAGATAAAATGGCTGTCATCGATATCAGAAACAAAACACCACGTACAAACGGCATACGTCCATTATCGGCAATTAAAAAGATTGCACGTCATCATTCTGCAACGGCGACAGGGAACTGGGACGCATTCTGGCCACACTGGAAAAATACCCGTGGATGGGGAACTGGTGGCTATCACGAGATTATCTTGCGTAATGGCGATGTGGAATTATGCTACGACCCCGAAGAGATTACAAACGGTGTAGCCAACCAGAATACATCCATCTATCATATTTGTGTTGTCGGTAATGGATCATTTACGGACGCGCAGGAAAAGACATTTGATGAGCGCGCTAAAATTGCCATGAAACGATTCAACTTACAACCAAAAGATATACTTGGCCATAATGAGTTTCCAGGCACTAACACGTCTTGTCCTGGAATCAAAATGGACACTGTGAGGGCTAGGTTGTCTAGTCCAGTTGCATCGACAAAGGACGACACTGCATATTCCAGTCCAGCCCTAAAAGATGAAACAGAACTCAACCTCGGCAGTAAGGCAAGACGGCAAATGATTGTCGACCAGGCGATTGCTGCAGGCTACAACAAAGTGTGGCAGACTAAGCTGGACGACAAGAGTATTACGGATGCCGATCTGTTGGCACTCGGTGCAGGCACGTCCGTGAGAAATAGCATGCCGAAAGTTGAAGATGTAAAGGCTAAATGATATGATGAAAATCTAATAAGTAAGATGACTGTAATAAGCGCCCTGTCCTTAATTGGATTAGGGCGCTTTTTTTTATTTGTCCTTATACTTCTGTTCTGTCGTCCGTTTTGAAATTTATCTCTAACAGCATATCTAACGCTTCTGCAATTTTTTCTAAATCAGTGACCGAATAAGTGCCATTCGCCATCTTCTTGGATAAGTTCGATTGAGTTGTTCCGATTTTTTCAGCCAGTTGAGTTGCATTCATATCTTTATCAACTAACAGTTTTTTAATTTCCTTCGTTAAATCCACATTAACCACTCCTTTATTATCGTTGTTAAATGTATTATATCACACATTAGAAATAAATATGAATATAATTCATAAAATAGTTGCTATATATCTCAAGGTGGTTTATTATGAATTTAAGGAATAAGAAATCACTAGGAGGAATCGACATGTATGAACCAAGCAAATACATAAACGAAATTTGCCCTAGCTGTCATCCACAGGAATATGTGAAAACCCTAGCCGAATTTATAGGTGAGTATGAAGTAGTGGATGTGCCAGATGAAGTTGATGCTTCTTATATAGAGTATTTGTACAAATGCATGAAGTGTGGTGCTCGTCTGTGGGTTGATGAGCAATGGCTGAAACAGAATGCGGTAAAGAATGTAGTCTGGCAACTGCCGGTCATTCAGAGCAATCTAACCGACCATGATTGGATTCATCCTAAAGTTAAATATCATGCTTTTATCAATGATAATAGTATTTGCGACAAATACAGTCAGATGACCGATTTCTTTGAAACTGGTATTGAGGAATCGGAACTGATGAAAAACAAAGAATTGGCATGCAAGAAATGCTTAAAAAACTTGGGGATTAACTACTCATAAAAAACTAGGAATGAAAGTGAGGTGACCGCTATGTCTACAATGTTAAATACAGAAACTACATATATCTCATTGCAACCATTTAGCAGTGTGGACGAGCTTAATGCAAATACAATTGCTATTCGTGCTCAGTATAGAGATCAACTCACGCCTTCCACAATTGCAGTACTGGACGTTCTTCATCGTTATTCATGCAAGTATCCTGGTGTCTGCTATCTATCAAAATCAAAGATAGCTGAAATGGTTGGGGTAACACGTAGGACAGTTGTACGTGCTTGTAATGCGCTCGAATCACTTGGTATTATCGTTCAACATGAATTGTTTAGACATAAAGGTGATAAGCGCCAATCATCCAATGCGATCGTATTTGTAGTTGTCGAAAAAGAAAATGTCACACCGGAATGTCACAGCAAAGAAGCTCTTTCCGATACTCATTTAAATTCAAGTAATACACTAGATACTAGAAAAGCAGATTTCGATAAAAAAGAAGTGGTCAAGAATGTGGAAGAAGTGAAAGCCGATATTAAACGCGGATTACGTGATAAGATGCCAGCTTATATTTATGACCTGTTATCACCATACTTTGATTTAGACGACCTCTATCAAGCGTATGGAACGCTATTGAGAGGCAAAGCTAGTATTGATAAGTCAATAATGTTTGAGAGCAATGAGAGGCTATACAGTGATGCTGTGCTGTCTGTTATTCATGCTTATAAACGTGGGGTAGTCCGTAATCTGTTTGCAGTGCTATTTACTGCTGCACAAGATACTACAGCGCAGATTTATCGCAATGAAAATTACAATGCTCCTAATTGGTTGGAATGGTAATATTTAATTCCAATTGCAACAAGAACAATTGTTCTCTATAATTAAAAATAAAAAGGGGGAACGGTTGTGCGTAAAACATTAGTGCGGTCGGTAAGTTATGGGGAAGTATTAGATATGATGTATATGGCCAAGGATGGGATAGTCAGTAAACGACGTATTAAAGTCATTCAATTGGGTGAGTTATCTTTTCGTGCTTACTGCTACTTACGCAAAACTAATCGTACTTTCACTATTGATAACGTTCTAGCTCTAGTTCCCGTCGTAGTCAAAGAAAGCAGGGTGATTTAGTGCTTATACCATCCGATACATTGCCTTACTTTGATAACATGATTTATCTACCTATGTTGTTGACGATACTGTCAAATGACAGAGAGATTGTGGAGAATGGCAGCTACAAAATAAAAGGACCTTATTTAAAATTAATCGACCAGGCGATAGACCGAGTGCAAATAGAAATTAAGACAACGCAAGATTATATGCGATCGAACAAATTGAAACTAATTAAAGGCAAAACCGAAGATACCTTTACAACTTATATATTTGTGTATCACGGTAGAGAGGATCAACGCAGATATTTGAATGCGCGATTAAAAAATCGGACGGAAGAATTGCTTGAATACTTTTTGGGGATATAAAAAACGACCGCGTTAGCAGTCGAATTGTTATAATGCATTTTATGATACAGCGGGTGTTCCTGGAGCGGGCATGATCATGCTTGCAATGGTGCTGACTTCGGTCAATATGCCACTAGAAGGAATTGCATTGATTGCAGGAATTGATCGAGTCCTTGATATGATGCGCACTTCTGTCAACGTCGTAGGAGATGCATCTGCAGCAGTCGTAGTGGCGGGATCAGAAAAAGTGCTCGATACGAAATAAAAGAAAGACCGGAATCCATATCGGATCCGGTCTTTCATTAATTAAGTTCAATTAGCGATTTAAGCGTTCTTCCACTTCATTCACAACATTTTGTACAGAGTTGCCATGGATACCTACGACAGGGAAATCAAATTGGTCTACATTCACGTCACTAATTGCTCTGACTATTCCCATATCATAACCTTTTACATTTTCATCACTTTCGAACATCTTCACTTCATGACCTTTTTCCTCTAATGCCACTTTTACATCATCAAACGGATTTTCAACAGCAATTTTAGCCATTGTACTACACCTCCTGAATAATTGAATAGTGCTTGTCTCTTCTTTTTATTCCCGAAAGGTCGATAGATAAACATATCATCTAGAGCTGCTGTTAAAAAGGCTTATTCCATTTCAGAAGTGTTTATCGATTTGTCCGTTTTTGATTTTTTGAAAGCGACATAAGAATCAATGATCGTGGTAGCTAAAGATAGAAGGCCAACTGCGAAAATAATCATCATTACTTGCGTATTGATATCTTCAGGTGATCGGCTAAATATGGACGCCAGTAAATCTGATAAGAACGGATGGATAATCATAGGATTAAGTAGAAGAAGTATAATTATCGTAACCCAAAATAAATTGATAATTAAATTGACGGCTGCCAATTTAGTAGTCCAGATCTTTGATGTCGACTTATAGGAAGAAAAAACAATTTCCATTGTCAATAAAAGAAGTGTGACAGGAAACAGAGCCATTATGGATATATTACCAAAAAGCAACATAGTGGGTTCAATCCTTTCGAAAGGTGTAGAACCAATCTGCCCAAATTAATGTCTTTTGAACATCCTGAAAAAACTTTTCGATCATAACGAAAACTAATAAATTTATTCATATTCTAGGCAACTGATCAAAGCAATTGTGCAAGTTATCTCCCACCGCGATTATTGATGCTGTATACTGTACATATTGTGTTAATTTAATTGAAAAGTGTGGGGATTCATTTGTCTGAAAAGAAACAGATTCAAGATTTTTCAAATCCGGTTTATCCAATTATGTTCGCAATTGGAGCAACTCATTTACTGAATGATACGTTGCAAGCGGTCATTCCTGCGATGTTCCCAGTTTTAGAACAGGAAAGAGGGTTGACGTTTACCCAGCTGGGCTTTATTTTCTTCGCATTAAATATGGTTGCATCCGTTCTTCAACCTGTCGTAGGTTATTTTAGTGATAAAAAACCCATGCCCTATGCACTTCCAATAGGCATGACTTGTTCTCTTATTGGAATAGGAGGTCTTGCGATTGCTCCAAGTTATTGGCTAATTCTATTATCCGTCATCATTCTTGGATTTGGTTCTGCCGTATTCCATCCCGAAGGCTCACGCGTTTCCTTCATGGCAGCGGGGAATAAAAGAGGATTGTCACAATCAATTTATCAAGTGGGGGGAAATACTGGACAAGCGCTCGCACCACTTATCAGCGCATTCGTGCTAGTTCCTCTTGGACAAATCGGTGCCGCCTTTTTCGTTCTTGTCGCAGCACTTGGCATCTACATATTATCGAAGATTTCTGCGTGGTATAAAAAACAACTGGAACTTGAAAAACAGAACAAACGCAAGAAAGTTATCCTCTCTTCTATTGGAGAGCTTACTAAAAAGCAAATAGGAATCGCATTAACTCTATTGCTCGTTGTCATATTTGCTAGATCGTTTTACGTAACAAATGTGACGAGTTTCTATGTTTTTTATTTAATGGATGAGTATGAGCTAAAAATTGCGGCAGGGCAACTATACATATTTCTATTCATGGCTTTTGGCGCTGCCGGAACATTTTTTGGCGGTCCATTTGCAGACCGTATTGGACGGAAAAACGTCATCGTCCTCTCTTTAATTGTTCCATTGCCATTATGCCTCTTGTTGCCTCACGTTCCTTTGTGGATAATTGGGCCGCTATTGGCTATTATCGGGTTCTTCATAATGCTCAGTTTCTCGGTTACGGTCACATATGCACAGGAACTTGTTCCAAGTAAAATCGGTACGATGGCCGGGCTTACTGTAGGATTGGCGTTTGGTATGGGAGCAATCGGAGCTGTTGCATTCGGTAAATTGATGGATACTATCGGTATTTACCCGACTATGGTTATCGCATCATTTTTGCCGTTCATCGGTTTAGTCGGTTTGGCATTACCGAAAGATCAAAAAATTGCGATGCCCAAAAATTAATGACTTAACGGCTATTCCCTACAAACACTTGGGATATAGCCGTTTTGTGATTGTTCATTAGGAGTTTTGTAAAATAGTATCATAGAAATGGGGGACTAACTGCTATATACTCTTTCCCAATAAGTTGATTAGTATATCAGTTTTTAGGGTATGTAGCTAAGTAAATAATTTAAATATGGGAGTCGATTTTGTCTTGGATAGGAAGTTTTGGAAGAACCCAGTGTTTTTAGTATCATCCATCGTCATATTAATCCTAGTTGTTCTAGGAGCAGTGTTTAACGAGCCTTTCGGTGCTGTTGCTGATCGATTATATACATTCACAACAGTTAAATTCGGTTGGTTTTATTTATTGACCGTATTCGTCCTTATTGTATTCTTAATTGGGCTTGCCATTAGTAAGTTTGGTGCGATTCGTCTAGGTGGAGACGAAGAACGTCCTGAGTATCCTTTCTTTACTTGGATTGGCATGCTGTTTTCAGCAGGCTTCGGTGTTGGACTCGTGTTCTGGGGTGTTGCAGAACCGATGAGCCATTACTTCACTTCACCGATGAGCGGAGTTGAAGGGCAATCAGAAAGTGCTGCGCGTGTTGCAATGGGCTATTCATTTTTCCACTGGGGTATTTCTCAATGGGCCATATTTGGAATGGTCGGTTTAGTTATCGGATTTTTACAGTTTAGAAAGAAGAAAGATGGCTTAGTTTCAACTGCACTTGAACCATTAGTTGGCTCGAATAAAGTGCTGAAAACAGGTATCGACTCTTTTGCAGTCATAGCAACTGTAATGGGTATTGCAACTTCACTTGGTATGGGTGTCCTGCAAATGAGTGGTGGACTTGAATATGTGTTTAATTTTAAAGGCTCATTTACGACTCAAATGGTGATTATTGCGATATTGTTTGTTTCTTATATGCTTTCTGCTTCAACCGGCTTGAGCAAAGGAATTGCGTATTTAGGGAACTTTAATCTTGGAATGGCCATAACAATGTTAGTCTATTTCTTTTTTGTCGGACCAAAAGTGTTCATACTTGAAAGCTTCACATTGGCAATCGGAGATTATATTAATAACTTCATAAGCTACAGTTTACGTCTGCAACCTTATCAAGGCGGCTCATGGGTTCGGGAATGGACAATTTTCTACTGGGCATGGACAATTGCTTGGTCACCGTTTGTCGGAGCATTTGTTGCGAGGGTCTCAAAGGGTCGAACCATCCGTGAATTCATCGCGGGCGTTATGGTCATCCCTCCTGTATTTGCGTGTATGTGGATTGCTACACTTGGTGGGACAGCGTTATACAGCGATTTGAATAATGGCACGAAGATTGCTGAAGCAGTTGACGCGGATGTGACATCTGCAATATTTGAGACACTTAATCATTTGCCGTTAACGGGTCTTATGTCAGTGCTGTCAATCATACTAATTTTCACATTCCTCATAACGTCTGCTGATTCAGCGACATATATTTTGGCAAGTATGACGACGAAAGGAAGTCTGTTTCCACCATTAATGGTGAAGATGATTTGGGGCTTCTTAATGTCTGCAATCGCAGCAGTATTGTTGTATGCAGGAGGATTAGAAGCGTTACAATCAGCATCACTCGTTTCTGCATTGCCATTTACATTATTCCTCATACTTCTCATGTTCTCGCTCGCCAAACTGTTGAGTAAAGAACCAATTACAGTTAGACCGCGTGATATAAGACGGTTTGAAAACATTGAAAAAGAAGTTAAGAAAAAGGCGAGCAGAAAGAAGAAGAAATAATATATTGAAGCCGGATTCATGAAGAGTCCGGCTTTTCTTATTGTTGCTTTTTTGAATTGGAGACAGCGTATACTTTTCGGTTAGGCAGTTCAAGACAATTGAGCTGACCGCCATAGACAGCAGCACCATCAATTCCAATAATATTGTTCTCACCAATATAAATTGAATGATCGTTCTCATCTTTATGTAAGTTCTTGCTCGGCGTGTGGCCAAATATGACTGTCTTTTCTCCTGCGTAGCCATTATGGAAAACGTCTCGTATCCATATGAGTTCATACGGATCGGTTTCCTCAATTTTTTTCTCTGGATGAACACCTGCGTGAACAAAGATCGTATCTTCCCATTCCACGTAGTAATCTAAATTCTGTATGAATTCTAGGTGTTTATCTAACAGATCTGAATGTAGTTCCGGTTTCACGAAAGTATCCTCTTCATTAAAGATAAATTCACTCGCAACAAAACCATAGCTTTCGAGCGTTTTATTACCACCATTGCGGCCTGTCCAATTTCTCCATGCTCTTTCTTCACCTAAAACGAGTGATTTCACCATCATATCCTCATGATTACCTTTTAAGACGAGTGCCCCTTCTTCCTTCAATTGAATCACTTTTTCGAGCACTTCTTTTGACTGTGGACCACGGTCGATATAGTCACCTAGTAGAATTAATTGATCGTTTTTTGGATTGTAATTACTAATTTGTAGTAGCTCTTCGAATAATTGCAGTTCCCCATGGATATCACTAATTATTAATGTACGTTGCAACTGTATTCATCCTTTCTAACGTGCCTACTATGATTCTACCGCAAATACGTGATACGATTAAGTGAATAGTCTCGACAAATTGAGGAGGATGCTACATGTGTGGTCGTTTTACATTATTTGCCCCTTACTTTGAAATTATTGAACGTTTCGACATTGCATCTGCTTTTGCTGAAAGTGACTATATTCAAAGCTATAATATTGCCCCATCCCAACAAGTGGCAGCTATTATTAATGATGGTACTCAAAATCGTCTTGGCCATTTGCGATGGGGA
The DNA here is from genome assembly GCF_014836615.1 of Sporosarcina quadrami. Taxonomy (GTDB): domain Bacteria; phylum Bacillota; class Bacilli; order Bacillales_A; family Planococcaceae; genus Sporosarcina; species Sporosarcina quadrami. The sequence continues at coordinate 183,209 of NZ_JACSQN010000005.1, read as the reverse complement.
CTAATACCGCCATGGGCGAAAGATGAAAAAATTGGGTATAAAATGATTAACGCCCGCGCAGAGACTATCGCTGAAAAGCCAAGTTTCCGAAAAGCTTTCTTGAAGCAACGGTGCATCATACCGGCTGATTCTTTCTATGAATGGCAAAGGCAAGATGGAAAAAAGATTCCGATGCGCATTAAACTGAAAACAGACGGCTTATTCGCCATTGCTGGACTGTGGGAATCATGGAAATCACCTACAGGACACGTAATTCATACATGCACAGCAATAACGACTGAACCGAATGAATTGATGAAACCAATCCATGATCGGATGCCAGTCATATTGAAAAAGGAAGATGAATCGGCTTGGCTTAATCCGAAAAACACCGAAAGTCATTTCCTGGGGAATATGTTGAAGCCGTTTGATGATACACAAATGGAAGCTTACGCTATTTCCCCAGATGTCAATTCGCCTAAAAATAACGACAAGACATTAATTCATCGACTATGTTGAAAATTTTTTTATGAGTGTAACTAGTTGTCATATACTTCCGTCTACTCTGTATAAGGATAGAGAGGAAGATGAATTTGTATAAGCGTCTAATTTTGCCGTTTCTTATATTGTCGATTACCTTATTTCTTTGGAAACCGACAGATGCTGTAGCTTGCTCTTGTATAATGCCTCCGCCGCCAGACCAGGCATTGAATGAGGCAAATGCCGTATTCAGTGGTGAAGTGATCGAAATCACTGATAATATGAAGCTTATAAACGGTAACGGCAGGACTGTAAAATTCAAAGTGGATGAAAGTTGGAAAGGCATTGAAAGCGGAGAAGTGGCTATTACAACAGGAAATAATGAAGCAGATTGCGGATTTCCATTTGAAGTCGGCCAAAGTTACCTTGTCTATGCATCAAGCAACGGCATGTATGATAGCAAGTCTTTAACGACTAGCATTTGTAATCGCACTGTGCAGCTTGCAAATGCGACTGAAGATTTGAAAGTATTTGGTGAAGGTGAGAAAATTGATACAGTAGCAGAAGAGGTAGGGGTAAATCGTAGTTGGATCGTGTGGATTGGTGTATTTGTAATTGTCATTTTGTTAGGAACAGCAACGGTTTATTTCAGAAATAAAGAAGCGCGCAGATGAGTCTCTCTGCACGCTTTTTATGTGAATGTCATCATCGTATTTAGTGGTCCTTCAGTTTTTATATTAGTTGCTAAATCCAAAATAGGAATAGGGAAGTACGGAAAACCTGATGCATATGGCGCAATTTCATATAGCTGGAAATAGACGACGAGCGTCACATCAGCTATATAGTAATCCTGATCGGGCCGGATACTTTTAAACGGCGGTTCCAGTAATTGAATATCCCAGTCTTTTATTCGTTGACGGATAATCATATTAATTTCTTTTTCATAATCACTTCCTGGCTTGAACAGCTCTTTTAATGAAAAATGCCTGCCTGTCTTAACGTCAAATGTCAGCGATTTAACAACTGTCATGCCATGCGCTCCGCCTGTAAAAGAATAAACGATTAAGTTTAAACTTAGAATGCCGCGCTCATTGGTCTTTATCTCAAAGTTAGCGAGCATTTCAACTAAGTAACTCTCATAAAAATATTGGTCTATAAGCATTTTATTTAATGTGCTAATAATTGTATGGTTAATCTTTTGTTGTACCGTGTAATTGGTCAACCCTACTACTGACGGATAGTAGACATTCACGTTTGTTGCGGCATGGGGAAGTTTCTTTGTTTGAATCGTTACTGGGAAATCATTCACACGTAACATCCTTTCCTCATTCATACAGTTAGTGTATGAATGGAAAGCAGAAGATACTACAAACTGACCATTAGCGGGAGTATAAGACTTCTATCACTTTTACGTTCGAAGTGACTTTGTTTGTCATCTTGTAGGAAAAGTGCAATTTACGTCTTTTTATGGTACGATTTAAGTTCACAAAAGAAGAGGACGTGAGCTAACAATGATTTCAATTACAATACCTGAAACTGAAGTTACAATTGTGCAACGAAAGCAAGAAATGAATGCAGATGACGCGCCAATCAAATCAATTAACGGTTTTATCGATATCCATGAAATACCGCGCGACAAAGGCGGCATCATCTTATTCTTCAACAAGAAAGATGAGCTTCTTTTAGTAGCTAAGGCACGCAAGCTTCGCCAACGTGTGAAAAAACACCTTGAAGACAGCGTTTCGCCACTAAAGGCCCACCGCGATGAAATTAACAAAATCTCTGTCATCGTTGTAGAAGATGCGATGGAGCGTGAAATTTATGAAACGTACATTATCAACACAATGCGCGCAAAGTATAACACTGACAAAGCATTCTTTGAAAACGAATAACTATTGTATAAGTAAAGTGGAAGGATGATGCACTACAATGCATCATCCTTTTTTATTTGCAATTAAATAAAAGTTAACATTTCTAATAATTCGAAGTAACTGATTTAGAAGTTTGTTATACTAAATCTAATTGAAGAAAATGTAGTGCATTAAATAATTTTTAAGGAAGGGCCTTGTAATGTTGCAGTAAATTATCAAATAGGGGGAAATTCATATGATTCTTGGGTTGCATCATGCACAAATTACTATTCCGATTGGCGCGGAAGAAGAAGGTAAACAGTTTTACTGCGATTTATTAGGCTTAGAGGAAATAGAAAAGCCAGACTCACTCAAAGGGCGTGGAGGGTTTTGGTTAAAAGTCGGTGATCGAGAAGTTCATGTAGGTACTGAAGATGGTTTTGACAGGCTCTTAACAAAAGCTCATTTGGCTTATTTGGTCGATGATATTTCCTATTGGAAAAACGTATTAGAAAAACAAGGTATTAAGCCAATTGGAGGCGTTCCAATTCCAGGATTTGTCCGATTCGAGTTCAAAGATCCTTTTGGCAACCGGGTTGAAATGATACAAGAAATATGAGACCGATTAAACAAATAGGCCAGTATCAAATGTTGCTTTCCGTTCAGGCACACGCTTTTCTCGCAAAAGCCGTTCTCTGGTACGGCTTTCGCTGTTCACGAAGGTGTTGGTGCCTAGACTCCAAGCAACGAAAGTATTACATATAAAGTAATTTAAACATAAGGGCCATTATGCTAACTTAGGAGGAGTTGGAAGTGGAAAAGCAGTACAGTAAGTACTCAGTCATTCTAATTGTAGTTGGAATTTTTATTGCGTATATGATTTTCCCTCCTTTAAATATCACATTTGGAAAGTGGTCTATGTTAGCTATACCAACCGGTTTTGTAACTTATTTAACAGGAATTGGACTCGGAATTACCGCTTTTTTAAAGAAGGAAAAAGGGTTTATGAAATATATTTCATTATTTTCTCTTGTGTTAGGTGTTTTATATGTTGTATTCCTTTTTGCAGTATTCGGTGGAACAATTTAGAAAAGTAAACACTACAAATACTACAATCGGATTCTTATGAAACACAATCGTTCGATACTAGGGTTGTTTTGTTTAAATTTTGTGAGTCGTGTACTGAAAAACTAATAGGGGGATTTCATATGGAAACATATCAAGCTACGATTGAGGATTTAGAAGGTGTATCAAATTTATTCAATTCATACCGCATGTTTTATGAAAAGCCATCAGATTTAGAGGGTGCTAAGAAATACATAAAAGAACGTCTGGAAAATGAAGAATCCGTAATATTTGTTGTTAAGAATGATCAAAAGTATGTGGGATTCACACAACTTTATCCCGTTTTTTCATCAATCTCAATGAAGAAATCATGGATGCTGAATGATATGTTTGTTGATCAAGAAGCTCGAAAACTAGGAATAGGACAAGTACTTTTGCATAAGGTGAAAGATTATGCTGTAAAAACAGGTGCAAAAAGTGTTGTTTTGGAGACGGCACCAGATAACTATGCTGCTCAAAAGTTATATGAAAAAAACGGCTATGTACGAGATACACAATTTTATCATTATGAATTAAGTGTAACTTAATAAATATCTAGTGAGTTCTCTCGAGAACAGGCCATATTGTAAATATTAAATCGAGGTGTTATCAATGATATTGGTTAGTTCTTGTTTAGCAGGTTTACAGGTAAGATATAACGGTACACATTGTTTAAATAACATGATAAGTAAACTAATAGATGAGGGTCAAGCAATACCGGTATGCCCAGAATTACTTGGTGGTTTTTTAACCCCCAGAGCACCTGCTGAAATAATAGGTGGTAATGGGGAAGATGTATTGGATGGGACGGCCAAAGTAATCGAGAAATCAGGTAAAGACGTTACGGAACTATACATAAAAGGGGCTTATACTACTTTAAAAAAAGCTAAAGAAGTTAATGCAACAGTTGTTGTTCTTAAGGAGTATAGTCCATCCTGTGGAAGTTCAATGATTTATAATGGTGAATTTGAGGGAGAGAAAGTTGCTGGGAATGGAGTTACAACTGCTTTATTGAAGAGAAATGGTTTACATGTAATTTCAGAAGAACAGTTGTCCGATAACTTCGATGAAATAATATAATCTTTCTATAAATATCATGGTCACGTTTGCTTTATAAGCGATATCGTATATATCGCAATCGAGCCAATTCGTTGCTGAATTCCATATGAATAATTAAAAAAGGAGATGTTGAAAAGTGTTTCAGAATAAAGATCCTAACTACAAAAAGTACTTTTGGAAAAGATTCTTTATCTTGTTTATACCGATTTTCACTATTGGTGTGATTTCTGAACCTTATATATCTAATAATCCTTTTTTAGAACTTGAAGATTATGGATCTTTTATATTCTTTTCATTATTTTACGCCCTTATTTTGGGTGGAATATCAGCCCTCATCGTTTCATTTGCTTGGAGACTAAAACTCTCTAAACAGTAGTTCATACTCTTAAAAAGATTAATTTACCACCATAATTGTTTTATAAGCAGTTGTGCTATACCGTAATCGGCGGCTTTTGTTAGGTATTACGCTCTTAGTTGATTGGAGTGCAAGCCGTCGACTCCGGGAGGAATAGCGAAAGCCTTAACGAAGAACGGCTTTTGCGAAACAAAGCGTTAGCTTTTCGAGCATATCTTTGCAATAGCCTTGAGACCCTGGACGTAGCGAAGCGAAGAAAGCAGTTCAAGCCACGCCCTCTGGAAAGCGAACGGCTGGAACGCAATTCAACGTGTTTGAGATTATTCTAGATTCGGGGGAGTGAGCATTTGAAAAAGTTGTTATTAGTTTTCCTTATTATTATAGCGATGTTTTTTTCATACTCCTATCAGTCACCAATTATGATTACGTGGGAAGCGATAGATAGTGCGGAAAAGCACTTGAAAAATCCACCAAAAGAGTGGGGGGAGACCTTTTCTGACTTAGATTGGAATGATACTCCTTTAAAAAATGTTAGTTTATCACTAACCCCAAAGAGTGACTTCTGGAGTAAACTAACAAATAGAATGAACTGGGAAGTGACGATAAAAAATAATGGTTCAGAGAAGACAGTTGTTATTGATGCTTACACAGGTAAACTCATAGATATATATGGCCCATTAAATTAGGTACATTCGTTTTATTGTTCAAGCAATGGATGAAATTGCTGCACCAGTAATCCAGCCAATAGGGAAAATGGGCCAAATTAGGAAAGAATGAGTGAATCTAAATTAGAAATAATATTTAAGGTGTGTGAGGTGTTATTAAGTGATACATCAGATGGGATTGTAGGGCGAATACTTTTAAGCCATTAAAGAAGGTGAAAAGATAGTAGAAGTCCGATTGAATGATGAAAAGAGAAGGAGTATCAAAGTTGCAGATTCAATAGAATTTATAAAGGTCCCCCAACAAGATGAAATTCTAAAAGTACAAGTAGTAAATCTTATAAGTTACGACACTTTTGAAGCTATGTACAATGACATTCCTTTTAAAGATTTTGATTGTGAAGGCTGGACAATAAAAGAAATGATAGATGGAACATATGAAATATACACTCGAGAGCAAGAAAAGGAATGGGGTACATTAGCAATTTTTATTGAATATTAAAGTGTAACTTCTTAAGTTAGAGGATGCGTTGTGAAGCCCTACACTCTAAGTTGATAGAAGTGGAGGTTGGCTACTCCTTGGGGATAAGCAAGAGCGGGTATGGAGAACGGCTTTTGCGAGTGAAGCGCAGCGTAAACGAGAACATATTTGCGCTGTCGGGTGAGATCCAGTGATGCCTTAATGTCCGCAAAGTACACAGAAATAAAATACCTGCCTTAGTTTCTGTAACGAGCACAGAAACTAAGACCAAGCGAACCTACGTTGTTCGCTTGGCTCATCGCACGCTCTCCGGAAAGCGTACGGCTGAAACGTAATTAAACGTATTTAACGCTACTCCAGATATGGGGGCTTATTCCTCGTCAAGGTACGTGGGGGTAGGCTTTATAGGTTGCACATAATATAAAAACTAAATAATTGGTATTCAGTTAAAGGGAATATTTTATAATACAAAATAGTAATAATACGATGGAGATGGAATATGGAAAAAGCCCAGATTATTAAAAATTCTATACCGTTTTTATACAGTGCTATAAGAATTGAGAAGTTAGATAAAGGGTACTCAGCAGATGAAAAATACATAGTATATTTCGAAGACAGAAAGTATCTACTACGGTTAGGAGATATAAACGGATATGAAAGAAAAAAAAACGAGTTTCATATCCTAAAAAAAATGCGGGAATATAATGTTCAATCCTCTGATCCAGTAATTATAGGCGTTCTTAATGAATTAAACTCTTGTTACACCATTTATTCGTATATTGACGGTGTTGATGTGAAGGATGTATTAAATAACCTTACCCAAATAGAACAATACAAGATTGGAACTGAGGCTGGAAGACAACTATACAATATGCATCTTCTTGAAGCATCCCCAACATTAAAATCCTGGTATGAGCGGGCAATGGCTAAACATTATAGATATCTCGAAGCATATAAATCTTGCGGAATAAAAATTAAAAATGATGATAAAGTTCTTGATTTTATAGAAAAAAATCAGCACTTATTACAAGGACGTCCCAACCGATTTCAGCATGATGATTTTCACTTAGGAAATATCATTGTGAATAATAAAAAATATGCTGGGGTAATTGACTTCAACAGCTTTGATTGGGGGGACCCACTTCACGACTTTGTTAAAGTAGCTCTATTTCAAAGAGAATTAAGTGTCCCGTTTTCAATTGGACAAATCAAAGGTTATTTTGATGAGAAGGTGCCAGAAGATTTTTGGATGCTCTATTCAATCTATACTGCTATGGTTGTTTTTTCATCAGTAGTTTGGTCGCAACGGTATGCACCTGACCAATTAAATGAAATGATTGATCGAATTCATAATTTATTGGAAGACCATAAAGACTTTGAGTTACTAAAGCCTTTATGGTTTGAACCAAATGTATTGTTCCGTTAACGGGGGCGTTTGCTTTACAAGCGATTTCGCGTATACCGCAATAGTGCAAGCCACGCCCTTTAGAAAGCGAACGGCTGGAACGCAAATCAACGTGTTTGAGATTATTCCAGATTCGGAGGCGTGAGCATTTGAAAAAGTTGTTATTAATTTTTCTTATTATTATGGTGATGTTTTTTTCATACTCATATCAGTCGCCAATTATGATTACGTGGGAAGCGATAGATAGTGCGGAAAAGCATTTGCAAAATCCACCAAAAGAGTGGGGAAAGACCTTTTCAGACTTAGATTGGAATGATACTCCATTAGAAAATGTTAGTTTATCACTAACTCCAAAGAGTAACTTCTGGAGGAAACTAACAAATAGAATGAACTGGGAAGTGACAATAAAAAATAATGGTTTAGAGCCCACGGTTGTTATTGATGCTTACACAGGTAAACTCATTGATATATATGGCCCATTAAATTAGGATGATTCATTTTACTGTTCAAGCAATGGATGAAATTGCTTCACCAGTATACGGCTGAAACGAAAATCAACGTGTTTAAGGCTACTCAAGATATGGGGGCATTTAATTAGTACTACGATCTAAGTTGATTGGAGTGGAACGCGTCCGCCTGCAACGCAAATCAACGGTTTCATTTTATTCCTTTAATGGCTGATAAAAAGCAACAATCGTCGAGCTTCAAACGAGCTAAACTAATCAGTAAAAGAGAGGTTTTGTAAATGGATAACAAATGGTACGGACTATATGCCGTTCTTTTAGGCATAGTATCTTTTTTTACAGGTGAAATTGTCACTTTCATGATGCTCGGTTTCATCTTAATTGCGTTAATTAACATTAACACAACCTTAAAAACGCATTTTAATAAAACCGACATGAAAAAAGAAAACGATGAATAACTTAAATAAAAACAAAAAAGACTGTACAAGCAACCAGTTCACACTGATACCTGTACAGTCTATTTGCATTATCACTTACTCATTTCATCATGAATCAAGTCAATATTATACTTCAAATACTTCACATACGTATCCACTTCATCGCCAGGTTGACCAATTTCATCTGAATAGATTTTCTTCTCAGCAATACGGACACCTGTCTCATTTGCTACTGTTTCCATCGGACGTGCGTCAACGTTTGACTCAACAAACAGAACAGGTACTTCGTTAGCCTTAATAAACTCTACCAATTCCTTAATTTGAGTTGGAGAACCGTTCTCTTCTGTGTCAATTTCCCAAATGAATGCTTCTTTCAAGCCATATTCTTTCGCCATATACTGGAAAGCACGTTCACTTGTAACGAGAGTACGTTTATTCTCTGGAATGTCATTAATGCGATCAGCATAATCTTTTTCAATCTCTTTCAAGCGTTCAACATATTCGTCGCCGCGCTTTTGAATTTCATCGCTCTTCTCGGGATGTTTTTTGACAAGAATATCTCTCATATCCTCAGCCATCTTAATGCCGACCGTAGGAGAGATGAATGCGTGAGGATTTATTTCTTCTTCGCGACCATCTTCACCTGACAAGTACAATGGTTCGACACGTTCAGTCAAGCTGAAAATGTTCTCTTCTTTTTGATTTACTGTATCCATCATTTTGAAGAACCAGCCATGTTTGCCGCCTTCGAGGTTCAAGCCATTATAAAATAACACATCTGCATTTGTAGCTGCTTTAATATCATCTGGTAGTGGCTCGTATTCGTGTGGATCTGTCCCTGTTGGAACGAGATTATACACTTCAACTAAGTCACCACCGATTTCCCTTGCCATATCAGTAATGATTGTAAAAGAGGAAACGACTTTTAAGGGCTCATCGCCAGTAGGTGCCGTGTCCGTTGCTTTTTTATCCTCTCCACAAGCCGCCAAAAGAAAGACGGATAATAAAGATACCCCTAACCATGTTATTAATTTTTTCATTCTCATTTCTACTCCTTATAGGTAATTATATTTTATTCAAAAGCCGCGAGCTAATACTAACGGGTTATGCAAGTTTTCTACGGTTGAATGCCTGGATCTTTCTAACAATGATCCCTTGTTTAGGTGAAAATAAGAATGCCAATAAGAATAACGCAGTAGTCGCTAGTGCGATAACTGGACCTGAAGGCATATTGTATTCAAAGCTAAAATACAAGCCGATGACTGCAGATAGTGCACCGAAGAATGATGCGAGCACTACCATGACAGACAATCTGTTTGTCAGCAAGTACGCAGTGGAAGCAGGTGTGATGAGCATCGATACAACAAGAATGACCCCGACTGTCTGTAGTGATGCCACTGTCACAAGTGTCAATAAAAACATGATTGCATAATGAATAAATCGAACATTTAATCCATAGGCTGCAGCCATCGTCTCATCAAAACTTGATACTAGCAGTTCCTTGTAAAATAGCACAACAGCTAATATGACAATACTTCCAATTGCTAAAGTGAGCCACATATCGGAAGTTCTAACAGCAAGAACATTGCCAAACAAGATTTGTGTCAAGTCAGTCGCACTCTTGGCTTTAGAGATTAAGATCACTCCAAGAGCAAAGAATGCCGAGAACACGAGGCCAATAGATGAATCACTTTTAATGCGACTGTTTTGTGTAATGGCTCCAATACCAAAAGCCGTCAATATTCCTGTAAACACTGCACCATAAAAATAGTTAATACCTAACATATAGGAAATGGCGACTCCTGGTAATACAGCGTGCGATATGGCATCTCCCATCAATGCCATTCCTCTTAAAATGATGAAGCTTCCGATTACTCCGCAAATGATTCCGACCATTATAGATGTGACGAACGCTTTTTGTAAAAATGCATATGTCTGTAGATCGTTGATGAATTCCATTACATTCGAACCTCCAAATCATCGAGCATTGCGACAGGCCGTTCGTAAGCGCGTGTCATGTTTTCCGGTTGGAACACTTGTTGGACAGGACCCGCTTCGATTAATTGTTTGTTAATCAAAATCAGTTCGTCAAAATAATTTTTCACTTTCGTCAAATCATGATGGACAACAAATACGATTTTACCTTCAGCTTGCAGTTGTTTCAGGATTCCAATGATGACTTCTTCACTGGATACATCAATGCCGACAAAAGGTTCGTCTAAGAAGAAATAATCCGCATTCTGCGCTAGCGCACGTGCTAAAAATACCCGCTGCTGTTGACCGCCCGATAATTCGCCAATCTGACTATTGGCGAAATCCTCCATGCCGACTTTCTCGAGGCATTTCAATGCCCATTCCTTATCTTCCTTTTTAGGTCTTCTTAACAATCCAAGCTTCGGATAAGTGCCGATAATGACGGCATCATGTACTTTAATCGGAAAGTTCCAATCAATGTTGGACCGTTGCGGAACATAAGCAATGTTCTTTCTAAAGTTCTTAATAGGTTTTGAATTAATCTCGATTGTTCCTTTATCTTTCGGGATCAAACCAAGCATTGCTTTCATTAAAGTAGACTTGCCTGCTCCGTTTGGTCCAAGTATGCCAATTAGTTTTCCGGATGTGAATGTGAATGAAACATTTTCAAGAACTTGTTTTCCGTAATAGGAAACCGAAATATTTTTAACTGAGATGGTATCTGACATATTTTTTCCTCCTGATTAATTTGGGTTAGGGAAAATACTTTCCCCAGTGCAACTTTATGTGTAAAAAAAAGGATTTTCAAAAACTGCAATTATGGTAGTATACTGCCGAATTGCGTGTAACGTGACTGTGTAAATTGATTATAGTCTTAAAGTTTCCCTTACGCAACTTTTATCAGTATAGTATAAAATAAAATCAGAGTAAAGCCTTTTTTCTCATTTACACAAAATAAATTCAAATCCGATAAAACATCTTCGGAAAACCATAATAATTTCCAATATAAGCTTTCGGTGAATTGCTATGTGAACAACTCTCTTTGGGAAGTTTCCCTTTTTTGCATGATTATATGCCCTAAACAATAAAATCCTGTAAAATGGAAAGTAGAACAGTGATCGGGGGCGTGACAATGAAATTTTTCCATACAGCAGATTGGCACTTAGGAAAACTGGTGCAAGGTGTTTACATGACTGAAGGACAGAGGTATGTGCTTAACCAATTTGTAGAAGCGATTAAAGAAGAGAAGCCGGATGCAGTTATTATCGCAGGGGATTTGTATGATCGTGCTGTACCACCGACTGAAGCGGTAACTCTGCTTGATGAAATACTTCGACAAATTGTCGTCGACTTGAAGACGCCTGTGATTGCAGTTGCAGGCAACCACGATAGTCCAAGTCGGTTGGACTTTGGTAGCCATCTAATGCGTCAAAATGGCTATTATATAGAAGGCAGGTTAAAGCGGGCGAACGAACCGGTCATTTTGAATGATGAATATGGTGAAGTTCATTTCCATCTCGTGCCTTTTGCAGATCCATCTGTCTGTAGACAAATATATGATGACGAAACAATAACGGATTTTAATAATGCGATGCAACGAGTTATCGGAGAAATACAATTCCAAGAAAACGCTCGACATATTTTTGTTGGACATGCATTTGTGACACCTCATGGCGAGGAAGAAGAGAATACAAGTGATTCTGAACGTCCGCTCGCTATTGGTGGTGCCGAGTATGTATCCGCTCATCTATTCAAGCAATTTCATTATACAGCGCTTGGTCATCTTCATCAGGCTCATCATGTGGGGAATGAAACAATTCGATACTCAGGTTCTCCAATGAAGTATTCCATTTCTGAAGAAAATCATCAGAAAGGTTTTTTCATCGTTGATATGGATGGAGAAGGAAATATTGATGTCCAGAAAAGGATGCTCAAACCTCAACATGATATGCGCACTGTTGCAGGATTAATGGAAGAGATATTAGCACATCCATCAAGTGATGACTATGTGTTTGTGAAATTACATGACGAGACGCCTGTTTTATTCCCAATGGAAAAAGTGAAATCAATTTTTCCAAACGCGATGCATATTGAACGGAAAATAGTGAGGACTGCTGCAACAAAGGAACACGCAAGTGTCTTAATGGATGAAAAACCGGATGATCTGACGTTGTTCAAGTATTTTTATTCACAAGTACACGATGCCGAACCTGATTCCGAAATGGAACAGCTATTTGCTGAAGTGTTGAATGAAGTGAAGGGGGGAGTTGACCGATGAAGCCCATTCAATTAACAATGACAGCATTTGGACCTTATAAAGGTACAGAGGTGATTGATTTTAGAAAACTAAAAGAACACCGTCTATTTGTCGTTTCAGGATCTACGGGTGCAGGAAAAACTACAATTTTTGATGGAATTTGTTTTGCGCTTTACGGTCAGGCAAGTGGAGAAGATCGAACGGATTCACGGTCTATGAGAAGTGATTTTGCAGATGATTCAATGCCGACGTCTGTTGAACTTATCTTTGAAATCCATAGGCGTAAATACCGTGTAATGAGACAGATCCCATACTTGAAAAGTGGGAACAAGACTGAGACATCTGCGAAATGCGAGTTTTTTGAACTGATAGATTCGGGTGAAGTACCTTGTGTAGACCGTCAAATCGTGTCGGAAATTAATCGGAAAATCGAAGAATTAGTCGGTTTTACTCAAGATCAATTCAGCCAAATTGTTATGTTGCCGCAAGGGGAATTCCGAAAGTTCCTGACGTCCGATACAGAAAATAAAGAAACAATTTTGCGTAAAATATTCAAAACGCACGAATATCGGGAAATTGTGGATGTCTTAAAAAATAAGAAAGATCTTGCCGCTTCACAATTAACTGACGAAAGAAGAAGTGTGGATAACTTCGTCAAACAAATACCTAGCCTCATACCTATGAGAGAATCACTTATTTTTAGTGTATTGGAGCAAGAATTTGCGAATAGTTCTCAAGTGATTGAAGGTCTACATCAGGAAGTGGCTTTCTATTCTCAAAAAGCGGTAGAGGATGAACTGAATTATAAAACTTCATATGAGCAACACGCGAATCTGCTTGCTGCCTTTCATTCGGCAAAAACAGTGAATGAGCAATTTGATCATTTGGAGCAACGAAAAACAACATTAGAGAAACTGGCTTCGGAAATACCTGTCATTGAGGATACAGAAAAGCGAATTTCCAATGCAGAACGCGCTGCAGTTATTCATGAAATTGAAGGTTATTATAAACAGCAGGTGGAGGAAGAGAAAACTAAGCAACAGCAAGTAGGTAAAGCCGAGGCACTTGTCGTAAATGTGCAAAAAGAGAACGCTGAAGTGCGCGGTTCATATGAAGAGATTGAAAAACAGGAACCAAAACGTGTGGAACTGACTGAACAGCTCATCCGGTTACGTGATCACTTGCCAGCCGTGACTGAACTTGCTAAGAAGGAAGCGGACGTGCTTGCATTAGCAAATAGTTTGGAACAGTTGAAATCGGATTTCACGAGTACAGTAAAAAAGTCTGATGAAGGAAAGTTAAAACTTGCTGAGTTGAAAAGTCGTATCGATAGATGTGAAGAGGAACTCCTTCCGTACGACAAACTTGTTGAGACGTTAAATATGATTCAAGTGCACGGTAAAGCTGTCCAGGAAGTGGAAAACCTGTCACTCAATCTGGAAGAATTGGTTGTTCAGTATAAAACTGCCACTGTGAATTTTGAACAGTTTAGAAAAGTATTTGAACAATTACAAAATGACTGGCTCACCAATCAAGCATCTCATCTAGCTACAACATTGTCGGACGGTGAGCCTTGTCCGGTATGTGGAAGTGAGCATCATCCCGCCAAAAATCTTACACAGCATGGTCATTCCATAACACGGGAAGAACTGGATGCAAAAAGGATTCAATTGTCGGAAGTGGAAAGTACATTCCGTTCAGCACAAGCGAAATGCGAAGCGGTTCAGGAACAGCTTAAGTTGAGGGAAGAAGAAGTACGCAATCTACAGATTACAGACAACTTAACAGAATTGAAAATGAAAAGACGGGAAGTTACTGAGAAGATTGATCAGTTAAAGTTAAAACGTGAAGAACTTCATATATTAAAAGATCAGTTGAAGGAAATCGAAGTGGATTCAGTTAGATTAGATACACAACGGACTGAATTGGAAAAGGCGCTTTATGAACAGTCGTCTATATACGAAAAAGAATCAGCTTTACTGCAAAGGGATATTGCTATTGTTCCGGAAGGTTTGCGGAAACTCGCGGTTTTACAAGATGAGATAAAGAATACGGAAAAAATGAAACGGCAGTTGGATGAAGCTTGGGTTGCTATCCAGAAAAAGCGTGAAGAGGCGAGAGAGAAAGAAGTTACAGCAATGAACTCTCTCCATTATATAAAACAGGCGCACGAAGAAAGTATAAGAAAACGGAAACATGCGGAAGAACGATTTTTGGATGCTTTGAAAACATCGGAGTTTGCGACGGAAGAAGCATATTTGGAAGCTAAATTAGGAGATGCTGATAAGCGGAATCTTAAGGAATACGTCAATACCTTTAAACAGAATCTACACACGACGAAGGAAGCGATACGTGAGTTGGATAAAGTTCTAGAAGGGAAGTTTAGAATAGATCTTGCGAGTATGTCTGAAAAAGTAGATTTGCAAAAAGCGGCATATGAAAAAGCACTGACCGATTGGAATCGTTCAAATGAGTATGAAAAGGCGCTTCGAAACTTGATGGAAAGTTTAGCTGAATCAGTTGGAAGTATTATGGAGCTTGAACGGATTGTTTCAAAACTGACTGACGTATATGATGTCGTTAGGGGACAGAACAATCATAAGCTTTCATTTGAACGGTTCATCCAAATCGATTATTTGGAACGAATCATCCAATCAGCAAATGCTCGACTTGAAAATTTGTCAAATGGACAATATGAATTGTTACGCAGTGATCGTCAAGAAATGAGAGGCAGACAAAGTGGTCTTGGTTTAGATGTGTATGATGCATATACCGGTCAGAACAGGGACGTAAAAACATTATCTGGTGGAGAGAAATTCAATGCTTCACTCAGTTTAGCATTAGGAATGGCGGATGTTATCCAAAGCTTTCAAGGTGCCATGTCAATCGATACGATGTTCATCGATGAAGGATTCGGCACGTTAGATGAGGAAGCGCTGAGAAAAGCTGTCGATACATTGATAGACTTGCAAAAATCAGGGCGGATGATTGGTGTTATATCTCATGTAGAAGAACTGAAAGCTGCATTTCCTGCAATTCTTGAAGTACGAAAATCACCCGAAGGCTATAGTGAAACGAAGTTTAGTATAAAATGAAAACGGCAGGCAGATTTTGTCTGCCTGTTTTTCTTGTGAAAATAATGTGTATTATCGTACGACTATGTAATAATTAGCCATTGCAATTCAACCTATTAAGCTTTATTATAAGACTTTGCGATATATTGCATACAGATATTCTTACATCAAGAAAGGACAGGGGCTTATGCAAACTAAAATATCTTTTAATTCGTACTTATTAATCGGGGTTATGCTTTTTGCACTCTTTTTTGGAGCAGGTAACTTAATATTTCCGGCGCAGTTGGGACAATATGCAGGAACAAATCTTTGGCCAGCTGTTATCGGTTTTATCGTAACGGGCGTTGGATTGCCTTTCCTTGGAATTCTTGCAATCGGTTATTCAGGCAGTCGGAATCTCCAAGACTTAGCTAGTCGAGTTCATCCGATCTATGCAATTATATTCACATCACTACTCTATTTGACGATTGGACCATTCTTCGCGGCCCCTCGAACAGGTGCGGTCGCATTCGATATTGGTATTGCAACATTTATACCTGCTGAAAGCATGAGAATCGCGCTATTTATCTTCACGCTCATTTTCTTCGGAGTCACTTTATGGTTATCGCTTAATCCTGCAAAAATAGTTGATCGGGTGGGGAAATTCATGTCTCCCGCAATCATTATATTATTGCTCGTATTATTAGTTATTGCGTTCATCAATCCGATTGGAACGATCCAGAATCCAATCGATCCATACTCAACTGGAGCATTCATGAAAGGCTTCACGGAAGGATATAATACGATGGATGCACTCGCTTCACTCGTATTCGGTATTATCGTTATCAATTCTATTCGCGCGCTTGGTGTGACGGACAGAGCTCAGCTTGTATCGGCTACAGCTAAGACAGGAATTATTGCATCAGGTTTTCTCGCGCTCTTGTATGTTGGTATCGCATTTCTTGGTGCTACAACGACAGAGAAATTCGGTCTGTTTGACACGGGTGGTCCAGTTTTAAGTGGAGCAGCAGCACATTATTTCGGCACTATCGGATCTGTGCTGTTAGCAGTTGTTATTATACTTGCATGCCTTACTACTAGCATCGGTTTAATGACTGCATGCGGTGAATATTTCCATACACTTATTCCGTCTATCAGTTATAAGTTATTCGTTTCAATTTTTACCATCTTCTGTTTCATTGTTTCGAATTTCGGACTTGCTAAAATCATTACGTACTCAATCCCGGTCTTAATGTTCCTGTATCCACTAGCAGTCGTTCTAATGTTATTGACATTTACTTCGAAGTTATTCAATCATTCTAGACTCGTCTATGTGAGTGCTACAGCGGTTGCATTTGCTATTAGTACAATCGACGGTATAAAAACGTTGTACGGCACACTCAATTACACGGAAGACCAATGGCCGATTTGGCTCAGTGCCATTGTCGATTTCTATGATAAAGTACTTCCACTGTACTCAGAAGGTCTAGGCTGGCTTCTTCCGGTCTTGATTGTCATGGTTATCACAACTATTATTGCAAAAGTATTTAAGATTTAAGCCTATAAACGGAAAAAGAGCACTCTGCATATGGAGTGCTCTTTTTCTGTAATAAATTATTCCTTTTTAAATGAACGAAATTCTTCTATCGCTCGAAGCCAATTTTCTCGCATCACTTTAGAAACTGCTTCTGCATTGCCTTCCTTCATCATTTGGATAATTTCCCTATGCTCATCGATCGACTTTTCTGTCAAAATGATGGAATTTAAAAAGAACAGTCTTCTAACATGCTTTTGTAAAGAGGCAACCATTGAATGAATGTATGGATTTGCAGCAATATCCACGATGATCTGATGGAAATTCTCATCAAGCCTCAGTGCTGAATAATCATCTTTGCGATGCACGGCTTGGGCAAACTCCTCGTTTGTTTGTTCCAATTCCTCCAAAGTTTCCTTCGTCAAATGGGGAACAGCAAGTTCTGCTGACAGCGCTTGCAATGCGGCGAGTGGAGGTAGTAAATCATTTATCGTTTCCGGGTCGACTTCAGTTACTTGTGTAGCTTTACCTGGCAACATTTTCACAAATCCTTCGACTTCCAGTAACTGAAGCGATTCACGGATAGGTGTCCTGCTCACTCCAAGGGCTTCGGCTAATTCAATATCATTCAGTTTTTCTCCGGGTCGGAGAGTTCCATCTATAATCCATAGTTGCAGATGGCTTAACGCACTCTCTTTAGCGGTCTTACGTGTTGGTTTTTCATGTTCCGAAGGTATCGGCATGTGGAATCACCTTCCTGTTCCTACTATAGTACTTCCAGTATACAGGAAGTTCCTGTTTGTGGAAAGACGTGGTATACAATATATCAGTGATGATTCGATTAGGAATGTAAAAACCCCTAAGGTTTGTTAACCGATTCAGCAATTAAATAGTTAAAATCACTACTGTCGATTGATGTGTTTTCCTGTTTGCCATGTTCGACAGTGTAATATTTCATCTGTATAAACTTGGCTGACCGCTCCCAATAGAAACTAAGAATACTATTCAAAAGTCCATTATAAGCAGATGGATTAAGCTATTATCAACTATATAGACGTTTGTAATAACTGTCGAATCAAACAATTTAAATTTCTCTCCACTGTAACAATCACTACTTTTTTGTAACGTGATTGGCCGTTAATTGTAATGTGCTTGTAATATTACACTGATAATCTATGGATAGACTAAAAAGTGGGGAGTAGAAAACTTGAGAAAACATATTGTGACGCTTATTTTTACAGTAGTTTTATTGATCGGTGGAACGACCGAAAGTTTTGCGGCTTCTTCATCGTACAAAGTCCAAAAAGGAGATACCCTTTACAAAATCGCAACTACACACAAAGTTTCTGTTAATGAACTAAAAAAATGGAACGACATGAAATCGAACGTCATTAAACCCGGTCAGCAATTAAAGATTGTCAAAAGCGACAATAAAATGAAAAGTAAAGAAGCAAAAAAGAAAATCGCCAAAACTCCATCTCGTTCTGATGATGATAATGTTGTCAAAGAAATTACAGTAAACGCAAGTGCTTATACTGCATACTGTAATGGTTGTTCTGGAATTACATCTACAGGCATTAACCTTAAACGGAATCCTGATGCAAAAGTGATTGCTGTAGATCCGACGGTGATTCCTTTAGGCACGAAAGTGTACGTGGAAGGATATGGATACGCGATAGCCGGAGATATCGGCTCCGCGATTAAAGGAAATAAAATAGATCTTTTCTTCCCTACAAAAGCAGAAGCATACAAATGGGGACGGAAAAACGTGAAGATAAAAATATTGAAATGATATATAAATGCCGGCTTCTTCTTTTTGAAGGGCCGGTTTTTTAATTTTCCTTTCCTTCTGATTATCATGTAAACTAGTGAAAAGAGTGAACGGGGAGATAACATGGATAAAAGAAGATTAATCATCGGACTCATTATAATCTTTGCGATTCCGCTGTATATATGGATTGCTTATTATGAAATTCCGAATAAAGCAGAGGTTGGAGAAGGAAAGCTGCAACAAAAACCATTGAATCATAATTTTGCAACAGTTCTTCCGTTTGAGAATGAATATATGGGGGATAATTCAAATACCAATGGTTTAGTAGAATCGTTGCCGTTAAGTGAGTTTAAAGGGACGATTGAAATGGATCCGGAACAACATTCATTACTCGTTCATTATAATGCCAACACGGTTGAACTTGATGGACAAGCTGAACAGGCAGTCCTCTATAATTCAACTGCAGCCTTTGTTTTACTGGGTAATTTGCAAGAGTTTACAATGCAATTTACAGATGAAAGTTTCACTGTGAAGCGTATACAAGTCGAGAGTTGGTTCGGAACGGAATTCAACGATCTTAAAGACCCTGACATCTTTGAGGAGAAAGTACAGAATCCGATTGGTGCAGCTGGTGCAGAGAAGTGGTTTGAAGTGTATACAGGAGGGAAAATGAAATGAATATTTATATTATAACAGGGGCATCAAAAGGTATTGGTTATGAAATGTTGAAGCAATTGAGGGGCCATGGAGAAAGAGTGATCGGTGTTGCGAGGACGAATCCACATGAATTGGAAGACTTCATTATTGCAGATTTATCAAATACAGAGAGTGTAGAACAAATGACGAGTCAGATATTAACGGATAATCTGTCTAAAGCATCTTCGTTCACGCTCATTAATAACGCAGGTGTGGTAGATCCAATTGGACTTATCGGATCGGTAAATTCTTTAAATATGATGGAAGCGCTTGCTGTCAATTTGGCTGCGCCGATGATTGCGTCAAACGCATTCATTTCGAATTTAAAAGATTTCGAGGGAATAAAAAGGATTATAAATATCTCTTCAGGAGCAGGAAGAAGTGCATATGAAGGTTGGGGCGTTTATTGCACAACGAAAGCCGGCTTGGATCATTTTACAAGAGTGGTGGCAATTGAACAGGAATCTGCGGAATATCCTGTTGAAGTTGTTGCTATAGCGCCAGGAATCATTGACACGGACATGCAAGAAGCAATCCGTTCGAGTGATGAAGATGACTTCCCATTACTTGGGCGATTTATTGATTACAAAGAACAGGGTCATTTAAGTAGTGCAGAAGAAACAGCGCACAAATTAATTTCATTCATGGATCGAAAAGACTTTAAAGAACTTGGTCCCATTGCCGATATTCGTCAAATTTAAAATCTTTTTAAAAGAGCGGGATGCCTAGTCAATGGCATCCCGCTTTTTCATGAATTATTGTTATCGACACATCGTACCTCATCGAACTCGCGTACTTTTTCGATAGCAACGAGAATTGGAGGATTATTTCGCTGGTTCAGTAGTTCATAACGTACTACGTGCACGTCTCCTTGATGGAGTGATCTTACATAAGTGGTTAATGCATCACGTTCTTCCGGTCCACCTTCATGGCCATCATAAACGGAAATGGTTATAATGCCTCCTTTTTTTAAGAGGCCGAGCAGTTTATGAATCGCTTCAATTGTAGAATGAGGTTTCGTGACAACTGTCAGATCATTACTATATGGAAGATAACCTAGATTGAACATTGCGCCGCCGATCGGTTTTTTTACATATTGATCGACTTTTGCATGGCTGTCTAATATAAGTTCAACATGATTGTTCAGTTCGCCAAGTCTTTCTGCTGTTGCGTCTAATGCTTCATGTTGAATATCAAAAGCGACGACAGAACCACTATCTCCAACTAGCTTTGCCAAAAACTCCGTATCATTCCCGTTTCCTGCTGTCGCATCTACAACCGTCTCGCCAGCAAGCACAGTTTCACTTAACAGCCGTTTGGAGAAAGGTAGTACGCGATGCAATAAAATTTGATTCATTGCGATTCCACCAGCTTTCCATAATACTTTCCTTGATAACTATTGCGCCGCTTAAGTTCCTGATCAATGCCGTTAAGCACATCCCATTTTGTCACACTCCACATCGGGCCAATCATTTGTTCAATGGGTCCGTCACCTGTAATGCGGTGAATGACCATGGATGGTGGGAGTATTTCCAGCTGGTCTACGACAAGATTAATATAATCTTCTTTCTCAAGGAACTGTAGAAGACCTTTTTCATACTGTTTGACCATTGGAGTGCCTTTAAGTAGATGAAGCAAATGGATTTTAATGCCTTGTACGTCGAGTTCAGCCACTTTTTTCGCTGTTTCCATCATCATGCTATAGTCTTCCATAGGTAATCCGTTAATGATATGTGTACAGACACGAATGCCGTGGTTCCGCAACTTTTCAACGCCTTCCACATACGTGGCAAAATCATGTGCCCGATTTACCAATCTGGCCGTCTTTTCGTGCACCGTCTGCAAACCGAGCTCCACCCATAAATATGTCCTCTCATTCAGCTCAGCTAAATACTCCACAACGTCATCGGGCAAACAGTCAGGTCGCGTGCCGATGGACAGGCCGACAACACCACCTTGCGCAAGTGCAGCCTCGAACTTCTCTTTTAAGATAGGTAGAGGAGCGTGTGTGTTTGTATACGCCTGGAAGTATGCCATGTATTTGCCTTCTTTCCATTTTTGGTGCATGTGGTCACGAACTTCGGCAAACTGGACGTCAATCGGATCTACCCGATCTCCTGCAAAATCACCTGAACCGGCCACGCTACAAAATGTACATCCACCGAAAGCGACGGTGCCATCTCGATTTGGGCAATCAAATCCAGCATCCAGAGCCACTTTGAAAACTTTACAACCAAATTCATCTTTTAAATGCCGAGACCATGTATAATAACGCTTCCCTTCAGTTGGGAACGGAAATTTAAAATCTATCATGAAAATCAACTCCTCTACCAGTTAATTGTACCATGGGTGAATGATCAATTGTCATCTGAATTATGCAACATATTCAGTGCATCTTGTCTGTTTACAAAAAAAGGCATACACTCGGAATAGTAGAATGTATAGACTTCTTTAGCATTATAATCTTGATTATATAAATACGAAAAAGACAGCGTTTACTGTAAGGCTATTTTAAAGTTTACAAATGAAATGGAGATAGAAGAAATGCCGAAAAAAGTGTGGCTTCTCGTCATTGGAATGTTTGTCAATGTTGTCGGGAACTCGTTTCTATGGCCACTGAATACGATATATATGCACGATTATCTTGGGAAGTCATTAGCTGTTGCTGGTCTGGTTCTTATGGCAAACGCGGGAGCAGGGGTCATCGGGAATCTTCTAGGCGGTTATTTGTTCGACAAGATTGGTGGATTCAAGTCGATTATGGCAGGGATATTATTATCGATTTTTGCACTTGCTTATCTTGTTTACAATCATGATTGGTATCCGTATATCATTTTTCATACGCTACTTGGATTTAGCGGAGGTATTATTTTTCCAAGCATGTTCGCCATGGTCGGGACTGTATGGCCTGAAGGAGGTCGAAAGGCTTTCAACTCTATCTATCTTGCACAAAATGTAGGAGTCGCTATCGGTCCTGCATTAGCAGGTCTAGTCGCGTCCCTGCATATCGATTATATCTTCGCAGCAAATCTTGTTTTTTATGTCCTATTTTTGTTTATTGCCTATTTCGGTTACAAAAACTTGGAAATTGCTCCGGATCGGCATACAGATGTGATCCGGGAAGCTGGACCTATTAAGCATAAAGCGCCATTCTTTGCGCTACTTATACTCGTAACGGGATATCTGATTACGTGGCTCGTCTATTCCCAATGGTCGACAACCATTTCCACATATGCATTGTCAATCGGGATTTCGCTTAGGGAATATAGCTTCATATGGACGATTAATGGTTTGTTAATTGTTGTTGGACAGCCAATTATTAGACCACTAATTAAACGGTTGGAAAATCAACTGAAAATGCAAATGCTAATCGGAACAGTTATTTTCATCATTTCTTTCATCATTTTAAGTTTTGCCGGTTCATTTAAAGTCTTTATCGTCTCCATGGTCATTTTGACATTTGGAGAAATGATTGTGTGGCCGACAATTCCAACATTAGCGAGTCAACTTGCACCTAAAGGACGGGACGGTTTTTACCAAGGCATCGTAAACTCCGCGGGGACACTTGGGCGTATGATCGGTCCTTTTGCAGGAGGAGTGCTAGTCACGATTTACGATACACAAATTATGTTACTCATGCTAACAAGCTTAATGGCAATTACACTTATTACTACAATGCTCTATGATAAGCCGCTCAAAAAAACTGTGTTCAAAGTAAATAATTGAACGTCCATGCGACCGGAAGACCATTCGTGGTTTTCTGGTTTTTGGCTTGGATGATTGCGTCCTGTTTGATAGTCTGATTTAATGAAGATAGAATTGACTTAATGATTTAAAAGGGGGAACGCAAGATGAAACCATTATATTCAACAGCAATGGAAGCGATTTCGCAAATTGAAGATGGGTCGACTCTGATGGTGGGAGGATTTGGACTTGTCGGCATACCTGAACAGCTTATTTTGGCTCTTGTCGAAAAAGGTGTAAAAGATTTGACGATTATTTCGAATAACTGCGGAGTGGACGAGTGGGGACTTGGTCTTCTATTAAAAGAAAAGCAAATTAAAAAAATGATAGGTTCATATGTAGGTGAAAACAAAGAATTTGAACGTCAAGTGTTGTCAGGTGAAATTGAAGTGGAATTGACACCTCAAGGTACACTCGCTGAAAAGATCCGTGCTGGGGGCGCAGGGATTCCTGCATTCTACACACCTGCAGGAGTAGGGACATCAGTTGCAGATGGTAAAGAGATTCGTATTTTTAATGGGAAAGAATATGTCCTGGAAGAAGCCTTAGTTGCTGATTTCGCCCTTGTTCGCGCTGCAAAAGCGGACAAGATAGGTAATCTCATCTACAACAAAACTGCACAGAACTTCAACCCAATGATGGCAGCAGCGGGCAAATTTACAATCGCGGAAGTGGAAGAAATCGTAGAAACAGGTGATCTCGATCCTGCTACAATCCATACGCCAAGTATTTACGTGCAAGGACTATTAAAAGCGGAGCAGGAAAAACGGATAGAGAGATTGACGACTCGATAAGGAAGGGGAATGTTCACGATGACAAAAGTCAATTACAGAGAACGTATCGCAAGACGCGCTGAAAAGGAAATCAATGATGGGGACTATGTCAATCTGGGAATTGGCATGCCGACACTCGTTGCTAATTATATTTCCGAAAATAAAACCGTTGTCCTCCAATCTGAAAATGGTCTTCTCGGCATCGGACCTTATCCGACGGAAGACGAAGTTGATCCGGACTTGATCAATGCTGGGAAAGAGACGGTGACGACTATCCCTGGGTCTTCATTCTTCGATAGCTCAGAGTCATTTGCGATGATTCGTGGCGGGCATGTCGATGTTGCCATTCTTGGCGGCATGGAAGTTTCAGAAACAGGTGATCTGGCGAACTGGATGATTCCCGGTAAAATGATCAAAGGGATGGGCGGCGCAATGGACCTTGTTCACGGGGCAAAGAAAATCATCGTTATCATGGATCATACTGCTAAAGACGGCGCAGCAAAGATTAAGAAACAATGTGAATTGCCGTTGACGGGCAAAGGTGTCGTGCATAAAATCATCACCGAACGTGCATTGATTGAGGTGACACCTGATGGCCTTGAACTGAAAGAAGTGTTTGAAGGTTTCACAGTTCAGGATGTTATTGACTCGACAGAAGCGGACTTAATTGTCAAAGATGTGAAGTAAGGTTAAATGTCTTGTTGTATTTAGGAACATTTTCGGGTACACTACAATAAAATGATTTCAAATAGCGTTGGCTTTGATGAGGATCAGTAACTATGGACTGTCTTTTACAGAGAGTAGGCGGATGGTGCAAGCTTACAAGACATATAGTGAACTCGCCTTGGAGCCTGTATCGGTGAAAATTGAGTAACCGGTGCCGTTTTCCGCGTTAAGGAAACAAGTTGGACGGCAACAGCCGTCAATTTGGGTGGCACCGCGGGAGTAAGAATACCTCTCGTCCCTTATGTTTTTTAAGGGACGGGAGTTTTTTTATTTCCAAAATGCCTAGCACAATTTGAATCGAATGGAAGGGATGAATTAAATGAGCTATCAACATCTGCAGATTGAAAAGAAGTGGCAAAACTATTGGAAAGAAAACAAAACGTACAAAATGGTCGATGATGAGTCAAAACCGAAATTTTACGCACTTGACATGTTTCCGTTTCCTTCAGGCGCGGGTCTTCACGTTGGACATCCGCTCGGTTATATCGCTACTGATATTTTAAGTTCTTTCAAACGCAAGCAAGGCTATAACGTATTGCATCCGATGGGCTGGGACGCTTTCGGTTTACCTGCTGAGCAATATGCGATTGACACAGGGAACGACCCTGCAGAATTTACTGCGAAAAATATCGCGACATTCAAACGACAGATGAATGATCTTGGCTTTTCGTATGATTGGGATCGTGAAGTAAATACGACAGACCCTAGTTATTACAAATGGACACAGTGGATTTTCATCCAGTTGTACAATAAGGGTCTTGCCTATATTGATGAAGTGGCTGTTAACTGGTGTCCTGCACTTGGAACGGTACTTGCGAATGAAGAAGTGATCGACGGGAAATCAGAGCGTGGCGGTCATCCTGTAGAACGGCGTCCGATGCGCCAATGGGTGTTACGTATTACGGAATATGCAGATCGCCTGCTAGAGGATCTTGACGATCTTGACTGGTCTGAAAGCTTGAAAGACATGCAACGTAACTGGATCGGTAAATCCGAAGGGGCGCAGTTGAAGTTTGACATTGCGAATACAGAGTTGTCATTTGAAGCATTCACGACGCGACCAGATACGATTTTCGGTGCAACGTATGCAGTACTTGCTCCTGAGCATAAGCTTGTAGATAAAATTACGACTGAAGATCAACGGGAAGCGGTAGTAGCGTATCTTGATAAAGTGAAAACAAAGAGTGATCTTGAACGTACCGATCTTGCGAAAGAGAAAACAGGCGTATTTACAGGGGCGTATGCCATCAATCCAGCTAGTGGAGAGAAGATGCCGATTTGGATTGCGGATTACGTCTTGTCCACATACGGAACAGGTGCAATTATGGCTGTGCCTGCACATGACGAACGGGATTATGAATTCGCGACAGAATTTAATTTGCCGATTGTTGAAGTCGTTGCTGGAGGGGATGTTTCAAAAGAAGCGTATACCGGCGATGGAGAACATGTGAACTCGAAATTTTTGAATGGTCTTGGAAAAGTAGAAGCGATTGAAAAAGCGATTGCTTGGTTTACGGAACAAGGTAAAGGTGAGAAGAAAATCACATTCCGCCTTCGCGATTGGTTGTTCTCAAGACAACGGTATTGGGGAGAGCCAATCCCAGTCATCCATTGGGAAGATGGTTCAATGACTACAGTCGATGAATCCGAATTGCCATTAATGTTGCCTATAACAGATAACATCAAGCCGATGGGTACAGGGGAGTCACCACTCGCTAATATCGAAGAGTGGGTAAATGTTGTAGATCCAAAAACAGGTATGAAAGGCCGTCGTGAGACAAATACGATGCCGAACTGGGCAGGAAGCTGCTGGTATTACTTGCGTTATATCGATCCTGATAACGACGAGATGCTAATTGACCCGAAACTGGCTGAACGTTGGTTGCCTGTCGACATATACGTTGGTGGTGCAGAGCATGCGGTCCTTCACTTGCTGTATGCACGTTTCTGGCACAAAGTGCTATACGATATCGGTGTTGTGCCAACGAAAGAGCCTTTCCAAAAACTCTTTAACCAAGGGATGATTCTTGGTGAAGGACACGTAAAAATGTCCAAATCACTAGGTAACGTCATTAATCCTGATGATATCGTCCATTCACACGGAGCCGATACGCTACGTCTTTATGAAATGTTCATGGGACCACTTGATGCATCTAAAGAATGGTCTACAAACGGTCTTGAAGGCTCACGCAGATTCCTAGATCGAATCTGGCGTCTGTTCGTCAATGAAGATGGAACGTTAAGTTCAAAAATCGGTGGAGAACCAGGTGGATCGCTTGAAAAAATCTATAACCAGACTGTGAAAAAAGTGACAGAGGATTATGAAGGAATGCGCAATAACACAGCGATTTCCCAATTGATGGTCTTCATCAACGAAGGTTATAAAGTGGATTCGATTCCGAAAGAATTCGTGGAAGGCTTTGTATTGCTTATTTCACCGATTACACCGCACTTGGCCGAAGAACTGTGGGAGAAGCTTGGTCATACTGAAACGATCACGTATGCGCAGTGGCCGAAATATGATGAAACGAAATTGACGGATGATACTGTTGAAATTGCTGTGCAAATCAACGGCAAAGTCCGAGCGAAAATAAACGTCGCCAAAGACATCACTAAAGAAGACCTTGAAAAAGTTGCACTTGCAGATGAAGAAGTTAAACAGTGGATTGACGGCAAAGAATTGAAGAAAGTCATTGCGATACCTGGCCGACTAGTCAACATCGTTGCGGTATAAGCATATAACTAAAGAATCCGCGATAGAGCATTGTGCTCTGTCGCGGATTCTTTACTTGCTTACATTGAAAATGCTCCGGCACTCATTCCGGCGATTCTACCCGTGACGAGGGCAGATGTAATGTTATATCCACCTGTATAACCATGGATATCAATGATTTCACCACAGAAGAAAAGTCCTGCTTTTTTGCGTGATGCCATCGTCTTCGGTTCGATTTCTTTTGTCGAAACGCCACCGCCCGTGACGAAAGCTTTTTCAAGCGGTTGCGTGCCATTCACGGTCATCGGGAATTCTTTCAGTAAAAGCGCGAGTTTCCTGATTTTTTCATTGGAAAGACCTGCTCCTATATCGGAATGATCAATTCCTGCCTGGTCGAATAAAAACAATAACCATCGTTCAGGTGCAATTCCTTTTAAACTGTTTTTTATCGCTTTCTTTGGGTCTTCCTTTAGCATTGCATGCAACGTTTGAAATGCCTTTTCTTTGTTCATCGCAGGCAATGAATCGATTCGCATATTAACGGGCTGATTGCCGTTTTTCATACGTTCTTTCACGACATATTGGCTGCAACGCAAAATAGCCGGTCCACTTAAGCCGAAATGGGTGAAGAGCATGTCCATCTGATGGGTCACCAATGTTTTACCTTTAGCATTTAAGACTGATACAGCAACATCACGCAGAGCCAAGCCCTGCAACTCTTTCGTTCGGATGAACAGTTCGTCCGACAGCAAAGGTACTTCTGTTGGATACAGTTCAGTCACCTTATGGCCAGCTTTTTCCGCCCAAGGATAACCGTCGCCTGTACTACCGGTTTGCGGGACAGCTTTGCCGCCAACAGCTACTACGACAGCATTTGCGCGGATTTCTTCTCCGTCATCCAGACGGACACCTAATATTCTTTCGTCATCCATCACCAATTTTTTGACCCGTGTCGATAACCGTACTTCGACATGCAAGCGGTCCATCTCATCAAGAAGAGCGTTCACAACATCTTTCGCTTTATTCGATACCGGAAACATTCTTCCGTGGTCCTCTTCTTTTAAAGGTACACCAAGCCCTTCAAAAAATGAGATAATGTCTTCATTATTGAAAACGGAAAAAGGACCGTACAGAAACCGTCCATTCCCTGGAATGTTTTTAACGATTTCTTCCAATGGTAGGCGGTTAGTGACGTTACAACGTCCACCACCTGAAATCGATAATTTATTGCCAAGCTTTTTTCCTTTGTCGAGCAAGAGCACTTTTTTGCCGTGTTCTGCAGCTGCGATTGAAGCCATCAATCCTGAGGGACCCCCACCGACGATGATAACGTCATACATATATGGAACCACACTTTCAGTTTTTCTCCATTATACATCATGTTTCCACTATAATAGTTATATGCGTTAAACATTGTGGAAACTTAATGGCGGATGTAAACTGTTAAGTAGCTCAAGACGAGAAGAATTACAGATTGGAAGGATCAACCATGTCATCAAACCTTGTGAAAGGCACAGCCATTTTAACGATCGGGCTGTTTTTATCGAAAGCGCTCGGACTTTTATATGTCATTCCTTTTTATGCACTAGTAGGGGAAGAGAATATCGGTCTTTATCAATACGCTTACATACCTTATAATCTCGCACTTGCTGTTGCGATTTCAGGTGCACCACTGGCTATTTCAAAATTTGTATCAAAATATAATGCCATCGGTGATTATGCGACCGGAAGGAAATTGATGAAGTCAGGGATGCTTGTAATGACAGTGACGGGTATCTTGTCGTTCCTAGTCCTATTTTTCATGGCTGAACCAATTGCACATCTTGTCGTAACGAACGATGAGAAAGATTTTACGATTGCGGAAGTTACGTCTGTCATACGTTGGGTAAGTTACGCTTTGCTCGTCGTTCCATTGATGAGTATTGTCCGTGGATATTTACAAGGTAATCAGAAATTCGAACCTACATCTGTATCCCAACTAGTTGAACAAATCGTGCGAATCATTGTCGTACTTATTGGTGCATTTATCGTAGTAAATGTATTGGATCTTTCACCACGAATAGCTGTTAAGTTCGCGGTATTTGCAGCTTTCATTGGTGCATTGGCCGGACTCGTTGTTTTGTATAAATACTGGTTAAAATATAAACCTGAGTTTAACCAACTATACGCAAGCAGTCCTCCGGCAAGTGATATTACGTTTTTTGATATGTACAAAGAAGTTATTGGTTATACGATTCCGTTTGTCCTTGTTGGTGTTGTCAATCCACTTTATCAATTTGTAGATATGATCACATTCAACACAACAATGGAGTCTATTGGTCGGGAAGAGGTTGCGAAGACATATTTTACAATGCTCAACTTTTTGACGCATAAAATCGTGATGATACCTGTAATGGTTGCGACGGGCTTTTCAATGGCGTTAATACCTGTCATGACGAGGTTCTATACTAAAAATGACTACAAAGGAATCAATCGGTCGCTCGATCAAACTTATCAGATCATGTTATTTCTGACTGCTCCCATGGTTCTCGGACTAATAATATTATCAAGACCAATCTATACATTCTTTTATGGCAGTAATCCGATTGGTGCTGACGTACTTGCGACATATGCACCTGTTGCCATACTGTTTGGCCTGTTCACCGTAACTGCCGCCATCTTGCAGGGAATTGATAAACACAAATGGATTGTCTTCACTTCACTTACCGGATTGCTTGTTAAGATGGTCTTGAATATTCCTCTAATTAAGCTTTTTGAAGTGAACGGTGCAATTGCTGCGACTGCAATCGGATACGCGGTTGCGGTAGCTATTAATATTTATGTCATTTCTCGTGTTCTTCATTATCGTTTTAGAATGGTTTTACGGCGGATTGTTCTCATCGGCATCTTCAACGTAATTATGTTCATAGCTGTTCACTTTACATTGAAAGGGCTTATCGCCATCAGTCCTGTTGAAGGGAAAATGCAGGCGTTGCTCTATGTATTGATTTGCGCATTCGTTGGGGCAGTTATTTACGGGTTGCTGTCGCTTAAATCGGGGCTTGCTCAGAAGCTGTTCGGAGATAGGTTAACAAGAATCACTAAGAAGTTTGGAATTGGAGGGTAACTAATGCGTCTAGACAAATTTGTATCGAATATGGGATTTGGTTCCCGCAAAGAAGTGAAGGGTTTCTTGAAAAAAGGGGCGATTGCAGTGAATGGCAATCCTGTGAAAGATCCTGGGTTACACGTTGATGTACAAAATGATGAAGTGACGTTATTAGGAGAACCGATCATCTATCGTGAATTCATCTATTTGATGATGCACAAACCGCAAGGCGTCATTTCTGCAACGGAAGATAATCGGGACCAAACTGTCATCGATTTGTTGGATGATGAATACCGTCATTTTGAGCCGTTTCCTGTCGGTCGTCTCGATAAGGATACAGAGGGTTTGTTGCTCATTACGAATGATGGGAAGTTGACCCATGAATTATTGTCACCGAAAAAAGAAGTGCCTAAAATGTATTATGCTCATATTGATGGTGTAGTTACTGAAGATGATATCGAGCGGTTTGCTGAAGGTGTCACATTAGAAGATGGCTATTTTACAAAACCGGGTATATTACGGATACTAAAGTCTGCTGAAGTGTCCGAAATTGAATTGACAATCACGGAAGGGAAGTTCCATCAAGTGAAGCGGATGTTTGAAGCGGTAGGAAAGAAAGTCGTTTATCTGAAGCGCATGTCGATGGGTCCCTTGAAGTTGGATGAAGGATTACCGCTTGGCGAATATAGAGAGTTGACAAAAGAGGAACTTGCCATGTTGTGAGATGAAAAGGCTGAACGGATTAGCGTTCGGCCTTTTCATATGTCAGGAGGACAATTTAACTTTTTTCTCTGTTGTTGTCCATTTACCACGCGCGGGACTTTTAATGAGCTCGTTGTATTCGAGGACATTTAAGTCCCTTTGTGCTGTACGATTTGTGATGCCGAATTCCTCGACAACATTTTCTGTTGTAACGACTCCCCGATCGAGGATATACAAATAGACATCCTTTATTCGGGTAAGCATACGATCAGTAGTTGGCTTCAACTGTAGATCCACTCCTCATCTTCATTTTCCAAAAACCAATGGGCATGAGACTATTGAATGTTACCTATGTGAGTTGAAATTGCCTCCGACAATGCACTCCTTTCATCAGAACACGGCGTCAAATGAAATGTTCTGACAATAGTAGTATACCTTATTTCAGTCAATAAAACATGGACTTATTGTGAATATTTTGTTAAGAGTGTTTCCTTCTTTATTTTCTTAGCTGAACGTGTGAAAATAGGTTAACTGGATTTTCTTGAAACACTATCGTTTCAAGAATCTGTTGGCAGACATTAAAAGAGAGTAGGTGCTCAATTTGTTGAACTGGAAGAACAAAGTTATGGAAACACAAGATGAACTTATCGGTGACTTAAAAAAATTAATATCCATCCCGTCTGTATTGGATGAAGCGGCTGCAACGCCCGATGCTCCGTTTGGACCGGAACCGAAACGCGCACTTGAATGGCTTTTGGAAGAGGGCAGACAAGCTGGTTTCACAGTGAATAACATTGATAATATGGCTGGTCATATAGAAATGGGCGAAGGAGATGAACTGCTTGGCATTCTCTGTCACGTCGACATCGTTCCCGCTGGTGGCAATTGGACATACGGTCCGTTTGACGGGACTGTTGCTGACGGTAAATTGTTTGGGCGTGGGGCAATTGACGACAAAGGCCCGACGATGGCCGCTTGGCATGCCATGAAAATGGTGAAGGATGCAGGTATTCCGCTGACTAAGCGTGTTAGACTGATCATTGGTTCTGACGAAGAGAGCGGTTTCAGATGTGTTGACCGTTATTTTGAAAAAGAGGAGATGCCGACAATTGGATTTGCTCCAGATGCGGATTTCCCGATTATCAATGCTGAAAAAGGAATTTCCGAGCTTATCTTTTCGAAAAAAATAATATCACATGATGGACAGCTCCTTTATTTCAAATCTGGAAACCGGACGAATATGGTTCCGGACTACGCGGAAGCAAGAATTAAAGCTGATTTTAGTGAAATTCACTCAAAGTTTGAAACTTTTATGAATATCCACGATGTCGCAAGTGCAATGATTGAAACAGACGGTGCCATCGATATTAGCGTACACGGTAAATCGGCACATGCCATGGAGCCTGATAATGGTGTAAACGCTGCCGTTCTTCTTGCCTCATTTCTGAATAAGATTTTTGTTGAGGGTGAGTCGAAAGAATTCACACAATTCATCCTGGATTCATTCGGGAATGAATCGCGCGGTCGTTATTTAGGTTTGGCTTTCAATGATGAAATTTCAGGGGATACAACATTAAATGCCGGAATTGTCTCCTTTACACCTGAAGAAGGTGGTAAGATTATTGTCAGCATGCGTTATTCAGTTACGTATCCATTTGACGAGAAAATCTCGACATGTCAAGACCGTCTGAAAGAAACGGCATTCCAACTGGAAGTCCAATCAAATTCACAACCTCACTACGTGGATGCAAACGATCCACTTATTAAGACGTTGCAAGAAGTCTATACAGCTTATACTGATGAAGAGGCTGAGTTGCTTGCAATTGGCGGTGGTACTTATGCACGTGTACTTGAAAAAGGCGTCGCCTTCGGTATGCTCTTTCCAGGCAGGGAAGATGTCGCTCATCAGGCTGATGAATATGTATATATAGAAGACCTGTATAAAGCGACTGCTATTTACGCAGAAGCGATTAGTCGTTTGGCAGGGGAAGATTTGAAAGGGGAGTCAGAATGACGATTTATTTTGTAGATGGACAGTTTACGGACAAAGATGGTGTCCGCATATCCATTGATGACAGAGGCTATTATTTTGGAGATGGCGTTTATGAAGTTGTAAAGGTGTATAACGGTGAGTTGTTCACTGCACAAGAGCATATGGCTCGATTACTTGAAAGCGCATCGAAAGTTAAAATGGCTGTTCCTTATACGGAACAACAGCTTATCGGAATCGCGGAAGAGCTTATGAAGAAAAACGATATTGATACAGGGCATGTCTATATGCAAGTAACACGTGGCGCTTCAGCTCGTGTTCATCATTTCCCTGACATGAATGTCCCGCCTGTCGTGACAGGCTATGCGATTGTCAATCCACGTCCTGTATTAAATTTGCAAGAAGGTGTGGCGGCAAAGACAGTGGAGGATATCCGCTGGCTACGTTGTGATATTAAAAGCTTGAATTTACTTGGCAATGTTATGGCGAAGCAGGAAGCGCATGAAGCTGGTTGTGTCGAAGCGATTTTCGTCAGAGATGGTATTGTCATGGAAGGATCATCTTCTAATATGTTCGGTATTCTAAATGGTATTGTGTATACACATCCTGCGACAAACCTAATCCTAAATGGTATTACACGTCAAGTTGTTTTAGAAATTTGTGCTGAATTGGATATACCTGTACTAGAGAAGGAATTTACATTGGAAGAATTATATATGATGGATGAATTCATCATGACTTCTACAACAGCTGAAGTGACACCTGTTATTACAATAGATAACAAAAAGATCGGTTCAGGAGTTCCAGGACCAATCACTAAGAAATTGCAGGAAGCTTTTGCTAAAAAGCTCCCGTTAACTGTAACAGGTAAATGATGAAGATTGCCAACTGATCGGAGTGGATAGAAGTGGCGCAACTCGTCAAACTGCTAGATTATGTATCAAGGTACCAAAATGATCTGTCGCGTTATCCTACTCAATATATCCGCTTGAAAAATTCTCAATGGGATCGTATGAAGCGTCAATGGGAAATGGGGGAGGAGCTGTCTGATTGGAGGCAGGCTCCTGATGAATATGAACAACCCGAAGAACAGATGGAAGAAAGTAAATGGTTTTCACCTATAATGAAACTGTTGAAAAGAAAAGATCCTTTTGAAGAGATAGCGGAAGAAGTAGTAGTCACCGATGAAGACGAAACTGATATCTTTGATTTTCATCCGAATATTATCTACGAACCTCAAAGTGTAGAAGAGTTGCGTAAACTGTATATGGATCAGTTATTCCATTTTCAATTGAAATGGGCAAGTTCGACGATGCTCGAACGCTCGCGAATGGACGCTAACTATATACGTGATGCATTGCTGCGCAGTTTCACGCAAAATTTGCCGGATAGCTATTTGTTATTTTATTATCCCATTATAAAGGTGAAAAAAGCGCCTGTTGAATTGGACATCATTTTAGTAACGCCAGTTGACTGCTTATGCATTAAAGTGCTTGAACAGGAAGATGTATCAGCATTCATAGGGAACAGCGACCGTTTTTGGATGAAGAAGTTGGGGGATAAAGAAACTAAAGTACTAAATCCGCTTATCGGATTAAATCGTATGGAGAAAATTGTAAGTGGAATTATATCTGCCCAAGAAATCGAATTTCCAGTAAGAAAACTGCTTGTGTCGAGAAATGGATATATCGATTATCCAGGAGTTCCATATGATACGAAGATTATAGATAGACGAAGTTATGATGCTTGGTTTGCTTCATTGCAAAAATCAGTGACTCCTATGAAGTTTAATCAGTTCAAAGCGGCACAATCCATTTTAGACAATGTCCAGACGACAGCTGTCAGCAGACTCTTCGGAGAACCTATAACAACTGATGAAGGCATCGAAGAAACCGATAACATTGAATAGAAAAGAGTGTAGAGAAAATTATGCGATTAAGACATAAACCTTGGGCAAAAGACTTCATGGTCGAACACCCTGATGTAGTAATTTTCGAAGATGAAAAAGTGAAAGATTGGAAAGAAATATTTGGTAATGAAAATCCGATTCATGTAGAAGTCGGAACTGGGAAGGGGCAATTTGTAATCGGTATGGCGAAGGCTAACCCTGACGTCAATTATATTGGAATCGAACATTTTGACAGCGTAATTGTTTCAGCATTAGAAAAAGTGATTGAAGCAGAAAAACCTTCTAACCTCAGATTAATTCGTGGAAATGGTGCTAATATCGAGGATCTTTTTACAAAAGGTGAACTGGATAGGTTGTTCCTGAATTTTTCTGATCCATGGCCAAAAACGAGACATGCCAAACGCAGATTAACGCATGCTGCATTTTTGAGCAGGTACGAAAACGTTTTGAAAAAAGATGGGGAAATCCATTTCAAGACAGACAACCGTAAGCTCTTCGAATATTCATTAGTGTCGATGTCTGAATACGGGATGATACTGAAGGATGTGTCACTCGACCTTCATGCACAAATGCCTGAAGACAATATTATGACAGAATACGAAGAGAAGTTTTCAGCTAAAGGTCAACCGATTTACCGATTGGAGTCTTACTTCAAACGATGAATAATTTGTAAAAAGGGGTGTTTGCATGGATACATATTCTTTTCACGATATGACATTAACATGGCTTGACGGCGGTGTGAACTATCTTGACGGAGGGACGATGTTTGGAGTTGTGCCTAAAGCATTATGGTCTCGTCGATATGCAGTCGATGAAAATAATTTAATCGAATTGCGGACAGATCCAATTCTCATTTCCTATCAAGGAAAACATATTCTGATCGATTCGGGCATTGGTAAAGGGAAATTGACGGAAAAGCTGAAACGGAATCTAGGTGTGAGAGCTGAAACGAAAGTTGAGGAAAGTTTAGCGAAGATCGGCTTAAGTACTTCAGACATCGATATGATTCTCATGACGCACCTCCATAATGATCATGCGGCAGGGCTAACCGGTTGGAAAGACGATGAACTCGTCTCTGTCTTCCCAAATGCGGATATTTATGTTTCGCAAATTGAGTGGAATGAGATGAGGGAACCTAATATTCGTTCAAAGAATACGTATTGGAAAGAAAATTGGGAGCCGATACAAACACAAGTAAAAACGTTCGATTTGGAGACGGAAATCTTACCTGGCATTCAAATGATCCATACGGGTGGTCATAGTGATGGTCATAGTATTATTAAGTTGACGCAAAACGGTGAGACCATAATCCATATGGCAGACATTATGCCAACGCATGCTCATAGCAATCCGTTATGGGTGCTAGCGTATGATGATTATCCGATGATTTCCATATTTGCCAAGGAGAAAATCATGAAAGAGGCACTAGCAAATAACTATCGGTTCATCTTTTATCATGATGCAGTATATCGTCTTGTACAGTGGGAAGCGTCTGGTAAAGAATTAACGGAAGTCGTGGAACGGTCATTTACGTAATGATAATTTTGAAACAAAAAAGTAGAGGAAAAGCTTTTCCTCTACTTTTTATTTGCATATACGATTGTTGTTCACTTTTGTGTTAGCTCAACGACTGTACCTGTTTCTGAGTTTGCGGCAAACTCAAATTGTTCAAGCTCACCGTTACGAATTCTCGAAATTCCACCACGGTACACATCCATTGATAGGACATGGTTTGTGAAGGGTTCAGGTTTCATGACGATCCACGATCCATCAATCGGCCCCTCTTTTTTAAATGCATCTTTAACAGAGTTCAATACGTTCTCTGCGGAAGTGTTCGGATTCATTTTTTCATATGCTTGGTTGACAATAAGTCCAGCAGCAACACCTGTTAATATCCCTGCAACGAAATCTTTTGCTTTCATACACGTGAACCCCCTCAAGTAATCTGTCACAAGTGTATCATATTCTCTATGAATTATCTTCATAAGAAAACATTTGAAATACACTTATCGTGCGCAGAAAATAATTCGGTATCCTAAATATTCAGGATGGAAAGTTTCTGAATACTGCACTATACTAGAGAGAGTACATATTGAATTGGGGGAAATTTTTCATGAATAAAGAAACTTTAGCCATGTTCAAAACGTTGACAGAAACACCAGCTGCACCAGGTAATGAATATATGTTGCGTGCTTACATGCGTGAGGAGCTTGGAAAATACTCTGATGAATTGATTCAAGACAATCTTGGTGGCGTTTTCGGCGTTCGTAAAGGTGAAGAAGATGCACCAAAAATCATGGTTGCAGGCCATATGGATGAAGTAGGATTCATGGTAACGGCAATTACTGATAACGGGATGCTTCGTTTCCAACCGCTTGGTGGCTGGTGGAACCAAGTATTACTAGCGCAGCGTGTTGAAATAATTACTGAGAGCGGACCTGTTGTTGGGGTTATAGGCTCCATCCCTCCACATTTGCTAAGCGATGAAGTTCGTAACAGACCAATGGAAATTAAAAACATGCTTATCGATATCGGTGCTGACGATAAAGCGGATGCACAGAAGATCGGTATTCGTCCAGGCCAACAAATCGTGCCAATCTGTCCATTCACGCCTATGGCCAATGAAAAGAAAATCATGGCAAAAGCGTGGGATAACCGTTATGGATGTGGACTAGCAATCGAATTGTTAAAAGAAGTACACGGAACCGAACTACCCAATACACTCTATTCAGGAGCAAACGTCATGGAAGAAGTTGGGTTGCGTGGTGCTCAAGCTGCGGCACGTATGATTAACCCTGATCTATTCTTCGCACTGGATGCAAGCCCAGCGAACGATGCTTCTGGTAATAAAAACGAATTTGGTCAATTAGGGAAAGGTACATTGTTGCGTATTTTGGATCGTTCGATGGTCACGCATCGTGGTATGAGAGAGTTCATTCTGGATACAGCTGAATCTAATAATATTCCGTATCAATACTTTGTCTCTCAAGGCGGCACGGATGCAGGTCAAGTTCATATTTCCAATGAAGGCGTTCCGAGTGCAGTTATTGGCATTTGTTCTCGCTATATCCATACTGCAGCGTCTATTATCCATACAGATGACTATGCTGCGGCTAAGGAACTCCTTGTGAAACTAGTGAAAGCATGTGATAAGACGACGGTTGAAACAATTAAAAGCAATGTCTAATAAATGATAAAAATGAAGCGGCCATCCTTATAATTTGACAAGGATGGCCTTTTATTGCTTGAAAAGTAATAAAGTAGGGAAGTCATGAGACGGTCAAATGAACCGACATGTTTGCATATGGCCTTCATTAACTTTAAAATAGAAAACGATGAGTACTCTAAAAATAAGCATGAAATGATTGGAGGAAATTGAATGTTCCGATCTTGGAAATTCTTATTCCTATTAATCCTTTCCATCAGTGTTTTGACAGCTTGTGGACAAACGCTAGATGAAAGGGCTGCAGATGGGATTGCAGTAGCTAAAGAAGCTTTTCTGCTAGACGATAAACAGACGAATGATGAAGTTCAAGGCGTTTCATTATACAAACCTTCCGGATTTACAATTGCGGAAGATTCAGATGCTCAAAATATTGTTATGAAAAAAGGCGATGAGACATTCATTTTATTCATAAACACGAATGAAGAAAAAGACAGTCGTTTGTTTTATGACCTTTTGGACAATAATGAAGAGCGGAAACGCTTCGAAGAAGTCTTCACGAGTGACGGTTATTTTGGATTTGCTTCTGTCGTGAAAATCGGCGAGGACCAAGTAGAACTTATTACAAGTGTCGGCGGGGTCAAGATGACGACGATTACGAAAAAGAAAAATATTAGAAATGATTTGGCTAGAATGATGGAAATTACACGCTCTATTAATCAATAATGGCAAAGGCTATAATAAGTTAAATTTTATTGACGGTCACACGGCGCATTTAGCGGCGGGCGGCCGTCGATTTATGAAGGAGATGTATGTAAAAATGAATTCGGCACAACTTGTTGAACTATTGAAAGAACGAATTCCATCAGAAC
Source organism: Sporosarcina quadrami (assembly GCF_014836615.1). GTDB lineage: Bacteria > Bacillota > Bacilli > Bacillales_A > Planococcaceae > Sporosarcina > Sporosarcina quadrami. The sequence goes on along the minus strand of NZ_JACSQN010000005.1, from coordinate 143,968 downwards.
ATTTGAAATGGCAATTTGATAGAAAAACCGATAAAGTCCGATTAGAACATACTCAACTTGCAAAAGGTATGGATATTTCATTGCCGGAAATTTTGGCCAAGTATGAAACGAAAAGAGAAGCAGCGATTAATGAAGTCGTTTACACGATAAACGAGACATTTGCTGCAATGGAAACCGAGCGTGCCCAAGGATTCATTAAAGCAAATTCCATCTATCCTGTCATCCGCTCTACATCTTTCCCTGTAGTTTCTAAAGCAGGTGATAAATTCATCGTGAAAGACCATACAGCTGAAACGCGGATTTTCTATGCACTCGATTTGAACACTACGTACCGTCTAATCGATGAATCAATGCTAGAATCGCTCGATATGAGTGAAAAAGAGGTTATGGAATCAGCAATGTTTAAAGTTAGATCTCTACCTACTGCTATGAAACATGATGAGGTAGCAGGAAACGTCTTCTATTTCATAAATAATAATGATGGATATGATGCTAGCCGTATTCTAAATCTCGCATTCCTTAAAGAGATGGAAGGGAAAATTGAAGGCCATATGACTGTATCAGTTCCCCATCAAGATGTTCTAATTATTGGAGATGTACGAAATGATACGGGATACGATGTACTGGCCCAAATGACTATGGAGTTTTTCACGACAGGACGTGTTCCTGTCACTTCACTCTCATTTATATACAAAGATGGAGTATTGGAACCGATTTTCATCATGGCAAAAAACCGAGTAGCAAGAAGGGAAGGAAAGAAGAGATGAATATATTTTATAACAATAATGGTGTTGGCGATGTTCTAATGGTACAGCTTACGACGGAACGTCCTGTGGATATGTTAATAGACAAAAAAGGAGATGTGACAATTATTAAAGATGAAGCGTCGGGGAAAGTCGTCGCATTTAACCTTTTTAATGCATCAAAGTATGTCTCAGTGAAAGCGGATGGACAAGTAGAAACAACTGAAGAAATTGTTAATGAGATGAAAATTGCGCTAGAAAAGAACAGTGTGACAATGGGACTGGATGTCGATTTCTCACCTAAATTTGTCATTGGTTATGTCCGGAAAAAAGAAAAGCACCCAAATGCGGATAAATTGAGTGTTTGTACAGTGGATGTAGGCAAGGATACATTGCAAATTGTCTGTGGAGCGCCAAATGTTGACGCTGATCAAAAAGTGGTTATAGCAAAAGTCGGAGCTGTCATGCCTTCGGGAATGATCATTCGCGATGCGGAACTTCGAGGCGTCGCTTCATCAGGTATGATTTGCTCAGCAAAAGAACTTAACCTACCTAATGCGCCTGAAGAAAAAGGGATTTTAGTGCTCCCTAGTGACTCGGTGATAGGTGAAGAGTTCAAAATGTGATCTTTTAAGACGAGCGTACTGTATAAAGCAGTACGTTTTTCTTATTTTACATAGGAAATTGATTTAGAGTATGAAAACCTGTTAAAATAGAATGATCGACTTGAAAAGAGTGATAGTATTGACTTGGATTAAAAAAATGATGAATCGAATGTTTGAGACTGATAGAACTGAAGAAAAGATCGAAACTGAGAACAAGGTACATACAAATGATATGGAATCACACGAACAAAATGAACGGCCAGCTTTCCGATTTCCCATAATTACAGATGCTGAAATATACGGATGGGATACCGATACTGATGAAGCTGTTAAAGAAACAGTTGAAACTAGGGCTACGAAAGAACTTGTGACAGAACTGGATGATGAATTCGAACCTGTGCCGTTATATAAAAATGATAGATGGCCAGTGAAAAATGAAAAAGTAACAATTCATCGAGCGACATCAAGACCGAGATATGAAGAAAAAATCGGGATTCGACCTGCCGAACCAGTTCCAACGATAGAGAAGCGAAATGATGAAGTGCGTGAAACGATTATTAAAAAAAGGAATAATCGTCCATTTACGCCGACTCAAGTTCCTTCTCCAGTATATGGTTTGAGCAAACCTGTATCATTCTCGAAAAGTACCGATCCATTGAGTGCAAATAAGAGTCTTAAAAATAAGGTTGAAACTGAAAAAAACGATTTTAGTGAAGAAATTCAACGCATTGAACCAGAAAATTTAGTTCATACTACTGTCATTGAAGTGGAAACTAAAATCCCGGAAGAAACAACCCAGCATTTGATTAACGAATGTACAACATCAGAATTACCAGCATCAGAAAAAAAGTTTGAATCAGTCGGCACAGAACTTGTGAATCAAAACGATACTGAACAAGTAGCAACCGGATTAGAAGAGAAGATTGGACTTACTCAGAATGAGGAATCTCCACTTGTCATAGAACAAGATGTGAACAAGGAATTTGACGAGCAAATTGAGCAACAGGAAACTTCAGTTTCAGATCAGCAAGTGCCCCCTAAAACGGAAAAAATTGTGCCGTTCAATGTGCTGATGCTGAAGAATGACAAAGCGAATTATGAACAGCGCATGAAGACTGTCACTCAGAAGAAAACAGCAAGTCCGGTTGCTGATACTCATGAAATTATCGCTAATACCGATGACAACAATTTTGTGAAACGTAATCCTGAAGTAGAACAAGTTATTATGAGTGAGCGAACTGCAACCATGTCAGAAGAGCAAATAGAAGATGAACTAGAAACACAACCGTATTATGCATTTCCTCCTAAGGATTTCCTCGTACAACCAGAGGAGCATATCGAAGATACGGAATGGTTACAAACACAGTCGGAGAAATTGGAAGAAGCGCTTTCCTACTTCGCGGTCCAAGCGAATGTGATAGAGGCTGTGCAAGGACCGACTGTTACTCGCTTTGAATTGACAGTAGGTCACGGCACAAAAGTGAGCAAAATTCGCAACTTGACGGACGATCTAAAACTTGCGCTTGCAGCAGAAGATATTCGGATTCAAGCACCAATCCCTGGAACAAGCTCTATCGGTATTGAAATTCCGAATCGTAAACCGCGTGCTGTGAGAATTTCCGAAGTGATTGGAACGAGGAAATTTCAAGAATCAGTTTCTCCACTTGAAGCAGTACTCGGTCTTAGTTTAACTGGAGAACCAGTTACACTGGATTTGCGTAAAATGCCACATGGTATGATAGCTGGGGCAACAGGTTCAGGAAAGTCTGTTTGTATAAATTCAATTTTAATTAGTCTACTTTACAAATCGGCTCCGACCGATTTGAAAATGCTTTTAATTGACCCGAAAATGGTTGAACTTGCTCCTTATAACGGAATTCCGCACTTGCTGAGCCCTGTCATAACTGACGTCAAAGCTGCGACAGCAGCGTTAAAATGGGCGGTAGGAGAAATGGAGCGAAGATATGAGCTGTTTGCTCATGTAGGGGCAAGGAATATTGAACGCTACAACGAAATGGCTGAGAAAGATCGGAAATTCTCTTTAAAGCTACCGTATTTGCTCATCGTTATTGATGAGTTGGCAGATTTAATGATGATGGCACCCGCCGATGTTGAAGTTTCTATTAGTAGAATTACTCAAAAGGCTAGAGCATGCGGTATCCATTTAATTATTGCGACTCAACGTCCTTCAGTAGATGTCATAACAGGCACGATTAAAGCGAATGTACCGACTCGTATCGCGTTTTCTGTCTCTTCACAAATCGACTCGCGCACGATCATTGATACACCAGGTGCTGAGCGTCTTCTTGGAAAAGGTGATATGCTTTATTTAGGAAACGGACAATCATCCCCGATACGATTGCAAGGGACATTTGTCACGGATCAGGAAATTGAACGTATAATACAACACGTTCAAAATGAAGCGGATCCCGATTATCTCTTCGGCCAGGAAGACTTGTTGGCTACTATTATAGATGAGGAAGAAGCAGATCCGCTCTTTATCGAAGCATGCCGCTTCATTATTGAACAAGGCAGTGCATCGACGTCCTTATTGCAACGAAATTTCAGTATTGGCTATAACCGGGCTGCGAAACTGATGGACAGAATGGAAAAGTTAGGTTTCATTTCTGAACAAAAGGGAAGTAAAGCTAGGGAAGTATTTTTGACGGACAGTAATTTTGAACAATTCCTTAATGGCTCAGAACAAACTAACTGATTGTAATTGATAAGATGTAACTATATATGACCGAATCTATAAGTTGTTCGGATTAATAATACCAAACGCAATGAAACGAAACGTTGGAAAATCAGATTGAAAAAAGTTTGTTGCTTTTCAATATGATAAGTCGGCTTTTTAGAATGAGGGAACAGAGATGATCCCGGGAGGTTGCATTATGACATTGTTCCATTTTACAGGAATTAAAGGCTCTGGAATGAGTTCACTCGCACAGATCTTGCATGATTCTTCACATAGTGTCCAAGGATCTGATGTTGAAAAATATTTCTTCACTGAGGATCCACTTCATGAGAGAAATATTAAAATTCTGCCTTTCGATGAAAACAATATTAAGCCTGGCATGACGATCATAGCGGGAAATGCTTTTCCTGACAGTCATCCGGAAATTGTTAAGGCGAATGAGCTAGGGCTAGAAGTGATTCGCTATCACGATTTCCTCGGCGAATACATGCAGAAGAGCATTTCAATAGCCATTACTGGTTCACATGGTAAAACATCCACTACGGGATTACTTGCTCATGTATTATCAGGAAGTGCACCTACATCATTCCTGATAGGGGATGGAACAGGTAAAGGAGTCGTAGATAGTAAATACTTCGTATTCGAAGCATGTGAATACAAAAGGCATTTTCTTTCTTATGAGCCTGACTATGCAATTATGACGAATATAGATTTCGATCATCCAGATTATTTCAAAGATCTTGAAGACGTAATTAATGCATTTGGTCAAATGGCTTTACGTGTGAAAAAAGCGATTATTGCATGTGGAGATGATCTTCACCTTCAACAAATTCAAGCAAATGTCCCTGTCGTCTATTATGGTTTCGGTGAGAATAATGATTTTGCTGCTAAAAATATTGTGAAATCAGAAGTTGGATCATCATTTGATGTGTATGTACGTAATGAGTTTTTCCATAACTTCACGATACCTTTGGCAGGTGATCACGCTATCCTTAATGCGTTAGGAGTCATTGCTCTCTGTCAGTATGAAGGTGTTGCGATTGCAGACATGGAAGCCCGCTTGGCATCGTTTACGGGTGTTAAAAGGCGTTTCACTGTCGTTGAATCATTCGGAAAGGTGATTGTGGACGATTATGCACATCATCCTACCGAAATTGAAGCGACTTTACAATCTGCGCATCAAAAATACCCGGAAAAAGAGATTATTGCGATTTTCCAACCACATACATTTACGAGAACTGCGGCACTTCTCCCGCAATTTGCTGAAAGTCTTTCCACGGCGGATCATGTGTATTTGTGCGATATTTTCGGTTCAGCACGAGAAAAAGCTGGGAATTTATCAATTAAAGACCTTGTCGAAAAGATTCCTGGAGCTAAGCACCTTGAACTTGAGAACATTACAGTCTTAAATGATCATGGAGATGCGGTATATTTGTTTATGGGTGCTGGCGATATTCAAAAGTATATGCACGAATTTAAAGAGCATACTAATAAAGAAGAAACAGCTTAATCCACTCGGATTAAGCTGTTTTTAATCCAATCATCAGTAGAAAAAGGAATTTCTTATTTTATTTCGTAAAAAAAGAGGGAAATCATGAAAGATGTCGAATTTGGTAAAGGAGGCAAACGTTTATCTGCTTCTTTTAAAGGGTACAAATTACATATGGATAGGTATTGGAAGGAGGAAAGGCCATGGAGGTTTTATTGTATATCGCAGCAATAGTTGCAGCGATTGCATTTTTGATTTTATGCATCAGTTTGGCGATGACATTAGGTTCGTTAAAAAAGACGTTAGCGAGCGTATCAGTTACATTAGATGGGCTTACTACACAGTTAGATGGCGTAACAAAAGAAACAACATTGTTGCTTAACAAGACAAATGCTCTTGCTGAAGACATCCAACAGAAATCCGAGAAATTGAATACGGTTGTCGACGCTGTCAAAGAAATTGGGGGTTCAGTGAGTGGACTAAACAGTTCGATTCGTGGAGTATCCAATTCCATTGCAGTAGAAGCTGAGCGAAACAGTGATAAAATAGCGCAAATTGTTCAATGGAGCAACGTTGCGTTTGGAATCATAGGTAAAGTGAAAGATATGAAAACAGCACAATCTACAGGTTGGACGGTGTACAAACCGGTTACTAACCAGAAAAAATTACCAAGCCCAAATCGACGGGTCTGAAAATAAAAATATTCTTTAGGAGGAATTTTCATGACAGACAGACAGAAACCAAACTATAACGATTCTCAATACGATCATCACTATCACGGTGAACAGGACTATAAGAACTCTTTTGGAGAGGCGGCACATTTGCCAGTAACTTATCCTTACCAATACAATACTGACGACTTTTACGAGGATGACAGCTCAAACGCAGGTAGTTTCCTACTTGGGGCTCTTGTTGGAGGAGTCATTGGAGCTGCAGCTGCCTTATTCCTTGCGCCTAAAACAGGCAGGGAAATGCGTGAAGACTTTACAGAACAGGCTACTCAAATTAAGAACAAAAGTATTGAATTGAGTTCCGTTGCTAAAGACAAAACGATGGAGTTCTCTTCTGTAGCAAAAGACAAAGCTTCTGAGTTTTCATCTGTCGCAAAAGATAAAGCGACTGAATTCTCTTCAGCGGCGAAAGAAAAAACGGAAGACCTTTCAAAATCCATCCAAGAACAATCTGGACAAATTGTCGACAAAGTGAAGTCGATGACTAACAAAACGAGTATTCCTATGGACGATGGAACAGTTTCTTCTGAAGGAGAAGAAGCAGTCGATTATGTCGAAAATTCCACAAACAAAAACAAAGAAGCCGCAAAGGACAAAACGACTGGCAATAGTGATGTATCATACAACAACAGCGAGAATGTTGGAAAGAACAAAGTTATGAACCAAAATCAGATCTCAGTTGAAGAAAAGAAATAATATATAAAAGCCGGATGACCTGTTAATAGGTTATCCGGCTTTTAAATTTATCTTTTCACGAATCAAATTTTTTGTGATGAGAAGCTAATTTCAAGTGAATCACCTTCGAAAATCGGATCATTAAAGCCAATCGTTTCTCCATTCCTCAATAATTGGTATGTAGCTGATCCAGTTTGAGGAAGTGTGTACTCCACATATTTAAATAGATCACTGAAAACTGTCTGTTTGTAAGGTGTTTCAGAGAATGTGAGTACATCTCCTAATCTGACGATTTTCTTAGGATCTGCAACTTTTCCATTTAACGCGATATCAAAAGAGATATTATGCAGTTCTACCTTTTCCCCATTAAAGAGGACAGTTACGATCGTTTTGAAATACTTTCCAATAGAATTAGCGATATCAGCTACGGATGGTGAGTCCGGTTGCACTGTACGTATCGAATCGCCATCTTTTAATAGGTAATTCGGCAAAACCTGTTTACCGCCAAGCATGAATTTCGGTGCAAACTGTTCCAATCGTATAGGCTTTTTATTCACAATCAGTTCAAATGGCTGTGCTGTGTGAATGCCTTGTCTCGTTAGCACTTCCTGTAGTTGTGTAGAAAATGAAAATACAATGTCATCACGATCGGATACGGATGCATCGCTCGTTGCGAGCAGACCGTTAATAGTGATTTTAGGTAGTAATACGATAGGCTTGTCATCGATACATACGCTAACAGGTAGTATGTCTCCGATTAAATCGCTAACTATTGCTGTAGCATCATTACCATCCACACTCGGTTCTATTGATATATTATCACCATTTGTTATGTAATCTTTTGTGCTTGCTGGCTTGCCATTTAGCAAAATGACTGATGATTTTCCGTGTTCTCCAGGAATAATTAGACGCTTGCCGTTAAGTGTAATTGTCATGCCTAGTCCAGGCTTACCATATAGTTGCTTTGCTTTAATATTCGTAGCAAGTAGTGCATCACCGACAGTCATTTCCTTCAGTTCGAATAGTCGTATCGTCTTGTCGTTAACGGATACCGTCATGTAATGGATTGGAGCACGTCTTGCCGCGATGGCTATCCCAATTGGCGTGACGAGTGCAGGAGAAGAAATGATATCTTCTGCTAGCGTAACATTGGATAATGCTTCGAGCCCACGGACTCCAACTCTATTTTCAGGCAATTCAAGTCGCAAACTTATTTCTTTAGGAAGTCCTGGAGTAAGACTTCCGCCTCCTACGACCATGACAGCTTGAGGCGATTTGCCATTATTTAACCTTCTTATCTCTTCTGAAATGCCTGAAGCAAGTTTGTCGATAGACGGTTGAATAAGCGAAACGACTTCATCAGATGGAATAGTTTGTTCAAAACCGAGTATGTCCGAAATAACAATGGACTCCTCAGTTGATAAAGATCGTTTTGCCAGTTCTGCAATTGGAAAGTCAAGCAAGTATTGATTACTTAGCGCTTCAGTTACTTCGTCACCAGCAATGGGTACCATACCATATGCAATGACAGTGTTATTGTCTGTAATTGCAATATCAGAAGTACCTGCTCCAATGTCAACGAGCGCAACATTTAACCGACGCATGGAAGGGGGGATTAATACATTGATGGCCGCTATAGGTTCTAAAGTCAATGCTTCCATCTCCAAATCAGCACGTTTAAGAGCTGAGAGAAGTGACTCAACGACTACTCTAGGAAGGAATGTCGCTATGACGCTCGCTGTAGCTGTCTGTCCAGTCTGATCGATGAGACTGCCAATTTCGTCCCCATCCAAGTTGTAATGAAGAACAGAGTACCCGACACAGTAATAATAATCATCTGTCGTTACAGATGAAGAAAGTAACGTTTGCTGTGCCTGCTGAACAGCAGCTAGTTCAAGCCGATTTATGTCCTCTGTTGTAATTAGAGATCTTTCAGAGATATCAATCGTTACAGCCCCTTCTGTTGTCTTTAAAGCCCTTCCCGCAGCAGCAACACTAACGCGTTTTAACGTTCCATGTCGTTCTTCCAAAATAGTCTTAATTTCTGTAATGACATTTGCTACACTTAAAATATTATGTATTTGCCCATCGATCATGGACCGTTCTTTATGCTCAATCGTAACGAGGTCCTCAACATGATAAACCCCATTATCTTCTTTTAAAATTATGCCTACGACAGAACGTGTTCCGATATCTAGTGCAAAGAGATGGTTAGACATATTAATGCACCCTTTCATCGTCAAATAATGCGAACTTTTGACAAATTGCAGAAATGACGTGACTTTTCAAAAGCTATTCTTTATACTTGGACTATTATATAAAAATGTAACATAGATTTCCCACTTCGAAAAGGGAATGATGTGTGCGGGGAGGAGAGTTATTGATGAAACAGAATGATTTAGAGCAATTGAGAAGTTCGGTAACTGAGTTGAATACGAAGATTTTAGATTTAATCAATGAACGTACGAAAGTTGTACAAAGTATTGGTAAAGTAAAAGAGAAGCAAGGTGTTAACAGATACGATCCTATCCGCGAGAGGGAAATGCTTAATGCCTTAGTGGAATCGAACAAAGGACCAATTCCGAATGGTATATTGGAACAGATCTTTAAAGGGATCTTCATGTCGGCACTTGAAATCCAAGAAGACGAGCAGCGTAATGCTTTACTAGTATCACGTCAACGTAAGCCTGAAGATACGATTGTTGATGTTAATGGTCACAAAATTGGGAATGGGGAGCAGACGTTCATATTTGGTCCTTGTGCAGTTGAATCTTATGAACAGGTTCTTGCAGTTGCCAAGTCCATTAAAGCAAAAGGGCTGACGATGATGAGAGGTGGAGCTTACAAACCCCGCACATCACCTTATGACTTCCAGGGCTTAGGCCTTGAAGGATTAAAAATTTTAAAGCGAGTAGCAGATGAAACAGGTCTTTCAATCGTTACAGAAATCATTACACCATCGCATTTGGAAGAAGCATTAGAATATATCGATGTTATCCAAATCGGTGCACGTAATATGCAGAACTTTGAACTGTTAAAAGAAGCAGGAATGGTGAATAAGCCTGTCCTTCTCAAACGCGGTTTAGCTGCTACGATTGACGAATTCATTAACGCTGCTGAATATATTATTTCAAAAGGAAATAGCCAGATTATGCTATGTGAACGCGGTATTCGTACATATGAACGTGCGACGCGAAATACGCTTGACATTTCAGCTGTTCCAATTCTTAAACAGGAAACACATTTGCCTGTATTCGTGGACGTTACACACTCAACAGGTCGAAAAGACTTGTTGTTGCCAACAGCTAAAGCTGCAATTGCAGTCGGCGCAGATGGTGTTATGGCTGAAGTACATCCAGATCCAGCAGTTGCTTTGTCAGACTCAGCACAGCAGATGGATATTCCACAGTTCGATGAATTCTACAAAGAGATTCAACGTTTCATGAACACGCACCAAACAGTTTAAATGAAGATTTATCATTTTCATTGTTCTGCAAATGGCGCCGGACCTTTTAAGGATCCGGTGTTTTGTTTATACTAGGGGGAAGCGTATACATATTACATTGAATGGAAGGAGATAAGACAATGTCCATAACGATTTATGACGTTGCCAGAGAAGCTAACGTTTCAATGGCTACCGTTTCACGTGTCGTCAACGGGAATCAGAATGTAAAGCCTGCGACACGTAAAAAAGTTCTCGATTGCATTGAAAGGCTTGGCTACCGACCGAATGCAGTGGCAAGAGGGCTTGCAAGTAAAAAAACAACAACTATCGGAGTTATCGTTCCCGATATTTCAAAAAGTTACTACGCAGAATTATCGCGTGGTATTGCCGATATCGCTACGATGTATGAATACAATATTATACTCTCCAACTCGGATAAGCGGATGACGAGAGAAATGGAACTCTTCGACGATTTGCTTGGTAAGCAAGTGGATGGTCTCATCTTCATGAGTGATTCACTTTCCGAAGAAATTAAAAAAGAGATGTCGACAGCTAACGTACCGATTGTTTTAGCAGGTACATTGGATTCTTCCACCGACTTGGCGACGGTCAATATTGATCATGAACAAGCAGCATATGATGCAGTGAAAAAATTGATTGATAATGGTCATACGCGTATTTCACATGTATCAGGACCACTTACTAGAGATATTAACCGCTATTGTAAAAAGGTCGGTTACGAACGTGCAATTAAAGAAGCCGGGTTACCAGTTTACGAAGAGTACTTCATCGAAACAGATAATACGTACGATGATGCGTACGAAAAATGGAGAATTCTGCGTCAGTTGGATGAAAAGCCTACCGCTATATTCGCAGGTAACGACGATATTGCTGTTGGAATGATGAATGGAATTCGCGATGATGGTTATTCCATACCAGATGATATTGAAATTATATGTTTCCAACATACGTTATTGTCGCGAGCTGTTAGACCGCAGTTAACATCGATCGTTGTACCGCTTTATGATTTAGGGGCGGTGTCGATGCGACTGTTGACTAAAATGATGAATGGTGAAGAAGTTACCGAATCGAATGTCCTCTTGCCATATCGCATGGAGGAACGTCAATCAACAAAGTAATATATACACTGCTGTTGAAAGCATTTTAAGAAGGGGGAACTGTCAATGTGATTGACGATCCCGCTTCTTTTTTTTATTATCCGCTTGGTTAGTTCGTTAAAATGAATTATTCCGGACGATTTGTAATGCCCGTTTCAACATCTGAGTATTCTTCTCTGTAATTTCCTGTTTTCGTGGTATCGCTTCATACAAAGGATTTGGATCTTGCCACGATGCGATAAAAGGAACAGGTGACTCATTCTGCCATGCTTGCAACCATTCGGCGGGCAATGTGCCTGTCGGAGCTGGTTTTCCTATCATAGCTAACCAGATCTGTGCCCAAGCTCTTGGTACAACTCTCCAAATGTCATAGCCTCCGCCGCCGACCGCAATCCACTTTCCGTCACAATAGCGATTTGCGATATCTCGTGCAATACGTGGAATTTGTTCGAATATAGTCATCGTTCCATAAAGGTGTGTCAATGGATCGAAGTAATGGGCATCCGCACCGTTCTGCGTGAGGATAACGTCAGGTTTGAAGTAAGCAGTTACTTCTTCAATCGCTGTTTTATAAACCTCGAGGAAAGAATCGTCTTCTGTGAAAGCGTCAATCGGGAAATTAAAGGACGTCCCATATCCTTCCCCATTGCCCCGTTCTGTAATGTTGCCTGTACCTGGGAAGAGATAGCGACCTGTTTCATGAATGGACAATGTGCATACGTTAGGGTCATCGTAAAAGGTCCACTGCACGCCATCACCGTGGTGAGCATCAGTATCTATATACAAAACGCGAGCATTATACTTCTTTTGCATATACTTTATAGCGACAGAGCTGTCATTGTAGACACAAAATCCAGAAGCTTTTCCTTGAAATCCATGATGTAATCCACCACCGAGATTTAATGCGTATCTCGATCGTCCTTCCATCACTTCATCCACAGCTGTCAACGTACTACCGACGAGCATTGCACTCGCTTCATGCATATTTTTAAAGATAGGTGTATCTTCCGTTCCGATTCCGTAAACGGATCCAACTTCATTGCTAATTTCACCTCGGCCAGCTTTTTTGACGATTTCAATATACTTAGATTCATGCGCCAATAATAGTTCCTCGTCAGTAGCAATCCTTGGTGCGATAATATCCGCATCTGTTATGGCTCCCATTTTTTTTAGTAAATCCAATGTCAGCACAATCCGTTTTTGATTGAAAGGGTGTGTATCCGAAAAAGAGTATCCAAGTTGCTCCTTCGAATAAATGAATACAGCCTCTTTTTTCATTGGCTGATGCCTGGTACATTCGGCCAGAGCACTTCAAATCCGCTATTCCGCAAACCAGTAATAACGTTCAGAGGATTCATTGTTTTGACACGAATGACTAATATTTTATTATCTTCATTAATCTTATCTGGATACACTAGGACACTTAGTATGTTCATTTTGTGTTCGTGAAAAACTTTGGATACTTCAAACAGGATCCCGGGAATATTCGGTACGCGTACTTCGATTTGTGAGCCTGGTTGATGGGCGCCAGTCAGTTCGATATATTTATAAAGTAGATCGGTTTCAGTAATGATTCCGACAAGCTTATTATGGGACACAATAGGAAGACAGCCAATTTGATGATCATAAAATATGACCGCTGCTTCTTCTACAAAATCCATTGGGTGTCCACAAATTGGATTTATGGTCATTACATCACTAAGTGGAATCGTGAAAACGTTTACATCTTTCTTGTCAGAATAGATGGAAGGGACCGCTTTCTTTAAGTCCCGATCGGTAATCACACCGATAAGCTCTTCTGCATCATCCACTATTGGTAGGTGTCTAATATTATGTTCGAGCATGATAGAGAGAGCATCAGACACTGTATGCTCTGCTGATAATGCAATAACTTTCCGTTTCATAATTTCTTCGATTAACATATTGTTACGCCTCCTATTAGTACATAAAACGGTTCATAAATCGCAAACTGTCAAATTGCTGGACGGAAGCTTGATCCACTCTACTACCGATCTTTGCCATTAAGCAATTCGCCGGATGAGAACTGATTTCCGGGTCATCCGTTGCGTAATATTCCAACCCGCCTGCATTCATCATCTTTTCCATCACTTTTCTATATTCCCACACATTCAATTTCGTACCTTTTAAGTCCCAATGCCAGTAATATTCTGTCGTGATGACGATATAGTCTTCCATCGCATCATCCATCATGGAAACCTCCAGTAAAGCTTTACCAACGCCGCCACTCCTATATTTCGGAATGACTTCGATTGCACCTAGTTCAATAAGATTTTTCATATTGCCTTGTGACCATCTTTCCAATGGGTCAGGATACAGGAAAGTTGCATAGCCAACTATTTCATTCATATCGCGGACGATAATAATTCTACCCTCAGGTAAATCTGCAATGTCAATTAAAGCTTTGTGCTGTTGTTCAGGTTGCCTGAAGGCAGTCAGATCCTTATGGAATTCATAACTCTCCAATTCAGAGCGTGGAATAGGTCCTTCAATAATGACGTTGCCATTCCTATGTTTAACTTCTATTGCATTATATATTTTAATATGATCCACAACTTTCACCGTCCTACTAATAAGTCATCCTGAACTTAGTATACAACAAGATTGCTTCGTGCTGTGAAATTATTAATAGTAATTAAACGATAATACTAAAAATAGTAATTTATTAGCCAATAAAGAAAAGTTGCTGTAGAATTAAAATGGTTAAACGTTGGATGAAAGGATGATAGATTTGAATAATAGGATATTACCGGTCTTACAAGGTGACTACCAGTTAAAAGACTACGATGAAACTGTAAAGAAATTTAAATGGTCCGATGCCGAAAAAGATTTTAGTTGGGCTGAAACGGGTCTGATCAATATAGCATACGAAGCTGTTGACCGACATGCGGATTCTTATCGAAAAAACAAAGTGGCTCTCTTTTATAAAGACGAATTGCGTAAGGAAGCTTATACGTATAATGATATGAAAAGAATGTCCAATAAAGCCGCGAATGTTTTGACTAACCTATCCACTTTGGGGGAAGGGGACCGTATCTTCATCTTCATGCCGCGCTCACCCGAACTATATTTCGCTATGCTTGGAGCATTGAAGATCGGAGCTATCGTAGGCCCGCTCTTTGAAGCATTTATGGAAGGTGCTGTGTACGACAGACTTGCTGACAGTGAAGCAAAAGTGCTTGTAACAACACCAGAACTTCTTGAAAGAGTTCCAGTCGACAAATTACCGTTTTTAGAGACAATCTATCTAGTCGGAGCAGATATTGAAGAGGATAATAAACATATAGATTTCAATAAACATATGAAAAAAGCATCTACCTCTTTCCAAGTCCAATGGCTTGAACGTGTTTCTCCTACTGTACTTCATTACACATCAGGATCTACAGGAAAACCGAAAGGCATCTTACATGTACAAGACGCAATGATTCAACAATTGCAAACAGCGAAATGGGTATTAGATCTAAAAGATGAAGATGTTTTTTGGTGCACGGCTGATCCTGGCTGGGTGACAGGAACTGCATACGGCGTATTCGCTCCAATGTTAGTTGGCGCAACGTCCTTGATTGTTGGGGGAAGGTTCTCAACAGATAACTGGTATGAAGCAATTCAGGAATATGGCGTTACAGTCTGGTATAGTGCTCCAACGGCGTTTAGAATGCTTATGGGTGCAGGCGTCGGCCCGATTGGAAAATACGATCTTTCTTCCTTAAGACATATTCTTTCGGTCGGTGAACCATTGAATCCAGAAGTCATACGATGGGGGATGGATGTGTTCAAACTACGCATTCATGATACATGGTGGATGACAGAAACTGGTGCCCAAACAATTTGTAATTTCGCTTCATTGCCAATCAAGCTCGGATCCATGGGGAAACCAGTACCCGGTATTGAAGCGGCAATTGTGGATAATCAGGGAAATGTCCTTCCACCGAATCGAATGGGGAACCTTGCTATTAAGAAAGGATGGCCAGCCATGATGCGCGCCATCTGGAACAATAAAGAGAAGTATGAATCATGCTTTTTGAACGACCAATGGTATGTATCGGGCGATTCAGCCTATATGGATGAAGATGGCTACTTCTTCTTCCAAGGTAGAGTGGATGATGTCATAATGACTAGTGGGGAGCGTGTTGGGCCATTTGAGGTGGAAAGCAAACTACTCGAACATCCTGCGATTATGGAAGCAGGTGTAATCGGTAAGCCAGATCCGGTACGCGGAGAAATTATAAAAGCATTTATAGCGCTTCACGATGGATACGAACCGTCTGAGGAACTAGCAGATGAAATCAAACAATACGTTAAAAAGGAATTGGCAGCACATTCTGCACCTCGAGAAATCGAGTTTAAAAACAAACTCCCGAAAACGAGAAGCGGTAAAATTATGAGGCGTGTGCTAAAAGCATGGGAGCTTAATCTTCCAGCAGGAGACCTATCCACGATGGAAAACTAAATAGAAATGATAAAGGCAGCCGGAATGAAACCACTCCGACTGCCTTTATTTTTTCTAATATTATTAATCGTCATCATCGTCGTCTGAAGGTGGGGGACTGCCGCCTCCACTGTTATCTCCAGAACCGCCGGAACCGCCGGAACCGCCGGAACCGCCGGAACCGCCAGAACCGCCGGAACCGCCGGAACCGCCGGAACCGCCGGAACCGCCAGAACCACCAGAACCACCGGATCCACCAGATCCACCAGAACCATTGTTTCCACCACTATTATTTGGTGGAGTAGTAGGTGGAATACTATTATCGTCGTCATCATCGTCCGGTGTTTCCACAGGAAGTGGATCAGGCCTACTAACAGTTACTCTGTTAGAACCGCCAGATAGCATACCCGTGATGTCTACAGCTCGTACGTAATAAGTTCCCGGACCGACAGACAAAGAATGTGCACTTCCATCTCTAATTGTCGCAATGCGTTCATTATCGCGGTATACATAATATCCGATAACATCGTTCGATGGTGAATTGTCCCATTCTAATGTAGAATCGCTCAATGACAAACTTGGAGCACCTGGAGCAACTCCATCTGCTGGGAACACTGCGCCTGAAATTACATTAGATGAGTAATTAGAGCCTGGCGGGAAGAGTTTGGAAGCATCTCCACCCCATGCGCCAAGCATTCTGTCAATAAAGCTTTGACTAACTCCTCTGCCGCCTGAAACGATAAATTCAGAAGGTGTAGCAGGATGTGCTAAATAACGGCTACCATTAACAGATACGTACGACCCACTAACGAAGCTATCGTCCTCTTCAGTCGGAAGCATCGCTTTCGAATTGAAAAGGTCGGATACGACAAGTCCTGCCGCTCTACATTCGGCTGAAGGCGCTAATCCAGAAATACCACAGAACTCTTTCGTAACAACTCCTTCAGGCTTTTTAAATTTAGATCCTGCTCCGACTAAATCGGGTCTTACTTCGTTTGCTGCATTCATCAATTGGCCGAAAAGCATGCTCGTTCGTGTAGTCGGATGCATTTGTCCCGAATCACGTTTATAGAGTTTTCTAGAATTATCATAATAGCCGAACCATAAGCCTAATGTAATATTCGGATTGTAGCCGACAAGCCATGCATCGCCATATCCTTGTGTCGTTCCAGTCTTCACAGCAAGATCGGTATTAAAGTTCATATATTTCGGCACTTGTTGGCCTGTACCTCTAGGTTTAAGAACATCTTTTAACATATCAGTAACAATATAAGCAGTTTCAGGACTATATACTTCCACCGGCTCCACCTTATGCTGATAGATAATATTTCCTGCCATATCTTCAATTCTATCAATCATATACGTTTGAACAAATTGACCGCCATTTGCTAAAGTGGCATAGCCGTTTGTATTCTCTTCTACACTGACACCAATTGACATTCCTCCGTATGAAGCAGAAGGATTTACGTAATCACCAGGTGTCAATTTGGAGAAATTCATCTTCTCAAGGAATTCAGCTGGACGCTGATCAAGAATTTCTTTATAAAGTCTTGCTGTCGGAAGGTTAAGTGATTCTGCAAGAGCTTTCCGTGCAGGAATAATTCCGTTTTCGACTTCCGGATTATAGTTTGAAGGCGCCCACATATTAGCACCGTCCGGCACTTCAAACTTCACATCGACAACGGGACTGCCCGCGCCAATATAACCTAATTCAACTGCAGGTGCGTATACAAGCAACGGCTTCATGGAAGAACCATTTTGCCTGAAAGCTTGAGTTGCATGGTTCGTTTGCTCTAAATTATGATCCCGCCCACCGACGAAAGAAAGGATTCTTCCAGTAGTGTTGTCCATCATAACTGCCCCAACTTGTACAGGATCATCTTTAAGAACAACTTCTCCAGTCGCATAATCCTTTTCTTCACGCGTATACGTGAATCCATAATGTTCGAAGCCATCTGCCACTTTGTTCATTTTGTCGTAAAGGTCTTGTTCAATAGTCGAATAAATTCTATATCCGCCTGTTCGCATTTCACGTTCAGCAAGAATTTCATATTTTTCTTCTACTTTTTTATCTTCCACTACGCGCTCAGGATCGATTCCATCTTTTTCAGCGAGAATTTTTGCCAAGATTTTTTTTGTTCTGTTCTGAATCTCTTGAGTCACGTAAGGATAACGTTCAGTTGCCCGCTTCGTTTTCTCACGGAAATCTTGTGTAATATCATACGCCACAGCTTCTTCGTATTGCTCTTTTGTAATATACCCTGTTTCTTTCATGCGAAAAAGAACTGTTTTCATTCTATCGATGCCGGGTTTAAGGTTCTCTTCTTTCTTTAAACCGCCACCATAATAGCTACCTAAAAACGGAGTGTATGCAAAAGGAGCTTGTGGTATTCCTGCAATATAAGCTGCTTGGGGAAGTGTCAGGTCTTTTGCCTTCACCCCGAAAATACCGTCTGCAGCAGTTTCAATCCCTGCAATGTTTTGTCCAAGTGCATTTCTACCATAGGGAATGATATTAAGGTATGCTTCAAGAATTTCATCCTTATTCATGAAGTGCTCAAGTCTCATTGCTAAAAGAATTTCTTTTGCTTTTCGTTCGTAAGATACTTCGTTCGTTAAAATCTGATTTTTAATAAGTTGTTGTGTAAGTGTAGACCCACCAGTTTGGCTTGATGAGTTTGAGACGTCCTGCAAGAGCCCGCGGAAAATTGCCTTCGGTACAATCCCTGAGTGTGATTGAAAATATTCATCCTCAGTGGCAAAAACAGCATCAATTGCAAATTGCGAAATGGCGTCTAGCGTTGTCTCTTTCCGCTCAATATCCGAATTTACACGGCCAAGATATACATCGTTGGCAAAGTAGATTTCTGAAGTCTCTTCGTAATTGAAGATTGTTGAACGCATTTCTTCACCAGAACGTAGAGGTTCCTTAGCTACAAGAGAAGCGAAATAGCCGGCTCCGACAGAGGTGGCAAAAACGCCTATTGTCAGCCCGACGACAATGAAAAGGAGGAACAAGTTCCATACGACCCCAGTAGTAATGCGGACACCTTTTGCCCAGCCTTTTTTTTGTAGTTCTTCAAATTTGTCCTCTATTGAATTAAACCTATTTTTTCGTTTTTCAGACACCGTTAATCCCCCCTAAAATCCTTCCTAATTATAGCACATTTCTTCCCAATCAATAGAAAATGTTTGACAAAATAAGTTTTTGCACTAAAATAAAGGTTATATAAATTTGCATGTTGAAAAAGTCGGAGTAGGAACGGTCAATCCGTATAGAGAGGCAGCGGTTGGTGGAAGCTGTTCGGTACATTGTTCACGAATTACAGCTTTTGAATGCAACGCTTGCGCGGCGATACTGCGTCTAAAGCGGAGAAACTAGTTTCTCAAGCCGGGTGGTACCGCGTTACTATACTGAGTATATAACGTCCCTGCATGATTCCTTTGAATCGTGTAGGGACTTTTTTAATTTCATTGGAGGGATTCACTTATGAAGAACGAATTATTGGATGACTTAAAATGGCGTGGTCTGTTGTACCAGCAGACGGATGAAGAAGGACTTGAAAAAGTATTAAATGAAGAGAAAATTTCTTTGTATTGTGGAACAGATCCGACTGCAGACAGCCTACATATTGGCCATATTGTACCGTTTCTGACACTTCGACGTTTCCAGAAATACGGTCATCGTCCGATCGTCCTTGTTGGCGGAGCGACGGGAATGATTGGTGACCCATCTTTCAAGGCTGATGAACGGGAATTGATTTCAGACGAACAGATTGATAAAAACGTTGCGGGCATCCGCAAGCAATTGGAAAGCATATTCGAATTTGGTAATGAAAACGGCGCTGTGCTAGTGAATAATAAGGACTGGTTCGGAGAAATGTCTGCTATTAGCTTTCTTCGTGATTACGGAAAACTGTTGAGCGTCAACTATATGCTAGCCAAAGAAAACGTCGCTTCACGTCTAGAAACAGGAATTTCCTTCACAGAGTTTTCGTATATGCTTATTCAAGGAGCAGACTTCAGTCACTTATACGATAAGTATAACTGTCGTTTGCAAATTGGTGGATCAGATCAGTGGGGCAACATTACTACGGGACTTGAAGTAATCCGAAAAACACATAATGATGAGGCGAAAGCTTTTGGGATTACGATGCCGCTTATAACGAAAGCGGATGGTACAAAGTTCGGCAAGACTGCTGGAGGTTCTGTTTGGCTTGATCGAACGAAAACTTCCCCTTATGAGTTTTACCAGTTCTGGATTAACACTGCGGATACAGAAGTGATTAGATATCTGAAAATCTTCACTTTCATGGAGAGAGAAGAAATCGAAGCGTTGGAATTATCCGTACAAAAAGAACCACATCTTCGTAAAGCGCAGCTAGCATTGGGAGAAGAAATGACACGTCTTATCCATGGACAAGAAGCACTAGATCAGGCAATCCGCATTTCTAAGGCATTATTTAGTGGTGACTTAAAAGCTCTTACGGCAAATGAAATGAAAGACGCATTTAAAGATGTCCCGACATTCGAAATGGAAAAAGCCGACAAAAACATCGTCGACTTCATAGTAGAAGCAGGGGTGTCCTCATCTAAGCGTCAAGCGCGCGAAGATGTTACGAACGGAGCGATTTCATTGAATGGTGAAAAGGTGACGGACACAGCGTATGAAGTGACGACAGCCGATCGACTCGAAGACGCATTTACAATCGTCCGCAGAGGGAAGAAAAACTATAAAATGGTGAAATTCAACTAACAATTAAGGCTATCTACATGTAAATGTAGATAGCCTCTTTTAAATATATTAATGAAAGTTCTGTTATAATAATCTCACATAATTAGGTTAGGTTTTTTTATCATAAATCAGCTACAATATAATTGGATACCGAATAATTATATTTGAATGGAGGTATATATTGATGCAGGAGCAAACAAGGTATTCACGCCTAGCGAATTTAACACAATTGATTAATACGAAGCTTGAATTAAGCGAGGTATTACATCATGTTGTTACGGCTATATCAGAAGAAATTGTTCAATGTGATTCAGTTGGTATTTACTTACCTCAAAAGGATGGCACTTTTAGAGGGTTTGTTGGTAAACCGGAAGTGATCAATGGAATGACGTTGGATATGCATGTTATAGATTTAGACATGGATCTTCTTGCAAAAGAAGTGATTGAAACACAAAAAACCATTTACATACCAAATACAGCCGTTGATGACAGACCTGATCCGAGAGCTGTCCAAGGATTTAAAATTAAATCACTGCTCGTATTGCCGATATCCTACGAAGAAGAATTATACGGTCTCGTCTTTTTGTTCGATTATGGAATTCCGATGAATTTGACGGAATCAGAAATTCAAAGTGTGCAAGCGTATGTGAATATGGCTGCAGTAGCCATACAAAATGCCAATAATTTAACATATAAAGAGAATTTAATTGCAGAAAAGCAATTGCTTCTAGATGCGATCGGGGAATTATCAATGTGTTCCTCGCTTCAAGAGGCGGTAAATAGCTGCTTCACATATATAAGTAAAGCGATTAAAAATTTCAACATTGGCATTCATATTGTTGACGTATTAGATGGGAAGAAATTCAAACCTGCTAGATTAAGTGCAGATAGCGATTGGTCCGAGGAAGATTGGCTAAAAGCGCATGATGATATGGCAGTCGACTTATCACATGATCAAGTATTTGAAGAAGTTGTCAAAGTCAAAAGAAGGTTGATCATACCTGACGTCACTCTTGACGATCGACCTAATCGGCAGTTATGTGAGAAATTTGGCATTAAAGGAATTATGATGATTCCACTCGTTTCAATGGGTGAAGTTGTTGGAGTAGTGGCTGCTGTTAACCTGGAAACAGCTGGTTTTGAATATGCTGAAGCGGACATTCAATTAGCTCAATCTATTGCCGATGCGACTGCATCGACTATATCGAACTTATTGTTTATGGAAAAGCAGGAATCGATCATCCATGATCGGACTACTGAAATACAAGTGAAGAATAAAGAACTTGAAAAAGTTGTTACAGAAATTCGATTATTGAGCAGAGAGAAAGATTTAATCCTGAACTCTGCAGGCGAAGGTATATTCGGTATAGATCTTAATGGCGATATTAGTTTCATAAATCCTTCAGGAGAGAAAATGCTAGGGTACATGAAAGGGGAACTTATTGGAAGGTCCTCTAGGAGACTGTTTGAAGATAACGAGGTTGGAAATGAGCTTGCTATTACTAACAAGCGATTAAATCACTATTACACCGATCAACATTTCTATAGAAAAGATCATACAAAAATACCTGTGGAATATGTAATATCATTAATACAAGATGGAGATAGTGCTATTGGACATGTTGTCACATTTAGAGATATTACTGAAAGAAAGCGATTGGAAGAAGAAATAAAGTACCATGCATATTATGATAGTTTGACAGACTTACCAAATCGAATTTTATTACAAGATCGATTACTTCAAGGACTGACGTACGCTGAGAAAAACAATGAAAAAGTGGCTATACTCTATTTGGATTTAGACAGATTCAAGCTCATCAACGACACTTTTGGACATAGTTATGGCGATTTGTTGTTGCGGGCAGTGGCGAATCGAATAAAGGATTGCCTGCCTGATAGTGCTACGCTTTCAAGACAGGGTGGAGACGAATTCACAATCTTTTTACCGTCTATTAAAAATGAAGAGGATATTATGTTAGTTGTTAATGATGTCATTGAGAGTTTTGCAGAACCATTTACTTTACGAGACTATGAAGTATATATTAAGACGAGTATAGGAATTAGTGTATATCCTGACCACGGGACAACACCTGACGCCCTTATTAAAAACGCTGATACTGCAATGTATAAGTCTAAAGAAATTACGGGGAACAGTTATCATCTGTTTTCACCAGGAATGGATACAAGAACTTTTGAGAGCATCAAGTATGAAAACGATTTGTATAAAGCGATCGACCAAAATGAATTAGTGCTCTATTATCAGCCACAAATGAATTATTTAACGAATGAGATGATTGGTATGGAGGCGTTAATTAGGTGGAATCATCCTGAAGACGGATTGATTTCGCCAGATCTTTTTATTCCGCTTGCAGAAGAAACAGGATTAATCGTACCGATTGGCGAGTGGGTGTTACAAGAGGGCTGTAAAAAGTTGAAGGAATGGCATCGTTTAGGTTTCACAGATTTACATATTGCGATTAACTTATCTGTTAGACAATATGAGCAAGATAATCTATTTTCAATGATTAAGAACATCCTTGATGAAGTTGGCTTGTCACCTGAATTTTTGCATCTGGAACTAACGGAAAATCACATTATTAAAAATACTGAATTGACATTGAAAACGATGAAGCAACTACAAGACTATGGTATTCGAATTGCGATTGATGATTTTGGGACAGGTTATTCTTCGTTAGGATATTTAAAAGATTTGCCAATAAATACGTTGAAAATAGATAAGTCCTTCATTAGCGAAATGACGAATGATGAGACAGCAATTACTAAAACAATTATTACATTGGCCCATAATCTCAATTTGGATGTAATTGCAGAAGGGGTGGAAACAAAAGAGCAAGCAGAATTCCTAATTGCTCAAAAATGTAATTTAATGCAAGGATACTTCTTTAGCCGCCCGTTGCAAGCGGACGATATGGAACGTCAATATTTTAAAAATAATTTACTTAAAGGAGATCGACTATGAAAGCCGCACGCATGTTACTTGAGTGTTTACGTACTAATGGAGTTCAATATATTTTTGGAATTCCAGCAGGTTCTGTCAATGCGATATTTGATGAACTTTACGATATGCCTGAAATAACACCAATTGTCGCTAAGCATGAAGGGGCTGCATCTTACATGGCTGCGGCGTACGCGAAGTATTCAAATAGTATGAGTGTTGCAATAGGGTGCAGTGGTCCAGGAGCTACAAACTTAGTTACTGGGGCGGCCAATGCAATGCGTGAACATCTACCGATACTGTTTATAACGGGTGCTGTTCCAGTGGGAACACAAGGATTAAATGCTTCACAGGAATTGGACGTAGCTCCAATCTTTAAATCTGTTACGAAGTATAGTGTACTAGTGAATAATTCGAGTGATCTACAAAATGAGTTAGTAAAAGCGATGGAAATAGCTGTATCAGGCGTGCCTGGCCCAGTTCATATCGCCATTCCGATTGACGTGCAACATGAACAAGTGGAACACAGTGAATTTAGTAAAGTCTTACCTCAACACGACAGTTCGGTAGATGATATACGTATTAAAAAAATAGCCAAAGAACTTGTAGAACGTGACAAAGGTTATGTCTTCGTTGGACAAGGGATACGAAATTCAGTTGCGCAAGTCATTGAATTAGCTGAAATCCTTCATTGGCCTATAATTACAACACCTCAAGCGAAAGGCTTTATTAACAATAACCATCCCCTTCTCACGGGCGTTTTCGGTTTTGCGGGGCATGCCGCAGCCTCCGAGAAAATCGCTGATGGCAACGGAGAGGTGTTGCTCATACTAGGCTCTAGTTTAGGTGAAACAGCAACAAATAATTACAATGATAATTTGACAAAAAATCGCTTTTCGATCCAAGTCGATTATGATGAATCCGTATTCAACCGTAAATATGAAATTGATATCCCTGTCCACAGTACTGTAGAATCATTCCTTATGCGATTGATTGATGAGTTGAAATCTCTTGGGTTGAAGAGAGGCCAATTCGAGATAGTAGAGAAAAGTAAAGAGAAATATGAGAATGAAGATGAATTCAATACAAGAAACGTGTTAGCGAAACTACAAGAGTATGTCCCTCAAACAACTCGCTATACAATCGATATTGGTGAGTTTATGGCTTATGTTATTCATAACATGGAAGTCCTCGACCCTGATACGTTTGCCATCAATGTTCATTTTGGGGCAATGGGGAGCGGAATCGGTTCAGCGATAGGCTCGAAATTAGCTGAACCAGACAGACCTGTAGTCTGTATAACAGGAGATGGCTGTTTCTTCATGCATGGAATGGAAATACTAACAGCGAAAGAATATAATCTGCCTATTCTTTTTGTCGTCATGAACAATGCGAGACTTGGAATGGTTTATCATGGGCATTCCTTGCAATTCAAACGTTCACACGCTTCGTTTGAACAAGAGCCCATCAATATAGCAGCAATGGTTTCTGCTATGAATATACCGAGCATACGAGTGGAAAGTTTCGATGATTTAACGAAAGAGGCTGTCCGGCAGTTAATGGATGTAAGTGGTCCTGCGGTAATCGAAATTGCGTTAGTGGACCCGAACGTTCCACCAATGGGCGATCGAGTAAAATTCCTATCTTCTTTTGGAAAATAAAAATTCTTCATTGCAAAAAAAGCTGTTCATTTTTCATGAACAGCTTTTTCAATTACTATTTTTAGTAAAGTAGAGACGTGAAGTTGAAATTTTACTTTACTTGGTTATCAATCCAACGAAACAGTGTTCCCATTGTCCTCTTTTTAAAGTCATCCTCCACGTGTTTCCCAAGCGGGTTAGAAAAATAAAATCCATCTACATCTGGGCTATATGAATAGCCTAAAGCAAGAAGCTGCGTTTGAATTTCAGCTGGTAATTCCCGTTCGTTCGTTTGCTCTTTATAGTAATGAGAAGGGATAATATAGACATCTAAGTCACCAATACCTGTATGAACTTCAAATAAATCTTTTTCATTGCGAACAATCCATTGTCCTTTTGAGAATAATGACACTTTCGTTCTACCGAGTGCATCAATTGCGTCTAAATTTATCCCGAACAGTTCGTTGATTTTCAATCGTAATGTTGGACCTGTTAAATGAGCACCGATTGAACAAATATAGTCATCAATCAGTCCAATATTTGTTTTATGAGGTACCTTTTTCTTGGCGAATACAAATTTTGAATTTACATCTATTCCGTAAATGTGATTAATACAATCGCGGATAATTTCGCCATTCAAATTATAGTCAAGGGATTTGATATACATGTCCATAACTTCAACTTTAGTCAAAGACTCTATCTTCGATGAAATTTCAGTTACTTGCTCATTTAGCTCTTGCTGCATGACTCTTTTCAAGCCCTCAAAAATGTGTGCTGGGTATACGGATATATTTGTAATACTCATTCACAAGTCCTCCTCTTAAAATTCTAATCCAATATTATCCTGTCAGTGGATTCATATTGAATTATACAACAAATAAGAAGTTTAAGAAGGGAAAAATAAAATAAACTATGAGAACCACTCAATGTGCCACGACAACCGCTCAATGCAGGTGGAGAACCGCTCAATGCAGGTGGGTAACCGCTCGATATGGCACGAGAACCGCTCAATATGCCACGACAACCGCTCAATGTAGATGGAGAACCGCTCAACCTGACCAGTTAAGCTTTCTTCAATGCTTTTTTCCTTGTTATCGGTTTCTTTTTTCCTGTTTTATCCAATGAGGCTTGCAATGCAGCCATTAAATCTGTTGTGTTCGAAGGGGAAATCTGTTGTTTTCCTAATGCTCCTGTCACAGCCGCATTGCCGGATTTTTTTTCTTCTATTAGTTCCATCAATGCTGTCCGATACTCATCTGTGTACTTTCCTGGTTCAAAGCCTGTTGTCAATTGCTCCACTAACAATAAGGCGGTATCTAGCTCTTTTTTCACTACGGATTCTTCACCGGGAATATTAGGCACATCCTGAACATTACGAACCTCATCGGGGAAATGAATAATTTCCATTAATAATGCCTCTTTATAAACCCTTACAACCGCTAACTGTTCCTTTGATCGGATAATGATTTTTGCGACGCCTATTTTACCGGATTCTTGTAGTGCTTTCCTCAGTAGTGCATACGCTTTTCCGCCATTCGAATCAGGCGCCATGAAATAACTTCGTTCAAAAAAGATCGGATCGATTTCCTCTAATTTCACAAAGTCGATAATTTCAACAGCTTTTTCTTCATTTTCCTTCTTCAATTTTTCCAGTTCTTCCTCATCCAGAACGACAAACTTGTTTTTCGTGTATTCGTAGGCTTTGACAATGTCTTCGTTCTGAACTTCTTTGTCACAAATCGGGCACACTTTCTGATAGCTGATCGGTGAGTTGCATTCCTTATGAAGTTGCCGGAGTTTTACATCGTTATTTTCAGTGGCAGCATGAAGTTTGATTGGTATATTGACAAGGCCGAAACTGATGCTTCCTTTCCAGATTGTATGCATAGTTAACACCCACTTTTTTTCTTAGTATGTAAAGATCACTCATTCTTATGTATACGAAATTGTTAATGTCAAACACTATAGAAAAACGGTGGAGCGAAGAAGAATGAAACCTATGTTGCTACATGATGCAGAAGAAATACCGCTAGGAGACGAATGGGTTTACGAAACAAAATATGATGGTTTCCGATGCATTTTGGAATGGAATGAAAGTGGCATCAGATTATTAAGCCGAAATGGAAAGTTACTAAACCGATTGTTCCCTGAAATCGTCATACATTGTGAAAGCATCCATGGGGATATGGAGGATTTCTTACCAGTATGCTTCGACGGGGAAATTGTCCAATTGCAAAGTGATGTTAAAAGTGAATTTTCCAAAGTTCAAACTAGAGGCAGGATGAAAAAAGAAGAGGTTATCCACTCACATGTAAAAGCATTTCCCTGCCAATATGTTGCGTTTGATATTCTTTTAATTAAAGGAAAAGAAATAGCGGGGGAGCCATTTGAGAAAAGGAAAACTAAGTTGGGAGAGTTATTCAAGACACTTGGACAGCCAATGGAAGTCGATTATCAAAATCCCATACCTCTTCAATTGATTAAGACCTATAAGAGTAGCAAGAAGTTGTGGGAACATATAGTAAATAATAACGGGGAAGGCATTATCGCTAAAAAGAAATCCAGTCCATGGATTAGTGGAAAACGGACAGATCAGTGGATAAAAGTGAAAAATTGGCGGACAGTCAACATTATTGTAACTAGATATGTGAAGGCAAATGGATTTTTCACTGGATGCGTCTATAAAGGGACAGAATTATATGAAGTTGTCACTTTTCGTCACGGATTGACCGATGAAGAAGCCCAGACGCTTAGCACGTTTTTCCTTGCAAATGGGAAAGAATCTCACAATGGAATATGGGAATTGAAACCATCTATATGTGTAAAGGTGAATTGTATCGATTTTGACGGAAACCAGTTAAGGGAACCTCGTTTCCATTCATTCAATTTTGAGGTTGAATTGAAAGCAGTCAATTGGCGAACAATGCTACGCCAATTAAACCCGATACCAGATGTCATTACTATTACTCATCCTGACAAGCCGATCTGGGCTCGTTTCGGCATCGAAAAAGATGATTACTTGCTCTACTTACAGACAGTAGCTCCTTATATGCTACCGTTTCTGCATGATAGGCTACTGACCGTTATTCGGTATCCTCACGGAGCGAATGGAGAAAAGTTTTATCAAAAAAATTCACCTGACTACACACCGGATTTTGTCATGACTTCACGTTATGAGGACATCGATTATGTCGTCTGCAATGACATAAGAACTTTGCTGTGGCTCGGCAATCAGCTGTCACTGGAATTTCATATTCCATTTCAAACATTAACTGCAAACAACCCGACAGAAATCGTATTTGACCTTGACCCTCCTTCCATCGACGATTTTTCATTGGCAGTAGAAGCGGCATCGATGATGAAAGTGGTATTTGATGAATTACAATTAAAGTCTTTCGTCAAAACGTCAGGAGGAAAAGGGCTGCAAATTTACATTCCATTGCTTGTAGACACTTTCTCATATGAAGATACCAGGCTATTCACAAAATTCATCTGTGATTTCCTCTGCGAACAGCAACCGCAGTGGTTTACAACAGAAAGACTGAAGAAGAACAGGAACAATAAATTATATCTAGACTATGTACAGCATCAATCAGGAAAGACAATCGTGGCACCATTCTCCCCTAGAGGCAATGAATTCGCTACCGTCGCAACACCATTACAATGGGAAGAAGTCAACCATTCATTGAACCCAAAAATGTTCACATTGCCGACAGTAATGGAAAGGATCCAAACTGGCGGAAATCCTTTCAGAGAATTCCGTGAGGCTGGGGAACAGCAACAGTTCAAAGTGGTGTTGGAACAATTGAAAGCTATTTTAAAATGAAAAACCTATTAAAACGTGCAGATTGGTTGCACTTTGTAAAATAAAAAAACCTCTTCAGCAAAATGCTGAAGAGGTTTAAAAACTTATTAACGTGAGTAATATTCAACGATAAGAGCTTCGTTGATTTCAGCAGCAAGTTCGCTGCGCTCAGGCATACGTACGAAAGTACCGACTTTAGTGTCAGCGTTGAATGTAACGAACTCAGGAACATAGCTGTTCACTTCAAGAGATGCGTTTACAACATCAAGGTTTTGAGACTTTTCACGAAGTGAGATCTCTTGACCAGGCTTAACACTGTAAGAAGGGATGTCTACGCGCTTGCCATCAACCAAAATATGACCGTGGTTAACAAGTTGGCGTGAAGCACGACGAGTGCGTGCAAGACCCATGCGGTATACTAGGTTGTCAAGGCGAGTTTCAAGAAGGATCATGAAGTTTTCACCATGCTTACCTGGCATTTTACCAGCTTTGTTGAACACTGTTTTAAATTGACGCTCGTTCACGCCGAACATGAAACGAAGCTTTTGCTTTTCTTGTAATTGCATTCCGTATTCGGAAAGTTTTTTACGTTGTGTAGGACCGTGTTGTCCTGGTGCGTAAGGGCGTTTTTCGATTTCTTTTCCAGTACCGCTTAGCGAAACGCCAAGACGACGGGAAAGTTTCCAAGATGGACCTGTATAACGAGCCATGAGAGACTCCTCCTCTGATTTGGTTTTATTTTGTTGTAAAATAAGACCAGATGCATTCAATCCGTGTGTCATTCCATTATCTTGTATCTTCGCCTCAGCAGCCACGAGGTTACGTGATACACCTTCTTAAAAGGAATGGACTGAGCAGCATGGATCATACAACTGCTGCAACTATTTTACACAAGTTCCATCATAACAAGATGTTCACCTTGAGTCAAGTATCATTCATTTATACGTTAATGGTAATTAGTCCTATCTAAAACACTGTTAAAAATAGTCGATATGCATTAGAATAGTATGAATGTTATTTATTTAGACTGACAACGCGAGATGAGGATGATGTAATGAATACGCATGAAATGACCATATACAAAATGAAGTCGGCAATTTTCGAATTGTTTTCAAGTCCTTCAAGCCGTCCTCCTCTTCAAAAGAATCTAGCGGCATTGAAAAAAAGCTTCATGAACTGTTTTGAAATTGAATTTGCAGAGATTCTACTTTATGAAAATAATCGTTTTGTCCCTATTCACGAACCTGGCAAGGCATATATACATTCTGGTATTGCAGAAGAACAGATGACAGCTATTAATCCGCTGTTCAGGGCTTCATTTCTGTCACAAAATGAAGAAGGTAGGACATATGCAGATGATTCTTTAATAATTCGCGATAAAAAGCTTGTTCCACTTGGTGCCATATTATTTGAAGCATCTGAAAAGTGGAATGACTTTGCTCTATCTCCTAGTTTAAAAGAGTTAAAGACGGTGTTAGGCTCATATTTCGGGCAGGAAATTCAGATGGAACTCATAACTGAACAGGAAAAGACGTACCGACGACTATTCGAGATGGCGGAGCTTTTCAATTCGACAATGGAAACGAATATCATACTGGATGCCATGTTAAAAGCGGTGACAGGCTCATTTGAAGGATATGATATCCAGCTGTTGCTTTCCCAAGACCAAAGAGGGCTTTCCAAAGACTATCGTTTATTTAATTATTCTAACGAACGAACGTCAGCTGTAGAAGCCTTTTTGAGCGGTGAACTGACACTTGAAAAAAATATAGAGAACGGTGTGAATCTATTAAATGCTCCGATTCGTGGGAGACAAGGCATTTATGGTGTTGTACAGATTATCGCTTCTGTAGCTACTGATTTTACAAGGACTCAAAAGGATTTCATTCGCATGATTACAAATGCTGCGGGTATTGCACTTGAAAATGCGAGTCTTTACGATCAATCGCATCGACTTGTAAACGATTTGCAATTGGTTAATGAAGCTGCAAGGAAACTGAACAACAACTTAACACTGGATGAAGTAATTTCTTACTTGAAAATACAGTTTATGAAAGCTTTTGATCCCGATGAAATGGCTTTCGTATTTTATAAAGAAAACAATACGTATACGATATCTACTCATAGTACAGATTATTTCCATGAAGATATCGGAGAACAAATGGTCATGCCGATTGTAAAACACTTTATGCGCAGTCAGGAAACTATTTTTGATGGGGCGGAATCAGTCGGATCCGATTATTTTAAATCACGAATTGCACTTCCGATAACGAATCGAGAAGATATGCTGGGGTTTGTCATACTATTGCATAAAGAAGAATACTATTTTTCTTTCGATAACTTTAAATTGATGAGATCATTGATTAGCCACTCATCGCTTGCCATTTCAAATATCTTGTTACGTGATCAGTTGCAAGAACTCGTTGACAAAGACAATCTGACAAAATTGTTTACACGAAAGTATTTGGATGAAATCGTCGTCTCAGACATTGAACAGGGCCGAACGGGTGTGTTCATTCTCTTAGATGTGGATGACTTTAAAATGGTGAACGATGCTTATGGACATAAGGCCGGAGATGAAGTATTGCAACAGATTTCTGACCATATCACTGATCGGATAGATGGAATAGGCATTGCTAGTAGATGGGGTGGCGAAGAAATCGCAATTTATCTACCATCTGTGTCGTGTAAAGAGGGAGTCAAATTAGCCCGCTCATTAGTGGATTCCATCCCTAGTAAGACGGAACCGCGAGTAACCGTTTCGATGGGGTTGACGTGTTCCGATGAGATAATGATTAAGTCTTATAATGAAATATTTCAAAAGACGGATAAGGCAATGTACAGCGCTAAAAAAGAAGGCAAAAACCGGTTAGTCATAAACAAAGCAACTTCGACGCAATGATAACGTGAAGTTGCTCTTTTTCTTTTAGGCAAAAAGAGGTAAGATGAAAATAGGGAATGTAAGTGCTTACAAAAACGAAGGGCGGAATGGAAATGAATAAGAAATCTCTACACAAAGATACGTTAGTCATTCATGAAGGTTACGATGATAATTTACATCATGGTAGTTTAACTGTACCACTCTATCAGACTTCCACCTATTCATTTGAGAATGCCGTTCAAGGAGAAAGACGCTTTTCAGGGGAAGAGGCAGGTAACATTTATTCACGCCTTGGGAATCCAACCGTACGCGTTTTGGAAGAGAGGATGGCTGCGCTTGAAAATGGGGCAGGAGCGCTCGCTTTCGGATCAGGGATGGCAGCTGTCAGTTCAATACTCGTGCATCTGACAAAGGCTGGAGATCATATTTTATGTTCGAGAGGGATTTATGGCTGCACATTTGGCTTGTTAGGATTAATGAAAGAGAAATACGCTATTACGCATAACCTAATTAGTATGACGACAGAAGAGGAAATTGAGAAAGCAGTGAAACCCGAAACAGTATGCATCTATGTAGAAACGCCAATTAATCCGACGATGGAACTCGTCGATTTAGAAGCTGTAGTAAAAGTTGCGAAGAAACACGGATTGAAAGTGGTCGTCGACAACACATTTACATCTCCTTATTTGCAAAATCCGATTGACATCGGTGCTGATTTTGTTTTGCACAGTGCGACAAAATATATAAACGGGCATGGGGACGTTATTGCAGGTTTACTCATAGGTAAGGATGCTGAAGAAATACAGACATTGCGCATGACGGTGCAAAAAGACTATGGTGCGATCATGTCGCCATTTGATGCTTGGTTATTAATAAGAGGACTGAAGACATTACCCGTCCGTATGGAAAAGCACACGGCCAATGCAGAAAAGTTGTTAGCCTTTTTGAAGTCTCAAAAGCTGGTGGAAGACATCTATTATCCTTTCGATAATGGCAACCCACAATTTGAAATTGCAAAGCGCCAAATGAAAGCGGGTGGAGGACTCATCTCCTTCACGATAAAAGGTGGAAAAGAAAGTGCTCAGTTGTTTATGGATAAGCTTGAGCTAATTAAAATTGCTGTCAGTCTAGGAGATGCTGAGACACTTATCCAACATCCTTCAACGATGACGCATTCCGGAGTACCAAAGCAGGAACGCGAGCAAATGGGGATAACGGATTCATTACTCCGTCTATCAGTTGGACTGGAGTATGCGGATGACCTGGTTGCGGATCTTCAATTAGCATTCGCTGCTGTAGGACAGCACAGTTCGACACATGCATGAAAAATCGCCCGACGGTCATATCCGTCGGGCGATTTCTGTTAAATATGCTTAATAAGAACTGCTGCAAACTCTTCAAGTCCTCGCACATCCTGTTCACTGAATCGATCTAACTCAGGGCTATCGACATCAAGAACACCAATTACTTTCTCGTTTTGAATTAAAGGAATGACGACTTCGGAACGTGATGCTGCATCACATGCGATATGCCCTGGAAAAGCATTTACATCCCGAACAAGCATGCTTTCCTTTGTTAAAGCTGAAGTTCCGCAAACTCCTTTGCCGAGCGGAATTCTAATGCAAGCCGGCAGACCTTGGAAAGGACCAAGGACAAGCTCATCGTCGCCATCCATCAAATAGAAACCAACCCAGTTGATACGATCGAAAAATTGATTAAGCAATGCGGAAGCATTACTTAAATTGGCGTATCTATTTGTCTCACCTGACATGAGTGCGTCAGCTTGTTTTGCCAACTGTGCGTATTTTTCTGTAGGAATAGTAGAATAAGTTGTTGAAGTGAACAATGCGGCACCTCCAAAGGTATGTAGTCATTAGTAGTATACGTCTCATGTCATAATTCTACAAATAACGTGTTTTTAGCTGATAATAAACCAAAATCTATATAATTACGTCGTTTTCAGTATGAAAATACTTTAAACATGTTATTATATAAGATAATATAATTTTAACTGCATAAACAGTTAACCGACATAAACATATCAGTGACTTTGGAATAGGGGGATCACAATGGTGAAATACTTCATCATTCCAATAATTATTTTACTCGTACTTGTGACGATCGCTTTCTTGTTCAGAAGAAAACATATACGTGAGATTGGTATATTGGAAAATGAAAAACTGCAAATCCAGAACAAACCGATTTTTGAAGAGATGATGAAAGTGAAGCAACTGAATATGACTGGCGAGACTGAAGAGAAATTTGAAAGATGGCGCAATGAATGGACAGAAGTCATCGATATACATATGCCTAAAATTGATTCGCTTTTATTCGACGTAGAAGATATGATCGATCGATTCAAGTTTAAGAAAGCTACACAGGCGGAGAAAGATATACATGAAAGAATTCGTCAGTGTGAAAAAAAGAAAGATGAAATCCTATCAGAACTGAACGAATTGGTTGGAAGTGAAGAAAAAAACCGCATAGAAATGGAAAAGCTGCGTGAACAATACCGTCTGGCAAGAAAAACAATCTTAGCCCATCAGCATGCATTCGGTACAACAGTGGAACCTCTAGAGCGAGAACTAGAATCCTTCACGCCGAAGTTTGAAGAGTATGATGAATTGACAGCGAACGGAAATTATTTGCTTGCACGCGAAATCGTCATTTCATTAGCTTCTAAAGGCGATCAGCTGTCAGCGCTTATTCACGATATCCCTTCCTTGCTGACGGATTTACAAAACAAGATTCCAACAGCTATCCGTGAACTTCGTAACGGAAGCAAGGAAATGGAAAGTCAGTCATACAATCTTGAACATTTAGAATTACCGAAGCAACTACATGAAATCGAATCTGAAATTGCAGAACAACTTATCAAGCTGTCAGCGTTAGAGATTGACTCAGTCCTTCAAAAGGTAACAGAGATGAATGACAGAATCGATTCTTTCTATGAAGCGCTTGAAAATGAAGTGAATTCCAGACACTATGTGGATAGAAACTTCAATGAAATCGGAGAAGATTTAATGAATATTGCTCAGTTTACGAGAGAGACATCCGATGAAGCCGTTTATGTGCAGCAAAGCTATAGACTTGATGAAAAAGAAGCCCAACTGCCAGGAGCAAACATTAAAAAACTGGAAGTACTTCAAAAACGCTACGATACACTAGTAGTCATGATTGAAGAGGAAGGCTCTGCATATTCTGCGCTCCAAGAAGAGCTAAAGCAAATATCAGAGGAGCTCGAAACGATTGCAAATGAACAGCAAAGCCTTGCAAGTCGAATGAAAAACTTGCGAATTGATGAAAATAATGTAAGAACACAATTGGATGAACTGGCACGACAACTTCAAGCAGCAGATCGCAAATTGCATCGTGGTAATATACCAGGCATTCCTGATGAGATGGATGCTCGCTTGGAAGAAGCGGATGAGCAATTGTATCTTGTTAGTCAAAGTTTACAAGAAGTCCCACTTAATATCGCGGCGGCAGAAAGCTACTTGGCGACTGCAGAAGCTGTCGTTAAGGATGTAAATGGGAAAGTGGAAGAGCTTCTTGAGAATGTGATGCTCATTGAGCGCATCATTCAATATGGCAACCGTTACCGTGCTTCAAACTCTGCTATGCATGAAAGCCTGCTTAATGCAGAAGAGTCCTTCAGGCAATTCCGCTATGCAAAAGCATTGGAAGAAGCAGCTACAGCAGTAGAAGCGGTGGAGCCTGGAGCAATGAAACGTATTCAAGAAATGTTAAAAGAGCATGCGTAATTCAGTAATTTGAAATGATAAAGCCACCGGCATACTGTTTGCAGGTGGCTTTATCACGTCAATTTCCATGGTGACAAGTATACAATCCACAAATGCGAAAGGAGCATGCAGATGATTTATTTAGACAATAGCTCAACTACACAACCAGATCAGGCAGTCATGGAATCATTTATTGCTGTCAATGAAAAATATTATGCGAATCCCGCATCCTTACATTGCATGGGGAGAGAAGCGGAAAATTTCCTTGAACGGTCAAAACAACAAATGCTGACAGTTGTTGAAAATGAAGATGGTGAAGTCATTTTGACTTCCGGTGGAACTGAATCAAACAATTTAGCAATACTCGGATTTGCGCAAGAGTATGCGTCAAGAGGTAATCATATAATAACGACAAGTATAGAGCATCCATCAGTGTTGAATGCATGTCGCCATTTGGAAACAATCGGATTTGTTGTAGATTATTTATCTGTAGATGACTCCGGCTTAATATCTTTAGAGGAACTGAAAACAAAACTTAGTCAAGATACGATACTTGTAAGCATCATGCATGTAAACAATGAAATTGGAACAATCCAGCCAATCCGTGAATGTGCTCAAATTATAAAAACAGGAAGTCGTGCTATTTTCCATTCGGACTGTGTACAAAGTTTAGGTAAACTACCCGTTTCAATAAATCAGCTAGGTGTGGACGCAATTACAGTTTCAAGTCATAAAATAAATGGTTTAAAAAATTCAGGTGCATTGCTTCTGAAAAAAGGTGTGAAACTGCAACCAATTAATTTTGGTGGTGGACAGGAGAATGGTATTAGAAGCGGAACTGTTTCTCTTCCTCATGCAGTAGCATTAGCAAAGGCGTTTAGATTAAGTGCT
This sequence comes from Sporosarcina quadrami, assembly GCF_014836615.1. GTDB lineage: Bacteria > Bacillota > Bacilli > Bacillales_A > Planococcaceae > Sporosarcina > Sporosarcina quadrami. Next base: position 107,366 of record NZ_JACSQN010000005.1, on the reverse strand, counting down.
GTAGATAGTGAGAGGTCAGACTTTCGTATATGGCGCGATCATTTAAAAGTAGTATGCCAAGATTATGAAAACATTCAAGTGATTTGTCCTGATCATGCTGCGCCACACATAATAGCCCTCGCATTTAAGTCGATTAAGGGCGAAGTAGCCGTTAATTTCTTTCAAGAACATGGTGTCATCATATCCACATCAAGCGCATGCTCTTCTAAAAGTAAAAATGTCGGACATGTAATAGAAGCACTCGGATTGAAGGACAATTTCAAAAGTGGGGTCATCCGTATCAGTTTTGGTAACACTACTACAAAAGAACAAATAGATAAAACAGTGAATGTCTTGAAAAGTTTTATGGATTTGATTGAGAAAGGGATGTAAGAGATGGAATGGAATGAGATATTAATACGTTACGGTGAAATCTCACTAAAAGGACGTAATCGCAGCTTGTTTATCCGTAAGTTAAAAAATAATATTACTAGTGCAATGATGGATTTGAAGTCAATTCATTTACGTGCAGAGCGTGATCGCATGTTTTTAATGGCTGAGGAATCGGATGAGTTGAAAAAAGCACTTGAACGGCTACCGCACGTGTTCGGCATCCAATCGTTCAGTCCTGTAGCTCAATGTAAAGCTGATTTAAAAACCATCCAGCAAAAAGCGGTAGAAGTGATTGGTTCAAGTCCAACTGAAGGCAAGACATTCAAAGTTGAAGTTAAACGACAAGATAAAGAGTTTCCACTGGTCACTTCTGAAATCCAACGAGAAGTTGGCGGATATGTATTAAGTCATTGTCCAGGTTTAATTGTTCAAATGAAAAAGCCAGATATCGTGTTGCTCGTCGATATTCGCAAAGAAGGAGCATTCCTGACATCTGAAGTAATAAAAGGTGCTGGTGGAATGCCAGTAGGTTCAAATGGCAATTCATTATTAATGTTGTCAGGTGGTATAGACAGTCCAGTTGCAGGTTATCAAATGATGAAGCGCGGCATGTCGATTGATGCAATCCACTTTGCAAGCCCTCCATATACAAGCGAGTTGGCGCAACGGAAAGTGATGGATCTTGCAGAGAAGTTATGTACATTCGGTGCGTCTGTAAGATTGCATATCATCCCTTTTACAGAGCTTCAACAAGCGGTTGTGAAACAGGTTCCTGCTAACATCTCGATGACGACGACGAGAAGGATGATGCTGCAAGTTGCAGATCGTGTTAGAGAAGAGATTAAGGCGCACGGTATAATAACGGGTGAAAGTTTGGGGCAAGTCGCAAGTCAGACACTTGAAAGTATGACAGCTATAAATGAAGTGACGTCCACACCGATTTTGCGTCCTCTTATTGCTATGGATAAACTTGAAATCATCGCAATTTCACAACAAATCGGAACGTATGATATATCCATCAGACCTTATGAAGACTGCTGTACAATATTTACGCCTTCCAGTCCGAAAACGAAACCGAAACTTGAGAAAGTCCATTACTATGAAAGTTTCCTCGACTTCCATGAGTTGATTGAAGAGGCTGTCAAAAACCGGACAGTCATTGAAGCTTCCGAGTTACATGAAGACGTTGAAGTATTTGATGATTTGTTGTGAATATGTTAGTAATTACCAATGAATCCTCCTGCATGATTTTTTAAATAGAGACCATTCTATAGTCACAAGGAGGTGACAACGACATGCCAAACAACAACAGTTCAAACCAACTCCTCGTACCAGGAGTACAACAAGCTCTTGACCAAATGAAGTATGAAATTGCACAAGAATTTGGTGTACAACTTGGACCTGATGCATCATCGCGTGCCAACGGATCCGTCGGCGGAGAAATTACTAAGCGATTAGTGCGTCAAGCTCAATCACAAATGAACGGTTACCAAAAATAATTAGTAGCAAGGAAGAATCGCTCTGGGAATTTCCCGGGGCGATTTTTCAATTAAAGTTCTTTTCGCCTGTAGTATTGACTACAATAAAAATTTAAGCCACATTTACGTAGGAGTCTGGATACGAAAAAAATTTAAGAATACTTCTGCATGATTTTTCGAATACCGAGCATTCTATAGTTACAAGGAGGTGACAACGACATGACAAACAACAACAGTTCAAACCAACTCCTCGTACCAGGGGTACAACAAGCTATTGACCAAATGAAGTATGAAATTGCACAGGAATTTGGTGTGCAACTTGGACCTGATGCTTCATCGCGTGCCAACGGATCCGTCGGCGGAGAAATTACTAAGCGATTAGTGCGTCAAGCTCAATCACAAATGAACGGTTACCAGAAATAAAAAACGCTCTGAGAATCGCTCCGGAAATCTTCCGGGGCGGTTTTTCAATTTCATTGTTCATTATTGATTAGTATCGACGAACTAACAAAGAACTATTCGGAAAAAGGAAAAAGAAGAGTTTGTTTGTTTTGAAATTTCAGGTGTCAGTTTGTATAATTGTCTCATACGTAAAGGGGGAGAACGCATATGAACCGAGAAGAGTTGTTAGCACCGAAAGAATACAATATTGTTTCCGAATTCGAAAAGTATGCGGAAGATGCAAACAAGCAAGCGCTGATTCATGTTGATGCTGCGGGAAATGAAAAAACGATAACATATGAAGAACTGATAGCTTCTGCTAACAGAGTGGCAAATGTTCTTATGGCAAATGGCTTGAAAAAAGGGGATGTCATCCTCATAATGGTGCCGCGTCTTATTGAGGCTTATAGTACATATATCGGCGCTTTAAAAGCCGGAATCGTCGTCATTCCAAGTTCTGAAATGTTACGTGCTTCAGATATGGAATACAGATTGGAACATAGTGGAGCGAAAGCGATTGTTGCGTACGACGCTTTCACAGATCAGTTGGAATCTGTCAGTAACTTAAATGATGTACAGCTATTTGTCATTGGGAAAGCGGAAAAAGGACAGAAATCATTGACGGAGCTAATGGAAAACGCGTCTGCAGATTTTAAAACGACAGACACCGCAAATTCCGATATGGCTTTTTTATCTTATACTTCAGGCACGACGGGTAAACCGAAAGGCGTTGTACATTCACATGGATGGGGTTATGCTCATTTGCGGACGACGGGACCAAATTGGTTAGGCATACAGCAAAGTGATATCGTGTGGGCTACTGCCGCTCCTGGATGGCAGAAGTGGATATGGACACCTTTCTTATCGGTTCTAGGTAGTGGTGCCACCGGGTTAGTATACGATGGCAAGTTTGACACCAATGTCTATTTAGAAATGATTAAAAAATATGAAGTAAATGTCCTTTGTTGTACACCTACAGAATACAGATTCATGGCTAAAGCAGAAAATCTTGCGGAATACGATCTATCTTCATTGCGCAGTGCAGTGTCAGCTGGCGAACCGCTTAACCGTGAAGTTATTGATATTTTCAAGCGTACGTTCAATCTTTCGGTAAGGGATGGTTATGGCCAGACCGAAAATACGTTGCTAGTCGGAACGATGCTCGGAATGGAAGCAAAACCTGGGTCGATGGGCAAGCCAACTCCAGGGAACCGTGTGGAAATCATAGATGAAGAAGGTAGACCTGTAACTCCAGGAGAAGTTGGAGATATCGCGGTCCATATGTCGACTCCAGCGTTATTCAAAGAGTATTTGAATGATCCTGAACGGACGAAAATGCAATTCAGAAATGGATACTATGTCACTGGTGACAGAGCCAAACTCGATGAAGACGGATACTTCTGGTTTGAAGGTCGTGGAGACGATATTATTATTAGTTCAGGATATACAATTGGACCGTTTGAAGTGGAAGATGCACTAACGAAACATCCCGCTGTAAGGGAATGTGCGGTAATCGGTAGTCCGGATGAAACGAGAGGAAGCATTGTCAAAGCATTTATCGTATTGAGGAATCCAACAATGGCGGCATGTAACGACAGTCTCGTCCAAGAGCTGCAAGATCATGTAAAAGAAATGACCGCTCCTTATAAATATCCAAGGAAAATTGAATTTGTTGAGGAGTTGCCGAAAACTGCATCAGGAAAGATTATGCGAGTTCAACTTAGAAGACTTGAACAAGAAAAATAATGATGTTACCGCCCGTTCAAATCGTCTACGATTTAACGGCGGTTTTTTAATATCTTTACGTCATCTAATGAACGGTCTATACTTGGACTATTCTTTAAAAGAGTAAGGAGGAACATCAATGCAATCGGAAAAGAACGGTGTGGTGTGGGTTGTTGGATCTTTTCTGATTTGGGGCTTCATGCCGATTTATTGGAAGCATCTGAACCATGTGCAAAGCAGTGAAATTTTAACAGGACGTATCGTTTGGGCATTCATATTTACCATCTTGGCAGTCGTCATACTCAAAGATCACAAACAATTGTTTATGGACTTTAAAGAATTATGGAAAACAAAAAAGCAGTTTTGGGGACTTTATCTGGCATCTATACTCATTACGACGAATTGGTTCATATATATATGGGCAGTCAATCATGACTTTATTGTTCAAACCAGTTTAGGCTATTACATAAACCCACTTGTTTCTGTTTTGCTTGGCGTATTCTTTTTGAAAGAAAAACTGTCGCCTGCACAAAAATCAGCGTTTTTATTAGCGGTAGTCGGCGTCGTCATATTAGCAATTTCATATGGTACAATTCCATGGATTGCTATAGGACTGGCATTGTCGTTTTCTTTTTATGGTTTTATTAAGAAAAGTATACGTTTGGACGCTTTACGTGGATTGGCAATTGAGACGTGCTTCATTGTGCCGTTTGCAGCAGGATATTATTTATGGTTGTTCGCTCGACAAGACGCTGTATTTTTACATGCCGATTTGAAAACGGATCTATTGCTCATCTTAACAGGAATCGCAACTGCACTGCCACTCGTCATGTATGCAAAAGGTGTGCAGATGATTCCGTTATATGTTGCAGGTTTTATACAATACATTGCTCCAACGATGATGCTCATTATTGGTGTTTTTGTATACGATGAGTCGTTTGGAAAAATGGAGTTTATGTCGTTTTCAATCATATGGTTGGCACTTATCATTTTCACTGTTTCAAAAGTGTACGAATCAGTGTTGGTAAGAAGAAATGCGCATTCTTAATAGTGAAAATCGTTGTCGTACAGATAAATGAAACATTTCTACTTGTTGAAACGTATATAATGGGTGTATAACGAAAGGGGAAAAATTTAATGCCGATTAAACGAGTGATAGCCATTATAGTTGCGTCCGTTCTAGTTTTCATATCAGTCGGAGTGAACTCGCTATCGTACATATTTACAAGGGACTTTAACAGTATGTTTGAAAATTTGACTGCTGCAAATACCGGATATGAAGAATTGGTCATTGAGCAAGGTGCAGGGCGGGATCGGATAGCTGTTTTGTCGTTAAATGGTGTCATTCAAGATACTGGCGGGGGAACATTATTTGGCGCAGTCGGTTACAACCATCAAATGTTCATGTCTCAATTGTTTGATGTCTTGGAAGATCCGACTGTCAAAGGCGTCGTTCTGTCCGTAGACACGCCTGGTGGAGGTGTACTGGAATCATCGGATATATATGATACAATCCGAGCAATTCAAATTGAAAAGGAAATCCCTATATATGTCTCCATGGGCGGAATGGCTGCTTCAGGTGGCTATTATGTATCAGCACCTGCGGAAAAAATCTTTGTCCATCCGGAAACGATTACCGGATCCATTGGTGTCATAATGGAGAGTATCAATTATGCAAAACTTGCGGACAAAATTGGAATTGATTTTAATACAATTAAAACAGGTCCATATAAAGACATGATGAGCAGTTCACGTGAAATGACAAAAGAAGAGCGCACTATGCTCCAAGACATGATCAATGATTCCTACGAACGCTTTGTCGACATTATTGCTGAAGGTCGCGATATGACGACTGCAGAAGTGAAAAAAGTCGCGGATGGCCGTGTCATGAACGGAAGGCAAGCAATTGAAGCAGGCCTTGCCGATGAGTTTGGCAAAATCGGTGACGTAATCGATGCCATTAAAGTGGATCATGAGTTAGAAAATGCGACAGTTTTCGAATACTCTCCTATGGATAGTTTCAGTTCGATTTTCGGTGTGAAAGTTGGGAATATGTTCGGCCGTGACGTGGAATCTGAATTGATTGCTAAAATTCTAACTGATCACAATGCTCCGCGCATGATGTATTTATATGGTGAAAGATAAGGAGGGGTTTGAATGACGGATCATATTGAGCATACACAAGAACCGGCACAACTTCCTGATCCTGTGCTGCCACCTGTTTACGAAAGCGTTCAAACTGAAAAATTCCGACCGAAATTTGCTGGATTTTGGACACGATTTTGGGCATATTTAATAGATTTATTAATCGTCTCCGCAATTAGTGGTATCATAATCAAGCCGTTATTTAGAATTATCGATATCCCGATTAGCAATCCAGGTTTTCTTCTATTTAGTCCGTATAAAGTTGTTTTACTCATTTTGTTCCTTTCCTATTTTGCGGTCATGACAAAAATATTCAGTCAGACAGTCGGTAAAATGATCTTAGGCATAAAAGTTGTGAGCACAAATGGAAGCCGCTTAACGTGGGGGAATATTTTATTCCGCGAAGTAATCGGCCGTTTTATTTCGAAGTTGCTTACAATCCCTTATCTGCTCGTCATCTTCATGCCTAAAAAGGAAGCTGTACATGACCTGTTCGCAGATACGCATGTTATTCATGAACAGACTTTTGAAAGGGAAGTTGTGACATACAAGCGTGAGCTTAAGAGTGATGAGTTGCAAGGTGGAACAATTGTTTAGTAGAATAAAGTGAAATGATAAGGAGGCGTCTTATTTGGTACATGTCACTTTTAAAGAAAACCCAGTAACATTGCTAGGTACGGAAGTAGCAGCAGGAGACAAAGCTCCCGATTTCACAGTTCTATCCAATGATTTGAAACCAGTTACGCTAAATGATTCAAAAGGTAAAATTAGGCTCATCAGTGTAGTCCCTTCACTTGATACAGGGGTGTGTTCTGAACAAACCCGTAAATTCAACGAAGAAGCGCTATCACTAGGTGATGACGTGGAAGTATTGACAATTTCCGTTGACCTTCCTTTCGCACAAGCGAGATGGACAGCAGCTGAAGATGTGAAAAATGTGAAGACATTATCCGATCATCGCGATCTTTCGTTCGGCGAAGCGTATGGAGTGGCCATTAAAGAACTTCGATTATTGGCTCGATCCATTTTTGTCATTGGTAAAGATGATAAAGTGGCGTATGTCGAATACGTTCAGGAAGTAACAAATCATCCTGACTATGATAAAGCGATTGAGGAAGTTAAGAAGCTTACAAACGAATAACTGATACTCCAGCCCACTCGGAAACGGGTGGGCTTTTGAATGTTTGAAAATCTACTACTGATGAAGCCTTCAGCATCCAAATATGATCTGAAGGTATTCTTTGATAAGAGGGATATTAATGGCGACAAATACTGAAAATATTTTTACGTTTATCGATACTTTTGCTGCAACCAATAATGAAGGACTCTACTTGGAGTCTGTAATCGATGCTTGCAATAGATGGCTTTCGGGTGAACAACTACCTCAATTGACTGCAACCGTATCAAAAGAAGAAATTAGACGTGGTATCCAGTTAGCTGTATTAAAAGGGATGAAACAGCAAGTACAATCTCATCATCAGATGACACCTGACGCGATTGGAATGCTAATTGGACATTTTGCTGCGAAACTCGTCCAAGAGGAATCGGTTACATTGCTTGATCCTGCAGCCGGAACAGGTAATTTATTGTTCACAGTCATGAATTCAATCGGCGATAATGTATCTGCATTTAGTGTTGAAATTGACGAGCTATTAGTCAGATTATCAGCTGTTTCAGCAGATTTGATGGAACAACCGGTTCATTTCTTCGTGCAAGACGCGCTACGTCCTTTAATGATTGACCCTGTTGACATGGTTGTCTGTGATTTGCCTGTCGGTTATTATCCAGATGATGAAAATGCAGTCAATTTTGAAATGATGGCAGAAGAAGGCCATGCTTTCTCGCACCATCTTTTCATCGAGCAGTCCATGAACCATTTGAAAGATGGCGGTTATGGTATTTATCTTGTTCCTGCAACGTTGTTTGAATCAGATCAGTCAGACATATTGCATAAGTATTTGAAAAAGAACGCGGTTATCCGTGCAGTTATTCAGTTACCGGATTCTTTATTCAAAAATGCAGTCCATGAAAAAAGCATTATGATCGTGCAGAAACCATCAGAACAGATAGTAGGTAAGCGTGATGTATTGTTGACGAAAGTGCCTAACTTGTCGAGTAAGCAAGCGATGAGTGCATTTCTTCAAAGATTCGATGAGTGGGTTGAAGAGTGAAAAAAGTAACAAACAAATAGTTGGTTTTTGGAGCATCGCATGTCGCGATGCTTTTTTTCATTTATAACTATTATGGTTAACTATGGTATATTATTGTTGGAGTATTGAATTTTTTAAAGATTATATTTTAAAGTCAGGAAGTGTTCATATGGGTGTTTGGGGAGTAGAAATATTATCCGATGATATAGCCCATAACTAATATAAATAGAAAAGAGGAGAAGATAATGAAAAATTCAGACGGGAAGCAGTTCCATATTGGTGTACGTCACGGAGAAGTAGGAAAATATGTCCTTCTACCTGGAGATCCTAAACGCTGCGAACTTATCGCAAAGTACTTAGATAACGCTGTGAAAATTGCTGATGAGAGAGAATACATAACGTATACAGGTTATTTAGATGGTGTAAAGGTAAGTGTCACCTCAACGGGAATCGGAGGTCCAAGTGCGGCTATTGCAATGCAGGAGCTGGTAGATGCAGGTGCAGATACATTTATTCGTGTAGGTACTTGCGGAGGAATGGATTTAAACGTGCAAGGTGGCGATTTGATTGTTGCAACCGGTGCAATTCGTATGGAAGGTACTAGTAAAGAATATGCACCAATCGAGTTTCCAGCGGTTGCAGACTATGAGATTGTCAGCGCACTAATACAAGCAGCGAAAGAGGCTCAGATAAAATCACATGTAGGTGTCGTACATTGTAAGGACTCTTTTTATGGACAGCGTTTTCCAGAGTCGATGCCTGTCAGTAATGAATTACAAGGCAAATGGAAAGCTTGGATAGAGCTAGGGTGTCTAGGTTCGGAAATGGAATCAGCATCGTTATTTACGGTTGCTAGTTACCTAAAAGTAAGATGTGGCACGATTCTTTTAACAGTTGCAAACCAAGAACGGGAAAGAGTAGGTCTGTCGAATCACGTGATTCATGACATTGAACCAGCTATTCAAGTTGCGATTAATGCAGTTAAGAAGTTAATTGAAGATGAGAAATGAAGTGAATTAATAAAGGATCAGATAACAGTGAGGAGTTGAGTGAAATGGTTAAAACGATAACTTTTTCATTTACAAGTCATGTATTTGAAGGTACTGGGGCAACAGAAACATTTACTTTTGAAGAATTAAAGATTGATGAGAAATTGAATGAAAGAGAATTAGCGCTTGAAGTGCATAGAATCTTTGAAGCATGGGTATGGCGCAAGCTTAATATTTCTTATAGCATCATTACCGAGTAGAGGAATATATGGATTGACATGTCAGTAACGACCCACCTTTAAATAAAAGGAATGATATAGATGTGTATAAAGGAAACAACAGCCATGCTAAATGATCAATTTCTTAATCGTTCTAATAAAGATCGAGCTTTTATCGTGGGGGTGGATGGATTAGGAGGTGCGGGTAAAACAACCTTTTCTAAAAAAGTAGCTCGAGCTTTAATAGAGGCTGATTATAATGTTACTATTTTTCATCTTGATGATCACATTGTTGAGATGAGCAAACGTTATCAAACTGGACACGAAGAATGGTACGAATATTATTACTTGCAATGGGATATTAAAAGAATAATAACTAACCTACTGGAGCCTCTGCATAATTGTCATCAAACACTTTTACCGTTTTATGATAAGTCTACTGATTCAATTTCTACCAAACGGATTGATATATTAGCAAATAGTATAGTGATCATCGAAGGTATATTTCTACAAAGGAAAGAATGGAAGAGCTTTTTTGATTTTATAGTTTTTGTAGATTGTCCTTTTGAAGTAAGACGACAAAGGGTATTATATCGTGATTCTTACATAGGAGATATCCAAGTCCGATTAAAAAAATATACCGAAAGATACTGGGTAGGAGAAAGACATTACATTCGCACAGTTAAACCTGCAACCATTGCAGATTTAGTAATAAGAGCCAATTAAAATGCACTTCTTGGTATTTAAGAATAATATTGGATATATAGACGAAATGGATGATGAAAAATTTGATTTTATAAAATATTTTTTAGGAAATTTGGAGGTTATTATAATGGCGACAATTGATGACTTTTTGAACTTGGATATTCGGATAGGCACGATTATTAAAGCTGAACCTTTTCCAGAAGCGCGAAAACCTGCAATAAAACTAGAAATTGATTTTGGGGAACTTGGTATTAAAAATTCTTCAGCACAAATCACAAAAAGATATACTCCAGATCAACTTGTTGGAAATCAGGTGGTAGCAGTAGTGAATTTCCCTTCTCGACGCATCGCAGGCTTTAAATCCGAAGTATTAGTGATTGGTGGAGTGCCTGAAGACGGTGATGTAGTACTTTTAAAACCAGATCAACCCGTGAAAAATGGCACACCTATATTATAAAATCGAATTGTGATTTCAGGAAGATTTCACGAAATTAACAGTAATGTTGTTTTCCATTCTGAATTTCATTACATAATTGACATACTATAAAAAAGGGTAAGGAACTGAAGTAGCAACTATGATGTTTACTATTGTTCTTCTGCTTTCCGAAAATGATTGATAGTCCTGATTTTCATGTTAATAATATGCACCAATTCATTTATAAGCTCTTTTGCGAGATAAAGGAAGGTGAGGTTTTTGGATTTTTTGAATATAGAGGGTTTGCCCGATGCCGAGAAGCTTAAACAAGTACTAATTTTGCATGAACACATTTTTAGTGACTCTCATCTACTTGTTAGCAAAGCTCAAACTAAAACAAAGCTTTTATTTACAATAGGATTAGAAAAAGATGAAGTTGTAGGATATAAGATTGGTTATGAGCTTAACTCCGACTGCTTTTACAGTTGGCTTGGTGGCGTGAATGAAAATAACAGGAATAAAGGCATTGCATCTAAACTAATGCACGAACAACATTTGTACCTAAAAGAAAAAGGTTATAAAAGTGTTCAAACTAAAACGAAAAACAGTTGGCGCAATATGCTTATTTTAAATATTAAAAATGGTTTTGATGTCACTGGAACATATACAGAAAAAAGTGGTGATTTGAAAATAATTCTTGAAAAAAGTTTGTAAGGATTTATGGGAAAGGGTATTCGAGGAGTTTTTGCCGGTAGACGATGCAATGCTCTCTTTTGAAGTGACATTCTCTTCTGGCGGAAGCTTGCTATTTCATTTCGCAGACGAATCAGTTTCATTTGAAAGAGTAAAATGACAGGGATCTATATCGTAAACCGGGGCTATAATGGCAAATTATTATGTTACAATCGGTTCAAATTGTGAAATTTAATTGATATATATTAAGGGAGTGGTATAGAGTTGATGGGATGGGTAGGAATTATATTTATATCCGTAGTGTTTACTTTTTTTAGTTTCCATTTCACTCTTTCGTTCATTGAAAATCTACATAAAGGTGATGAAAGAATTACGAAACAATCGAAAATGTTTGCTTTAATATGTTGTGGAGCAGCGTTAGCATTTCCATTCTTGTACATGTTTTTTATTAACTAATTCCACTGTAATTGGCCAGCGCACTTGCAGATGGGAAGCGGTTCCATCGATATAAAATATACCGAAAGAATGAGGTGTGAATTCATGGTATTTAAGAACAAAGCAATTCATTTGATATGGCCAACCTTATTATTAATCGTACTTGTTTCCAATATTGCTTTATATCGATCTTCATTCGGAATCGACATATTGCCATCTAATTCAAATCCTGTAGTCATCGGATCTTTAATTGACCTAACTATCGTTGCGCCCGTTTTATTTTTAGCTTGGCGCAGAAAATTAAACTGGAAGTATTTCCTTTCGCTAATGGCAGGAGGACTAATTCTTGCTCGCTTTATAATCCCGATGGAATATCTAGCTCCATTTAAGATGTTCACGCTACTAGGTTTTGCAATGGAGGGTGCAATTGTCTTACTAGAAATATTATTATTGTTGACCCTTTTTAAATATTTGCCTCAAATTATCCAAACTGTAAAGAAGAGTTCTTTGCCACAATTATTCTCTTTTTCAAATGCAGTAGATCAAAAAGTGAAAAAACATCCTCTTATACAAGTAATATGTTCTGAGATGCTTATGTTCTATTATGCGGTTTGTCTTTGGAAACGGGAGCCTGTCTACAAAGAAAATACATTTACCCTTCATAGAAAGTCAAGTTATATTGCATTTCAAGTAATGATAATCCACGCAATCGTAGTTGAAACACTCGGTATTCATTGGTGGTTACATGAAAAATCTTTGGTTCTATCTTTAGTTTTGTTAGTTATTAATCTTTATTCTATCGTTTTATTTTTAGGCGATATTCAAGCAGTTCGCTTCAACCCTCTGCAAATTGAAGCTGATCGTATGTATATTTCTCTAGGCTTAATGAAGCGTATGGAAATACGATGGGATGATATTGAAGAAATTATAGAAGATCGTTCTATATTAGAGAGAAGGCTTCAAAAAGACACTATTGAATTTGTAACACGCGACTTAGAAAAGGTCTATCCGGATATCATTATCAAATTTAAGTACCCTGTAGAAGCGACTTTATTAATGGGTGTGAAGAAAAAATATGAACGAGTTGCCATTCGAGTAGATGAACCGGAAAGATTTAAACAAACACTAAGATCAAGATTATAATTACAATATGCATAAGATGCCACAAGCGTTTTAGTTAAGCATTTATATGATGAATTTTGTATACATCGTATTCATCTAATTTTAATATAAGAAACAAGATATTTCATTGAAATTAATCATACCTATTAACTCTTTAACTTAAGTTTAAAGAAGATATCAGCGGATGGAGGACAGAATGTTATATTCTTCGATTATATTAGGGTGGATAGGAATAGCGATATTTTTAATAATTGTTATCACTTTTCAGAAGATGATGAGGAACAATGAGTTTGCTCTATTACATATGTTGATGGCGATTATGTACTCCATGTGGTTTCCGTTACCGATATTACTATATCAATTGCAAAATACACACGTATTGCTTGCAGGAACTCTGTTTGGATTAGCGTATTTGTTCTCTTTAGTTATTTCTATGGTTCTACAAACTGGTCACATTGCATTTTTTGTTAAGAATAATGAAGATCATACAATCTCTAATAAAATGGGAGATTATATGATGGCAACTTTAACGAATCCTCTAGAAAGTCTTTTAAATATCTTTAAATGTATTTGGGCACTGTTTTTAGGGATAGCTTTTTGGCAAAACGGCGAAATATTTATGTCTAGTATTATGTTTACATTCACACTATTTATCTTTTATTACATTTTGATAATGCTAGATGCGACTTTAACAAAACGATTGAGATTTTTATCAAAAGTAAGGCCCAACCCTATTATCGTCAATCTTGAGACCTTACTATTTTTCGTAGCTTTAATGTATTATGTCACATTTCATCATTGACAAGTGAATGCCAGTCTGCCGAGTTCCTTGTATTTATTTAGAATAAATATCCCTCAGTTTTTTGTTAGATCTTAGACCTCGATTTGTTTTATTGATCCTAACCGTTCTCCTCCGCCGGCATTTCCAAAAGCAGCTAGACCACTAAGTCTATTAACAGCAACCTCTTCACAAGTGAAATCGTCATAATATTTCAATACTGTAGTAAATCAGAAAGGCGGTACAACTATGAAGAGAGTGCAAATGATTATGTTATTTATTATAAGCTTCGCGTCCTTACTCATCTCACTTAAACTATTTTGGAACTTCGGGATTTTTGTGGATGAATACAATCTCAGCCCAGCTATCGTTAATGGAGGCGATTTCTGGCTGACCATGGATTGGATGAGGTTGCTGTTGCTGTTTGTGCTATCTATGATCACTGGCTTTGGGATTTTTAAGAAGGAAACAATAGAAATGGAAAGGGCAAAGAAATGACTGGAGAAAGATTGCTATGAATATCAGTTTTGACATGATGAATGAGATTTTATCACTTTACAAGATACAAGGGGAACTATCGGCCATCCATGATTTCATACATTATTATGATGAGAAAAGTGCCGAAGTGAAGATTGTTGCCAAGGTGGAGTTCACAGATCGAAGTCCGCTTGTTGTGAAAATCACTAAAGAAAATGAACATCCTTTTCATAAAATTGAAGCCCAAAGTGGATTTTCTGAATATATAAGGAGTCAAGGTGTTTTGACTCCAAAAAGGTATGCCAGCGATGGGAAGTATTGTGCCCACTATCAGTTGAATAACTTGGAAGTGGGCGTGACCGTGGAAGACTTTTTAGGCGAAGAACTAAAAGCGATCGACTTAACCCAATCCTATAAAATTGGTCAATTGCTAGGGAAAATCCATAGGATTTCGGAAGACGGCAACTGTCTGATTGGTAGCAATACAATATTCAATTTTTGTGGATATAACGAAGTGAGCGGGTATGCGGCATTTTGTGAACTTGGCGAAGCTGGGAAAATTGATTCAACAATGTACTTGAAGATTAAAGAGCTATACACGGAGAGATTTGAGAGAGTCAGGCGAGTTTGGGGCAGGTTGCCGCGGTTCGCAACGCAAGGCGATATTTCGATCAATAATTTATCGATGGTCAATGGGACTCTTGGAATCTTTGATTATAATATCGCTGGGGATGAAACGCTCATCGGTGATATGGTGCTTGAGGGACTTTTGACGGCCAATGAAATGGAGTTGGCTAAAGGGGTAACAGACAATGTCCGAATCGATCTGTTCCGGCGTTTTGTAGAAGGATATCAAACGGAGAGACCTCTCTCAGATGATGAGAAGAAAGTGTTCGGTGACATTTATTCCATCTCATCCGCCTTTTGGTTTACCAAGATTAAGTACAACGAAAATGCACTAGAAAAGCTGGTTGAGCGGAATGAAACCGATCAGGTTGGAAAGTTGCTGGAAGGAATTTATAATAATTTATCTCGACCGCTAGTGGATGTGTAAGGGGGCTACATCGTTTGAAGAAAACAAAAGGCAAGGGGTATTGGCTCGCATCAATTTCTGTATCTGCGATAGGCATCTTTCTTATATGGAGATTTCATCCAACCGGATTCATCTATGCCTACGGTTTGTTGTTTTCTTTTGGATTGTGGCCTATGTTGTTGGTAGGAGGAAGAGCAGGCAAAGCCGTGAAAAGATAATTAATAATGAAAAAAATAATTAATATACCGTTTCATAGGAGAGGATTAAAATGATGAAAGAATTTGCCTCTAGTTTTCTCTTGATCACAAGCTTGCTATTCTTTTTACTCGGAGCAATCGGAGTGTTTTATACTTTTTCATTCACCTATGCCATCATTCCGACGTTGCCATTGTTACTACTAGGCAGTGTATGTTTATTCCTCTCTAAGTGGTGGAAACCAGCTTAGGGTTTCTTCCTATTTATTTTAATAATGGAGACCGTTGATGAGTAGATCCTGAAATATCTTCCGGCCGAGGTGAGAATTATATTAATTTTGTTAGGTATCTTCATCGCTTTTATTACCATCATTCTTTTTTTCATTGTTGCTGTTATGTTCATTATTTCTTGCATTAAAAAGAAGCCGTTTCCAAAGAAGTCATTTATTGCAATGTTAATTGGCGTTGTACTGGTGGCTTCTATTTATGTGTATAAGGTTTACTTTTATACATTTGATACGATTGATAAAACTTACATGCAAGATGGGCCTGGTCCTGTTCTATCTCCAGATGAGGCCTATTCGGTCAGCGCTTATTTTGAGCCATACGGCGGGGCAGCTGGAGGGGTTAATGTTTGGGTTGAATTAACAAATCGAAGGAATGACAACTCTAAAAAGATAATCTATTACAGCGATGCAAATGATAATATCCAATTGGATTGGGTAGATGAAAATACGTTATTCATAACGAATGCAGGGCCGTACAACAACAGTGTCAAATTGGATGTGGAAGCGGAAATTTATCATGACCGGGGATTAGCGTGCCGAAGTTGGCTGATGAAAGAGGAGTATGAAAGATGTTATCAAAAATGATTTCGCATTGGTGAATATTAGAAAAATAGTAATGAAGGAAAATGTTTATTAAAGGCTTAATCATCGAAGAGAAACAACTTAAAACAAACATATAAAAAAATGAAAATGCTTAATAGCAATGGCCAGGGGGCGGAAATGAGTAAATTTAGAGGGATCATTTTAGAAGGATACTCACATGCAGGGAAGACATCAGTCTTAAAAGCATTAAAACAACTCCACGTGAGTGAGGACGCCGAGCGCAGTGTTGTCGTACTAAGTGAGCATTATTCTCAAGTCTTATACAAAGTACAAGGTGAACTAAAGAAGTTAAGTTGTGAAGAACATCTGCAAATCTTAAAAGACCGAGTCGCAATGCTGAAAAGGTTAAATAATTGGGCAATAGAAATTGGACAAACCCAACCTTCAAAAGGCTTGTACTTTATATTGGAAAGGTTTCATTTGAATCATCGGGTGGCATTTTCGCATTTATTATCTGATGAAATAGAGGAATTAGAAGCCCAGTTGTTTGAAATGGGGGCAAGATGTATTCTGTTAACTGTATCTCCAGAGAATTTACCGCAAAGAATTAGTAGTAGAAATCCAAAAGAATGGGAAGGAAAAACAGTAGAAGATATGAAGTTAGCTTGTGAACAATTAGTAGAACAACAACAAGAGTATAGACTTCATGCTGAGAAATCAATCATTCCTACACTTGAAATAAATACTGATCATAAAGATTGGGAGTCTTATGCAAAACAGATCCATTCCTTTATCTAATAGACGGTTTTGTTCTTTGAAAATGGTTCGCAACTATGGTGTCGTGTGTATAGGAGGAGCATATGAGTACAAAAAATAACGGTTATGCATTTTTGGATTTTATTGAAGTGAATGAAATGGAAATAGACAAGTTTCAACCTCTCGGCGGCTCTTTCGCTGTCATTACGTCAAATGGGAAATACCTTTTATGCTATAACACATTAAGGGATCAATGGGAATTGCCAGCGGGTCATCGGGAAGTGGATGAAACGCCAAAGGAATGCGCCTTGCGAGAGCTTTTCGAAGAAACCGGTCAAAGGGTTTCTTATATTGAATTTATAGGGTTGATTAAAAAGAAGAACATATCGAATGACAGCATTAAATATAATCCTGTCTTCACTGCCACCCTTGAGACACTTCGTCCTTTTCAGGAAAATAGCGAAACGTCCGCTATTCAATTATGGGATTTGAAAGAGAGTATTGGCTATGTAGACGAGGTGGATCGGAAAGTTCTCGATTATGTTAGAAACGGTTGTATGAGATGAATAAATTCTGGACGTTCATCGGATTTCTAAATCGATTGAAAGAGATGGATTGGACTGGCCGAAGAAAAGGGCTAACCGATAAGGAAAAAGAATACATCGACCAAGCGCCTTCTCAAAATCCGTATGGACTGATTGGACTGATCCTTGGTGGAGCGGCATTTACGTTTGGACCGAAATACGGTTTGATCCCGATTTTGGGTGTAGTCTTTTGCATGGTGACGGTTTTTACGTTCGATAAAGAGAAAGAGGACAATCCCTGGACGTTTTATATAGGAATCGTACTTTCATTGATTGGCTTGATTATGTTTATTGCCGGAGAAGGGCATAATCTGATTTTCTGATCCAACATGCCGGTGAAATAAATGTTCGAAATAACGCCAATCGAGCTGGCGAGATCGCATACATATTGAACCCTGACTATTGGGGGATGGGGCTTGCAACTGAAGTAGCCAACTTGTTGATTTCCTTCGGATTTAGTCAATTGAATTTCCATCGCCTCTATGCAACATGTGATCCTAGAAATTGTGGCTCCATCAGAGTGCTGGAAAAAGTGGGAATGACAAAAGAAGGCAGGATGCGTGAGGATTTATTGATTAAAGATGGCTGGCGTGATTCTCTTTTATACAGCTTGTTGGATCATGAATGGTTCGAGAAATAGGGAATTTCATTCGATCAATTATTTGAAAGGGTGTTTTTCAATGCTTTTTATAGGAGAAAGAGTTCGTTTAAGGAAACTGTCCAGTGAAGATGCTGGTACGTACCATGAATGGAGAAACGATCTAGAGGTCATGCACTATACAAGCCCATCACTAGATGTTTTTACATTGGCCGATACTGAAAGCTTCATTACCAGTATCGCCGAATCTACTACTTCAAAGAGCTATATCATTGAGGAAATAAAAACTGGGAAGCCTATTGGCATCACATCCCTTATTAACATCGATTTTACTAACCGCAACGCTGAGTGCATCATTGACATCGGTGACAAGGATTATTGGAGCAAAGGTTTTGGCCGAGAAGCTTTCCAGCTGCTATTGGAATTCGCCTTCAAAGAGCTAAACTTGCATAAGGTAGTTTTGCGGGTGTTTTCCTTCAATGAACGAGCGATAAAACTCTATCAAAAACTCAGCTTTGAGGAAGAAGGAAGATTGAAGGAACAACTGTATCGGAATGGCGCTTGGCATGATGTTGTTTTAATGGGGCTTTTAAAAAGAAAGTATAAGCGAAATTCTTAGCTATACCTCGTTAACTTACTATTTTCTGTAATTCCTTCCTATAAGACATAAACACAAAAGAGAGTCCGAATTCGGACTCTCTTTTGCATTCTGACTCAGTGGGCTGGATACACTGTTTACATTATCCGTGAATCAGATTTCCTCTTCAGGAGTGCGTACGACAAGTACGTCGCAAGTCGAAGAGCGAACGATGTTTTCAGATACACTACCGATCAGGAAGCGTTCAACTTTGTTTAATCCAGTTGCGCCACAAATTATTAAATCTGCAACAAGTTTTTTGGACAAGTCACGTGAAATCATTGTTTTCGGAGAACCATATTCAACATGGACATTCACATTTTGAAGTCCTGCTGCTTCAGCCTCGGCTTTATATTCCGCAAGCAGCTCTTCAGCGAATTTCTGCGCACGTTCAGCAATTGAACGGTCATACGCTTCGACTGCAGCGTAAGAACGTGTGTCAATGATGTTCACTAAGTTCAGTGTTGCATTGTTCCTTTGTGAGATTGCCATAGCCTTTTTAAATGCCCAGCGTGATTCTTTTGAACCGTCCACCGCCACGATAATCTGTTTATATTTCAAATCCATACATACCACTCCATTCTAGAATTATTTATCTCTACACTATTATAACTTCGATAAATAAAACGAAACACCTCTTTTATTATGGGAATATAAAAGAAAAATGTTATATTGCGTCTAAATTGTTACAACTAAAATAAAGAGATAGAGAAACTGAAAATTCTACGATAATTATAATGTGAGCAAATATGTAATATATCTGCTAGAATTGACAGTACATTGGCCGATTCGAATTTTTCGGTGTCGACCAACAAATTTTCTTATATTTAGGGGGATTAGAAATGCGTATTGGTATTCCAAAAGAGGTCAAGAATAATGAAAATCGAGTTGCGATGACACCAGCAGGTGCTTTCAACTTGAAATCATCAGGTCACGAAGTTTTCGTTGAAACAGGAGCTGGATTAGGTTCAAGTTTTACAGACGAAGACTATATCGAAGCTGGCGCGAAAATCGTTGCGACTGCAAAAGAAGCTTGGGATGCAGACATGGTCATGAAAGTAAAAGAACCACTAGCTTCTGAGTTTGGTTATTTCCGCGAAGGGTTGATTTTATTCACATATCTTCACCTTGCGCCTGAATTGGAATTGACAAAAGCAATGCTTGACAATAAAGTTGTTGGAATTGCTTATGAAACCGTTCAAATCAATAACTCACTACCGTTGCTTGCTCCTATGAGTGAAGTTGCAGGACGTATGGCTACTCAAATCGGTGCACAATACCTTGAAAAAATTCAAGGTGGTAAAGGGATCCTTCTTTCAGGAGTACCAGGCGTTTCACGCGGTAATGTAACAGTTATCGGTGGAGGACAAGCAGGAACGAACGCTGCGAAAATCGCAATCGGAATGGGCGCAAGAGTAACTGTTCTTGACTTATCTGTTGACCGTCTTCGTCAGTTGGATGAGATGTTTGGTAATGATGTTCAAACATTAGTGTCTAACCCATTCAATATCGCTGAATCCGTAAAAGATTCAGACCTAGTAATCGGCTGTGTATTGATTCCTGGTGCAAAAGCTCCTAAACTAGTTTCTGAAGAAATGGTCAAGTCAATGAAGCCAGGATCTGTTATTGTTGATATCGCTATTGACCAAGGTGGAATCTTTGAAACTTCTGATCGTATCACTACGCATGATAACCCAACGTATGAGAAGCATGGCGTTGTGCATTATGCAGTAGCGAACATGCCGGGTGCAGTACCTCGTACATCTACTATGGCATTGACGAACGTAACAGTTCCATACGCATTGCAAATTGCGAACAAAGGTTATAAGCAAGCTTGCCTTGATAATCTTGCATTACAAAAGGGTTTGAACACGTTGGAAGGCCATGTAACGTATAAAGCGGTTGCAGACGCTCAAGGTATTGAGTATGTTGCTGCGGAAACGTTGTTGAACAAATAACACAAAAAAACGCTGTCCAAGTACATACCTGGACAGCGTTTTTATTATGCTTCGATAATCTTCAATTCTTTCGGGAACTTCGTCAATACTTCGACTCCGTCTGCTGTAACAACAACGTCGTCTTCAATTCTTACACCGGTAATTTCTGGATGATAAATACCGGGCTCGATTGTAAAGACCATTCCTTCTTGCATTTCCATTTCGTTCGTTCCTGTAATGGAAGGGAATTCATGTACAGAGATTCCAAGACCATGCCCGAGACGGTGTGTGAAGTACTCACCGAAACCAGCTTCGGTAATGACGTCTCTTGCCGCTTTATCAAGATCCATCGCTTTCACACCTGGACGAACGAGATCGATTGCGGCTTGTTCTGCTTTTTTGACAGTTTCATAAATTTCTCGTTGTTCTTTTGAAGGTTCACCGAAAGCGACAGTTCTTGTGATGTCTGAACAATAGCCATCATAAACGACACCTAGATCGAAAAGGATAAAATCACCTTTTTGAATTTTGCGTTCTCCTGGAGTTCCATGTGGAGAAGCCGTTTTAGGACCTGATAATACCATCGTGTCAAAGGACATCTTTTCTGCACCCATGCGTTTCATTTCAAATTCAATAGCCATGAGGATTTCAAGTTCCGATTTGCCTTCTGCGATTTCTTTGCAGCCGATTTCAATAGCGTGGTCAGCTAGTTCAGCTGCTTTCCGCAATTTAACGAGCTCATCTTCACTTTTGATTTTTCTCATATCGTTCAGTTGCTCATCAAGACGGGAGAATTTCGAGTTAGTGAATAAGGTCTCCATCCGTTCAAGACGTTCAACAGTCAAATGTGCTTTTTCAATAGCAATTGTGTTAAGTTCGACGTTGCGTTTAGCAGCTGCTGCAGCAAGAATTTCCCAAGCATCATCCGTGTCTTTATGACCGACTGATTCAAAAGACCAGCCACTAGCTTTTAGGTCAGGAACTTCCATATGAGGACAAATGACGAAAGGCTCCGCGTCTTTAAAAATCATGACTCCTAGTAGACGTTCATGCGGTTCACTTTTGAAACCTGATACATAAAAAACATTGTCAGGCGTTGTAATGAAAGCCCCATCAATATCGTTTTGTTGTAAATAGTGCTTAATTTCAGTAACCTTTTCCATGATAAAACCTCCTCTTTGCATAGAGTAATCATATCAAAAAAGAGGGTATTATGGTTAAATGACGAACTAGATAATAATGAGGAAAATACTGGAGGGGTTTACAGATGAAGATTTCTTATCATGGACATTCAGTTGTGAAAATCAAAACAGATAGCCATACAATTTTAATAGATCCGTTCATTACAGGTAATAGTTTAACGGATTTAGAGGTATCCGACCAAAAGCCGGACGTTATTTTATTGACACATGGACATAATGATCATGTTGGAGATACGATGGACATTGCAAAAAGATGCAACCCGCTTATCGTCGGACCGAATGAACTTGCCGTCTATCTAGGATGGCAGGATTTCAATACTCATGGCATGAATATCGGCGGGTCTTATACATTCGATTTCGGAAAAGTGACATATACTCAAGCGTTCCACAGCTCTTCGTACACGACAGATGAAAATGAAATCATCTATACGGGCATGCCAGCAGGAATTGTTTTTGAAGCAGAGGGGAAAACAATTTATCATGCTGGAGATACATCTCTGTTTGGAGACATGGCGCTCATTGGGAAAAAACATGCGATTGATATTGCATTCCTGCCGATTGGCGATAATTTTACAATGGGACCGGAAGATGCGGCGATTGCTGTGGAGTTATTGAAACCAAAAGTAGTCGTGCCTGTGCATTACGATACGTTTCCCCCGATAAAACAAAATCCTGAAACGTTCAAAGACCTCGTTAAAGGTTATGAAGTGAACATTATGAAACCAGGTGAAACGATAGAGTTTTAACAGATTATAAAGGATTTAGTGAAGGATACGTCTGTAATACGCCATTCTTGTCAATATATGATAAAATGAGGGTAGGCAGTAAGAGAAAAAGGTGAAGAGATGTCGACAAAACATGAGTTGATATTACGGTATATAGAAGGTCTGGCTGTTGGGGAGAAAATTTCAGTCAGGCAAGTGGCCAGGGCTCTATCAGTGAGCGAAGGAACGGCATACAGAGCCATAAAGGAAGCTGAAAACCAAAAGCTTGTCAATACGATAGAGCGAGTAGGCACTATTCGTATTGAAAAGAAGAAGAAAGAGAATATTGAACGGCTCACATTCGCAGAAGTTGTTAATATTGTCGATGGCGTTGTGCTTGGAGGACGTGACGGCTTGCATAAGACGTTGACGAAATTTGTTATTGGCGCCATGCAACTGGATGATATGCGACGTTATATAGATGCAGGAAGCCTGCTGATCGTCGGAAACCGTCAGAAAGCTCATGAACTTGCTTTAAGCGCAGGAGCGGCAGTGTTGGTGACAGGGGGCTTCGATGCAGCGGATGATGCAAAAAGGCTTGCGAATGAATTGAACTTGCCGATCATTTCGTCCAGTTACGATTCCTTTACAGTGGCAACGATGTTGAACAGGGCAATTTACGATCAACTAATTGAAAAAGAAATTTTGCTCGTTGAAGATATCGTGACACCGCTAGCAGAGACAATCACGTTCTTCCCAGAAGATAATGTAGCTCATTTCAATGAAGTGAATCGCAAAACATCCCATTCGGGTTATCCTGTCATCGAGAAGAATGGCAAGCTTACAGGAATTGTTACTTCGCGTGATGCAGTCGGTAAGCACGAAAATGAGTTGATTGGGAAAGTGATGACAACACATCCGATAACAGTGGATGGTAAAACAAGTGTTGCTTCAGCGGGGCATAGCATGATTTGGGAAGGATTAGATCTATTGCCTGTTGTTGGCGATAATGGCCTTTTAAGCGGCATCATTAGTCGACAGGATGTGCTAAAAGCTTTTCAAATGGCACAACGACAGCCCCAACAAGGCGAGAAAATCGATGATATTGTGAAGAATCAAATGAAATCAGTGCCTGATCAGCCGCAAAATATTGAGTTCACAGTTGCACCCCAGATGACGAACCAATTTGGTTCATTATCCTACGGAGCACTGACAACACTTTTGACTGATGTCGGCAACCGCGCCATTAAAATGCGTAAACGTGGAGAAAGTGTCCCTGAAAATATGACCATCTATTTCATCAAACATGTTCAATTGGGTAGTACGATCATTGTGGAACCAAGGATCCTTCAAATGAGCAGGCGATTCGTAAAGGTGGATTTCGATCTCTTTTCCGATTCGGAACTCATTGCAAAAGCGATGGTGATGTATCAATTGTTCGAGCGATGAACAATAAAAAACTGATGAGGAACCCCTCATCAGTTTGTGTTAAGTTCAGTTTCTTCGGCAATGAATTGTTTGTAATGTCTTGCCGCTTTATAATTATAAACAAGTACATAAGCACCGAAAAGAATGAACAATGCGCCAACTACATATGTTGCAATACCACTGAATAGGATAAGTTGGTTAATACCGAAGAAGAAAAGGAAAGTTCCTAAATAAATACCTGCCTGGCTTGCGAACATTTTCTTCCGAATCGGAAATACTTGACTAGTCCTGAACTGCCGAGTTTTAAAATAGAAATAAAACACGCCAGATGCGACAATGAAAAAGACGAGAAAGAAATTGAGTGTTTTCATTTTTAAAAGACCCTCCATCAAAGAACTTCTTCCCATTGTATCGGCTTTTTTTAAGGAATGCGAACAGAAATCACTGACTACCGGAGGAAAACGACAATGAAAAGACAAATCATCGACACAATTGAACAATATGATAAAATCATCATCCACCGTCATGTCAGACCTGATCCGGATGCATACGGTTCCCAAGTAGGCCTGAAGGAACTGATCAAAAAGAATTATCCAAATAAGCAGGTGTTTGCTTCTGGTAGGCATGACGATTTACTCAGTTATCTTGCGGAACAAGATGTAGTAAGTGAAGAGGATTACAATGGAGCATTGGTCATTGTGACAGATACGGGCAATACAGAACGTATAGACGCAGAGTTCTTTGGATCTGGCAGTTACTGTGTGAAGATCGATCATCATCCAAATGTCGATCCTTACGGTGATCTACGATGGGTGGATACGGATTCAAGTTCAACATCAGAAATGATTTATGAATTGTTTGAAGAAGGCCGTAAACATTATGGATGGCAGATGTCTGATGCGAGTGCGCGCCTACTATTTGCGGGTATCGTTGGTGATACGGGTCGGTTCATCTTCCCTAGCGCGACTGTGCGAACATTTGAAGTAGCAAGCGAGCTGATCAAATACAATTTTGACAGGACAAAGCTTTATGCTGGAATGTATGAAGAGGACCGTCGCATTCTTCATCTTAAAGGATATATTTATCAGAACTTCATCATGAATGATCAAGGAATGGCCTATATAAAGATTGATAAGAAAATTTTACAAGAATTCAACGTTTCTGCTAGTGAAACTTCTCAACTTGTCGGGGTACTAGGTGATGTGCGTGGTATTTGTGCATGGGTTATTTTCGTTGAAGAGGATGATCAGATTCGAGTAAGACTACGTTCAAAAGGCCCCGTCATTAATGGGCTTGCAGCACAATATAATGGCGGAGGGCATCCGCTTGCTTCTGGAGCATCCGTATACAATTGGCAACAGGCGGACGAAATCATCGAGAAATTGAAAGCGTTATGCGCTTGAAACTGATTTGCAGGGGGGAACTACGTTGGTACTTGTCTATCCGCAAATTATAACCGGCGCAGATCTCCTGCGCGGAATTATTAAACTAGACCATTTAGCCCCACTTCTAAAAAGAAGAGGGGCTAAAACTGTAGGGATCGTCAATTCCAGAATGTATGGCGTGCGTTCATTTTGTAAAACGATGAAAAAATATGACATACATACAGCTATCGGTCTTTCCATCCACTTAGCGCTTGACGATGAACGGACAGTTCTACTTTATGGATATGCGAAAGATGATAGAGGCTATAGCAACTTATTGAAAATTAGCAGTGCCATTGCTATTAGCGAAAAAGAAACACTACCGCTAAAATGGTTGAAAGCCTATAGTGAAGGGTGCATTTTCATCTGCCCGATGACCGATAAAACTTGGGATCTTGTAAGGCAAACTGAAACGCTGCAACTTATTTCAGACGCGTGTGAAACTGTATTTGTCGGCATATCCAGAGCAGGTGGAGTAAGGCATGAAGATGAATCATTAATTGAAGAAACTGCAACTGCTTGTGGATTATCAATTTCAGCTACACACGAATCAAGGTATTTAGCAAAAGAGGATGCTTTTTCTTATGAAGTAGCAACTGCTATTAGGGCGGGCTACAAGCTAAATGATCCGTCAAGACCGCAACAAGATATCTATAATGCGTATGTGCCAGAAGAAGAGGAGCTCCAACAATGGTTTTCTGATCGTCCACAATGGCTAGAAACAATGGCAGACATGCTTATCTCCTGTACAGCGGAATTACCACCGAGTCGCACGCTAATGCCTGCTTTTCCCTTGCCTCAGAATACAACCGCAGCAGATTTGCTTAAACGTCATTGCGAAAAAGGTCTGAAAAGTAGAGTTAGTCAATTTGGCGATGAGTATACTAACCGTCTTCATTATGAGTTAACAATTATCGAAAAGATGGGTTTTTCCGATTATTTTCTCATCGTCGAAGATTTCATGGCTTACGCAAAGGAGCAAGGAATTCTAACGGGACCAGGTCGTGGATCCTCAGCAGGTTCTCTCGTTGCATATACACTGGGGATAACAGATGTGGACCCGATAAAATACGGACTCATTTTTGAACGGTTTCTTAATCCGGGCAGGATTACGATGCCCGATATTGATATCGATTTTGCAGATAACCGACGTTCAGAAGTAATTGAATACGTTGCAAGAAAATATGGGAAATCCCATGTTGCACAAATCATTACATTTGGAACGTTATCAGCAAAATCCGTAGCAAGGAATGTTGCGAGGGTTTTTGATTTTTCTGCTGATGAAATGACTTTCATCTCTAGACAAATCAAAGAGGGGCAACATAGAGACTTGGCAGAATCCGTCAAACGTTCTAAACCGTTGCAAGATTGGATTGCCTTGGATCCCAATCGTACAAAATGGCTTCAAGCGGCAATTGCCTTGGAAGGATTACCTCGTAATGCCTCTACGCATGCTGCTGGTGTCATCCTTTCCCCAGTCCCACTTGTTGAAAATGTACCAGTGCAGATTGGTGGCGACGATTTCTATTTAACTCAATGGGCAATGGGAGATGTTGAAGAAGTTGGTTTATTGAAGATGGATTTTCTTGGATTGCGAAATTTAACATTATTGGACCGGATTAGATCGATGATTGAATACGATAGAAAAGTCAGATTGAAATTTGAAGAATTTCCGATGGATGACACAAAAACATTTGACTTGTTCAAAGAAGGCGACATGACCGGGATATTTCAATTTGAATCGGACGGAATGAGAGACGCGTTGCGGTTAATTAGACCGGATGAATTCAAAGATCTTTATGCGATCAATGCTCTCTATCGACCTGGGCCGATGGAAAATATAGCGTTATACAGTAGAAGGAAAAACGGAAAAGAAAAAGTCGACTATATTCATCCACTACTCGAGCCTATTTTAAAGGAAACAGAGGGAATCATCGTTTATCAAGAACAAATTATGCAAATTGCTGTACAGATTGCTGGGTTTTCAATGGCGGAAGCCGATTTGTTAAGAAGAGCGGTCAGTAAGAAGAAACGTGAGATTTTGCAGCAGGAGCAGAATCATTTTGTGAATAATGCCATAAAAAAAGGTTTTCCGGAAAAGTCCGCGAGAGAGATTTATGATCTTATCGTGAAATTTGCTGATTATGGGTTCCCTAAAAGCCACGCGGTTGCTTATTCTTTGATTTCATATCAGTTGGCATATATTAAAGCTAATGAACCTATCTACTTCTATGCTGCTCTTTTAGCGATGGCGACCGGTAATCAGGAGAAAACAATGGAGCTCATCCATGAAATCCGTTCAAAAGGAATTCCTGTTCTTCCTCCTTCCATTCAGAAGAGCCGTTATGGAACTGTTGTAGAAGGCTCATCGATCCGTATAGGACTAGGGGCTGTAAAAGGGGTCGCTCCGTCATTTTATGAAATTATTAAAGATGCAAAGACGTCGAAACCATGGCAAAACCTTTTCGATTTTGCTGCAGCGATCGGAGGCGCTCATTTCACGGAAAAAGCCATTGTTCCGCTTGTGAAATCAGGCGCATTGGATGAATTCGGAGAAAACCGCTCTGTTCTGCTTGCATCGATTGACGCAGCCGCGAATCATGCGGTATTTGTAAGTCCTGAAGAAGATGACCTGCTTCATGATGTCATATTCTCTATTGCAAAACCGAAATATTCCCCTGGAGGCACAATGCCTCGTCTCGCGATGCTTGAATTCGAAAGGGAAGTGCTCGGGTTTTATTTATCTGAACATCCGGCTCTTGAAATGAAGAAAATGAATACAGGACAACTAGTCGATCTGTCTGAAGTTGAAAAAGTTCCAACTCGGCAAACGATCCGAGTTGTAGGACTCATCCAGGAAGTGAAGCGAATTAGGACGAAAAAAGGAGAAGCGATGGCTTTTATGACGCTTCAAGACGAAACTGGTGAGTTATCATGTACACTGTTTCCTAAAACGTATGCCGTTTCTAATGTGCAGTTGCAGGATCTGACAATGGTACAAGTAGAAGGTACTGTCGAGGAGCGAAATGGGCAGTTTCAAATGATTGTCCAACAAGTGTTGAAGATTTGAATTGAAACTGTCTGTAAGGTGAAGCATATGGTTAGTGATTGGATTACTCTTTCACTCCCTATCTGTTAAGTCTTACAAGACAGTTTTTATTTTTACTAGCAGAAAAGCAACTTTATACTTTACGGTCAACCGACTTTTCTGTATGCTTATAAACAGTAGTGGTCTGACCACTTTTCGATTATAGTTTTTAAAGGGGCACCGCAATGCAAACGACAAAACCGTCATCTAAGATGTTTCTGGATATCGTTGAAGAATTGAAGTTGATGATAAATGCGGAGGGCATCACTGTAGGTGATAAATTGCCATCTGAACGTGTTTTGGCTGAACGGCTTCAAGTAGGACGTTCCACTATCCGTGAAGCGCTCAGAAGTCTCGAATTACTTGGTCTCATAGAAACTCGCCGAGGAGAAGGTACATTTTTAGCTGATTTTAAAAAACATCAACTTGTAGAAGTGTTGTCCACTTTTATCATGCAACAACCGAACTCTGCGGTGGACGTAAAGAAAACGAGAGTCATTCATGAAAAAGCGGCGATTGAAGAAATTTGCAATGATCCAGTCAAAAGAGAACTGCCCGTTTGGCAAAGCTTAATTATGATAATTAATGATGAAGGAACTGTATTACGGGAGGATATAATGAGGGAAATGATTATAGCTACGGATAACAGGTTGTCTTTAAAAATCTGGTTCCTATTAAAGCAATATAGTAGAGTCCCTTACGGTGAAATGACAAATGAAAACGAAAATGGCATGCTCATAGCGTTACTGGAAAATATGATTTCCGGACATGTTGTAGAAGCGATTGTATCCTATGATCGCTGGATTGAAGTAATCGAGGGGGAAATGAATGATGATTCGAGAGTTGTTTAAAAAGAATAGTAAAAAAGCAATAACGATGCCTTCTGAAGATGCAAAAAATGATGTGCCTGAAGGCATCATGACGAAATGTCCAGAATGTAAACAAATCATTTTGACGAGAGATCTTATGAAAACAGGCAAAGTATGTCCAAAATGTGATCATCATTTCAAGATGACTGCATGGGAACGTGTAGAATTGTTATTTGATGAAGATACGTTCGTGTCAATGGATAATGAATTGAAAACTGAGAACCCTTTGGATTTCCCTTCCTATACAAAAAAAGTCCAAGCGGATGCGGAAAAAACCGGTCTGAATGAGGCTGTTCTTACAGGCATTGGTAAAATCGGTGGTTGTAAAGTCGCGGTTGCCATAATGGACTCTCATTTCCGTATGGGTTCAATGGGATCGGTAGTCGGAGAAAAGATTACGCGCGCAGTAGAGAAAGCAACAGAGATGAAAATTCCTGTCATCATTTTTTCAGCAAGTGGTGGGGCACGCATGCAAGAAGGCGTACTATCATTAATGCAGATGGCTAAAACAAGTGTGGCGTTAAAGCGTCATGCAAATGAAGGACTTCTGTACATTTCCGTCATGACATATCCGACAACTGGCGGCGTATCGGCGAGCTTTGCTTCGGTCGGAGATATAAATCTTGCCGAACCAAAAGCGCTCATCGGATTTGCTGGACGGAGAGTTATTGAGCAGACCGTACGTGAAAAACTGCCCGATAATTTCCAGACTGCTGAATTCTTAATGGATCACGGGCAAGTGGACGCAGTCATCCATCGAGGTGACATGACCGCAGAATTGGCAAAATTGTTAAGGCTACATGTTAGGGAGGAGAACGGACATGAGTAAACCATTGGCATTCGAAGAACCGATCGTAAAACTTCGGGAGAAAATCTCCGAATTGGAAGAGTTCACCTCATCGAATGATGTAGATTTGTCCGAAGAAATAACGAATTTAAAAACCCGTCTCAGCAATTTAGAAACGGAAATATACAGTAATATGGAACCGTGGGATCGTGTTCAAGTAGCAAGACACCCACAACGTCCAACTACTAAGGATTATATTGAAGAACTAATTGAAGATTTTACGGAGTTACATGGTGACAGATCATTTGGTGATGATGCTGCAATTGTCGGAGGTATTGGTTCATTTGAATTGAAACCTGTTACTGTAATCGGTCATCAGCGCGGAAAGGATACGAAGGAGAATGTGAAGCGTAATTTTGGTATGCCGCATCCAGAAGGCTATCGGAAAGCTTTACGATTAATGAAACAAGCGGAGAAATTTGGACGTCCGGTCATTTGTTTTATTGATACAAAAGGAGCGTATCCAGGAAAAGCTGCTGAAGAACGAGGCCAAAGCGAAGCGATTGCCCGAAATCTTGTTGAGATGGCGGGCTTAAAAGTACCTGTCATCTCAATTGTCATTGGTGAAGGGGGAAGTGGAGGTGCACTAGCACTAGGTGTAGCAAACCATATCCATATGCTTGAGCACTCTACGTATTCAGTTATATCTCCTGAAGGGGCCGCATCAATTTTGTGGAAAGATCCGAGTCTATCCAAACAGGCCGCAGAAGCGATGAAAATTACAGCTCCACATTTAAAAGAAATGGGTATTATTGATGAAATAATACCTGAAATATTAGGTGGTGCACATCGTGATCCGAAAGCGCAGGCGTTGGAGATGAGAGAAATTTTACGTTCATCATTAAATAAGCTTTGTAAGCTCGATGAAAGTGCTATAATAGACCAACGATACGAGAAGTTCCGTAATATAGGTGTATTTACCGAATAATGAAGGTGCGGGCAATTTCCCGCATCTTTTCGTCTTTTACCGAAAAATAACTGACAAGGTGGAGTCGAGATGAAAAAAATAGGTGTTTTGACTAGTGGCGGTGACGCACCAGGGATGAACGCGGCAGTTCGTGCTGTTGTGCGAAAGGCAATCTTCGAAGGCTTGGAAGTAGCGGGGATTTTTAACGGCTATGAAGGATTAATTCACGGGAAAATTGAAATGCTCCAGCTCGGATCTGTCGGAGACATTATCCAACGTGGAGGGACGATGCTAAGATCTGCCCGTTCTTCTGAGTTCATGACGGAAGAAGGCAGACTAAAAGCGAAAAGGCAATTGAAATCGCATGGCATTGAAGGACTCGTTGTAATTGGGGGGGACGGTTCATTCAGAGGGGCTGCGGAGTTAGTGAAATTGGGTGTTCCGTGCGCTTGTGTGCCTGCCACGATTGATAATGATATAAATGGGACACAGTTTACAATTGGATTTGACTCTGCACTCAATACGGTCATTGATGCTATCGATAAGATTCGAGATACAGCTACATCGCATGAACGGACATTTATTATTGAAGTAATGGGTAGGGACGCGGGTGATCTGGCACTTTGGGCTGGCCTTGCGGGTGGAGCCGAAACAATCCTTATCCCTGAAGTTAAGTTTGATCTTAATGAAATAATAACCAGACTTCAAAGTGGTTCTGGTCGAGGCAAGAAGCACAGTATTATTATTGTTGCAGAAGGTGTTATGTCAGCAACAGCGTTATCTGAAACGTTGAAAGCGGAAGCGGGTATTGAGACTAGGGTATCTGTACTTGGTCATATACAACGCGGTGGATCGCCATCAGCAAAAGACCGAGTCATCGCAAGCCAATATGGAGCACGTGCCGTAGAAGTGTTACATGAAGGGCGGAGCGGAGTTGCCATTGGTATGCAAAACCATACAGTGGTAGACTATGACTTGGACGTTGTATTTAAGCGAAGTGAAGACAAATTGGATAAGGAATTATACAAATTATCTAAAGAACTATCAATCTAAGCACAGTTGACGAAAGGACGTTATATGATGAGAAAGACTAAAATCGTATGCACAATTGGACCTGCAAGTGAATCACCTGAATTACTCGAACAACTTATGAATGCAGGCATGAACGTAGCTCGTCTCAACTTCTCCCACGGTTCACACGAAGAGCACCGTATAAGAATTGAAACGATCAGAGAAATCTCCAAAAAAACAGGTAAAGTTGTCGGTATCCTCCTCGATACAAAGGGACCTGAAATTCGTACACATTCGATGAAAGGTGGTAGTATCGAACTTATTACTGGCCAACATATCGATATTTCAATGACTGAAGTGGAAGGCGATACAGAAGCATTTTCGGTCACTTACGAAAAACTAATTGAAGATGTTGACAAAGGATCTATCATCTTACTCGATGATGGACTGATTCAGCTGGAGGTTGTCGGAAAAGACCTTGAAAAAGGGCTTATCCATACACTTGTTGTCAACTCAGGTACTTTGAAAAATAAAAAGGGCGTTAATGTACCGGGCGTTTCTGTACAATTACCTGGAATCACTGACAAAGATAAAGAAGATATCCTATTTGGAATCGAACAAGGTGTCGATTTCATCGCTGCATCGTTTGTCCGTAGATCTTCTGACGTTATGGAAATCCGTCAATTGCTTGAATCGAATAATGGTGGACACATTCATATTATCCCTAAAATTGAAAATCAGGAAGGCGTCGAAAACTTGGATGAAATCATCAATGTATCGGACGGCTTGATGGTTGCACGCGGAGATTTAGGAGTGGAGATTCCGGCAGAAGAAGTGCCACTTGTTCA
Source organism: Sporosarcina quadrami (assembly GCF_014836615.1). GTDB lineage: Bacteria > Bacillota > Bacilli > Bacillales_A > Planococcaceae > Sporosarcina > Sporosarcina quadrami. The sequence continues at coordinate 74,326 of NZ_JACSQN010000005.1, read as the reverse complement.
GAAAATGATGATTAAAAAATGTAACCAGGTCGGTAAGCCGGTCATTACTGCAACACAGATGCTCGACTCGATGCAACGTAATCCACGTCCTACAAGAGCAGAAGCGAGTGATGTTGCGAATGCAATATTGGACGGATCTGACGCCATCATGCTTTCAGGAGAAACGGCAGCTGGTTTGTATCCAGTTGAATCTGTTCGCACGATGGACCGTATCGCACAAACTGCTGAAAGTGCAGTCGATTATCGTGCCGTCGTATCGACAAGACGCAAAGAAAAGCAAGGAAATATGACAGAAGCTATTGGGCAAGCTGCAGCATATACGGCTATTAACTTAAATGTAAAAGCAGTATTAGCTCCAACGGAAAGTGGCCATACTGCAAAAATGATTGCAAAATACCGCCCTGGCTGCCCGATAATTGCCATTACTTCTTCGGATGCTTGCTCGAGAAAATTATCGCTCGTATGGGGTATCTACCCGATTATAGGTGAGCGGGTTAATTCAATCGATGAAATCTTACAGGAATCTGTTGAAGAAAGTGTTAAACATCAATATGTCACTCATGGGGATGTTGTCATCATTACTGCTGGTGTTCCAGTTGGTGAAGCAGGAACGACAAACTTGATGAAAATACATGTGATCGGTGACATGCTCGCTAAAGGACAAGGTATTGGAAAGTCTGTAGCATTTGGTCAGGCAGTCATTGCTCATAATGCTGAAGAAGCTTTGGCACATGACGTTAAAGGCAAAATACTCGTAACCTATTCTTCAGATCGCGACATGATGCCGGCTATTGAAAACTGTGCTGGATTGATCACTGAAGAAGGCGGCTTGACAAGTCATGCTGCTGTTGTTGGTCTAAGTTTAGGTATACCGGTTATTGTTGGTGTTCCAAATGCGACGGAAACAATCATCAACGGGAAAGAAATAACAATGGATGCTGAATCTGGAGTTATTTATAATGGACATGCAAGAGTTCTTTAAGTAATACATTTAAAAGGCCGCCTTTCGATTTATTGGAAGCGGCCTTTTCACAAACTTCAGCGTGCATTCGTTTTGTTAAAAACAAATGAATGAAGCCGCCGAAGAACTGGAGTTGATTCGAATGAGATGGCTATTAATCGCGTTTATTTTACTACCGATTGCCGAGATAGCATTATTGCTCTATTCGGGAAGTGAGCTTGGAATCTTTCCGACGATTCTACTAATCATTATAACTGGGATCGGCGGGGCATACTTGGCGAAACGTCAAGGACTGAAAGCATGGAAGGATTTGCGGTCTAGAATGTCGACTATGGAAACTCCCGGAAATGCAATTATCGACAGTGTCTGTATTTTCTTCGGTGGCATTTTGCTAATCATGCCTGGATTCATCACTGATATAGCAGGTGTGCTGTTAATGTTCAAAGGGCCAAGAAAACTACTTAGACCATTGATTGTCGCGTGGATTTACCGAAAGATGAAAAAAGGACAGATAGTCATTAGGTAAAGTAAGGATGTTTTTTCATTTTTAAAGCAGTGAAGAGAAGAAAAGGCGTTAACAATATACCAGGCAAACCAAACAGATAGAAGGAACAGACCGTTATAAAAAATGCATGAATCGGTTTAACCCGGAAAGCGGATGCCCACATATACGATTCTGCCATCTGTCTCGTTGTAACAACCAAAATATAAATAAGAGCCAAAGAAATACCAACGACCAATTGTTTAGAATAAATAAAGAAAATCGTCATAGGTATAAGAAATAGTCCAATACCTAGTAAGGGTAGGCTATCTACAAGTGAAACGAGAAACGCACTACCTATTGGCGATTGGAATCCTATTAGTGAGAAGCCTACAGCAAGAATTATGAAGGTTAAGAGGAATAAGCGTGCTTCTACAAAAAAGAAGGTGCCGATCAATTCCCCTGATTTCCTGAAAATCCTTTCTGCGGGTTTTTTCATGCGTGTAGGAAAATAAATGAGAAACCAGAATCTGTCCTTTCCTGACTCTCGCAAAGCGAAAAAGTAAGCAACGAGAAAGATGAAAAGACTGAAGATCTTTTGAAATAGAGTCGTCGTGATGCTAATGACATATTCAAGCAGTGCGTGTCCATATTCAATAAGTTTTTCATCGATAAAATTAAATAATTTTCCGGTAATATCTGTGCTTCCGGTATAGTTCGATAAATGTTTTTCGGCAAGTGGAATTGTATCCATTAAACCGTGCAAAGCAATGAACCCGAAAGTGGAAAAAATGAAAAGGATAGATAACATAACAAATAATGTAGCGAGCGTAAGTGGTAATCTTATAACCATTCGTAGTGCAATTAAAATCGGTGACGTAAAATAGGCGACTATGATTGCAATCCCTACAGGAGGAACGAAGTAGATGAAAATGATTGCTATAATAGCAGGTAGCCAATTCAGGGAAAGCTGTCGTAAAGTATCATTATGAGTATGTTTTTTTAGCAAAATTTCATCCTTTTCCACTTTTTTTATGATGAAAACAAGCGTTTCCATTCACAAAACTGTAATATTTGCTTATAATGGTCAATGTAAGCGTTACGCACTGAACAATAATACAAGTAGATTTGTCTATATTTACAAGATTTTGTAGATATACTGACAAAATACAGTGAAGGAGCGATTCATATGACAGCATCAAAAGGATTAGAAGGAATCGTAGCTACACAGTCGGCTATCAGTTCCATTATTGATGACACCCTTACATACGTCGGGTACGATATCGATGATCTTGCTGTAAATGCAAGTTTTGAGGAAGTAGTCTATCTGCTTTGGCACCAACGTTTGCCTAAGTCTGAAGAATTGGCTGAACTCAAACAACAACTAGCGGACAATATGTCCATACCACAGCCTGTACTAGATCATTTTAAAATGTATCCTATTAATGAAGTGCATCCGATGGCAGCATTGCGCACAGCAATTTCTCTTATAGGATTATACGATGAAAGTGCAGAAGATATGTCAGACGAAGCTAATTACCAGAAAGCGATTAAGCTACAAGCAAAAATTGCAACAATCGTCACAGCGTTCTCGCGTATCCGTAAAGGACAAGAACCTATTGCTCCTAAAACAGATCTTGGCTATGCGGCTAACTTCCTCTATATGTTAACTGGTGAAATGCCAGAAGATATTGCAGTAGAAGCTTTCAATAAAGCGCTTGTTCTTCATGCAGACCATGAATTGAATGCTTCGACATTCACTGCACGCGTTTGTGTAGCAACTCTTTCAGATATGTATTCAGGCGTTACTGCAGCGATCGGCGCTCTTAAAGGACCTCTTCATGGTGGAGCAAATGAGCAAGTTATGAAAATGCTCATGGAAATCGGTTCTGAAGAAAACGTAGAATCATTCATCAGAGAAAAACTTGATAATAAAGAAAAAATCATGGGCTTCGGTCACCGTGTTTACCGTAAAGGTGATCCCCGTGCAAAACATCTTCGTGAAATGTCGAAGAAGTTAACGACACTTCGCGGTGAGGAAAAGTATTATAACATGTCCGAAAAAATCGAATCAATTGTTACAGGTGAGAAAAATCTTCCGCCAAACGTTGATTTCTATTCAGCTTCGGTATATCATTCACTTGATATCGATCATGACCTTTTCACACCTATTTTCGCAGTATCCCGTATCTCAGGCTGGGTAGCGCACATCTTGGAGCAATACTCCAACAACAGATTGATCCGTCCGCGCGCAGAGTATATCGGACCAGATATGCAGAAATATGTGCCAATCGAAGAAAGATAATAATGCCGTAACGGAAACGTATGGCAAACCGGGGCGGTATATCGTATACTTGCCCTCTCATATTGAAATGGAGGAATTTTAAAATGGCTAAAATTACAGTATCCAATGGAGTATTAAACGTTCCAAACGAAGCGACAATCCCGTTCATCATCGGTGATGGTACAGGCCCTGACATTTGGCATGCAGCTTCTCGCGTATTGGAAGCGGCAGTTGAAAAAGCATATGATGGTGAAAAGAAAATCGAATGGAAAGAAGTTCTTGCAGGTGAAAAAGCATTCAACGAAACTGGCGAATGGCTTCCACAAGCAACTCTTGACACAATCGAAGAATACCTTATCGCAATCAAAGGACCATTGACTACACCAATCGGTGGAGGTTTCCGTTCATTGAACGTTGCTCTTCGTCAAGAACTAGATCTATATACTTGCCTGCGTCCAGTACGTTACTTCGAAGGTGTTCCTTCACCTGTAAAACGTCCTGAAGACTGCGATATGGTCATCTTCCGTGAAAACACAGAAGATATCTATGCTGGTATCGAGTACAAAGAAGGCACTGAAGAAGCGAAGAAAATGATCGATTTCCTTCAAAATGAAATGAACGTTAAAAACATCCGCTTCCCTGAAACTTCAGGTATCGGTATTAAACCAATTTCTGAAGAAGGTACAAAACGCCTTGTACGTGGAGCGCTTAACTACGCAATCAATGAAGGCCGTAAATCACTTACACTTGTTCATAAAGGTAACATCATGAAGTTCACTGAAGGAGCTTTCAAAAACTGGGGTTACGAAGTGGCTGAACAAGAATTCGGCGACAAAGTGTTCACTTGGAACCAATACGATCAAATCAAAGATGCAGAAGGAACTGATGCAGCGAACAAAGCTCAATCAGATGCTGAAGCAGCTGGCAAAATCATCGTAAAAGATTCAATCGCAGACATCTTCTTGCAACAGATCTTGACTCGTCCAAAAGAATTCGATGTTGTTGCAACAATGAACTTGAACGGCGACTATGTTTCTGATGCACTTGCAGCACAAGTTGGTGGTATTGGTATCGCTCCAGGAGCTAACATCAACTACCTAACTGGTCATGCAATCTTCGAAGCTACTCACGGTACAGCACCTAAGTATGCTGGTCTTGATAAAGTAAACCCATCTTCAGTATTGCTTTCAGGCGTTATGATGCTTGAACATATGGGATGGAATGAAGCAGCTAACATGATCACTGCTTCAATCGAAAAGACAATCGCTTCAAAAGTCGTAACATATGACTTCGCACGTCTAATGGACGGCGCAACTGAAGTGAAAACATCTGAATTTGCAGATGAACTGATCAAAAACCTATAATCTCTAACAAAAGTCTCCTCCTCTGAACATTCAGTGGGGGAGATTTTTTTAATATGGTTCTATAATAATTGTTGGAGTATAGATGCAATTCTATAAATTGAATTTAATAGTCTGCATTGCTTTCTTTTACGATGATTTGCGTTCCGGCCGGACGCTTTCCAATCGAACCCTTTGTTGTTCGATTGGCTCAACGCACGCCCCTCGGAAAGCGTCCGCCTTAAGCGCAAATCAACATTCTGCAATGTCTGAACCAATTTGCACAAGTCCCAATTCATTTATGTTAGACTAACAGCAGATAGGATTAACTGTTATATCTATTCGAAACGACAAAGGAGAGGTTTTCATGACGATGAAACGAAAAAAAGTCTCAGTAATCGGATCGGGTTTCACAGGTGCCACAACAGCATTTCTACTCGCCCAAAAAGAACTTTGTGACGTAGTACTTGTCGACATTCCACAAATGGAAAATCCGACAAAGGGAAAAGCCCTTGATATGCTTGAAGCGGGACCTGTCCTTGGGTTTGATGCAAACATAACAGGTACCTCAAACTACGAAGATACAAAAGACTCCGATATTGTCATTATAACAGCAGGAATTGCCCGCAAACCTGGAATGAGTAGGGATGATCTTGTTCAAACGAACCAAAAAGTCATGAAAGCAGTGACGAACGATATTGTAAAACATTCACCACAGACGACAATCATTGTTTTGACAAACCCTGTTGATGCAATGACTTATACTGTTTACAAAGAATCCGGCTTCCCTAAGGAACGTGTCATCGGACAGTCGGGCGTGTTGGATACAGCCCGTTTCCGTACGTTTGTAGCGCAAGAACTGAATCTTTCAGTGAAAGACGTGACGGGATTTGTTCTCGGAGGTCATGGGGATGACATGGTGCCTTTAGTTCGTTATTCAACAGCGGGTGGAGTTCCTCTTACGTCATTAATTGAGCCGGCTAGATTGGAAGAGATTGTTGAGAGGACGCGTAAGGGGGGAGCGGAAATTGTCAATTTGCTTGGTAATGGTTCTGCTTATTATGCACCTGCCGCTTCACTCGTTGAAATGACTGAAGCTATTTTAAAAGACCAAAAAAGAGTGTTGCCAACTATTGCTTACCTTGAAGGCGAATATGACTTGCATGGAATCTATTTAGGTGTACCGACTGTAGTTGGTGCTGGCGGCATCGAAAAGATTATTGAACTCGATTTGCTGGATGATGAAAAAGCAGGATTGGCAAAATCAGTCGAATCAGTTAAAACTGTCATGAAAGTGCTAGAATAAATAACTAATTCACCCGGACTGCCTTTTAGCGGTTCGGGTTTTTCCATGCAATCTGCTAGACTCGTTGCTTGCTCTTTTCGAGTGAATATTGTTACACTTTGTATAATACGAATGTTAATCCCCATGAATGAAGGAGGAAGAAATTTGATATTAGGTAAAAAGCGAAGACTTGGACGAGAAGTGGATAAAATAAGTGTTGGTGAAAAGTTGAAGCTTACGGAAAAAATCGAAGATAAGGATTTGCTATTATATCTAGGACTAACAAATGATTCGAATCCGCTCTATATTCAACATGATTATGCCTCTCAAACTGATTACGAAAAACCGATTGTTCCTGCTGTTATGTTGACGGGTATTGTCATTTCGGCGATTTCTAAATATTTGCCTGGACCAGGTTCGCATGTCACTGAGCAACATTTGATTTTCCCTAACCATGTTTACCACTATGAGACGATTAATTTTCAATTTGAAGTCATTCGAGTGGAACTGGAAAACAAATCTATTATCATTATGGTTGAAGCGGAAAACGAAAAGGGAGACACAGTTATCTCGGGAACTGTTACGGTCATTCCGCCAGCCATTAAAGAGCAATTGACATCTCATGCAATGGATAATTTCTAAAGAGACAAATAGAGGGAAATGGGTGAACAGTTATTAAGATTTTAATTGTAGACGATGAGCAACCGATTCGTACATTACTAGACTATAATTTAAAACAGTCGAACTATGAAACTGTCATGGCGGCGGATGGAAAAGAAGCTATTCTTATGGTTGAATCTGAAAATCCGGATTTGATTTTACTTGATCTTATGTTGCCTGTGATGGATGGTGTAGAAGTATGTAAAACTCTTAGGCAACGAAATATTAACACACCGATTATAATGCTAACAGCTAAAGGTGAAGAGACGGATAAAGTGATTGGACTAGAAATCGGTGCGGATGATTATATGACGAAGCCGTTTAGTCCGAGAGAAGTAATTGCACGAGTTAAAGCGGTGCTGCGCCGCACGGGCGACCGTTCTGAAAATGCCATTGAGAACGGACAAGTATTGACGTCTGGAGAGCTTACGGTACACCCTGAGCAGTATGAAGTGCAGTTAAAAGGGGAATCACTTGATTTTACACCAAAAGAATTCGAACTACTTGTCTATTTCATGCAAAATAAGAACCGTGTGTTGAATCGTGATCAACTGCTAAGTGCCGTTTGGAACTATGACTTTGCGGGTGATACACGTATCGTAGACGTACATGTAAGTCATTTGCGTGAAAAAATTGAAGAAAATACTCGGAAACCCGATTATATAAAGACGGTTAGAGGAATTGGCTATAAATTTGAGGAGAAAAATTGACATGAAAAGTCTTTATACCCGATTATCAATCGCTTTTGCAACGATATTAGCAATTCTTCTTGCTGGTCTAGGCATTGTCCTCGGCCAGTTTTTCCATTTGATTGACGTTGAAATAACAGGACAAATCCAATTGAAATATTGGTATTTCCTGTCGTTCATACTTACAGTTGCATTTTTACTTACACTTTTTATCGGAACACGTGTGATCCGTCAATATACGAATCCAATTGATCAAGTAACATATACTGCACAGATGATCGCAAACGGTGATAATCTGGCGAGAACGCCAATTGATGATAGGTATAGCAATGACCTTGGTGTCGCTGTCAATCAGATTGCTAGAAACTTGCAAGAAATATCGATTTTGCGAGCAATGGAAAAAGAACGACTTAAAACTTTGATTGAAAGTATGGGAAGCGGCCTTCTTATGTTTGGAAGAGAAGGATCAGTAAACTTAGTAAATGGGGTCTTTGAAAATACGTTCTCCTTCCGACGTGAGGAGATTATCGGGAAAACGTTCAAGGAGGTCGGCTTGCCTGAGGGGATTGAACGACTTATTGAAGATGTTTTTCTAACTGAGCAAGTACATGAATGTCAAATCCAGATAAATGAATCATATGTAAGTGTTTACGGCGCACCTGTCATCGGTCGACATGGCAACTGGTTAGGAATTATTGTCGTTTTCCATGATATTACAAAACTAATTCGATTGGAGAAAGTAAGGAAAGATTTTGTCGCAAACGTTTCCCATGAACTCCGCACACCCATAACGTCCATTAAAGGATTTACAGAAACTTTGTTGGATGGTGCCATGAGTGACGAGTTAATATTGAAAGACTTCCTTACAATTATTCAGAAAGAGAGTGATCGTTTGCATCTTCTTGTTGATGACTTGCTAGAGCTTTCGGGAATTGAACAAGAAGGATTCGATCTAAACATTAGAAAAGTGTCGCTCTCATCAATCATTGAAGATGCAAAAAAGATTGTTTCTGGAGCTGTGGAAAAGAAAAAAATGCGAATCATTAGCGAAGTGGACGAAACTGCGATGATCCTTGCTGATTCAGATAGGCTTATCCAAGTGATGGTGAATGTTTTAACGAATGCTGTCAATTATTCCAAAGAGGAGACAACAGTTAGAGTTGGAGTTTCGGCAACAATGGAAGGTACGACAATTGTTGTTGAAGATGAGGGAATTGGTATCGACAAAGCAGAGCTCCCTCGTCTATTTGAACGTTTTTATCGGGTGGACCGCGCAAGAAGTAGGGATTCGGGGGGGACGGGTCTTGGTCTTGCAATCGTTAAGCACTTAATAGAAGCTCATGGAGGTACAGTAAAGGTGGAAAGCGAGAAGGATATCGGAACAAAATTCACTTTTTTCTTTCCTGAACGTAAAATGTAAAAAGAGTGAATCTGTAATTTTTGAAACTTCTAAGGCCCCTGTCCGTATACCTAATAGATACATATATTAAGGGGGAAATACAATTATGAGTACACGCCGAGCCTCAGTAGCTGCAGGTATGGTCATTGCAGGAATTTTGCTACTGATCATCGCCTTTACGACTTGGTACACTATTGATGAATCTGAACAGGCTGTTGTCATTACTTTCGGTAAAGCGGATGCGCCAATTACAGATTCAGGGCTGCATTTCAAGTTGCCATGGCCAATTCAACAAGTTGAAAAATTATCCAAGGAGACATTCAGTCTCCAATTCGGTTACAAACAAGATGCGGATGGAGATTTAGTTTCTTTTGATAAAGAGACAAAAATGATTACGGGTGATGAGTATATTGTCCTTGCCGATCTCATTGTACAGTGGAAAATTATAGATCCACAAAAATATCTTTTTAATTCTCAAAATCCACAAGAAATACTGCATGATGCAACGTCAGCATCGATTCGTTCTGTTATCGGTAGTTCAAAAATCGATTCAGCGCTGACGGATGGTAAAGCGGAAATTGAAGCGAAAGCACGAGAGCTGTTAACAAATCTTATCGCAACATATGATATCGGAATTGGAATACAAGGTGTTAAGTTACAAGATGTAGAACTGCCAAATGCAGATGTCCGTGCAGCGTTTACAGCTGTTACAGATGCACGGGAAAAGAAACAGACGAAAATTAACGAAGCTAAAAAATATATGAATCAGCTGAAAAGTGAAGCGGTCGGTGAAAAGGAAGCCATCCAGTCGAGGGCATTAGGACAAAAGACTGCGAGAATTGAACAAGCATTAGGTGATGTGGCATTATTCAATGATCTTAGTGCGGAGTATGAAAAGAATAAGTCGATTACGCGTCAAAGACTTATCATTGAAACACTTGAACAAATCTTGCCTAAAGCTAAGATCTATATAATGAATGATAACGGCGAAACATTGAAATACTTACCTTTAAACCAATTGGAGAGTGGAACTCCGCCACCTGTCAGTGATAAAACGGAAGGAGGCGGAAACTGATGTCTAATGAAAATAATCCTTTTAAGAGCATAGAAGAGAAGTTTTTGGAACGTCAACGCGCTAAACAGAAAACCGCAACTGGAACTGGTAAGGTCGTGACGCCAAAACGTCCTTTTAATATGAAGAAATATGTTAAAGCTGCTATAACAGTGACGGTTATATTTGCAATTGCGGTCATTCTTCTTGCCAATACGTTTATCGTCAAAGAAGATGAATATCGTGTTGTTCGTCAGTTCGGAGAAATTACCCGAATCATCAAAGAACCTGGATTGAATATGAAAATCCCGTTCATTCAGTCTGTGACAAGTTTGCCGAAAAACCAAATGACATACAATGTTTCTGAAGCGGAAATTAATACAAAAGATAAGAAGCGTATTATCATTGATAATTATGCGATTTGGAAAATAAACGATCCAGGTAAAATGATTTCCAACGCCAGAAATATTATAAATGCAGAATCCAGAATGGAAGAATTCATCTATTCCGTCATTCGAAATGAGATGGGGCAATTGGATTATGTGGACGTTGTCAACGATGAGAACTCTTCTCGTGGTAGCTTGAATGACCGTGTCACAGCGAAAGTGAATGAATTCCTTGAAGAAGGAAACTTCGGTATCGAGGTTGTCGATGTACGTATGAAGCGTATCGACTTGCCAGAAGAAAACGAACACTCCATCTATACTCGAATGATTTCAGAACGTGATTCCACTGCACAGACATATTTATCTGAAGGGGACGCTGAAAAGAAAAAGATTGAAGCGAATACGGATCGAGAAGTTCAGGAAATGCTTGCAACAGCGAAAAAAGATGCTGCAATTATCCACGCTGAAGGGGAAGCGGAGGCTGCTAAAATTTACAATAATGCATTCTCCAAAGATCCAGAGTTCTACAATCTGTACAGAACATTGCAATCCTATTCGAAAACGATTGGTGATGATACGATGATCATCATGCCAGCGGATTCGCCATATGCGAAAGTACTGACAGGATACTTGGAGTGACAAGTGACGTCATTTCTATTCATCTGACCTACGTGGTAAGATGGATGGAGATGACGTTTTTTATTGGAATAATCTATTGCCTACTTTAAGGAGTGAATCGAACTTGTCAAAAGAAAAAATTGTGCTTTTAGATGGCAACAGTTTAGCATACCGTGCGTTTTTTGCGTTGCCGTTACTAACGAATGATAGTGGTATTCATACAAATGCGATTTACGGATTTACAATGATGTTGCAAAATATTTTAAATGAGGAAAAGCCAACGCATATGCTCGTCGCATGGGATGCGGGAAAGACAACTTTCCGTCATTCAACGTTCGGCGAATACAAAGGCGGCAGACAGAAAACCCCACCTGAACTGTCTGAGCAATTCCCTTACATGCGTAAATTGCTAAATGCTTTTCAAATTACACAATATGAACTCGACCAATATGAAGCGGATGACATTATCGGCACTTTGAGCAAAGCGGGCGACGCAAAAGGCATTGAAGTGGTCGTCATTTCAGGAGATAAAGACTTGACCCAACTTGCAAGCGAGCATACGACTGTTTGCATTACGAGAAAAGGGATTACAGACCTTGAAATGTATACTCCGGAACACATTATGGAAAAATATGGTATTACTCCTCCGCAAATCATTGATATGAAAGGTCTGATGGGCGATGCTTCGGATAACATCCCTGGTGTTCCTGGTGTCGGAGAAAAGACTGCACTTAAATTATTGAAAGAATACGGTTCTGTAGAAAAAGTGTACGAGTCACTTGATTTGATTTCCGGGAAAAAGCTTAAAGAAAATTTGACGAACAATGAAGAACAGGCTTACATGAGTAAGAAACTCGCCACTATTGAAGTCGAAGCACCCATTACGATTACGATTGACGATTTGCAGTACAACGGACCGGACGACGAAAATGTGAAAACGCTATATGAAGAATTGAAATTCAAAACACTTCTTGAAAAAATGTCTACTAGTGATGAAGAGGACGTTCAAATTGAAGATATCAATGTCCGGATTGAAATGGATACTGAGATCTTAAATTTATCAGATGCAATGGCTTTCCATGTTGAAATGTATGATGAAAACTATTTAGCATCAGACGTTTCAGGTGTCAGTATGACAGACGGAGAGTCAATTATCTATATACCAATTGAACAAGTGAAAAAATCTGCAAAGTTAAAAGAATGGTTCGTGGATGAAAGCAAGAAGAAATATACATCTGATTCCAAAGCTGCTTATGCGTCCATGTTGAGATGCGGAATTGAAGTGAATGGATTTGAATTCGATTTATTGCTCGCGACATATATCGCGAATCCTTCTTCTTCCTATACTGATGTTGCATCTGTTGCGAAGGAATTTGGTTATTCCGATATCGAAAGCGATGAAGCCGTTTATGGTAAAGGTGCAAAGAAAAAATTACCAGAAGAGGGCATATTAGCTGATCATGCAGGGAGAAAAGCGCAGGCAGTTTGGAAACTGAAGTCGATTATGGAAAAAAAGCTACGGGACAATGAGCAATTTGAATTGTATCGGGAGCTTGAAATGCCGCTTGCGAAAATTCTTGGCAAGATGGAATCGACAGGCGTCAAAACAGACTTAAGCATTTTACAACAAATCGGGATTGAACTTACCGCGAGATTGTCTGAACTTGAGTCGATTATCTTTGAGATGGCTGGACAATCTTTTAACATAAATTCACCGAAACAATTGGGTGAGATCTTATTTGAGAAGATCGGTTTGACGCCTATTAAAAAGACGAAAACAGGTTACTCGACTGCAGCGGATGTTCTAGAAAAACTTGAAAGTGAACATGAAATTATCGGATTCATTTTAACGTATCGTCAGCTTGGCAAACTGAATTCGACATACATCGAAGGACTGTCAAAAGAAATTCATGAAGATGGTAAGATTCATACACGTTTCCAGCAAGCTTTAACACAAACAGGGAGATTAAGTTCCATAAACCCGAACTTGCAAAATATACCGATACGACTTGAAGAAGGGCGTAAAATCCGTTCAGCTTTCGTCCCGTCAGAAGTGGGTTGGATTATGTACGCAGCGGATTACTCGCAAATCGAATTGCGTGTTCTCGCGCATATGTCGCAAGATGAGAAAATGATTTCCGCATTTCGCGAAGACGAGGATATCCATACGAAAACAGCAATGGACGTTTTCGGGGTCGATAAAGAAAGCGTTTCTTCTGATATGAGACGTACTGCAAAAGCGGTCAATTTTGGGATTGTGTACGGAATAAGTGATTACGGGCTTTCTCAAAGTTTAAATATTACTCGTAAGGAAGCGCAGAAGTTTATCGATACGTATTTGGCGACATTCCCTGGCGTTAAACAATATATGGAAGATATCGTCTCTGATGCTAAAATGAAAGGCTATGTCGTAACAATGATGAACAGAAGACGGTACTTGCCTGAAATAACGAGCTCAAACTTTAATTTGCGAAGCTTTGCAGAACGAACTGCGATGAACACGCCAATTCAAGGAACAGCAGCTGATATTATTAAAAAAGCGATGATTGACATGGATGCAAGATTAAAGGCTGAAAAGATGGAAGCGAGAATGCTTCTACAAGTTCATGATGAATTAATCTTTGAAGCACCTGAACATGAAATCGCCAAGTTGAACAAAATCGTGCCGGAAGTAATGGAGTCAGCTTTAAATCTTGACGTTCCGTTGAAAGTGGAGTCAGCGTTCGGCTTATCCTGGTATGAAACGAAATGAGGAATTGCAATGCCTGAATTACCTGAAGTGGAAGGGGTCGTCAGAGAATTATCGCCGGCCTCTTCAGGAAGGACTATTTCGAAAGTATACATTTCTGATGTCATCAGAAAGTCAAAAGAACTTGGTAAAGAAGCGATTGTTAAAGGGATTGCTTTAGAAGACTTAGTTAACGCGTTGCCAGGTATGACAATTAATAATGTATCGAGAAGAAGTAAATATATTTATTTCCATATGGAGAAGTTTGGACAGACCTACTTGCTTGTCAGCCATCTTGGTATGACAGGCGCGTGGTTTGTTGTCAATACTGTTGATGAAGTGACCGAAAAACGGTTTAAAGATCATATTCATGTTGTGTTAACGATGGAAGACGGTGGTCTGCTCGTCTATTCAGATATCCGGAGATTCGGAGAGTTACGACTGCTTAGAGAAGAAGGCGATTATTTGCCTTTATTGAAAATGGCGCCTGAGCCTTTTGATACTCTAGCTGTCGAGCATTTTCTTGAGATGACCTCAAAAACTAAGTACGCACGTAAACCGATTAAAGAATTGATCATGGATGGACAGATCATTTCAGGTTGCGGCAATATTTACGCGACAGAAGCACTTTTCAGAATGAATATTCATCCCGCTCGGGCCGCCTCAAGAATTAGTGAAAAACGGTTGAGAGAATTATTCCAGACAATCGTCGATGTACTCCTTGAAAGCATTGAAGCGGGTGGAAGTTCGATTTCCGACTATCGTAATATTAACGGCGAAGCAGGTTCAATGCAGGATAGGTTGAAAATGTATGGAAAGAAAAATTGTCCAACTTGCGGATATGAGACGAAGACTATGAAAATAGCAGGCAGGACATCTGTCTACTGCACGAAATGTCAAAAGTGAGGATGGTGCTCTGAATGATCATTGGGTTGACTGGAAGTATTGCAACGGGAAAAAGTACTGTTTCACGGATGTTGAAAAACAAGGGATTTCCGATAGTCGATGCCGATGAGATAGCCCGACTCGTCGTGGAACCCGGAAGTGCGGTGCTTAAAGAGATTGCTGCTGTTTTTGGTGAAGATGTAATATGTCCTGACGGAACATTGGATCGCGAAAAATTAGGAGCCCGCATATTTACTAATGAAGAGGATCGCGGGAAATTGAACGCTATTATGCATCCTGCTGTCCGATCTGAGATGATCAGACAAAAGCAACAATGGCTTGATGAAGGTGCGAAAACAGTCGTCATGGATATTCCGTTGTTATTTGAAAGCAAACTCCAGTCGTATGTTGATAAGATCATCGTCATTTCTGCAAAACCGGCTATCCAACGGGAGCGTCTTATTGCGAGGAATAATCTATCGGAATCAGAAGCGGACGCACGTATTGCTTCTCAAATACCTGTAAGTGAAAAAGAGAAGCAAGCCGACGCTGTCATCCATAATGACGGTTCTTTGTTAGAGACAGAAAAACAGCTCGACTCAATTCTTTTTGGGTGGAATGTTAAATTGTAATATAAACTCTGAAAAGTTGAACATTGTTAATTTGTTCACAAACTCTTTCTACATAAATAAAATGTGCTATACTAATCAACGGATAAACTATAAAAAGTATAACATTATTCAGGAGGATTTATTTCATGACTACTTCTATAGCGATAAACGGGTTTGGACGCATCGGACGTATGGTTTTCCGCCAAATTATCATGGAGGATGACGTGAAAGTGGTGGCAGTGAACGCAACGTACCCCGCTGAAACGTTAGCACATTTGATTAAGTATGACACAAATCATGGTGTGTTTGATGGTGAGATCGTTGTGGTGGAGAATGCTCTTGTAGTAAATGGGAAGCGTGTTGAATTGCTTTCTGAACGCGATCCATTGAAATTACCTTGGGAAAAGCTAGGTGTCGATGTTGTAATTGAAGCGACTGGCGTATTCAATGCGCGCGATAAAGCTGCACTACACTTGGAAGCTGGAGCGAAAAAAGTGATTTTGACAGCACCGGGTAAAAATGAGGATGTAACAATTGTTTTAGGCGTCAATGATGACAAGCTGGACATTGACAAACATAATATCATTTCAAACGCTAGCTGCACGACAAACTGTCTTGCGCCGGTCGTAAAAGTGCTGAATGATTCATTCGGTATTGAAAATGGTCTTATGACAACGGTTCACGCTTATACAAACGATCAGAAAAACTTGGACAATCCGCATAAGGATCTTCGTCGTGCGCGTGCATGTGCTCAATCGATCATCCCAACTTCAACGGGTGCGGCAAAGGCACTCTCGCTTGTCTTGCCTGAACTTGAAGGGAAAATTCATGGATTAGCGCTACGCGTTCCTACACCTAACGTTTCGCTCGTTGACCTTGTAGTCGATGTGAAACAAGATGTGACAGCGGAAGATGTGAACAATGCTTTCAAGAAGGCTGCTGAAGGCCCGTTAAAAGGCATTATTCGCTTCACAACTGAGCCGCTTGTTTCCATTGATTTCAATACAACGACTGAGTCTGCGACAATTGACGGTCTCACGACAATGGTTATGGGCGATCGCAAAGTGAAAGTTCTTGCTTGGTACGATAACGAGTGGGGCTATTCTGCCAGAGTCGTTGAACTAACGAAGAAAGTCGGAAATGCATTAAATACTAAAGTGAATGCCTGAATAATGGTAAATGGCTGTGCAAGTTTATTTCGATAACTTGCATGGCCATTTTCTTTTTCTAGAGCAGCAAGCAGTAGGCTGAATTTAAATCAGTACGATTTGTTCATGAACAGATATAAGTTTTTTAATGAACTTCTGTTATAATCAAGATACTATATGGAAATACGGAGGAACTTACAATGATATGTCCAGCTTGTCATTATAACGGCACCCGGGTCGTCGACTCCAGACCGGCTGAGGAGAATCGATCCATCAGACGACGCAGAGAATGTGAGAAATGTGCATTCCGCTTTACCACTTTCGAGAAAGTGGAAGAAATGCCGCTAATCGTTGTTAAAAAAGATGGAACCCGGGAAGAATTCAGCAACGAGAAATTATTAAGAGGTCTCATACGCGCATGTGAAAAGCGACCAGTTGAACTGGAATCGTTAAAAAGCATCGTTTATTTCATCGAAAAAGAATTGAGAAGTTCAGGAACTGTGGAAATCAATTCAGAGGATGTCGGAGAGATGGTCATGGAGAAATTAGCGGATATTGATGAAGTCGCCTATGTGCGTTTCGCATCCGTCTATCGTCAATACAAGGATATTACTGTTTTCATTGATGAATTGAAGAAATTGCAGACGAAAAAAGAGTAGAATTCAAGCTGATATAAAACAAAGGAGGAGTACTGTCCAGTGCTATATCAAGAATTGCAACCAGTAGATACATTCAAAATTAAAATGGCACACCCGTTTTCAACATATGATAGGCAACTCCTCACATTGTTCTATCAGCCGCTTATCGGGCCGGATGCAATGAGTCTGTTCATGACTTTATGGGCAGATGCTGAACGGAAAATAGATGGAGAATATAACCATTATTATTTGATGAATTTATTGTCGATGCCTTTAGGAAAAGTTTTCGAAGCAAGAATCTCCCTAGAAGCAATTGGCTTACTTCGTACGTACAGCAAGCAGGACATGCACGATCGGACATTTGTTTATGAACTGCTGCCTCCTATGGACGCAAAAAGCTTTTTCGAAGATCCTTTGTTATCAACATTTTTGTTCAGCAAGATAGGGGAGCAAGCATACAGAGCATTAAGAACAAGCTATTCCGCAGACGAATTATTGGACGGACAATATGAAGAAGTGTCGAGAACATTTCTAGATGTCTATAAACCTGTACGCTCAAGTGGTTCGCAAAGTGATGATGATGAAAATGGTCGATTGGAAAGTCGTAACAAGTCAGGAGGCCTTCCGTTTGCATACTCTGATTTTGACTTTAACCTGCTGCGTGCAGGGCTGTCGGAACAAATGGTGCCACAATCAGCCCTGTCATCAGTATCGAAGCGGCTAATTGAGAAGTTGGCTTTCCTTTATTCATTAACACCGATAGATATGCAAAAAGTAATTATGATGGCGCTTGACGAACACTTGAAACTTCCTGAAGAACGACTTCGGAAAGCAGCTGTCGATTTTTATAAGATGAACATTTCACAAAACGTCCCTTCACTTAAAAAAGCCTTCCGGTTGGAGGACAAGCCTGTAGTTCCAGAACCTGTCACGAGGGAAGATGAATTGCTTCTTTACATGGAACACACATCACCGCGTGACATGTTGAGAGATTATACAGGGAAAGAACCACTCCCGGTGGATGTCCAACTCGCTGAAAGGCTTGTGACAGTTCACGGATTCACGGTAGGTGTCGTCAATGTGCTATTGCAATATATCACCATCCGAAATGACGGTAAGATCACGAAGAACTATGCGGAAAGGATTGCTTCACACTGGGCGAATAAAAAGATTGAGACAGCTAAACAGGCGATGGAGATTTCACGTCAAGAGCACGATCAATACATCAAATGGCAAAAAGAAGGTAGCAAGAAATCGAGTGGTCGAAAGCCTGTTAGAGAAGAAAAAGTGCCGGAGTGGTTCAATAAACCGGAGGAGCAGAAAACATCTGCTAAAGAAGTTGACCCCGCGATTGATGAAAAGCGCCGTGAACTGCAAGCGAAGCTAGATGCCATGAGAATGGAGGGAAACTGATATGGAACGGATAGGAAAAACATTGAAACGCGTCATCAATTCTTCGGACTTGGCGGCAAGATACGAGCAAGTGCGAAATGAAGTGATGGAGTCACAAGGAGTCCAGAAATTCATCGAGGAACATTCCGGTGAAATCGACAAATCTGTCGTGGAAAAAAGCCTGGGCAAGCTGTTCGAGTATGTTTCGGCATCACACAAATGTGATAAGTGCCCGAATATTGACGGTTGTGTGAATGTGATGAAAGGTTTCGAACCGAAACTTATATTATCGCACGGATTCATCGACATCGACTACATAAAATGCCCGAATAAGCTCATCGATGATGAACGACGCAATATTACCAATATGATTGATAGCATGTATATGCCAAAAGATGTCATGGAAGCACGCCTTCCTGACGTTGACCTTGAGCATGATGAAAGCCGGATTATTGTCGTTGGAGAAGCATGGAAGTTTCTAAATGAATTAAAGAGCACAGGCAAATTACCGGAGCGCGGTTTATACATTCATGGACCGTTTGGCACCGGTAAATCATATGTCCTTGGTGCATTAGCTAATGAGCTTGCCAACAGACGCATTCGTACGGTTATTGTTTATGTTCCTGAGTTTTTACGGGAGATCAAGCAATCCATCCAAGATCAAACAATGAACGAGAAAATTGACTTCGTCAAAAAAGCGACTGTTCTAATGTTAGATGATTTTGGTGCCGAGTCCATATCTTCTTGGGCACGTGATGAAGTGCTTGGAACGATTCTGCAATACAGAATGGCCGAAAAACTGCCGACATTCTTCACTTCAAATCTTAATCATTCCGAACTTGAAGATCACTTGACGTATACACAGCGTGGCGAGAAAGAAGCTGTCAAAGCGCAAAGAATTATGGAACGTATTAAAATGATCAGTAAGCCTGTGCAATTGAAAGGGAAGAACAGAAGAAATTCATAATCTGAATTTTCCTCTTGCAATTCAAAGGATACTTCTTTATACTAATGTTTATTATATTTAAAATGTGTTGAAGAGGACACGAACCGATTAATCCACTACCAGAGAGCAGGGGCATTTGGCTGGAAACCTTGCAGTTGAGATGATCGTTTTACCACCTCGGAACAGCATCAGCGAACTTTTTTCGTAACTGATGACGGACCCGGCCCGTTAGCCGTTTCAGAGCTCCTTTTTTCGGTATGTGCCAAAGAAAGGAAGGAAGAAGGGTGGAACCGCGAGCGATAGCTTCGTCCCTTTTACAGGGATGGGGCTTTTTTTGTTCAAAAAAATAGGACGAGGAGTGCTTAATATGTCAGAAAACATTCAATTGAAATTTCCAGATGGTGCGATAAAAGAGTTTCCAAAGGGTACAACAACAGAAGATGTAGCAGGATCGATTAGCCCTGGACTGCGTAAAAGCGCATTGGCTGGTAAAGTGGGAGACAATCTCATCGATTTCACATCTCCGATTGAAGAAGGTGGAGAATTCTCCATTATCACACCACAGTCTCTGGAAGCACTAGAAATCTTGCGTCACAGTACAGCGCATTTACTTGCTCAAGCAGTGAAGCGTAAGTTCCCGGATGCTAAACTCGGAATCGGACCAACTATCGATAATGGATTCTACTATGATATCGATTCACCTACGCCAATTACAGCGGAAGACTTGCCTGAACTTGAGAAAGAAATGAAGCGCATTATAGGTGAAAACTTACCGGTCGTCCGTCATGATGTTTCACGTGCCGAAGCCGAAGAACGGTTTAAAGAAATTGATGATCCTTACAAAATCGAGCTTCTTGAAGCGATTCCTGAAGGAGAGCAAGTTTCTATTTACGAACAAGGAGAATTTTTCGACTTATGCCGTGGAGTCCACGTTCCGTCCACTGGTAAGCTGAAAGAATTCAAGTTGTTAAGCATAGCTGGTGCATACTGGCGCGGGGATTCCAAAAACAAGATGTTGCAACGTATTTACGGAACGGCTTTCTTCAAAAAAGAAGAACTGAAAGCGCATCTTCAAATGCTTGAAGAAGCGAAAGAACGTGATCACCGTAAAATCGGGAAAGAACTGAATTTATTCACAAACTCCCAAAAGGTTGGTCAAGGACTTCCTTTATGGTTGCCTAAAGGCGCGACAATCCGTCGTATTATCGAAAGATATATTGTTGATAAAGAAATTAAACTCGGTTACGACCATGTATATACACCAGTTCTTGGAAGCAAATCGTTATACGAGACATCCGGTCACTGGGGCCACTACCAAGACGGCATGTTCCCGGTCATGAGTATGGATAATGAAGATCTCGTTCTTCGTCCGATGAACTGCCCGCACCACATGATGATTTATAAAAATGGCATCCACTCTTATCGTAATTTACCATTACGTATTGCTGAACTTGGCACTATGCACCGTTATGAAATGTCAGGAGCGTTATCTGGGCTCCAACGTGTGCGTGGAATGACATTGAATGATGCCCATCTATTTGTCCGTCCAGACCAAATCAAGGATGAGTTCAAGAAAGTGGTTCAGTTAATCATCGATGTGTATAAGGACTTTGACATTACAAATTATTCATTCCGTCTTTCTTACCGCGATCCTCAAGATACTGAGAAGTACTTTGACGATGATAAGATGTGGGAACGTGCGGAGAAGATGTTGAAAGAGACAATGGATGAACTTGGTCTTCCATATACTGAAGCGGACGGAGAGGCTGCATTCTACGGTCCTAAACTTGACGTTCAAGTGAAAACAGCAATTGGAATGGAAGAAACGTTATCGACAGTTCAACTCGATTTCTTATTACCAGAACGTTTTGACCTGACATACATCGGTGAAGATGGTAAACAGCACCGTCCTGTAGTTATCCACCGTGGAGTCGTTTCGACGATGGAACGTTTTGTTGCTTTCCTGATTGAAGAATATAAGGGTGCATTCCCGACTTGGCTTGCACCAGTCCAAGTAGAAGTGATCCCTGTCTCTCCATCAGCACACTTCGATTATGCGGATGAAATTCGTGAAAAGCTTGTCGCAGAAGGATTCCGTGTAGATCTTGACAGCCGTGATGAGAAAATCGGTTATAAAATCCGTGAAGCACAAGTTCAAAAAGTTCCTTATATGCTTGTCCTTGGTGACAAGGAAGTGGAATCCGGTGAAGTGAATGTCCGGAAATACGGTGAACAGAAATCGGAAGTTATGAAATTTGAAGAGTTCCTGAAGCTTATCAAACAAGACGTCGAACATAAGTGATAATCTATGCTTCATCTGTTGTGTATTAAAATTGTTGACAACGGGTAACGAAGATGGTAAAGTTATAAAGGTTAATGAATACAGTTTGTGGTAAAAAGAAGGAGCTGCCCGCTTCTCACCTACTCGACGCTTTAAGTTGTTGACAGGTAAGCACACATTAGTGAACGTGCCGTACATTTATGTACGTACACATAAGCGGGTAGACAAATTTCGAATTTGTCTACCTTTTTTATTGTCCGGATTACGGGCACCAGTCCCTCGGAATTGCTACGTTCCTAAAGGAAATTGCTTGATAGCCTGCGAGGCAGGCGGATGGCAATAATTCCGAACGTTCCGGTGCCCTGTGCTCTTCTTAATCGAATGGACTATGGGGCCCTACCGTCGGAATTGCGGGCGGTATACCCAAACCGTGTATTCGCGAGACAACATTCGGAGGTGGATTACTATTAGCAAAGACATGTACGTAAATGAGGGCATTCGTGCCCGCGAGCTTCGCATGATTGACCATAATGGCGAGCAGCTTGGAATTAAAACACGCACTGAGGCACTTGAAATTGCAGCCCGCGCGAACTTGGACTTAGTTCTTGTCGCACCAACAGCAAAGCCTCCTGTAGCTCGCGTTATGGACTACGGAAAATTCAAGTTTGAGCAACAGAAAAAAGAACGCGAAGTTAGAAAGAATCAGAAAATCATCACTACGAAGGAAGTACGACTAAGCCCGACGATTGATGAACATGATTTCCAGACGAAACTTCGAAACGGTATTAAATTCCTGGAAGCAGGAGACAAAGTGAAAGCGTCCATTCGTTTCCGTGGTCGTGCAATTACGCACAAGGAAATCGGACAACGCGTTTTAGATCGCTTTGCAGAAGCATGTAAGGAAGTATCAACGGTCGAAGTCAGACCTAAAATGGACGGCCGGAGCATGTTCCTAATACTTGCCCCGACGGCCGAAAAAAAGTAACAGCGACGATTTAGGAGGAACAGATCATGCCAAAAATGAAAACTCACCGCGGATCCGCAAAACGTTTCAAAAAGACAGCAACTGGTAAATTGAAGCGCGGCCGTGCATATACAAGTCACCTTTTTGCGAACAAGTCTACAAAAGCTAAACGCCACTTGCGTAAAGCTTCACTTGTTTCTTCTGGCGACTACAAGCGTATCCGTCAAATGCTCACATACATGAAGTAAGATTTGCACAACCTTTCTCAGAGAATCTATACGGAGTTATGACGACATACGTCAACCCGGATTCCTGTGAAACACTATTACAACATTCTTTAGGAATAGCAGGAGGTAATGAACTATGCCACGCGTAAAAGGTGGAACAGTGTCGCGCAAGCGCCGTAATCGAGTATTGAAATTAGCAAAAGGTTACTTTGGTTCAAAACATAGACTTTACAAAGTAGCAAACCAACAGGTCATGAAATCATTCAACTATGCATACCGTGACCGTCGTCAGAAGAAACGTGATTTCCGTAGACTTTGGATCACACGTATTAACGCGGCAGCACGTGTTAACGGTCTTTCTTATAGCACACTAATGCACGGATTGAAATTGTCCGGCATCGAAGTGAACCGTAAAATGCTAGCTGACCTTGCAATCTCAGATGCACAAGCATTTGCACAACTTGCAGAAACAGCAAAAAAATCAGTCGCGAAATAAGCGTTTGATATAATAGAAAACCTTGCAACCGACATTTTGTCGGTTTGCAAGGTTTTTTTGTTGGAGGATTCGTCTGTACGTTTCGTTGCGCGGGAGTTACGTTTCGATACGCCAAGAATTCCCCAAATAAACTCTCACTCTCAATCGATTCCAGTGTAAAATAGAAGCAAGGAGTTGAGAAGATGAATGAACTAATCATCAGCTGGATTATCTTTATGTCGATCTGGTCATTTGCAGCGATGGGATTTGACAAGAGCCGCGCTAAAAAACGAGGAAGGCGAGTTTCAGAAAAGAATTTGTGGCTACTTGCAATTATAGGTGGCGGTATTGGGGCGTATATAGGGATGCTCCTATTCAAACATAAGACAAGAAAGACAACTTTTCGAATTGGATTCCTTCTTCTGGCAGCAGTGTATATAATGGTCATTGTATATACATTAGGAATAGATTTTTCACAAGTAAAAAATGCGTAAAAAAAGCCCGTGTTGAGTTCAACGGGCTTTCATCAGTTGTTCAATTGGATTTTTCCAGCTAATTTCTGCTTGCGGATAATTTGAATAAATCTCAGAGGATAAGAAGTGGAAATCATCTTTTGTAAAACCTTGAAGTGTAGTTTCATCTTTTACCCAAACAAAAATGGAGACTACTTCAAATGCATTATCAGTTGTACCTAAATATTTCTCTCCTTCAAACATGGCGCCCTTGTAAGTAATGAAGAAATTTTTCCTCACATTTTTCACATCATCATAAAAATAATAAGACTCCTTTTCATGGGCTTCGTCCAATTTACGCTTGGGATCCACCAAATAACGGATACCTCTATAGAATAGATAGACGATGAAAGCAATAATAACTAGCCGAAATAGCAACGCCATACAAGCAACCCCTCACAAAAAAATATATAGTCACTTTACTATACGGATGAAAATTAGTTTGGTTTCAAGATATTAAAAATAAATTCATTTTAAATTTTATTTCAGTAAAAAAAGCGAAATACATTAATTTATAGTAATAAATGTTTGCGACAAAGTAATTTAGAAAGAGTTTTGGAAGTAGGATAGAATCAGAAGGTATTTTTCCAAAATAATCAATTTGTACTCGCTAAAATTTGTAAATAGGTTATAATTAAAATAATTGTTTGTGTTTAAGATATATTTCTTATGGAGGTATTTTTTTATGAATTTAATAACCTTGTTTACTATGCAGAAAGGATTGGATTCCTATATTAAGCAAACTCAACATATTACTAAGGATGTTTTTACAGAAAAAGGTCTTGCACTTTTAGTGGAGCTCGGTGAATTGGCGAATGAAACAAGATGCTTCAAATTTTGGAGCACGAAAGGTCCATCTGAGCGTGAAATTATACTTGAGGAGTATGTAGACTCAATCCATTTCATTCTATCTCTTGGAATTGAGAAGAACTTAGATACACTTGAACAATGGCCTGTAGGTAATGTAGATGGTGATTTGACGGCTTTATTCATTTTGACGATAAAAGAAATTCAAACTTTCATCATGAATCCAAACATGAATAACTACGAAAGTGTGTGGATACACTATGGGGCGCTTGCCGATAGACTTGCATTTTCTTATAGTGAAATAATGACTGCGTATGTTGAAAAGAACGATGAAAATTATAAAAGACAACAAACAGGCTACTGAACTTTTAATAGAAATATTATTTACATTGACAGAGCAAGTGAAAATTAATAGTATAAAGATAAGTATATTGGAGGGGGCATAAAGGTGAACGATTGGAGCAAAGAGGATTTCGGAATAAGGCTAAAGGCCTTGAGAGAACAAAGAGGTTTGTCGATGATGGCTTTCGGCGCAGCAATTGGAACGTCCGCAAGTAGAATAAAAGACTGGGAAAAAGGCAAAAACGCCCCTTCGGCAGCATGGATTGCTAAAATATCTGAGCGTTTCACTGTTTCGACTGATGAACTCATTCTTGGAGACCCAAAAACTTCACGTGCATTTACACAAAGCGGTACTTCAAATATAGATATGCTTTATGAACGTCTTCGCGAAAATCTCATTATCGAAAAAGATGAAGAGATGCACAATGCCAAATCCGAAGAATTATACAGTGCAATTGATGCAGAGAATAAGGAACGGTACCGGAGTGGTCGAGGAAGACGACTTGCTGAACGCGAACTGTTAACACTTCTTACTGAGTTGCCGAAAAAAGATTTACTGGAATTGCTAGAACTTGCAAAGATAAAAAAACGGTGGTTGTAAAGTTTACTAATCTATCGTCAAAAGTAATTACATCCAAGCACAAAGAGACTTCTCTTTGTGTCTTTTTTAATACACGATCAATATGAAAATATTCGGTATGTGTTGTATGATAGATAGTGAAACAGTGTAGTAAATCCTTGATTCATAGACTGGGGGGTATTTGATGAAGGCACTTATTCACGAAAACGGGAATTTGAATGTGCTAGAAACAGCAGAGCCTGTTGCAAAACTAGGTGAAGTTGTTGTTGCTATGCATGCAGCTGGTTTAAATCGTAGGGATCTGATGATACCAGGACGCCGCGGAAATACGAAGGAGCCATTGATCCTTGGATCGGATGGAGCAGGAGTAATTTCATCCATTGGTAAAGGTGTGAAAGGCTGGTCGGTAGGAGATGAAGTAATTATCAATCCATCATTACGTTGGTTTGATAAGAGTACATTTCCACCTGCTGGATTCGATATTTTAGGAATGCCTGATCACGGTACGTTTGCAGAGAAAATCGCAATTTCTGCAGAGCAACTTGAGAAAAAACCTGCTAATCTTTCAATGGAAGAGGCAGCAGTTATTGCTTTGTCTGCTTTGACTGGTTATCGGGCTTTATTCACACAAGGGGAATTGAAGCCAGGTCATACGGTTTTCATACCTGGAGCAGGAAGCGGTGTCGCCACTTACATCATACAATTTGCAAAAAATATCGGTGCACGAGTAATTGTGAGTTCGCGTTCAGTTGAAAAGCGAAAAAAAGCATTGGAGCTCGGAGCAGATCTTGCAATTGACACAAACGACAATTGGCTAGATGCACTATCTGATGAAAAAATTGATGTAGTAATCGAAAGTGTTGGCAGAGCAACATTTAATCGCTCGCTTGAAGTGTTAAAACCAGGAGGCCGAATCGTCGTCTTTGGAGCAACTACTGAAGATGTCGTTGACTTGGATTTGCGAAAATTCTTTTACGGGCAGTATCAAATGTTCGGTTCAACAATGGGAAGCAGAGATGAGCTCAGAGAGATGCTTCAACATATCGATCAGTATGGTGTAAAACCTGTTATTGATAAAGCCTATCCATTGGAAAACGCACTCGAAGCATTTGATGCCTTAAGAAATAGTGAGCAGTTCGGAAAATTGGTATTACAAATAAAGCAATGAACTGTCATGAACTAGTCGTATTTTGTCAGATTTTTCACTAAGCAATATACTATACTAAAGATGTAGACATGAAAGGTTGGGATTGTTTTGACAGAGAAAGCGAAACCATTAACAGACTTGGCGATTGCCAATGCGGCAGTTATGCAACCAATTGGAGATATTGCAACTAATGCTGGAATTCCTGAAGAGGCTGTAGAACTTTATGGACGATATAAAGCAAAGATTGACGTTACGAAGTTGCCTGTTGCCAAATCTTTCGGCAAAGTAGTTCTCGTAACAGCTACAAGTCCGACTCCAGCAGGAGAAGGTAAATCGACAGTCACAGTTGGACTTGCAGATGCATTGGCAAGACTTGGACAAAAATCGATGATTGCTTTACGTGAACCTTCTTTAGGGCCTGTTATGGGTGTGAAAGGCGGAGCTGCTGGAGGTGGCTATGCTCAAGTATTGCCGATGGAAGAGATTAACCTTCACTTCAATGGTGACATTCACGCAATTACGACTGCTAACAATGCGTTAAGCGCAATGATCGACAATCATCTGCACCAGGGGAACGCACTTCAAATCGATCCGAGGAGAATCACATGGAAGCGTGCACTGGATATGAACGACCGTGCTTTAAGACATGTAACAATTGGACTTGGCGGACCGGGACAGGGGATTCCACGTGAAGACGGATTCGACATTACAGTTGCTTCTGAAATTATGGCTGTATTCTGTCTTGCTACGAGTCTAACAGATTTGAAAGAGCGTTTGTCTGAAATGGTCATCGGCTATACATATGGCCGTGAAGCTGTGACGGTTCGTGATCTTGGTGTGCAAGGTGCTTTAACGTTGTTGTTGAAGGAAGCGTTTAAGCCGAACCTTGTACAGACCATTGAAGGCACACCTGCTTTAATCCATGGTGGACCTTTCGCAAACATCGCACATGGTTGTAACTCATTGATGGCGACGAATACGGCAAGACAACTTGCTGATATCGTTGTGACGGAAGCTGGTTTCGGCTCCGATCTTGGAGCTGAAAAGTTTATGGATATTAAAGCGAGAAAAGGCGGTTTTGCACCGGATGCAGTAGTTGTTGTTACAACAATCCGTGCGTTGAAAATGCATGGTGGCGTTGCGAAAACGGAATTGGGCGAAACGAATGTCCAAGCGGTCCAAAAAGGTATTGTAAATCTTGAGAAACACGTTGAAACTGTTCGTGCATTTGGTGTGCAGCCGGTCATTGCATTGAACAGATTCATCACCGACTCTCAGACTGAACTAGACTTTGTTTTACATTGGTGTAAAGAAAACGGTGTGCGTGCAGCTTTAACAGATGTTTGGGGACATGGCGGTGCAGGCGGCGAAGATTTGGCGAAAAACGTTCTTGAATTACTCGAAGAACCAAATAATTTTGCACCGCTTTACGATGTGGAGCAACCAGTCATTGACAAAATCACAACAATCGTTCAGAAAGTATATGGAGGAAAAGGAATCGTCCTTACCGAGAAAGCCAAGAAAGATTTGTTGCAGATTGAAAAGAACGGTTGGGATATACTACCGATTTGTATGGCGAAGACACAATACTCATTCTCAGATGATCCGAAGAAATTAGGAAGACCGGATGATTTCGTTATCACAATTAGGGAAATCAATCCGAAATTAGGTGCAGGCTTCCTCGTTTGTCTAACAGGTGATATTATGACGATGCCAGGGCTGCCGAAAGTTCCTGCTGCTCTTAATATGGATATTGATAAGGACGGCAACGCAGTCGGTCTTATGTAAAAGAACATGTAAAATACGAATAAATGCGCGACTGTTCATTCACTATGAATGACGGTCGTTTTTTTGTGTGTGATGAATTGTGAGGAAATGACGATAGTGTGAAATGCATATACATATGTAATAGATTGGGATACAATGAATCTAATGGCTTATATGGATAATAAGGAGTTAAAAAATTCGTGAAAAATATTCGACTAAAATTAACTGCTGTCTTATTAGCATTCTCTCTTCTACTATCCTTTGTAATAGCGGTAGTGGACTATGTAAAGCTACGAGATACAGTTCTACTCAATCAAGAAGCAGAAATTCGTTTTGCTGAAGACAAAATTATACATAACCTCTCTACAATCGATAAAGTTTACAATCTTTTTGATATGGAAATGGCAAGTCAAATGGAATCTGTTTCAAAGGAATTGTTGGCGAAATATGAAGAAGAGCCTGATTTCACAACATGGAACTTCAATGCATTACAAGAAAAATATGACATGGATATTTTTATTTTAAACGATGGGAATAAAGTGATCCACAGTAGTTTTGAGGCGGATATCGGACTAGACTTCAAAGCGTGCTGTAGCGGACTATCAGCACTGCTCGATAGACGAAGAGAAGAGGGAGAATTTACACACGACGGACTCGATTTACAATCAAAGACAGGTGAGATTAAGAAATTCAGTTATATGCCGACTTCCGACCATCGCTTTTTAATTGAATTGGGTATTCTTCTGGAAGATAAGGAGATATTTCAACAATTTAATTTTATCGATACAATCGATTCATTATTAAAAGAGTACAATATTATTGAGTCAATAAATGTGTATAATTCAGGAGGCAATATATTAGGCGTTAAGACAGAAGATTTTAAGGTGAATAAAATTGAGGATCGTTTTTTAAACGTCTTCGAGAAGGTTAGAAAAAGCAAAGAAACCGAGGAAGTCGTCATTACAGAAAATCATGGAAAATTGACGTACCGATTTATTCCATATAATGCAGATGAAACGAGAGGGTTTTCCACAAAGAGAGTGGTGGCAATCGCTTATAATAATGATTTAGTGGCAAACATTTTGTCCAAATATAAAAATCAATTTTTACACCAGCTAATTGTCATTGTAATTGGTGTGGTTGGACTATCATTAATTATTGCACGTATCGTAGCGAAACCTATTCATCTAGCTTTTCACGATAGCTTAACGGGCTTGAAGAACAGAGCCGCTTTTGAAGATGAGATACAAAAACGCGTTAATCGTCATAAAAAACATTCATTAATGATGATTGATCTAGATGATTTTAAATCAATCAATGATGGACTTGGCCACATAGAAGGCGACAAAATCTTGAGAGAATTTGCTTTGACAATCAAAAATGTCATCAGTCCTGGCTATTTGGCAGCCCGTGTCGGAGGCGATGAATTTCTCATTCTTGTTAATAACGATGAGATTCAAACAGTCAAAAAAACGGCGCACATTTTAATTAAACAGTTTAATAATAGGATGGAAGATTACTTCAATAATGAAGGAATTAGGACATCAGTAAGTATTGGCATTGCTATCTCATCAAAAAATGAGTCGTTTGAAGAATTATATTCAAAAGCCGATCAGGCATTATACAAATCGAAGATGAACGGGAAAAATCAATACAGCATCTTCGAATAAAAAACAGTGGAAAGGGGATAGGCTCCCTTTCCACTGTTTCGCTTTTTACAGTGCTTGATCGTCTACTTCATCTAACCACGCTTCAATGGAACCGACTACAGATTGTACGCAACCGTCTTCAAACGGTGAAATGAGATTTGCTTCAGCGACAAGTTCCGTAAATGGCTTTGAGCCTCCTAATCGACATAAATGCAAATAATCGTTCCATGCTTCTTCGCGATTCTCAAATGACTTCTTCCAAAATTGGAATGCGCATATTTGTGCTAACGTGTAATCGATATAGTAGAACGGTGATTGGTATATATGCGATTGGCGCTGCCAAACTCCACCAGACTCCAAAAACGGAATCCCGTCATAATCACGCATAGGCAAGTAAGTCTTTTCAATGTCTTTCCAAGCCTGTTTACGCTCAGCAGGGGTCATATCGGGGTTTTCGTAAATCGCATGCTGGAATTCATCGACTGCGACACCATAAGGCATAAATAGCAAACCGCTGCTCAAATGAGCGAATTTGTATTTCTCTGTCTCATCTTCGAAAAACAATTCCATCCACGGCCACGTGAAAAACTCCATACTCATCGAATGGATTTCAGCACCTTCATATGTCGGCCAAACATACTCGGGAATCCCGATGTTCCTGCTTGAATAAACTTGGAAAGCGTGCCCTGCTTCATGGGTTAGTACGTCAATATCTCCTGAAGTTCCATTAAAGTTCGAAAAGATGAAAGGTGAGTCGTAATCATCAATAAATGTACAGTAGCCGCCAGCTTCTTTCCCTTTTTTCGCTTCCAAATCGAGAAGTTGTTTATCTGTCATATACTTGAAAAATACATCCGTTTCAGGTGATAGCTCAGCATACATCTTCTTACCGTTTTCAAGAATCCAGTCTGGCGATCCTTTAGGAGTCGCATTGCCGCTTAGGAAATCTAACGATTGATCATAAAACTTCAGCGTATCAATATTGATCCGCTTTGCCTGACGTTCATACAATTTGTTAGCAATCGGCACGATATGATCGCGTACTTGATCTCTAAAGTTCTTCACCATCACTGCATCATAACCGATGCGGTTCATACGGACATATCCAAGTTCTACAAAGTTATTGAAACCTAATGTAGTTGCGATTTCATGCCGTACCTTCACTAGGTCATCATAAATTCGATCAAATTCCTCTTCATGCTTATTGTAAAATGAATAGTTCGCTTCCATAGCCGCTTTTCTTACATCACGATCTGTCGATTCTGCATACGGCCCTAATTGAGCAAGGGTTAACGTCTTTCCGTCAAACTCAATTTGCGCAGAAGCTACAAGTTTGGAATACTCCGATGTTAATTTGTTTTCCTTTTGTAGAAGTGGAAGGACTTCGTCTGAATATGATTTTATTGCATTGTCTGCAAGTGCGAATAATTGAGATCCCCATTTAGTTTCAAGATCTTTCCTGAAGGGTGTCGCTACAAGTTCTTTATAGAAAGCCGTTCCCAACCCTTGGAATTCTGGATCAATCTCATCGAAGTAATCACGTTCTTTTGAATAAAATTCATCATTTGTGTCAATGGATGAGCGGATAATGACTAAGTTGGATTGTGTAGAATAATTAGATCCAATACGATTAACCTTCTCAATTATTTCATTTTGCTCCTCGAAAGAATTGGCATTTCGAAAATGCTCTAATAACTCAAGGAATTCTTTTTTCATCTTCGCCATATCGGGTCTAGTGTACTCGTAATTTTCAAATGTAAGCATATTTGTGCTCCCTTCAATCTCATGCGAATCATATCCGCTAAGTTCATTCTTCATTAATTTCATGAGAAATGCAAAGGAAAAATGATAGTTTTGAAAAATAAATGAGTTCAGTAAACGTATCTTTCCACAAATATGCTGTAGAATGGTAAAGACAAACAAAATGCGAGGGTGATGAACATGGAAGTTATTGAGTATAGTGTAGTTGAAATGAACGATCCGACAGGAATCTTGGAAGGAAAAAGATATGAATTCCGTATTTATGTGAAGTTTGATGAGGAAGATGAGCTGTATACAGAAGAGGGTACTGGTATACGCGCAATTTATGTAATGAATGGCGCAAATGAAAAAATTGCATCCTATCATTTATTTGATCGAAGCACTGAGAGCAGACTTGAATTTGCACTTGATGAAGAAGAAGAAGTTGCGCTTGCTGAATTCTGCAAAGACCAACTGACTGATTGAAGGCAAGTTAGGTAAATTAGAGAAAGCGGAGCATAAAGCCATGCTCCGCTTTTCTTATTCAATGAAAAACATTAAAATGTGAATTTGTTAACTTCTTTCTGCAAGTTCTCTGCAAGTCCCGCCAATGTCTGGGAACTTGTAGAGATTTCTTCGTTCACAGCTAACTGTTCCTCTGTAGCCGCGCTCGTTTCTTGTGCTGTAAAAGCAGTAGATTCTGCAAGCTTACGTACTTGAATAGCTGATTGTGAAATCGTTTCTGCCATAGTACGAATTTGTTCAATCGATTCCGCTACTGTCGTTACGTTATCATTAACAGCACTAACGGATTGCTCAATTTCAATGAAAGTATGTTTAGATTCTGCAGTCGCTTTCAAGCCGTCTTTCATACTCGTACTACCGGAGTCAATCGCTTGTACTGCTTTCTTCGTCGCATCCTGAATAGAATGAATCATAATGCCGATATCCGCTGCAGACGATTTTGACTGCTCAGCCAAGTTGCGAACCTCTTCTGCAACAACGGCAAAACCTTTACCGTGTTCACCAGCCCGCGCTGCTTCAATAGCGGCATTCAATGCTAAAAGGTTCGTTTGCTCTGATATGGCAGTGATGAGTGAAGTCACTTGCTGGATCTCACTGGACTGCTTCGCCATCGATTGTATAATGACCGCTGCTTCTTGAATAATCATATCCGTATGCGCCATCTGTCCTGAAAGCCCTTCGACAGTCGTCGATCCTGTACCAACATGGGCGATAACTGTGCGCATCGCTTCAAGCATATTGGAATTACTTGCCGCAATCTGATTTACATCGTCCGTCAATTGTGAAACGGATGTAACAGTATCACCGACGAGCGCTGATTGATCCTCACTGTCTTGCATGTTTTTTTGAGAGGAAGTTGCAACCATTTCTGATGATGCAAGACTTTCTTCGGAACTTGCAGACAATTGTTCGGCTTGTGCTGCGAGCTGAATGGCCGAAAAACGAATCTGTTCCAAAAGGTTTTTCAAATCATCAGTCATCTTATTGAATGCACTCGCCATCAAACCTATTTCATCGCGGTTTTTTATAGAAATATGTTCAACGGATAAATTCCCGTCCGCTATTCGTTCCATTGCAGCAGTCATTGTTTTAACCGGACCACCTATACTTCTACTAATTTTAGTTGCCACAATGAGTGAAAGTATAATTGCAGTTCCTATAAATAAGAAAGTGAGTAAATGAATGAAATTGGTCAATTTGTCAAGCTCTGCTCTTGAACTATCCATCGCATTGTACTGATTCTCTTTTAATTGAATTGCTTTGTCCATGATTTTAAGATTCGTAATATTTGCTTCCCGAAGAAGGTTTCGATTTTGTGTATCACTAGCTCTCATTAAGCTATAACTAAGTTCATCGACCATCACACTAAATTCTTCATGTAATGCACTGATCTCTTCTACGAGCTGTATATTAGCTGGATTTTCAAATGAAGTACTAAGTTGAGCTATTAGAGCGGTTGCATCAGCAGAAGATTCATCCCGTTGGGCGACAAATTCCTGCGTTTTAAATAGTACATAACTGCTAATTGCTATGTAACGTTCTTTTTGAGCACTTATCAATTCATCTGATAAGTTGACTTTGTGCACTCTGTCATCGAGCATGATAGAAAACTCTTCGTTCAACTTCTTTGTAGCAAAAAAAGACGATCCCCCCATTATTAGCATGATTGCTAGTAAAATCGTAAATCCAGTCCAGATCTTTTTTGAGACTGATAAAGTCATGTCATTTGAACCCCCTATGTCTAATCTGTGCGGTACATATAACCTATTATACTTGTTTGATAAGATAATACTATATAAAAATTACAAAAGTTAAGCGCTTTCAACTTTTAATTCAAAATCCGAAGTATTGAATGTAATAAAAAAATACGTTTTGAATAAAACAGATTATGTGATTTTTATTGAAAAATAGTAGATAATGTGTAAAGTGGAAAGTAAGAAAAAAGAAAAACATTTTTCTCAGCAAGATTAAATCTAACGAAAACAGGAGTGTTCATAGATGAATAATGAAATCGTCGATATTACAATCATTGGTGGAGGACCAACTGGCTTGTTTGCTTCCTTCTACGCAGGTATGCGTGAAATGTCCGTTAAAATAATTGACAGCCTTCCGCAACTTGGCGGTCAACTGATTGAATTATATCCTGATAAATATATTTATGATGTCGGAGGCTTTCCGAAAATACTAGCCAAAGATCTCGTTGCAAATCTTGTGACACAAGCACATTATGCAAAACCGGAAATCCTACTCGGTGAAACAGCAATGTCAGTTACGCGTGACGGTGATCATTTCATCTTAAAGACTGACAAAGGCACGCATTTGACTCGCACAATTCTTCTGACTGCTGGAATAGGTGCTTTCCAACCGCGGAAAATTGGACTTCCTGAAGAGACACATTTTGAAGGCAAGACATTACATTATGGTATTAAAGATCTTAACCTATTTAAAGACAAAAACGTTTTAGTTTGCGGTGGGGGAGATTCTGCTGTCGACTGGGCAATGATGCTAGAAGATATCGCAGCGAACGTATCATTGGTTCACAGACGTGAACGTTTCACAGCGCACGAAACTAGCGTCAATCAGCTGATGTCCTCAAAAGTGAATGTGTACACTTCCCGTGGCATTAAGACAATCCTTGGTGAGGACGGAGCAGTACGAGAAGTCATTATTACTGAAAAAGACGGTACAGAAGAGACGATCGCAATTGATCATCTGATCGTCAATTACGGCAACATTTCGTCTCTTGGAGCTATTAAAGACTGGGGTCTTGAAATGGACCGCAACTCCATTCTCGTCAATTCTCGCATGGAAACAAACATTGAAGGCATATATGCAGCAGGTGACGTTACAAATTATGACGGCAAGGTGAAATTGATTGCTGTCGGACTTGGCGAAGCGCCAATTGCCGTGAACCACGCAAAAGCGCATATTGACCCGAAAGCAAGACTTCAACCATTGCACAGCACGAGCGTCTTTAATTAAAAAACTCTAATTCATGTACACAAAGCATTGCTCTAAGCAGTGCTTTTTTCTTTTTGTCAGGTTTTTCTGTAATGGGATACGAATTATTAATGTGGTATGATAATTAAATATATAGATTTACAATTCTGAGTACTATTCAACCGTTTCAAAATGGGAGGAGAGAAGTTGAAGAATAGGTTATTGATTATACTTAGTACGGTACTTTTTGTGCTAGTTGGATGTTCGTCAATAAAGGAACAATTTAATGATGGGAATATCGTCTTTAATGTTGTTGATACTGAATCTACTAATGAAATGCAAGCTTATACGATAGAAATAATAAATAAAACTGGATTTGACTTAACCCACCTTACGTTTAATTTAAGTTACCCAATAAAAACATCGAATGGCTCAAAAAGCAATCCTTTTGGAATTGAAGGGAAAATAGATAACTCTACAGTCCCAGTAAATATAAAATCAGGAGAAGCAACAACTTTTTCTGTTTTTGCTCCTATAGCCGAGGTGTTTTCAGATACTGATTTACTAGACTTTGAGAACCCTAGTGTTAAATTGAAAGGTTATTTCAAAGGAGAAAACAGAGAAATCCCATTTGCCGTGTCAGGTTATTTAAATGTGCTCAGTAATAATTAATAGTTTGGGGAGATAAGAAATGAAAAATTGTTTATTTTGCTATCCAGAGTTAGAACCAACTCAAAACGTTATTATGAGCAATGAATTTTGTATGTTTTTACAATTAGATGAAGCTAAACAAAAAGGTAATCAACTTGAGGGGGCAGGAGTAATTGTACCAAGAAAACATAGGAAAACAGCTTTTGATTTAACACTTGAGGAGTGGAATGCAACATACACACTTCTTCAAGATGTGAAAAGATACTTAGACGAAAAATATCAACCACATGGATATAACCTTGGTTGGAATTGTGGTGAAGTTGGAGGACAGCATATTTTCCACTCTCATTTTCACGTGTTACCAAGATATGAAGATGAACCACTTGCGGGTAGGGGCATTAGACATTTGTTCAAGAGTCAAAATAATCAAAGACAAGATTCTTAAACTATGTGGAAATTGTTAAATCGGTAATAGTAAAATCGAGGAGTAGAACAATGAAAGATTTTTATGAAGCATTAACCTATGTAAGTAAAATGATTTATGAGCCAAATGATTTACTGGTAAGTTCGGTTCAAGAAGAAAAACAAAACTCTAAGTATGCTGCTGGTACATTTAAAATTTCTTCTAGAACAGTTCGATTCAGAGTAGCGAATATAACTCCTACAAAAACAGGTCAGTTTGTTGCGTTTTGGGAAAAAGATGAAAACAATATAAATCAACCCTATTCATATGAGGAAGCACCTGAATTATTAATAATAACTACCTTTAAAAATGTTAGTGAGTTTGGACAATTTATTTTTCCGAAAGAAATTCTCTTGAAAAAGAATATTTTAAGCTCCAATTCAACAAAGGGGAAAATGGCATTAAGAGTTTATCCAAGCTGGGATAGTCCTCCTAGTAAACAAGCGATTAAAACACAAGAATGGCAGTTGCCCTACTTTGTTGATATGAGCAACCTGAATGAATTAGCCGAAAGAAAAATGGTAGAACTCTATTCTTTTTAAATCTATATATTAGCGTACTCTAATCGAACAGGGGAGAGAATATGAAGTTATTTTTAGAAAATATGAATGAAAAATTAGCAAGAGATATTCTTAGCTGGGAATATGAACAACCATATGATTTCTACAATAGTGAAGTGACTGATGAAGATTTGATGGAAAGACTTGATGGCTCATACATTGCACTTGTTAATGATAAACAAGAAGTAGTTGGATTTTATTGCACAGGAGAGAATGCTCAAGTTCCTGTTGGGAAATTAGATGGTGTTTATTTAGAGGACTCAATTGATTTGGGACTTGGTATGAATCCTAAATTTGTGGGCAAAGGTATCAGTTTTGAATTTTGC
The DNA here is from genome assembly GCF_014836615.1 of Sporosarcina quadrami. Classification (GTDB taxonomy): domain Bacteria; phylum Bacillota; class Bacilli; order Bacillales_A; family Planococcaceae; genus Sporosarcina; species Sporosarcina quadrami. The sequence goes on along the minus strand of NZ_JACSQN010000005.1, from coordinate 36,868 downwards.
TCTTTTATACTTTGTCATATTCAAAAAAACAATAAAGGTAATCCAATCAGACTAACTGTGGCAAAGTTCAATCAAAGAGCAATCCATTTATATGAAAAGCTTGGTTTTGTTAAAGTGGACGAATTTAGCACGGATTATGCAGAATTTATGACAATGGTAAAAAAGACGAATTATAAGTAGTTTAACAGCACCTTTTATAAAATTAATGAGATGCGTTTGTTAAGTTCTATTTTCAAAGTTAGTTGGTGATTGCCATGCAACAATCGGGCCGAATTGTCGGATTAGTTATTGGGAAATTCCGAAGTAATTGTAGGAGGTAACGATGTGAAGAAACTTTCATTCGTTTTTGGTGTAATTCTGTTGGTTATAATCCTGTCATTTATAAGCCCGTATAATTTACTCCATCATTTTAATGCAGAGAGTAAAGTCACTAAGATACTCGCGGACCCCGAGGTTAAATTAGCATTATTTGATGACGAGACTGAAATAGAGAATATTAAATATCTTGGTAGTAATTTCTATCAAGTAAAAACTGAAAATGGCATTTATGTAATGGATATAAAAAATAGGAAATCTACGCACATCATTGACGTCTATGAACACAAAATAAGTGTCAAAAAATTTCACGTAAAATGAACAGCATCATTAATCAATCGGGGACAATTCACTAATAATATCCGTTCTTTAAACGGGCCAGGTTGTTCGATAAAGATAAAACTAACGGGGGTAAAAATTATGAATCAAGCTACAAAAACATACTGGGATGAATATTGGGGGAATCAAGAAAAACCACAATCTGTTACTGCATGGCAATTCGGGGCTTCACCTGATTACCTTGCAGGGTTAGTAGTTGATGGCATTAAAACTGCAACATGTTCAGGTCACATATTCTATGAACTAGAGAACGAACCACTTCCAACAACGGAAGATTACAATATTATTCTAAACAGTGACGATAAACCTGTAGCGATCACTAAGACTGTAGAGGTTACGATAACACCAATGAATAAGGTCAGTGAGGAGTTCGCAATTGCGGAAGGTGAAGGAGATAGAACTTACCGATATTGGTGGGAAGCACATGAGGAATTTTTTAGAAAAGAACTAAATTCGATTGAACGTGAATTTTCGGATGACATGCTTCTCGTTTGTGAACGTTTTGAAGTGATTCATGTAAAAGATGAACAAGTCGGTAAAGCCTTAAGCAATCGGGGGCGATAGTAGCATAGCGGTTTTCCAGAATCTGGCCATTTTGCGATGTATATAAACTTTTTTAATAAGGGTTTTTTATTTTTTGAAAGACGTATTCAGAGGAGGGGTAGACGTGAATATAGCAGAATTCAAAGAAAATTTATCCACTCTCAATGAGATTATTTACTTTGATAAAGGACAGTATCTTCGTGAAAAGACCTCTAAACCTATAATACTAAACCAGATTATTAGCCAAGGAGAAGGCTTATTAGAAAGCCTTAAGGAAAATGATAAGTATTTTCTTTATGGGTCTTTGGGGAATTTATACAGAATCAATGAACAACCCCAAAAAGCAATTAACTGTTTAACATATTGTCTTAATCAAGCAGTAGTAGAAAGAAACCCTACAAGGGAAATCGTTTCTTTAATTCGTCTTGGTGAGGCTCTTAAATACGACAACAATCATAAAAAAGCTTTGGACCATTTTAATAAAGCTTTGGGAATGTGTGAAGCTCACAAAATTGATGAATACTTGGATTTCGTACTGCAACACAAAGGTAAATGTCTAATGGAATTAGCAATGCTAAATGAAGCTGAAGAATGCTTTCAAAAAGCATTGATACTAAGAAAATCAAAAGGAAATCGTTCCTTAATTGACTCAACTGAACAAGCAATTGAATTAGTAAAAGAAATGCAAAGATAAATATGTGCAATAAGCGTGTGTATTAAGCTATCGGGGGCGTTTTTTAAGTACTACACACTTAGTTGATTGAAGCGGAAGATGGGCGAAAGGCAAAGATGTGCTCACAACGCTTCGCTTCTGCTCGCAAAAGCCGTTCTTCGTGACGGCTTTTCCTGTGGGAGATAGCGGGATAGGCAAGACCCCGCAGTGTCGCGATTTTTGCGACCGAGAAGGCTTCCTCCCGCCCCACGGAAAGCGCCCATCTGCAGCGTAAATCAACAGTATTAGTTATTCCATTAAAGGCTGCGTTTGCATAATGAGGACTGGGTCTCAAACGGGCCCTTTTTATTTAAGATTGTCGCAAGGAAGTAATTAGTAAGGGGAATACAATGAAACCTAAAATGACCAGAAAAGATTTATTAGACAACGACAATATATGGAACGCTATTATATCAGTCATAAGTGAAGGTGATTTATCAACTAAAGACACAGTTTTAAATGAAGCATTTATTGTATTTCAATACTATTCTGAGCTTGAAAGTGGAGGACACGAAACTTTACTGAATTAGCCTGAATCGTATATCGAAGAAATAAGCATTGAAACTTATTTAAACAAATTAATAGCTATCCTTGAGAAAATTGGTGCTCATGAATATGCAATGATTGAGAAAAAGTTTGGTCAAGAGATGTGGAGATTGTACATTGCTCTAGATAATGATGAGATAGAAGAAGATGAATTTTATGATGTTATTGAAAAGGCTGATGATGAATACCATAAACTTAATGGCATATTAGAGAAATTATTAGAAACTTACTTCGTTAGTATTCATACTGATTTAATAGATGTTATTGAAGATTAACCAATAAAGGATGATATAGTACCTTCTATAATCGAGAATGATTATGTGAAAAAATCAGATGCTAGCACCTAGTTGATTAAAGAGAATGCCGGCGACTCCTGCGGGAATAGCATTAGCCGAAGACCCTGGGCTGAGCGAAGCGGTAGGAGCAAATCTTTGCAATTAGCAAGGGTAGTGGCTGAGGCCATGCGCGCGGAAAGCAGCCGGCTGGAGCGAAAATCAACGTCTATCGAATTAATTCAATCGTTCTTCATAAAAGAAGCGATATACCTAAAATAATAACGATTGGCAAGAATAGTATAAAATAACCTACCGGATTCCCGAAGTTTATTGTCCATCCAACTCCAAAACGCTTCTCTACAAAGATAGACGGATCATTGCGGTTCACATAAAATACCCCCGCTTTCCAAAAGCGATCGTCGTCATGAGTTGTAATCCCTTCAGCGGAATCTTCTTCAAAAGGAGGCTGTATCCGTGCCCCGCCTTGACCAACTTTAAATGCGTATATGGCAGTGCTGATCAACATGACAAGTGCAAATCCAATTGGAAGAGCCATCATTAAAATCGGACCGCCTAGTTGCCCGTGGATCGTCATCAGTTGGAAATAACCGACAAGTATCGTCATGAGCAGCGTCGTCATAAATAGTATCCAACTCGTATACTTCCTAAAAGAAAGCTGTTGGATTCTAGATGAATTCCTTCTTGCTGCATTTAACTTCATACCGGATTTTTTAGTAAATAGATTGGTCGCAAACATCATCGCCTGTATAATGAACAAAATAAGCAGAATGGCGATGGAGGAAAAAGGGTTTTTCTGAGTGAAAGCATCAGCTGTCCCGTCAATTCCCCAATGTGTAGGAATCTCTTCTGGCAATAACGAATATTGACTTGCTGTATACGAAATTAGACCAAACGTAATAATCATTGGTAATACGAAAAAGAGGGAGGGCAGCATCTCGTCCGCGGATCTTCTGGAGAGATCTGCTACTTGAACTTGTTTTAAGTTGGCACCCCATGCGTTGTCTCGTTTTCTTTTTGTCGTTTTGCCATGGAAGAAAAGATAGAGCACCATACTAAGCGTTATCATTAAAAACAGAATGATTAATCCTCTAAAGACCACTGTTTCTTCTTCAAGATAATCGGTTAAACCGAATGTCGTAAAGTAAATCATACCCATCAATCCGGCGATGAAAATGATTGCAGAATAGGTTTTTTTATAGTTTGCTAGTACGTGATCAGCAATATGGTCTTCGGGTATCGTAACACCAAAAACGATTGTTTTTTTCAGAAGAAAAGGCATTGCACCTTCTATAATTGTTAAAAATGAAATGATTACTAGAAAAATGATGACCGTCATTTCTTTACCCCTCCTTGAATTCTGAAATTAGAGATGAAGCAATCGACATAATTTTTGCTTCTTCCACCCCATAAACGATGGCTTCTGCAATAATCGGCTTTAACAGTTGTATAATAGTGGAAAGTTGCTCTTCGCTAGGCGTTTTCGAATCGTTGACGATAGCGCCTGATTTTGGAATTATGTTTAGAATTTTTTTCCGTTCAAGCTCATGATACGCTTTGTTCACTGTATGCATATTAACACCTAGGTCTGAAGCTAATGAACGAACGGAAGGTAATGGCTCATTCGGTTTTAAATCACCAGCCGCTATGAGTCCTATTAGCTGATTCACCAATTGCGTATATATAGGAATGTCAGAAGTCGTTTCAATTTCAATAAACATTCGTACGGCCTCCAATCTGTTCTAATGATATTATAACAGAAGCGTCTATATACATGCAAAAAGAAAACGATCAGCGAGTGAATCTCTGACCGTTTTCAATCTGCTTACCGGTTATGCAATTCAGCTACTGTGACAAAGGTATAGCCTTCGTTCTCTAAATAAGTGAGGACTCTATCAAGCCCGTCTGCTGTAGACTGATGAATATCATGCATTAGTATCGTACTTCCATCTTGCGTTTTTTGTTGGATGATTTGAAGTAGCTTGTCAGCATTCCTGTATTTCCAATCTAATGTATCTACATTCCATAAGATGACAGGCATCTCCGTCTGCTTGCGTACTTGTTCGTTAACTGCACCATATGGGGGACGGAAAGCTTCAGGTTTTTCACCGGTAACCTTTTCAATAATCATAGAAGTATTGTTAATTTCTTTGCTGACACGGTCTGCGTTCAATTTAGTGAGATCGGCATGATTCCATGTGTGATTTCCAAGTTCATGTCCAGCTTCTTTCACTTCCTTGGCCACTTCCGGATAATATTCGACTCTACTGCCCAACATGAAAAACGTCGCTTTCGCATCATGCTTCTTCAATACTTCTAGAATTTGTCTTGTTACCTTTGGATCTGGTCCATCATCAAAAGTGAGGGCGACAACTTTTCCAGATGCAGATGGTGATTCTAGTGGAGTGTTTTCATCGGTTACAAGTTCTTCCTCTTCGCTGCTAGTTTCACTATCCTTCTCTATTTTAGGTAATTCTGTTGGTGGCTTGTCTGCTATTAAACTCTTATCCAGTTCTTTTTCAGGTTTGAACATGTCCGTCAATAGATACGCTACTTCCTCAATGGGCAAGCTTACAATTGTCGGGCCGAGTGTTTTCTCAGCAATTGTATTTTCATCGAAATAGAAAATGAGTGCATCATCTGAAATTGCAAAGTTTCTATAATTTTTCCAAAGAGGCATAGTATGTGAGTCGATTTCATTCTGCAACAGATGTTTGTTAAGGGAAGCATCTTCGTGAATAGCGGTACGAACTAGTGATGCAACATCTTCCAATCTCTCAGGCGCATGATTAAATAGATCGACAATAGTATACTGTTCTCCGCTTTCAGGAGTCAGATGGAAAGAGCGGATTTCTAAGATTCCATTTGTAGAGTTACCAACAGTGCTATTCGTAACTAGTACAAACGAATAATTCCCTGAATGATGCGTAATCGTTTCGAAAGAGATATTCAATTCACCTGTTATATTTTCGTTTACTTTTCTTTCTTTATTTATTAAATCAATATAATGGGTCTGTGCCGATGTAATATATTCTGTCACTTCGTCGTTAAAAGATTTATGTATACTTTGCGGGTATTGAATTGCAAAAGGGGCATTGCGATCATTTGAGATTTTCGTCACGATTTTAACTCCGGGATAATTGGAGTCTATCTCTTCAATTTGAACGGAATGATCAAGATTTATATCATTCTTCTGCGATTTCGTTGCTGTTTCATGGTTTTCAGATGAATAAATCATTGCTATAGCCGAAATAGTCAAAAGAACAATAGTAATGGAGAAAATAAAATCAATCCATATGGAACGGAACGTGCGTTTTGATCTTTTCATTATGCTAAACTCCCTTTAAATGGTGATTGTGTTGTTTTGTCGAACTCTATAATGTCCTTAATGAATAGACGGAAAGGTGATGAAAATAGTTTTACTAGATGTCGATTATTGTATATTCATAGTATACATGATGTTATCTTCCAATAGAGTTCTATGGAAAATATTGGTTCGTATTAACTATGCATATTGACTGCATTTGGATATAAAGATTTAGGGATTTCCCGCTTTTTCGAACTTGGGATTTATGGTATACTGTCTGATGCCTGGATCTTGCAAATACAGGTGAGCTTTTATGTGTTTACAATCGAATATTGTAAAACCGATCAAGCTGTTATTTCTATTGCAAAGAAAACAAACAGAAGGTGGTCGAAGAAATGGAAACAGGAGCATATCGGATATTGTTGTACTATAAATACGTACACATCGAAGATCCGGAAACGTTTGCTGCCGAACATTTGGCATTTTGTAAAGAACACGGATTAAAAGGGCGTATTCTTATCGGCGCGGAAGGTATTAATGGAACATGTTCTGGAACAGTGGAACAAACTAATGCTTACATGGAAATGATGCATAGTGACGAAAGATTCAAAGATCTTTGGTTCAAAATTGATGAAGCAGATGGACATGCTTTCAAAAAAATGCATGTACGCCATCGTGATGAAATCGTGAACTTGAGCCTTGAAGAAGATATTAACCCGCTGGAATTGACGGGTGAATATTTAAAGCCTGCAGAGTTTTTGAAACGTATGCAAGAAGAAGATACTGTAGTGTTTGATACTCGAAATGATTATGAATATGATCTCGGTCATTTCAGAGGTGCAATTCGTCCAGATGTCGAGAATTTTCGTGATCTTCCTGAATGGGTCCGTGAAAACAAAGAGCTTTTCGAAGGTAAAAAAGTACTTGCTTATTGTACTGGCGGAATCAGATGTGAAAAGTTCACAGGTTGGATGAAGCGCGAAGGTTTTGAAGATGTTGCCCACCTTGAAGGCGGAATTGTCACATATGGCAAAGATCCAGAAGCTAAAGGTCAACTTTGGGATGGACAATGTTATGTATTCGACGAACGGATTGCCGTACCAATCAATCAGGTGGAGCATGTTGTCGTAGGACGAGATCATTTTGACGGTACTCCTTGCGAACGCTATGTGAACTGTGCGAATCCTGAATGTAACGCGAAGATCCTTTGCTCTGAAGAAAACGAACATCTATATATGAGAAGCTGCTCGGATGAATGCCGGGTACATCCTCGAAACCGTTATTTCACAGAAAATAACTTGACAGTCGAAGAGTTTGACGAACGTCTGGCAATGATTGAAGAAGTACGCAATAAATTAGCGTTAACCAAATAAAAAAACAGGTCAAAGCGTATGTTATCGCTCTGACCTGTTTTTTTATTTTTTTAAAAGACTTTAGACATATGTATCATACCAAAAAGGAGGGAATTGATTATACGATTGTAGTATTCTTAACTTGAAATGGAACTAAGTCAGGGGTTTTCCGTATAGGTATTATACTTAAAGAGAGGTGATTATTCATATGAATCGATTTGTATTTCTATTAATAATTTTCTTGTGTATGATAATCGCAGGATGTTCGCAAGATAAAGAAAAACAGAATACACAAACAGAGAGCGACGGAGTAGAAAAAGAATTGAATGCTTCAACAAATGATGTGGACAATCCGAGTGACGGAGAAGCGGGAACAGAAAATACTTCGGCTTCAACTCTTATAACCGATTTTTTAGATGTAGAGCCAGCGCAAACGGTGGAAGAAATTGCATCAATGCCTCCAGGTCAACTGACTAAAGATTTTACGATCGAGAAAGAGACATCGATGTGGAATACGATTGAAGTGCCGAAAGAGATAAGGGAAGAATTTTTGCTGGAAACGAAACCTATCATTCAATCCACAAATGATCCCGAGGTAATCTATCGCTCCATTATGCATTTGCTTGGTGGAGCGAAGTATGAAGAACTCGTCAGTCCGTTCATTACGTACAGTCCTTCATTTGCAGAACCGATTTTGCCTGAACCATATGAGATAACAGAGGGTGGCAAAGAAGTGACGCAACCGGCCAAAGCACTCATATTGTTGGATGCAAGTTCGAGTATGCTTCTACAGGCGGATGGTCGACTGAAAATGGATACCGCGAAAATTGCAGTGAAAAGTTTTGCGATGACAGTTGGAAAAGAAAGTGAAGTCTCCTTATATGTATATGGGCACAAAGGTACTCAAAACAAATCCGATAAAGAATTATCCTGTGGTACAATCGAAGAAGTTTATCCTCTAGGAAAATATGCGGAAAAAAAGTTCAACGAAGCAGTTGATGATGTAAAGGCAAATGGATGGACTCCTTTAGCAGAAGCTATAAAACAAGCAAGATTGGATCATGAAAATACGACAGATGATATTACTGTTTATATCGTAAGCGATGGTGCAGAAACTTGCGGTGGAGATCCTGTGGCGGAAGCCAAAGCTTTTTCGGAATTAGCTAAAGATCGACACGTGAATGTTATTGGTTTTCAGGTAGATAAGGAAGCGGAAAGTCAGTTGAAAGCAGTCGCAGAAGCCGGGAACGGGACCTATATGGCGGCAGATTCATTGGAAGAAATGACTGTTGGCATTTCAAAGATGTGGTTCCCTTCAGATTTGGACCTAGTCAGTCTCGTATACGCTTCGCCAATAGGATGGCCGGAAGCTATGGCATTGAAAAAAGTATTGGATTATGCTTCAAACTCAAAAAAAGCAATTCAAGTGGAAAATGAACGTTTTATTGGAGCTGCCAGGCTATTGCAGGAGGAAGGCTTGATAGATAAAGATATGATGGATTCCGTCCTGAAGCATATAACCCATCAAAAAGAAACCTATGATGAATTGATTGGAGAACTCGAAACTGAAAAGCGACAACTTGTTGATGATGAAGTCAAACGAATAGTTACAAAAATTGAAGACTATCAAGCTAGAGTAAGAACTTTAAAGGAAGAAAATAAAGAGTAGCATATGGATAGATGAAATGGTTATGGTCGATGAATCGGAAACGATTGTAATTAACAGGTTTTTAAGTTTGCTGATGTATGAAGTAATTCAACTACTGTTGTGCGCATACCCTCCGTGTAAACAATCTTCTGGCGTATGCTAAGGGAGAGGGATTTGAAGAATCCTTGTCAACTGGAGTGTCGAAGGAGGGATTGGACATGTTGTTCTATGAAGATGAGATACGAAAAGTGAGTAAAATCGTCGGAACCGAAGGATGGAGTACGATGAGATTGCAAGATCCACGCATTAACGGACAACTGCGTAAAGATCAGATGGCTCGCGAAACTGAAGCGGAAAATCTTGCTTATCGCCGAAAACGATTGTTAGACGGGTATGATTGGTAAGCAAGCGACTCAGAAACACTTAACATAAAGGTTAATAGGATGAAAAAGGTAGCGGCAATTCGTGTTTTAATCCACGATTTGCCGCTATTATTTTTTTATTTAGCTTGCTCAGTCAAACTATTGTCACAGTCTCGATTCGTTCATGTTTTAAAAGTGTCAGCAAATCTTCTGGTCTTTGAGGTTTTGAGTAAAAGAATCCTTGTATATAATCACAACCTTCATTTTTGAGCCACTCGACCTCTTCAATAGATTCCACTCCTTCAACAAGTACATCGAACTTCAAATTATGTCCAAGTTGGATAATGGACCGTACAATCGCTTCCTGCTCAACATGATCCAGCAAATTTTTTAAAAATGAACGGTCAATCTTTAATGTGTCAATTGGTAATTGCTTTAGAACACTGAAGGATGAATAACCTGTACCGAAGTCGTCCAATGAGATTTTTATACCTAAATTCCGGATTTTTGTCAGCATGATGTTTGTTTTTTCCTCAAATACAAATGATGATGACTCTGTAATTTCCAACTCTAAATAGTGAGGATCCATTTGTGTCTCTTCTAAGATTTTTAGGAGAGAAGGGTAGAAATCTTCTTTAGTCAACTGAATCGGAGCTATATTTACAGCAATCACTAGTCTTATATTATGCTCTTCATTCCATCTGCTCCATTGTAAACACGCTTCTCTGACTACCCAACCGCCAATCTTATGGATGAAACCTTTTTCTTCAGCAATCGGTATGAATTCCACAGGTGACACGGAACCGAAAGAAGGGTGAGTCCATCTCAATAAAGCTTCAACACCTTCAATCTGCTCAGACGGCATTTCAATCTTCGGTTGATAATGTAATTGTAATTGTCCTTTTTCAATTGCTGTCGATAACGCATCTTCAATAAGCAACATTCTATTATGCAGCTCTTGCATGAAGAAGTTGAATGCGGTCGTTTGATTCTTTCCATTCTTTTTCGATTCCAACATCGCCCAATCCGCAAATTGAATCAATTCTTCAGCAGAAGTAGCTTTATCAGGATACGTACAAGTTCCAGCACTCGCAGTTATTGTGATGATCGAATTGTTTATAGAAATCGGTGTTTGTATCACTTCTATACAGGTTGCGGCAATGATATGGATAATTTTCACCCGTTCATCTTTAATAAGGATTATGAACTCATCACCCTCTACTCTGGCTAAAAAATCATCTGCTCTCAAAGACGATCGTAACGTCTTGCAAATGCTCTTCAACAATTCGTCACCAGCTTTATGGCCTAGCGTGTCGTTGGCAAATTTCATTCTATCAATATTCAGTTTGATGCATCCGATTTTTTCTGCAGATTCTATCCACTCATCCAAAATAGTTTGCATTTTATATCGATTAGGTAATTTAGTGAGAGAATCATGATAAGCCATAAATGCTATTTGTTGTTCTTTATGATTCCTTTCCGTTATATCACTAATAAACCATAGATGATGATTCATTTCCTCATCCTGAATCGGTCTGCGTTTGATTTCGAAAATATAAGTTCCGAGATTAATCTGATGATTGTCCACTTGGATCGAACCGATGAATAAGGTCGGATGGTAATTGTGCATTTCAGTGAACTGTGAAGGAATGCCTGCATCCATCATCATTTTTCCAAATGTCTTATTAGCATGCAGAATCTTCCCGTGCTGATCTGTTATGACAATACCGTCTGCGACTGAATCCAACAAAATACTTTGTACTAATCCTTGTTTGCGCCACATACGGTCGAATGTGATTGAAAAGAAGAAGAGCGCAAAAATTAGTAACGTAACTGCTGCTACAATCCATGCGAGCAAAGATGTATTAATGCTTGATGTAAGCTCTGTATTCACCGGACTGTTTGAAAAATCTGCAGCCGCCATACCTGTATAATGCATACCTGTAATGGCGATTGCCATAATTAGAGAGTAGAGCATTTTTAATTTCCAAGACATTTTTTTACGTGCATAAGGTGATAAAAATCCTAACCATAATGCAACCCATGAAGCAAAAATGCCTATGAATACCGAAATGATGAACAATAGAGGATCATAAGTAATAATAATCGGTTTAATAGCCATCATTCCTACGTAATGCATTGTTGCTATGCCGGAACCCATTATAATACCAGCTATTATAAATCGGCTAATGCTATTATCTTTCGTTGCCAATAAATAAAAACCTGAATAACAACCAATGACTGCTATGAATACCGACATGACAACGAGGAATGTATTGTAAACTACAGGTACAGGAAAATGAAACGATAACATGGCGATGAAGTGCATGGACCAAATACCAGTCCCAAGTGTAACGCCTCCTGAAATAAGCCAAAATATCTTTGCATTACTTTTTGAAACATTTACCCGTTTTGCAAGATCTATCGAGGCATATGCTGAAATTGTTGCAATAATATATGAGAGAACAACTAAGTAAGGATTATGATGAGCGTGCATTTCCAATAAAGCGTTATCCATTTTCAACACCTCTGAATTCATTAGATAAAGACTATATCGGTTTTAAAAAAGTACATATAAGTAAAAAGAATAAAGTGTAAAATTCATTAAAGCAACAAATAGATAGTTATGTACGTCAATGTAAGATGAATGAGCAAAATCCCATTAAATATGGTTCACATATGATGGAAAATGGTATACTACTCTCATTGAGATATTATTGGAGGAACAATAGTTATGGAATGGAAAAATATTTATCGAGGATTTTTAATGGGAATTAGTGACTTGATTCCGGGTGTGAGTGGAGGGACAATCGCATTCCTTCTAGGGATATACGATCGATTACTAATATCGATCAGTGGCTTTTTTAGCCGCGAATGGAAAAAACATATTGGCTTCTTACTGCCTTTAGGAATTGGGATAGGTCTAACTTTACTGCTATTCAGCAAAGTAATTAAGTTTTTACTTGAAAATTATGAACAACCGACACAATTTTTCTTTTTAGGTCTGATCCTTGGAGTGATTCCGTTTATCTCTAAGCAGGCAGGTGTTAAGAAGAACTTTAAATTTGGACACTTTATTTTGTTGATTGTCGTTGCAGTATTGCTTGCTTCAACTGTGTTTATTAAACCGGCTGATTCGACAATCATCACACAACTGACATTTCAAAATGCGTTAGGTTTATTCTTTGCTGGTTGGGCTGGCAGTATGGCAATGTTGTTGCCGGGTGTTAGTGGCTCGTTCGTTCTGTTGTTGTTAGGTGTCTATGCAACAGCAATCAATGCACTAGCTACGATTAACTTACCGATTATAATCGTTATTGGAGCAGGAGTCATCGTTGGATTTATAGCGAGTAGTAAAATAATCCATTATTTACTCGCGAACTTTACACATGGCATGTTTGCAATCATTATCGGATTAATAATTGGCTCGGTTTTTGTCATCTATCCAGGAATACCAGAAAGCGGTACGCCATTTGTCATGAGCATCATTGCCGTTATTATGGGGTTAATCGTTGCCAATATGTTTAGTGCAATTGATACAACTTCTGATTGACTGTAAATAAAATTAAACAAATGCTATGACGATAACGACCCAATAGATGTGTATGCTCAGAATGATTAAATATAAAACAAGTGCAAACACAATCATGTTTCTAATGATTGATGTCGGATTTATGAAGTGAATCATACTTAGCAATGCAGTTGGAAGGAGTATCTTCACTGCATAAAAAGCTAAGATGCTTGACTGGTATACAATATTCATTAACGGGTTGCTTTCTTCGATCAGACCTTTACGAAGTCCTAAATCAGTGAATGCCGCATCTATTATGCATAGCACTAACAATAGAGTGCTTGTGTGTACGATTGTATTTCGAACAGGTTGTACTGTATTGACGGTTTCCATAAAATCACGCTCCATCATAATTGATCATCATGTGAGATAGCATATGGAGTTTTAACGCAATTTATTCAATCTGTCCCAATCGTAGGAAAACGCAATTAATAAAATGATTCACTTTGGCCAACTGGCATTAATAAAAAATATAGCAAAATCCCGCTCTCACATGAATTTGTGGGAGCGGGATTTTGCATTTTAATTAAATTAAAGTCCATTATGCTCATCTCGTCTGTATTGCGTATTCTAAAGAAAAAAGAAAGAGGAATTGAAAAACGTCGTGTATCCCAGTAACCGTTTACAGAACGATATGTTTCATAATACAAGCTGCGGGATCCCCTTATAACTCAGAAAGGACTCATCTTTTTTTGAAACAGTCGGCTGCATGGAAACACTAAACTATCGTTTAATTAAATAAAGAGGGTCGAAGAAAATATCATAACCTTTATAATGGAGCGAAACTCCGAAACGCGTCTTATAATGTTCAATGGAAGACTGAAGATATTGCTCTGTTACTTCGAGATGACTGCATACTTCTTCAATTGATCTGTAGTTCAATTCGTGGCAGTCAATAAGTTTTTCAAGAGAAACAATCTTTTCATATCCCCATCGCCTCGCTAGTAACTCCAATTTCCAATTACGTATCGTTGATGTATCACTTATGTCACCGTAAGTCGTTTCATAGTGCCCAATTTCTTCAGCCAAAATACAATGCTTTTCATAATTTGAACGGTATTGATCGATTAGAATTATATTATCTAAATACAGTCCGGCCAATCCTGTCGGCAAGGTTTTCACCTCTTTAATGACTAAATTCGGATACTGGGCAATAAGTGATTCATAAGTCATGCGACTACCTCACTTTCTTTGGGATTTTATAAATTGAATATATTTCTTGATTTCCTTTAATTCCAACTCAGTTAAATCATTATCGATATGAGCTGCAATCGTTTCAATCTTGTCTTGTTTTACAGGTATTATCAATCCGAGAATTTCATCAATGGATACATTGAACGTTTCAGCTATGGCTTTCAACATTCTTGTTTTCGGTTCAATGGAACCCGATTCCCATTTTGAAACCATTCCTTTTGTAATGGATAAACTATGTAGTTTGTTTATCCGCATAGCAAATTCCTCTTGTGATAACTTATTTTGAACGCGGATTTTTTTAATTTCAGTACCTAAAGAATGCATGGTGTTACCTCCCTGTCCATTACAATTAGTATATACAAAAGTTTCACTAATGACAACTTATGCTTGCAAGTGAAACAGTAGACATGATACTTTGTATATAAGTTGTTTCATTTATGAAACTTTGAAATGAAAAAGGTTTCGCTAATGAAACTAAATGGATTGGAGGGATTGAAATGACAGAGGAGGAAATGGAGCAGCTAGTAAAGGATTATCATTGGATGGTTAACAGTATATCAGTGATAAAGGAAGGAATGGGGAGTATTGGTGGGTTGACCGCTATATATGGAACGGAAGTTGGTGCTTCCAAAAAAAATGGAGGTCGCAGTGATCCGATTTTTAGAGAAGCTACACGGCGAGAGAGGCGGTTGAAGAAAATTTATGAATTTGAGCAAAAAATAGCTTTTGTGCAAGAACGTTTGCCCCTCATAACGGATGATCGTGAAATGGAGATCTTACACTGGCTACTTGAAGGGAAAAGTTTACGGTGGATTGGTCGTCATATGAAAATTTCAGATCGGCACATCGGGAGGATTAAAGATAAGGTTATTCAACGGTTAACAAGTGGAGATAAGTCGCAAATGTCGCAAAGGTCATAGAAATGACGAATGTGAAAAGGATACGGTACAATGTGAATAAGCAAATAAGAACATGCGTTCCTTTCGTTTAGGGATGAAGTATAATGAGTTCAACTAGGGGGTGTTTATGTTCATCGTATCACTGTTACTTAAAGAGGAGGAGTGTGATGGAAGTTAGGGAAGTGCTCGGTTACTTTTTGACACAAGGTCCGTTTGCCGTATTATTTGTCTGGCTGTTTATGTATCAAGTTAAAAGTAGCGAAGCAAGAGAGCGGCGCTATCAACAGCTATTGACAGCAATGGCGCATAAATTTGATGACATTCTAAAAGAAATTCAAGAAGTGAAAAAGCGATTGCCAAGGAAATAGGCACATCGCTTTTTTTATCGCTTGAAAGGGGTGATGCCGTTGAAAAAAAGAAAATGAGAGGTGGTGATACAGCGGAAAAGAGAAGATTGGACGTTATTTGTTTGTTAAATAAAAAATATAAAATAGAAAAGGGGAAATGGAAATGGTTAAAATTTATATTGATCCAGGTCATGGTGGAACTGATTCAGGTGCGTTAGGAAACGGGTTAAAGGAAAAAGACGTGACACTCGCGATTGCAACACGTGTTAGAAATATGCTTGTGAATGAATATTCAAATGCCACGGTAAGAATGAGTCGTACAGGTGATCAGACTGTCAGCTTAACGCAACGGACAACAGACGCAAATGCATGGGGAGCAGCATTTTATATGAGTATTCATATTAATGCTGGTGGAGGAAATGGATACGAGGATTACATTCATAGTAATTTGTCCGATTCATCTACCACTGCACAAGTACGAAACACAATTCATGCTGAGATTAGTAAATTAATTGAGATGCCGAACCGTGGTAAGAAAAAAGCTGATTTCCATGTGCTACGCGAAACGAACATGCAAGCGATGTTAACTGAGAATGGTTTCATTGATTTTGCATCCAATGCAGCAAAAATGAAGTCATCTGATTGGTTGGACAAAGTAGCTAGAGGTCATGTGAATGGCTTGGAGAAAGCGATCGGTTTGAAAAAGAACAGTACTCCTCCGCCATCAGGCTCTACTTTGTACCGTGTTGTAACAGGCTCTTTTTCTACTCGGAATAATGCTGACCAACGCGTTGCAGAGCTGAAGGCGAAAGGCTTTGATAGTTTTATTGACATTTTTACACAAAGTGGTGTCACATACTATCGAGTCATTACTGGCTCCTTTAAAGATAAAGCAAATGCGGACGAGCAGGTCAATGATTTGAAGAAGGCAGGCTTCGACGCGTTTATAATCGTTGTTTAGAAATAAAGCAATCGATTATTAATAAACAAAAAATGTTTGTGTGAAGATAGTCTCACTTAATTCATTCCAAACAAAAATGAAAACGCCAACGATTCAGGTTTTCCTGTTTCATTGGCGTTTTCTTATTTTATTTATTAACAGAATCTGTTTGCACAACGTTATTTATTTCAATTCCCAATGCTTTTGCAACTCCTTCACCGTAAGCAGGATCTGCTTGGAAACAGTGATCAATATGACGATACTTAATAACATCTGGGGCATCAGCCATATTTCGGGCTGTATTATTAAATAACACTTCTTTTTGTTCATCATCCATTAAGTTAAACAATTTACCTGGTTGAGTGAAATAATCCGAATCATCTTCTCTGAAGTCCCAATGAGCGGCATCTCCATAGACTTTCAAAGGCGGCTCTCTGAAATCAGGTTGTTCTTTCCATTCACCGTAACTGTTTGGTTCATAAGAAGTTCTTGCACCATGGTTTCCGTCCACGCGCATTGCACCATCTCTGTGGTAGCTATGGAAAGGACATTTTGGTGCGTTCACAGGAATTTGGTGATGATTGACTCCTAATCGGTAGCGTTGTGCATCGCCGTAAGAAAACAGGCGGGCTTGTAACATTTTATCTGGAGAGAAACCGATACCAGGAACAATAGCTGCTGGTGTGAATGCTGCTTGTTCAACTTCAGCAAAGTAGTTTTCAGGATTACGATTCAGTTCGAATTCACCAACTTCAATAAGTGGAAATTCTTCTTTGTACCACACTTTTGTCAAATCGAACGGATTATAAGGCATATGGAGTGCCTGCTCTTCCGTCATCACTTGAATGAACATTTTCCACTTAGGGAAATCTCCATTATCAATGCTATTCAATAGATCTCTTTGGTGTGATTCGCGATCAGATCCGACGAGTTCAGTTGCTTGTGCATCTGTTAGATTTTCGATACCTTGCTGGGAGCGGAAATGGAATTTCACCCAAACGCGTTCATTATCCGAATTGATCATACTGTACGTATGACTGCCGAAACCATGCATATGACGATAGGTTTTAGGTATTCCTCGATCGCTCATAACAATTGTAACTTGATGAAGTGCCTCAGGTAGAGATGTCCAAAAATCCCAGTTATTCGTTGCGCTTCTCATATTCGTTCGTGGGTCACGCTTTACAGCATGATTTAAGTCAGGGAAGTGTAAGGCATCCCTGAAAAAGAATACAGGTGTATTGTTACCGACCATGTCCCAATTGCCTTCTTCTGTATAGAACTTTAAAGCAAATCCACGTATATCACGTTCTGCATCAGCTGCTCCTCGTTCACCGGCAACGGTTGAAAATCGCGCAAACATCTCTGTTTGTTTACCAACCTCTGAAAATAACTTAGCTCTTGTATATTTTGTAATGTCATTCGTAACTGTGAATGTTCCATAGGCGGCTGAGCCTTTGGCGTGCATACGTCGTTCGGGAATCACTTCACGGTCGAAATGTGCAAGTTTTTCAATTAACCATACATCTTGTAATAGAACAGGGCCTCGAGGACCAGCAGTCATTGAGTTGTGGTTATCGACGACCGGCGCACCAGCAGCAGTAGTAAGTTTTCGTTGAGAATGATTATCATTGTTTGTCATTGATAATGCCTCCTAGTTCATATTGAGAATTAATTTCTGTATTAACTATAGCATAGGTGTTTCTAGAATACCATACTTATTTATAATTATTATTGTTAAGTAATCGATATTGATTGGAAGTGTTGAACTACGATTAATATAGTAAGGAATGGACAGTTGCCAATATGAAATCCATTACATTGAAAAAAAGTGTCTGTTCGACATTGTACAACGAGATTAATGACAGAATGAACACAAGAAAGGACATCATTAGCTAAAAGTATTGAAGAGTAAGCAAAATATCGGTAAATTGAGTATACGTTAAATGCATTTAATCAGAAAAATACAAATGATTAATTTGGCATACAGCTTGTTTTTAGCGACATGCTTATGAGATTATGCGTGAAATGAAAACGTTTTCTTGTAGTTTACGTAATGGGTTTTTCGATGAAAAGCTCATTCAATGGATTTTTGTTAAAGGATCAGGGGGGAAAAAATGGTTTCCGATATTAAGAAGAATCGTAAACAATCTGAATCGGGAATATGGAGATCCTATTTCAGATTAATGTTCAAAGCAAAACTGCCGTGGTTGTGGATTGTAGGTGTAACCATTGTCTATCTCTTATCTGCTACCGTTTCACTTATCTTCCCGGACTACGCGTCAAAAGTGATGTTAGGTGTGCTGGACAAGAAAATCGTTTATGGAGTCGTTATTCTCATAGTTGCAGATGTTTTCATCTCAGGCTTTGTACGTTTCTTGAATCAGATCCTGATTGCTAAAATCGACGTCAGCTACCGATCACTTATTTGGGAGAGGTTGATGAAATCGCCGATTGCTTTCTATGATAAATTGAAATCCACTTCGATGATCAGCCGGATTACGACGGATGCGGCGACAATTAGTACTGTTCTTGGGTCGCTCGTTCCGTCATTAGCGGCTACGATATACGGGACCGTTGGTATTGTCGCAGTTCTGTTTACATACGAGTGGCGATTAGCAGTCTCTGTAATGGTTTATATTCCGTTCTTTCTGCTGTTCAACTTCTATTATGGTAAATGGAGTTACAGGACAAACAAAGAAACTTTTAACAGACTGTCAACATTGACGCAGTTCCTCTCAGAATTATTGATGAGCGTACCATTGATCAAAACATTCGCAAACGAGACGAAAGAAGATATCCGAGGACAGAAGAATCTCTCCTACTATTATAAAGCGAACTTGCGCAGATACATTGTCATGTGGATAGAAAATCCGATTAACGGTATTCTTATGCTCGCTATGGATATCTTCATCATTGCGTATGGTGTCTACCTGGTCCGTATTGAAGTAATCACAAGACAAGAATGGGTCGGATTCTTCATGTATATCGGCATGCTGTGGGGACTTCTGACGTCCTACCTCTTTATGTATATCGAAGTCAAGAAAAGCCAAGGTGCAACAGACCGTATCGCTGTGCTAATGGAAGGCGAACTAGAAGAATACGAGAGAGATTTGTCTATCGATAAGATGAATAATGATATTACATTTAAGAATGTTTCATTCGCTTATGGCGACAATACGATTTTCTCGGATGTCAACTTCACGATACCTAAAGGTAAACAAACAGCGATTGTCGGGCCAAGTGGTGGCGGTAAGTCTACGATATTCGCGTTGCTGCAACAATTCTATCAACCAAAGACGGGAGAAATCCTTATGGGCAATACGAACATAAGCGATTATCATCTCCAGAATTGGAGGGACCTGTTTGCTGTAGTTGCTCAGGACAGTCCGATGATTTCAGGGACATTCCGCGAAAACATCCTATACGGTCTCAACCGTGAAGTGACCGATGCGGAATTGAAGGATGCTGCATCCAAAGCGAATGCATTGGAATTCATACAAGAATTTAAAGGTGGATTCGACTCTCCGGTTGGTGAAGCTGGGACAAGCTTATCGGGCGGACAACGTCAGCGTCTGGCGATTGCACGTGCGATATTAAGAAATTCGGACATCCTTCTATTGGATGAAGCGACAGCTAGTCTGGACAGTCAATCTGAGAAACTGATACAGGAAGCGTTGAAAACACTCATGTATGGACGTACGACCATTGTTATCTCCCATGACCTTTCAAACGTTCGACATGCCGATCAAGTCATCGTGTTGAACGGAGAAACTGTAGATGGTATAGGCACACACAAAGAGCTATTGAAGACGAATGAGTTGTATCGAATGTTTGTACAATTCCATACAAATTCGTAAAGCGGTTGATGCTTAAAATCTATACTCAGGGAGGCAAGAAAATGGAGGAAGCAAAAAAACATGGTTGGAAAGACTTTTTCGGAATAATTTTTAAATCAAAACTTCCTTGGAAGTTATATATTATCGGTATAATCATGTTGTTTTTATCTACAACATTAGGTTTGATTTTGCCTAAATATACAGCAGGAATTTATGCAGGGGAGATTTTTGATAAGGAAACTATCCGTAACTATATAGTACTTATGTCACTTTCGACATTGCTCATAGCATTGTCTGCATTATTTTCATCTCTGACTCCGGCGGTCACTTTGAGAAACATCCAACAGACTGTTTGGAGTAAGATTATACGGGCGCCGATGAAAGATTATAACAAGCAACCTTCTCAACAGCTTATAAGCCGTGTGACGGTTGACCCGATTTTCATCGACAGTGCAATTACCGAGTTCAGTACAGTAATTATAGCAACTTATTCTTTAGTTGGATCGTATGTCATCATGTACAATATGAATCCTAAATTGACATTTGCGTTGTTACCGGTTATTCCGTATATTTTAATCGTCTCGGCGATCGTCGGTCATTTCACCCAAAAAAGACAATTGGCTGTTCAAGCCCAATTTTCTGGCATTACAGCATTCTTTGCTGAACGGTTGCCGAGAATCAGACTTATCAAATCATTCAATAAAGAGCAGGAAGAGATCGATAAAGGCAAAGAAATCCTGCTCAAGCAATACCAAGTAGAGAAAAGACGTGCGATTGTTGACCTATATGGTGAACCTTTACTGAAAAGTGTCCGGGCAATCATTGTCGGAACGGTTCTCATTTACGGAAGCTATTTGATGTCAAAAGGTGAAATGCGTGTCAGTCAGGTTCTTTCCTTTTATCTTTACGTTCAGTTCATCCATATGAACGTATTGAAATATGGAATCTTCTGGACAACAATCAAAAATGCTAAAGGTGCATCTGAGAAAATAGCAGATATTCTTAAAAACGATAGTGAACAATTACACAGGGAACTACCCTTAAATGATAGTTTCGCAAATGATATAACATTAGAAAATGTGTCGTTCAGTTATGATGAAAAACCAGTTTTATCAAATGTGAACTTGACTATACCTGCAGGGAAGATAACTGCAATCGTAGGTCCAAGTGGCTGTGGTAAATCAACATTATTCAAATTGCTTGAGCGTTTTTATGAGCCTAATGTAGGGAAAATGATGTTGGGAGATACGCCAGTCGACAGATATCATTTGGATGAATGGCGTAGATCCATTGCAAATGTCGCTCAAGCAAGTCCATTATTATCAGGTACAATACGAGACAATATTACGTATGGACTTGACCGGGAAGCAAGTATGGAAGAAGTTCGTGAAGCTGCAATAATGGCTGATGCTGTTGGATTCATTGAAGAATTCCCAGAAGGATTCGAAACAGAAGTAGGGGAATTCGGCTCTAAATTATCGGGTGGTCAACGTCAAAGAGTTGCAATTGCTCGTTCGTTCATTATGAATGCACCGATTTTACTATTTGACGAAGCTACTTCAAGTCTAGATGCTAGATCGGAAAATCATATAGAAGAATCACTAGAGATGTTGATGAAATCTCGTACGACTGTTATGATTGCCCATGATATGAGTCTGATAAGAAACGCAGATCAAATTATTGTAATGGACAATGGTCAAGTTAGCGGTACAGGAACACATGACGAGTTATTCCGAACGAATAAATTATATCGTCAATTGGTTGAAATCCAAATGGAAAAACACGAAGGTCTTTCAACCGAATAATGGTTGTTTCGCAGTTTGATGATTGCGTTCAATATAAATAAATTAAAAAAATTGGAGGAAATCACGATGAAAAAATTTCTAACACTATTCTTAGTAATGGTCTTGGGGCTTGCGCTTGCAGCTTGCGGAGACGACAAGAAGGATGACGGAGACAAAGATAAAGCTGATGTAACAACTGGTGAAAAAGAAGATGGCGCTACTGATGCAACAGAAGGGGCTTCTGAAGATGCACCCGAGTTCACAGATGAGTTCTACAAGCAAGTCTATGATACATTGAAAGACAAAGGATATGAGTTAGAAGTAGTAGGGAAAGAAGAAGACAATATTATGCTAGGCGTTACTGATAATACAAGAATTATGATTAACCAAGAAGATTTCTTACCTTTGCAAATATTCACAATTGAGCCGGGTACTGAGTTCTTGGCAGAGGCTAAAGAAACTGGAGAATGGCCATTAGAATATGAAGGTGAAAGAGGTATGGTACCAGTTGTATTAATTGGTGAAGATCATTTCGTGTTCTTTGGTGAAGGCCACCCGAATTATGCTGATGTTATTGCAGCTTTAGAAGAATTGAAATAAGTCAATAGAAATTAATGACGTGGATCGGCAATTGCTGATCTACGTTTTTTTTTTCGTTTAAATTTTTACTGTCCAAGGGATAATAGCAAGCGACCGAGGTTGATGATTGAACACTATTTAGGTATAATTGAGTATGTACATTAAGATTTTAAATGTATAGAATTATCCATTAAAATAAACCTTTTTTAAAATTGCTATATAGGATCAGGTGACGAAATGAGTGGGAATGTGGGGATTCTTCTTTACGATGGTATCTTATTCTCAATACAACTGTTTACTGGGCTGTTGCTCGGTTATTCACTAGTAGGTATCCATCCGGTAAATAGTACGAAAGTTATTGCACCAGTCAGTTTATTAGCGGGTTTAATGTATGCAACTTTGACGATCTTTATTAGCGGACTATATCCTTTTTTTGTTGTTGCAGTCCTAATAGTTCCGATCCTTTATTTAATTATGAAGATCCCGTTAACTCAAATCCTAGTTGCCATTCTATTATCAATGCTTTTCCAATTGCTATTCATAAGTCTTTTGGAGTATAACCTATTAGGTCTGTTAATGGAAATGAGCGGAATCAAAGTGGATTTCGGTTCCAATTTATCTGCAGACCTATTGGTATCGATGAATAATATATTAATTTCCATTTTTATTTACTCCAAAGCGCCTACGCTATTCCCGCCCACTTTATTTGAGGAGCAGATTTCAGAAGACGAGTCAGAGCTTTCATTTAATGGACATATTTTCTTTGTCATTTTAATGTTGGTGCTATTGTCAGCAGGAGTAATATATACGGCAATCGAGTTAGATCAAATAAGAATTCACTATCGGTTGTTCATCACATTTTGGATGATTGCTATCACATTATCGAGCATCTTTTTTATGCGAAGAATTATTTTACATAAAAATGAAAGTATCCAAAACTTCTTAGATAAACAATATCAAAAAGAATTGTTATCTTTTTTCCAAATTGTTAGATCACAGAGACATGATTTTAATTTCCATTTAACAGCACTTTATGGAATGATTCAAAAAGCCGAGTATGATGCAAGCAAAACATATATTGAAGAAATGACGAAGTCAGCAGCAAGCATTAATGATCTATTGCCTTTGCACCACCCTGCAGTCTCTGCAATGCTTTCAACATTCAATGGAATTGCTCAGAAAAAGAAAATTACAATCGAATTCATATTGCGTGACGATATGAAGGACATGCCTTGTTCCGTATACGAAATGAATAAGATGCTTGGCAACTTACTACAAAACGCCATTGATGAAGTGGAGTATTTAGATGAGAATCAACGGAATATTATTGTTGAAATTTCTAAAGAACGCAGTTATATCATTATTCGGGTGACAAACTATGCAAATTTGCAGAGTGATGGCGTCCGTGATTTATTTGCAATTGGGTATTCGACAAAACCTTTACACGAAGGGCTCGGTTTGCCGACTGTAAAGAAAATTGCAGAGAAATACAGTGGAATCGTGTTTCCGGAACTAACGGATGACGTAATTACATTTCAAATACAATTGCCTGTATAGTCAATATGATCGGAGGGGACGACATGAAAGTGAAAACATTAATAGTGGATGATGAAAAACATTGTATCGAGTCATTGAAGTCCCATTTGAAATCATATGAATTCATCAACATTGTCGGTGAAGTAAACAGTGCTGAAGAGGCATTGGCATATTTGCAGCATCATTCTGTAGAGTTACTATTTTTAGATATTGAGATGGATGGAATGGATGGTCTCTCGCTGGCTAAAAAAGTGGAGAATGCTTATCCGGAAATGTTAATAATTTTTGTCACAGGACATGTAGGATTTGCTCTTGATGGTTATGAAGCACATCCTGTGGATTTTTTGACGAAACCGATTAATCCGATGAGACTTGAAAGAGCAATGGAAAAAGTAAAGGAACTTAAGAAAGAAGTCAAAGTTATAAAAGATGCAAAAATAGGATTGAATGTTGCTGGTGGTATTCAAATGATTCTTATTAGCGATGTCTTATATATTGAGAAAAAGGGACGGAAAATCTATGTTTGCTGCAATGATGGTGAAAAATATGATACGCGTGAGACAATGAAACGTTTAGAGGAGATGCTTGCTCCTTTTGGATTCTATCGATCCCATCAATCGTTCTTGGTGCCTTTACAGAGGATTAAAGCGATTCACCCCGATTCGTTTTCTAGATCCCATACAATCATGTTGAAAGGTTCAGATAACCCGGTGCCCCTCAGCCGGAATAATTACAATGAATTAAAAGGAATCATGTTGAAAGAAGCAGCAGATTTGAACATCCATTGAGTGATGTTTAAGGAATGGATGTGTAGTGGTGACAAAACGCCAATTGATTATTCATAGTTTGCTTCTCGTTATATTTACGACGATCGTTTTTGTTTCAATAGCCAATTATTCATCTACAAAAGAATATGTCCAAACATCCGTCAAACGAGAGACGACTGAACTTGTCTCAAGCTTTGCGAATGAATCGAACCGCTATTCCTATGAACGGATCGTTGAACTTGAATTGATTGCCGATTACTTACCGAAGGTTCTACAAGACGAAAAGGAACTAGTATTATATTTAAATAAACAAAATAAAAAAATGCCTTTTTTCGCAGGACTTAGCTTCATCCAGAAAGATGGAAGCGTGCTAACTGCAGATGGTTATGAATTTCACGTTAAACAAGAAGAATCATTTAAAAAAGCATTACGAGGGGAAGTCGCGTTTAGTGAAACGTTCAATTTGCATCAGGATCCTAATCAAAAGGTGACGGCTATTTCGTTACCGGTCTATGAAAATAATAAAATTGTAGGGGTATTATCCGGCGTCGTCAATATGGCCGATGTAATTGGTGCGATGACAGAAGAGTCAAGGTTGCCGGGTTCGGTTTTTCTTTTGAATAAAGCAGAAGTCGTTTTTTCCTCAGCTGAAAAGAGTATTAAAGATCTAGTACCGGATTATATGAAGATGGTCGATAGCACTGATGCAAACAAGATAGGGTCATTCGAAATTGATAAAAACGATGCCCACTTTCTTGCTTATGCCCATACTTGGAACGATTTCATCATCTTAGTAGATTCGAGTGTCAATCCAGATAGGGCACAGCTTAACGAAGCAAGATGGCAGAATGGGTTTATCATCTTTATAACATTTGCTGTTGTAATCGCAATTGCCTTGTATGTTCGACATCTTGAAAATCAGAAACGGAATATGATGAAACGTGATTTGTTAACTGGTCTTGCAAATGGTGTTCAAATGGAAGACGACTTTCATGAGACGATTAAAGAGCAAGAAACATCGCCTTTTGCTATGTATTTTGTATCAATCGATAGTTTTAATGAGTGGAAAGAGCGAATTGGTTATCAGCTGAGTGATCAAATTATTTTTGCATTCAGTAAAAAAATTCGACATGTGGTTGGGAAGTCGCCGTTATACAGAGTAGGTGAAGAGGAATTCCTTATCATACATTATGCCGATAGCCGTCGCGAGCATGAACGATTCGCGTCACGCATTATTAACGCCATGGAGTACCCAGTCCATATGGGTGGAGAAGCTCCGATTTGGCTGACGGTTAGTATAGGAATTTGTCCGTCTGATATTGGAAAAGATATGGACACAATGCTTTTGAAAGCTTCATATGTCAACGATGAAGCTCGTAAAAAAGGCGGCAATCAAATTATTTATATGGATGCTGAGTTAGCAAGAGTAGTTGAACAAAATCGATTAATACATAAAGAATTAGAGCATGCCCTCGAAAGAGAGGAATTCTATCTCGTCTATCAGCCGATATATGAAATTGCTTCCGACTCAATTGTCAGCTTTGAAACTTTGATGCGCTGGAAGTCTCCTATTCTCGGTGAAGTGTATCCTTCAGACTTTATACCACTAGTCGAGGAGAACAACCAAATTATTCCGATTGGTCGTTGGTTAATAAGGAAAGTTGCCTTGCAAATTAATGCATGGCAAAAGGAGGGTTACGAGAATTTCACAGTCACGTTAAATGTCTCTGTCAAACAATTAGAAGATCCAGAGTTCATCAATGATGTCAGAAAAATTCTTCGTGAAACAAAAGTGGCAACATCGAAACTTATTTTTGAAATGACAGAATCGGTCATTGCTCAAAATATTGATGATTCAGCAAATGTGTTGAGTACGCTTAACTCGCTCGGTATTAAAACAGCTCTGGATGACTTTGGTACAGGCTATTCTTCATTATCCATTTTAAGGATGCTGCCATTTCAATATATAAAGATTGACCGTGCGTTTGTTTGGGAGATGGAGTCAGACGGAGGTATGTCTAAAAGTATTCTCAAAGGAGTGCTTAAAATAGCGAATGATCTTCAGTTGGAGACGATCGTTGAGGGCGTTGAAACGGATAGTCAACTAGAGCAAGTGAAGCAGATGGGAGCTAAACGTATACAAGGCTATTATATTAGTAAACCTGTCGATCCGGTTTCGGCGATTAATCGTCTTGGGGTATTTGAGTGTTATTGAATGAAAGAAGTGCCACACATGCAGACAAATCTCATGTGTGGCACTTTTAAAATGGGAATTTAATAAGATAACCGATTGATAGAAATGTCACTGATGAGACGAATGCACCAATTGCTGCAAATAATAAATAACGTCGGATGCTCATACCTGAACTTCCAGACAGGTAGCAAATGAGATGGCGCATACCGGGTACGAAATACCCGAAAGTGACAGCCCAGGAGCCATATTTATCAAACCAGTTATCCACACGTTGTAATCGTTTAGGGGAAAGACTTACCCATTTCCCGTATTTCATGAGAAGCGGCTTTCCTACTTTGCGGCCTATAGAATAAGTGAACACTGTGCCTGTCATCACTCCGAGAACAGTAATGAAAACGGATAATGTATAGTTTAAAGTTCCAATAGAAGATAGATGACCAATAAACGCGACAACAAGTTCATCCGGCAATGGAAGTCCAAAAATACCGAGTGCTAAAAAGATGAACACAGCGAAATAGCCATAGTGTAAAACAAGATCTTGAAAATGTAACATTCCAACCCCTCATTCTTAGCTTGTAGTCTGACTTTCTCCGTTGGCAAGGGAAGGTAACCATTCTCCGACAGATTGCCCAACAACGACTTCGCTTTTGGAAGGTATCGTAGGCTTAAAAGAATCATTTTTCTCTACGAATAGGATGACAGTCGATCCGAATGAAAAATGTCCAAACTCTTCACCTTTAGTGCAAGTTGTAGAAGAGTCGTTAACATGGATGCTGTTCACATTGAGTGCTCCGACTTTAATCATTGCAATTTTACCACGTCTTGATTGAATTTCGGAGACTAGTCGAAAATTCGTTTCAAAAGGACGATCCCCAAAATTCAATCCGAGATCATTTACAGGATAGGACACTGTTCCTAGTGCATAACGGTTTGTTAATTTCCCGTCAATTGGGTAGTGAAAGTGGTGATAATGGCTCGGTGAGAGATAAAAAATATAAAAGAATCCGTCTTTATAGGGATTTGCTCTCTTTTCATCTCCCATAATTTGTTTTATACTATATAAATGATCTTTAATGAAAAAGGTCTGATCATCTTGGATAGTGCCTGATGCTTTAAGATACCCATCGACAGGGGAAGTCAGTTGCGCAGGATCCAAATCAATCGGACGTGAACCGATTTTCAAGTTGCGCGTAAAATAAGCTTGTAAGCTATCGTAATGGCTAAGTGGAAATTCCGCTTCCTCTTCATTTATACAATATGTTTTTACGAATGGTTTTATTAGCGGTCGGCTTACTCTGGAACTCGTAATCTTTTTTAAAATCGAGGAAGAGATTGGATGACCGGTCAATTCCGTAAAGTATTTTAAGACAGTTTTTTTCATTTTTACAGTCTCCAATGCTTTTTATTAAATGAACCCTAAAATGGAGGAGTCATCATGTTTTTATCGAGATACTTAGATTATACTAAACTCAAAGCACAATTGGCTAATGCAATTACGTTAACGAATCTCAGCTTCGGTGTTATTGCTATCATTCTTATTTCACAAAGCCTTGCGCATATGAGCTTAGTCTTCATATTTTTAGCCGCGTTATTCGACCGTTTTGATGGAATGGTTGCTAGACATTTTCATGCCGAATCACAATTCGGTAAAGAGCTTGACTCATTAAGCGATTTGATATCATTCGGTGTCGCACCAGCACTGCTCATCTATACGACTGACTTAGCTGATATGCTTTGGGTCGGAATAGCAGCGACAATCTTCTTCATCCTTGCAGGTGCAGTGCGCCTTGCACGTTATAATGTGAAGGAATTTGATGGAGCATTTTACGGTGTTCCGATTACTGCTGCTGGTGTAGTGCTAACATTGATGTATTTCCTAAGCCCATACGTTGGCCCCCCGTTCTTCGTTATTGCTATGATAGTTTTAGGTCTAGCGATGGTCAGCAATATCCGAATTTCAAAAGTTTAACTATACCCCGTAGCATTGAAAGCTTCCGTAAATTAGAACGGAAGCTTTTTTCGTAGCATTCATTTGGTAACAAAGACAAATCTCTGCTATTCTATAAGTAAGAAGAACAACGAGAGGGTGGGTATACATGTCAGGTCCAGCATTGAAACAACTTCAGGCACACCGTGCAATTCATGAAGGTGGTCTATCAGGCGCAATCGGTAAAACTGAGTTAATGATAGAGTTCTTGCAGGAAGGCGATATGAAATCTGCTGATCGTGCAGCGGATGAATTGGTCGACTACTGGAAATCACGTGTCATCAGTCACGCGGATGCAGAAGAGGAAGGACTTTATCTTGAGATTAAGAAAGAGAATCCTGAACTTGAAACAGCAATCACTCAGTTGACAAGAGATCATGATTTGATCAGGATTATCGTCCAAGATATTGAGGATCTGCGCGAAACCGAAAAGATCAGTCCGACAGTTTTACAGAAATTCTATGCACTTCTAGTTGTCAATGAAATACATAGCCGTGACGAAGAGCGATTGCTATTGGAATAAATGTTAAAGGAGCACCCCGCCAGGTGCTTTTTTAATCGATACAAATAACAAATGAGGTGAGCATAATCGAAAAGATCGTATCTGTTTTATCTGAACACTTCGGATTTTCCTCGTTCAGGACAGGACAGGAGAAGGCAATCCGCAATGTTCTTGATGGACAAGACACATTATGCGTCATGCCGACAGGTGGTGGGAAATCTATTTGTTATCAAGTTCCTGCGCTTGTTATGGAAGGGACTGTCCTCGTCGTATCACCACTAATTTCCTTGATGAAAGACCAAGTGGATGCATTGCATCAGATTGGCATACCTGCAGCGTATATTAACAGTTCATTATCTTCAGATGAATACTTTGGTGTAGTGGAAAACGCATTAGCAGGTAAGTATGCCTTATTATATGTGGCGCCTGAACGGTTCGAATCAGCTTCGTTCATCCAGCAGATCAGCCGAATGGATATACCGATGGTTGCTATCGATGAAGCACATTGCATTTCCCAATGGGGACACGATTTTAGACCGAGCTATAGAATGATGAGCAAAGTGATTGCTTCATTTGAAAAGAAACCGGTCGTTCTTGCTCTAACCGCTACAGCGACCCCTGCTGTAAGGGAAGATATATGCCAGCAACTTCAGATTGATGATGAATCAACGGTCATGACAGGCTTTGAACGGAGTAATTTAACATTCTCAGTTGTTAAAGGTCAGGACCGTGAGAAATTTGTGAAAGATTATGTGAAGAAAAACGAAGGCGAAGCGGGTATTATATATGCGGCGACCCGCAAAGCGGTCGATCAGGTGCATGCGATGCTCGAACGATTAGGTGTTGAAGTTGCAAAATACCATGCTGGATTGTCAGACACTGTACGACAAGCTGAACAGGATAGGTTCCTCATGGACGAGGCGTCGGTTATGGTCGCGACGAATGCCTTCGGTATGGGGATAGACAAAAGCAATATACGCTATGTTATTCATTATCAAATGCCGAAAAACATGGAAAGTTACTATCAGGAAGCGGGACGTGCTGGTCGAGATGGTTTAGATAGCGCTTGCACACTACTGTTTTCGTCACAGGATGTCATTACCCAGCGTTTCCTAATCGATCAGTCACAGGATACGTCGCGTATACCTGCAGAACTTGAAAAACTGCAATCGATGATCGACTATTGTCATACGGAATCATGCCTCCAGAAATTTATCATTACCTATTTCGGAGAGATCGATGTACAGGTTTGTGGAAGGTGTGCAAATTGTACAGATACGAGAGAACGGTTGGAAGTGACTGTAGATGTCCAGAAAGTTCTATCGTGTGTCATACGAATGGGGCAACGTTTCGGCAAGACGATGATTGCCCAGGTGTTAACAGGCTCACGGAACAAAAAAGTGATTGAATTTCAATTTGATAAATTGTCGACATATGGAATTATGAAAGGTCGAAATACAAAAGAAATTTCGGATTTCATTGAATTCATCATTTCCGAAAACTTCCTAGGTGTTGAAAATGGCCAATTCCCTATCATTTATGTAACGGAGCTAGGAAAAGACGTATTGACTGGAAAAATTCAAGTGTACAGAAAGCAAACAGTTGAAACAAAACAAATCGCGAAAGATGATCCGCTGTTCGACCAACTGCGTGCATTGCGTATGCAGC
The DNA here is from genome assembly GCF_014836615.1 of Sporosarcina quadrami. Classification (GTDB taxonomy): domain Bacteria; phylum Bacillota; class Bacilli; order Bacillales_A; family Planococcaceae; genus Sporosarcina; species Sporosarcina quadrami. The sequence continues at coordinate 5,644 of NZ_JACSQN010000005.1, read as the reverse complement.
TTGCAAAAGAAGCGGGCGTCCCTCCGTTTGTTGTGTTTTCGGACAAGTCATTGCGTGACATGGCGGCCAGAAAGCCGGTTACTGAAGAAGAGTTCCTCGAAGTGAATGGTGTAGGAGCCGCGAAACTTGAACGATATGGCGAGGCATTCATGGAGGAGATAAAGTCTTATAGTGCGCAACCAATATAATTGAAAAAAAGACAGGCTGATTATCAGTGCGATAATCGGCCTGTCTTTTCATTTCTTCATCTTATTATATGGAGTTGAATTAGACGGTTTCGGTCAGTTCAAGACTTTTCTTCATACCGGCCATAGTGAATAACGCTACGATGAGCAAGATGATACCTGTCAACATGAATGCACCTTTGAAAGAAAGATCCAAATAACCGATGACACTTGATCCTGCGACTACTCCTATTGAGAAGAATGCATAGAAATAACCATATGCTTTACCGCGGAATTCAGGTTTTGATGAATCGATCAGTAAGGAGTTAATGGATGGGAACAAAAATGCAAATCCGATTCCATAAAGCGCCATCGCTAGAAATAGATACGGCAACTCGGTTACTTGACTAAGGAAAATCATGCAAAGCCCCATCATCGATATGCCGAAAGCTAATGTGATCATCGGTGCGACCTTATCGAAGATTTTGTTGATTGGAAGCAAGAATATTAAAATCGCCACGATTCCGAATGAACTTAATAACATACCAGTAATCTTCGTATCAAATCCTAGTGCTTCGACTTTTAAGGGGAGTACTAATGCTAAAACTCCTTGAGAGAACATAAGGAAGAAAGCACCGGCAAACGCCCTGACCATTCCGGGGTGTGTGAAAAGAGTGCGTACACGGAAATTTTTTGCTCCTTCCAGTTTCTTCTTTTTCACATACGTGAATGAGCGTAATAAGAAAAAAGCGCAAATTGCGATGATGAAAAAAATGACTCCGTTCACTGTCATAATGAACGTTGCACTAGTTTTAGAAGCGACGATTCCGCTATAAGCAGGTCCAATAATTGCTGCAAGCCCGACAAAAGCACCGGAAACTGCAACACTGCTACCTCTCTTTGATTTCTCTGCGCGATTTGCAAGGAACGTGAATGCTGCAGGAACAATTAGTCCTTCCATGAATCCATGAATAAATCGAATTCCTAGTAACGAAGCAGGCCCCATTGCGAGTGAATAAAGAAGAAGTGAAAGTGCTGAAGTAAACAGTCCGATAATGAGCATGAGATACGGTCCTCTACGATCCGTCATGAATCCTGAAAGGACGTTACCGATTGTATTGGCGAACGAATATATGCCGACTACAAGACCGGTTATGAAAGAAGAAGCGCCTAATGATAGAGCGAAAGGGCTCATAATTGGCAGCTGGGAAAATAAATCGAAAAACGAAAAAAAGACGATCAAATAAACAAAGGCGCGCATATGTAATCCTCATTTCAATTAGTTATAAACCTTATTCTACTGTAACATTTAAATGTGAATAGGCAAAAGGACAGTTTGTGAACAATGAAAATTAATAGCAAAATATCTGTCTGGGCGATAAACTAAAAGAATACTTTTACAAAAAAGGGATGGTGGCGTTTGTGGAAAAGAAAATTAGGATCGGTATTGCAGGGTACGGTAACTTAGGAAGAGGTGTGGAGTTTGCTGTTGGACGTTGTGATGATATGGAATTGTCAGCAGTGTTCACACGAAGAAGCCCTGAAGAACTTCGAGTTGCAAGTGGGACACCGGTCTATTCATTCAATGATATTGAGACTTTTGCCGAAAGCATCGATGTAATGATTCTATGCGGCGGATCCAAAAATGATTTACCAGAACAAGGGCCGGAACTGGCGAAAAAATTTAACACGATTGACAGTTTTGACACGCACGCCAAAATCCCTGACTATTTTGAAGCGGTGGATGCTTCTGCAAAAACTAGTGGGAAGACAGCAATCATTTCGGTCGGATGGGATCCAGGTTTGTTCTCTATCAACAGATTATTTGGGGAAGCCATACTTCCAGAAGGTGAAACGTATACGTTTTGGGGTAAAGGCTTAAGTCAAGGTCACTCGGATGCTATTCGTAGAATCGAAGGCGTCAAAGGTGCTGTCCAATATACGATTCCGGTAGATTCAGCTGTAGAAAAAGTTAGAAGTGGATCTCAGCCACAATTATCGACACGTGACAAACACACAAGAGAGTGCTTCGTCGTGCTAGAAGAAGGTGCTGACAAAGCAGAGATAGAACAGACGATTGTGACGATGCCTGACTATTTTGCAGACTATGATACGACTGTCCATTTTATCGATGAAAAGCAATTGAAAGAAGAGCACAGTGCAATGCCACATGGCGGATTTGTTATCCGAAGTGGTAAGACAGGAGAGGCTAGCAATCAGGTGATGGAGTTTTCGTTGGCGCTGGAAAGTAATCCGGAATTTACATCCAGTGTACTTGTTGCTTATGCCCGTGCAGCATACCGTATGAATAAGGCTGGAGATACGGGTGCGAAGACCGTATTCGATGTAGCGCCCGGCCTATTATCACCAAAAAGTGCACATGAATTGCGCAAACACCTTTTATAATTGTGAAAACACTTTCAATGATATATGAAATCCATTATACTGAGTTTGTATTCTTTATTTAGGGGGTCGAAATAATTGGTGAAATTAGATGATACACTACAAATGCTGAAAGACTTGACGGATGCGAAGGGGATTCCTGGCAACGAACGGGAACCACGCGAAGTCATGAAGAAATATATTGAACCGTTTTCCGATGAAATCGAGATGGACGGCCTTGGTTCATTAATCGCAAGTAAAACGGGTGATGCTGAAGGTCCTCGCGTCATGGTAACTGGACATTTAGATGAAGTCGGCTTCATGGTAACGAAAATTGACGACAAAGGATTCATCTCTTTCCAACCAGTTGGTGGATGGTGGTCACAAGTTATGCTGGCGCAGCGTGTTGATATCGTAACGCGTAAAGGTGAAACGGTGACAGGGGTTATCGGATCCAAACCTCCACATATTTTAACTGCAGAAGCGCGGAAGAAACCTGTAGACATTAAAGATATGTTCATCGATGTTGGTGCGACTTCGAAAGAGGAAGCGCTTGGATGGGGATTGTTGCCTGGAGATATGATCGTGCCGCATTTCGAATTCACTGTTATGAACAATGACAAATTCCTACTTGCGAAAGCTTGGGATAATCGCATCGGTTGTGCAATTGCAATCGACGTTATGAAAGCGCTAAAAGGGGAAAATCACCCGAATATTGTGTTCGGCGTCGGAGCTGTACAAGAAGAAATCGGCTTACGCGGAGCTAAAACAGCTTCAGCAAAAGTGAAACCGGACATCGGATTCGCAGTTGACGTCGGTATTGCAGGGGACACACCTGGAGTGACCGACAAAGAAGCAGCAAGCAAAATGGGGGACGGACCACAAATCCTTCTGTACGACGCTTCCATGGTTTCTCATAAAGGATTACGTGATCTAGTTGTCGATACAGCCGAAGAACACGGAATTCCATACCAGTTTGAAGCCATTCCTGGCGGCGGAACAGACGCAGGATCGATGCATGTAAGTGGAAACGGCGTTCCTTCTTTGGCAATTTGTGTAGCGACACGTTATATTCATAGCCATGCAGCTATGTTACACAGAGACGATTATGAAAATGCAGTAAAACTGATTGTTGAAGTCATTAAGAAATTAGACCGCAATACAGTAAACAAGATTACTTTTGAATAAACAACTACTACGAAGATCGTGCCTTTTAAGGTGCGGTCTTTTTTTATTCATAAAAACGCATATAAAATGTATAAATTGTTTAGAGTGTTGTCCTTCAAGTGCTTTCTATGTATAGAAAAATGTATATCTATTAATTTATAAAAATTCAATTGACTTTATAATTATGCATGAATATAATGATTTATACAAAGACTATTTAGAATGGGGATGATCGTTTTGGTTAAAGTTCTTGCGTCAATATCAACGAATCATGAAATGGAAAGTCAGTTAAAAGGCCGTGATCTCTTAACACTGCTCGATTATACGAGCGATGAAATTACGTATTTACTAAAAAAAGCATTAGTCATGAAGAAGGAAACGATGGAGGGGAAGTTAACACCAGTGCTTGCAGGTAAAACATTGGGGATGATTTTCGAAAAACATTCTACGCGTACGCGGATTTCATTTGAAGTCGGAATGATTCAGCTCGGTGGGCATGCAATGTTCATGAATGCGAAGGACTTGCAAATCGGACGTGGCGAGTCAGTGTATGATACAGGAAATGTTCTATCCGAATATTTGGATGGCGTCATGATCCGTGCAAATTCACATGAAATGGTGAAGGAGCTTGCGACTCATTCAACAATTCCGATCATTAATGGATTGACGGATATTTTTCATCCGTGTCAAGCACTTGCAGATTTACTTACAATTATGGAAGTGAAAGGGTCGCTAGCTGGAAAGAAAATAGCATATATAGGCGACGGGAACAATGTAGCTCATTCACTTGTAATCGGAGCTGCAAATATGGGAATGCATGTAGCAGTTGCGACACCTGTAGGATTTGAATTTAATCCGAATTTATTCGCTAAAGCGCAGAAGATTGCTTCACTGAACGGCGGATCGGTTATTCAGACGTATGAAGCGTCAGAAGCAGTTGAACAGGCAGATGTAGTCTATACGGATGTCTGGACGAGTATGGGGCAAGAAGAGGAGGCAGCGTCACGACTGGAAGCGTTCAAAGGATTCCAAATCAATGATGCTCTTGTTGCACACGCAAAAAGTGATTATATGTTTTTACATTGCTTACCAGCGCATCGTGAAGAGGAAGTAGCGACTTCTGTAATTGACGGACCGAATTCATACGTATTCCAACAAGCTGGCAACCGATTGCATGCGCAAAAATCTGTATTGGCATCTTTATTATAAATAATAGTATTATTGCTTATTTGAGTAGAATAGAAGGATAAATTCCTGTAGTATATGAAATTAGTACGATACTACGGAGGATTCGGAATGGTGGAATATTTTTTAGTTTTTCTGGGGGCGGCAATACCTGCTTTAGAACTCGCTTTAGTCATTCCAGTTGGCATTATTCGAGGCCTATCACCAACTTGGGTCATGATAGTGGCTTTTATAGGGAATATGACAACTGTGCTAATTGTTATTTATGCATTTCAGTTTGTGCAACAATGGATGGATAAAAGAAGGGAAAATAGCGGTAAAACGACATCAAAGCGAACAGAAAGAGGAAAGCGCATATGGAACAAATACGGGATGCCAGGTCTAGCATTATGTGGTCCCGTGTTAATCGGTACACATATTGCAGCTTTCATCGGACTTCTGTTCGGCGCGACGAAGACGAATGCGACTGTGTGGATGACGATTAGTATTGCGTTATGGACGCTCATTTTCGGCTTAGTCACCGCTGCAGGCTTTGACTTTTTTGTGCGGAACTTTTAATTTGTTGAGTGATAAAGTGATTATGTAGCGTGCAGCTTCTTGTTGCGCGTTTTTTGTTGTGTTGCGCGGGAGTTGCGTTTCGATACGAGCGGTTTACGTTTCGTTGCGGCGGAGTTACGTTTCGATACGAGCGGCTTACGTTTCGTTACGCGGTCTACGTTTCGTTGCGGTGGAGTTACGTTTCGATA